>NZ_JBSHAF010000003.1:335521-533346 GCF_053611365.1 Streptomyces sp. NPDC054813 | reverse complement strand
GCCCTGGACCGGCAGTCCACCGAGAAGGCCGGCGACGGGCTTGGTCGGGCCGCCGCCGGCGAGAAGCTGCTCGGCGGTCGGCTGGGCGGCGGCAAGACCGGCGGCGAGGGCGGTCTGCCCCTGCGCCAGGACCTCACCGGCCCCCGGCAGGGCCTTGGAGACGTTCTCGGCCGGCAGCGTCTTGGTGACGGTGTCCAGGGCCTGCGAGGAGTCCGGGACGGCCGGGGCCGCATTGGCCACGCCCGCGCCGGCGGCGGCGAAGGCGGCGCCGAGAGCGGCGACACCGAGGGTCTTGGCAGCAGACTGCTTCATCGTTGATGCGTCCTTGGAATACGGTGACGGGGATTTTTTAAAAACACTCTGAGCGGTCCACGACCGTAAACATGCCGGACCACCCACCGCAAACACCGGAATGCGGACGGATGGTGAAAGTCCGTCCGCATTCCGGGCCCCGCCCGGGTTCCCGATCAGCCCTGTGGATCGGCAGAACCGCTGGTGGAGGCGGTCTGCCGGAACAGCCATTCGGATTTCAGCTCCGCATAGCCCGGCTTGACGACGTCATTGATCATGGCGAGTCGTTCATCGAAAGGAATGAACGCTGATTTCATCGCATTGACGGAGAACCACTGCATGTCGTCGAGCGTGTAACCGAATGCGTCGACAAGGTGCTCGAATTCCCGGGTCATGCTGGTCCCCGACATCAGCCGGTTGTCCGTGTTCACGGTGGCCCGGAAGTGCAGCCGGCGCAGCAGCCCGATCGGGTGCTCGGCGTAGGAGTCGGCGGCCCCGGTCTGGAGGTTGGAGCTGGGGCACAGCTCCAGCGGGATCCGCTTGTCACGGACGTACGACGCGAGCCGGCCGAGCTTGACCGTGCCGTCCTCGTGGACCTGGATGTCGTCGATGATCCGCACGCCGTGCCCGAGCCGGTCGGCGCCGCACCACTGGAGGGCCTGCCAGATGGACGGCAGTCCGAAGGCCTCGCCGGCGTGGATGGTGAAGTGGTTGTTCTCGCGCTTGAGGTACTCGAAGGCGTCGAGGTGCCGGGTGGGCGGGTAGCCGGCCTCGGCACCGGCGATGTCGAAGCCGACGACGCCCAGGTCCCGGTAGCGGTTGGCGAGCTCGGCGATCTCCAGGGAGCGGGCCGCGTGCCGCATGGCGGTGAGCAGGGCGCCGACCCGGATCCGGCGGCCGTTCTCCCGGGCGAGCACCTCGCCCTGCCGGAGGCCCTCGTTGACGGCCTCGACGACCTCTTCGAGGGACAGGCCCCCTTCGAGGTGCTGCTCGGGCGCGTACCGCACCTCGGCGTATACGACGCCGTCCTCGGCGAGGTCCTCCGCGCACTCGCGCGCGACCCGTACCAGGGCGTCCCGGGTCTGCATGACCCCGACGGTGTGCGAGAAGGTCTCCAGGTACCGCTCCAGCGAGCCGGAGTCGGCGGCCTCCCGGAACCAGACGCCGAGCTTGTCCGGATCGGATTCGGGAAGCCCGGCGTACCCGGTCTCCCGGGCGAGGTCGGCGACGGTACCGGGGCGCAGACCGCCGTCGAGGTGGTCGTGCAGCAGAACCTTCGGTGCCCGGCGGATCTGCTCCGGCGTCGGGGTGTTCGCGATGCTCTGGCTCGTCATTTCCGCACTGTAACTCCTACGCGCGTAGATCGCCCGGTACTCTGCATATTCCGTTTCCCGTCGATACGTAACGGTGACCGCACGGACGGGTCGCGTCCACCGCTTCTTCTGACACTGTTCTGTCATGGCACAGCAAGCGACGCCGGTCCGAACGGCCAGGCTGGGCAGAGCAGTCGGTCAGGAGCCGACGACGGTGAGCGGAGTGGTCCTGCTGCTCCCGGGCGGCGAGGAGGTCTCCGCCCGCAAGCCGTCCCTCGTATGGGCGACGCCCTTCGTCCGCGCGCTCGGACGCCGGCTCGCCCGGGACGGCCGTGACGAGGGGCTGGCCGCGCACATCGTCCACTACCGCTATCGCGGCTGGAACGGCAACGAGGCACACCTCGCGGGGGACGCGAGCTGGGCGGCCGACGAGGTGGTACGGCGGTACGGCGATGTCCCGGTGTGCCTGCTGGGGCTGGGCATGGGCGGCCGGGCCGCGCTGCGCGCGGGCGGCCACGAGGCCGTCAACTCCGTTGTCTCCATCGCCCCTTGGCTGCCGGAGACGGATGTGGCGGCACCTGAGGAACCGGTACGGCAGCTGGTGGGGCGCCGGGTGCTGATCGTGCACGGCACGAACGACGAACGGACCGATCCGGAACAGTCGTTCCGGCTGGCGGCGCGGGCCAAGAAGGCGAACCGGGAGGTGTGCCGGTTCGAGGTGCACTCGGACGGGCACGGGCTGCATCAGCACCGGGACGAAGTCCTCGCTCTCGCTTCGGACTTCGTCATGGGGGCGCTGTACGGGTACGCGGTTTCACGGCCGGTGGAGGACGCGTTGGCGGCGCCGCCGCCGATCGGGTTGCGGATGCCGCTTGCCGCGGGGTTCGGGCGGTCGCTCCGGAAGGGGTGACGGCCGGCTTCGGGGTGCGGGTGGTGGGTGGGTTTCGCGCCCACGCGGCGGTAGCCGCATATCGACACAGCCCCGCGCCTCTGAGGGGCGCGCTGTCACTAGGCCGGGAGCAGGTTGCCCCTTCTCGACAGCAGGAAACGCTTGAAGGCTGCCACCGGTGGGGTGTCCGGGTGGCCGTCCAGCCATGCCACGCCGATTTCTCTCGCCGCTCTCGGGGCCGTGACCGTCAGTTCCGCCACTCCCGGGCGGGGGAAGACCGGTGGAGGGAGGAGCGCCACCCCCAATCCGGCCGCCACCAGGCCCCGTAGGGTCTCCGCCTCCTCCCCCTCGAAGGCGATCCGCGGCCGGAAGCCGGCCTCCTTGCACAGGTCGTCGGTGATGCGGCGCAGGCCGTAGCCCGGCTCCAGGGTCACGAACGTCTCGTCGGCCGCTTCGGCGAGGCGGATGCGCTTGCGGGCGGCCAGCGGATGGTCCGCGGGCACCACCAGGCGGATCTTCTGTTCGTCCAGGCGCCTGGCCACCAGGTCCGGGGCGTCCGGCACAGGGGAGGTGAGGCACAGGTCCAGCTCGCCCGCCCGGAGCTTCTCGATCATCGCCTCGCCGTAGTTCTGGACGAGGCTGAAGCGGACCCGGGGGTGGTCGACGCGGAAGGCCTGGAGGAGGCCCGGGACCGTCTCCGCACCCATCGTGTGCAGGAACCCGAAGGCGACCTTGCCCGTCGCGGGGTCGGCGTCGGCGCGTACCTCGTCGGCGGCGCGCCGGACCTCGGCGAGGGCGCGTTCGACCGAGGTGAGGAAGGTACGGCCGGCCGGGGTGAGGGAGACGGTGCGCCCGCGGCGGGTGAAGAGGTCGACGCCGAGGTCCTGCTCCAGGCGGGCCATCGCGCGGGAGAGCGTGGACTGGGGGACGTCGAGCTCCTGCGCGGCCCGGGTGACATGCTCCGTGCGGGCCACGCCGGCGAAGTACGCGAGGCGCGGAGCCAGCAACATCGTCATGTCTTCTGTGTCACTGTCCGGTGACAGGCGCTTCGCTGACCTCTGTTGATGCTGCATGGGAACGATTATGGCGATTCCATGCATTGGACGGATCAAAAAGGGGTCCCTAGGTTCGAGGTATGTCTCCCGCCAGTACCGGGGCGTCCACCACCATGGACGCCGCAACGACCGTCCCCGCCTCCGACACCTCCGACTCCCGGATGACCCCGGGCGGCCCCGGCTACCGCCGGATGAGCCTCGCCCTCTTCCTCGCCGGTGTCGCGACCTTCGCCCTCCTCTACTCCACGCAGGCACTGCTGCCGCTGATCTCGGACGGCTTCGGAGTGAGCGCGAGCGACGCGAGCTGGACGGTGGCGGCGGCGACCGGCGGTCTGGCGCTGTTCGTCATCCCGATGAGCGCCCTCTCCGAGCGCTTCGGGCGCCGTACGGTCATGACCGCGTCGCTGGCGGTGGCGGTGGCGGTGGGTCTGCTGGTCCCCTTCGCGCCGTCGCTGGGCGTGCTGGTGGTGCTGCGCGGCATCCAGGGCGCCGCGCTGGCCGGGCTGCCGGCCTCGGCGCAGGCCTACCTGGCCGAGGAGGTCCGCCCCAGGGCGCTGGTCACGGCGATAGGCCTGTTCGTCGCGGGCAACAGTGTCGGTGGGATGAGCGGCCGGGTCATCACCGGCTGGGTCGCACAGGAGTGGGGCTGGCGGGTCGCGGTGGGCGTCATCGGCGTGATCGCGGTCGGCTGCGCGGTGGCCTTCCGGCTGCTCCTCCCCGCCCCACGGCACTTCAAGGCCGGCTCGCTGCACCCGCGCCGGCTGCTCGGCACGGTCCGCGACCATCTCGCCAACCCGCTGCTGCGCCGCCTGTACGCGATCGGCGCGCTGTTCATGACCGTCTTCGGCGGCGTCTACACGGTGATCGGCTACCGCCTGACCGAGGAGCCGTTCTCGCTCCCCCAGGGCATCGTCGGCTCGATCTTCCTCGTCTACCTGGTCGGTACGGTCTCGGCGTCCACGGCGGGCCGTCTGGTCGGCCGGCTCGGCCGCCGGGGCGCCCTCTACCTGGGCGGCGGCACCACGGCCGCCGGTCTCCTCCTCTCCCTGGCCGACTCGCTCCCGCTGGTCCTGCTCGGCCTCGTCCTGATCACCGCGGGCTTCTTCGCGGGCCACGCGGTGGCGTCCTCGGCGGTCAGCAAGACGGCCACCCACGGCCGGGCCCAGGCCTCCGCCATCTACCAGTCCGCGTACTACATCGGCTCCAGCGCGGGCAGCACGGTGGGCGCACTGGCCTTCCACGCGAGCGGCTGGTCGGGAACGGTGGGGGTGGCCCTGCTGGCGATCGCGGGCGTGGTGACGATCACGGTACTGGGCTCGGTGGCGGCCCGGCGCCAGGTGCCGGCCAACGCCCACTGAGGCCCGCCCCGCAGGGACGCGGGGAACTACGCGACCAGCCACAACGCGCCCGCACCCGCCCGCGGACCGCACCCCCCGAGTTGGCGGGCGCACCCCGTCTCACCCGCACGTTTCCCCACTCCGGGGACCGTTGTCAGTCCCCTGCGGTAGCTTCCAAGTGCTGGAGCGCAACGGCGCGCGGGCAGGAACGGCCACAGGGGTGGGTGGACGGCAATGAGCAACAGCACGGCGACGGCGGAGCTGGACGTCGCACTGGAGAAGCACCGGACCGAGCTGACCGGGTACTGCTACCGGATGCTCGGCTCGTCGTTCGAGGCCGAGGACGCCGTGCAGGACACTCTGGTGCGGGCCTGGCGGAGCTACGACAAGTTCGAGGGCCGCTCCAGCCTGCGGTCGTGGCTGTACCGGATCGCGACCAACGTCTGCCTGGACATGCTGTCGGCGGGCAACAAGCGGGCCCGCCCGATGGACCTCTCCGAGTCGACCCCGCTCGCCCGGGCGGCACTGTCGCCCCGACCCGACAACACCTGGCTGGAGCCGGTGCCGGACGCGCGGGTGCTGCCGACCGTGGCAGACCCGGCGGAGGCGGCCGTGGCCAAGGAGTCGGTCCGCCTCGCCTTCATGGCCGCGCTGCAACAGCTGCCGCCCAAGCAGCGGGCGGTGCTGATCCTGCGCGAGGTTCTGGCCTGGAAGGCCAACGAGGTGGCCGAACTGCTCGGCACCAGTGTCGCGTCGGTCAACAGCGCCCTGCAGCGGGCCCGGGCCACCCTGGCCGAGCAGCAGCAGTCGGGCGCCGCCGCCGAGGTCTCCGACCCACTCGACGAGGAACAGCAGAAGCTCCTGGAGCGGTATGTCGCGGCCTTCGAGGGCTACGACATGACGGCGCTGACGGCGCTCCTCCACGAGGACGCCATCATGACGATGCCGCCGTTCGACCTGTGGCTCGTCGGCCACGAGGACATCGCCGGCTTCATGACCACCATCGGCTCCGCCTGCGAGGGCTCCCGGCTGTTCCCGGTCCAGGTCAACGGCCTGCCCGGGTTCGCCCAGTACAAGCCCGACCCGGACACCGGCGGCTGGAGCCCCTGGGCGGTCCAGGTTCTGGAGATCTCAGACGGCCGGCTGACCGGGTTCCACTTCTTCCTCGACACCAAGCGCTGGTTCCCGCTCTTCGACCTCCCCCTCCACCTGGAGGCGAAGACCGACGAAGTGGAGGAGGGAGCGTAGGGCGGGGTCGGGGTCCCGCAGCCGTATCCGCCCTCCGGCCCGGCGGGCGGTCAGCTCCAGCCGGGCCAGCAGATCGACGGCCGCGAGCCCGGGCGGCCCGATCCCGGCGACATCGCAGACGACGATCCCGGTCGCGCCGCCCGCCAGCAGCGCACGCACCTCGGCGCACAGCCCGGGCACCGCGTCCTTGGCGACGGGGCCGGGCAGCACGAGCACGGCGGGGGGCATGGCATCCACGAACGGGTAGACCGCCGTCGGCTCGACAACTCATCGGTAGGGTGGCGGGCTTCCGTACGGTCGGCGCGCAGATCACAAGGATCACAACGTTGACCTGCACCTGACCGACCCCGAGGGTTAGCTGTATGTCCCACGGATCAGCGAAGCCCTACCCACCCGACGGTCTCCTCCCCCGCGAGGGGGTCCCGTGCAGGGGGTGCTGAGCGGCTTCGCGGTCATCGCGATCGTCATCGGGGTCGGATACGTCCTCGGGCGTGGCGGCCACCTCGGGGTCAACGGCCGCGAGGTCCTGACCAAACTGGCCTTCCACGTCGCCTCCCCCGCCCTGCTCTTCACCACGCTCGCGAAGGCCGACCTGGCGGTGATCTTCTCCAGCCGCCTCCTGGTGACGGCCCTGAGCACGGCAGCGGCGGCGGGCGCGTTCGTGGCGGTGGGTGTCGGGCGCCACTGGGGCGTGGGACGCACCACCATCGGTGCGCTGTGCTCCAGCTACGTCAACTCCGGCAATCTCGGCATCCCGATCGCGGTGTACGTGCTGGGCGACGCGTCCCTGGTGGCCCCGGTCCTGCTCTTCCAGGTGGTCATCGTGACCCCGGTCGCCCTGACCATCCTGGACCTGTCGGGCATGGGTGAGAAGGGCCCCTGGTGGCGCCGGCTCCTCGCCCCGCTCCGCAACCCGATAGCCGTCGGCTCCCTCACCGGGGTCCTGGTGTCGGCGCTCGGGATCCGCCTCCCCGGCCCGGTGATGGACCCCCTGACCCTGATCGGCAACATGTCGGTCCCGGCGGTGCTGCTCGCCTTCGGCATCTCCCTGCACGGCAGCACGCCGCCCGGCCGGGGCCGCGACCGCCACCCGGTGTTCCTCTCGGTGGCCCTGAAGTCGGTGGGCCAGCCGCTGATCGCCTGGGGCCTGGCGTCAGCGGTCTTCGACCTCCACGGCGCCCCGCTCCTCGACGTCACGGTGACCTCGGCCCTCCCGGCCGCGCAGAACCTCTACACCTACGCCAGCACCTACCACGTGGGCGAGGAACTGGCCCGCGACTCGATCCTGCTGTCCACGGTGCTGGCGGTACCGGTACTGGTCGTGGTGGCGGCGATGCTGGGGTGACGGCAGGTCAGTCGACGGGGAACTCGGCGGTGTCGACCGTGAGGCCGAACGGCTCCGGCAGCGTGATGGGGTCGCCGAACTTGACGGCGCTGAGGACCCGGTAGACGTCGCCCTTCGGCTCGCCGTAGAGCGTCGCGGTGGGGCCACCGGGGGCCCAGCGGTCAATCAGGAGGTAGAGCGGGATGCCCGCGGTGGCGTAGGCGGCGGGCTTGCTGACGCGGTCGTGCCGGGCGTTGGACTTGGAGGTCGCCTCGACAACGAGCTCGGCGAGGGCAGCCGGGACGTGCGAGTCCGCCTCGGGGTGCTCCGGCAGTTGGGTTACCACCAGATCCGGGATGAGCATGCCCAGCCGGGACGGCACGGAGATCGCCAGAGTCTGGAAGACCTCCCACTCCTCTGGGATCACTGAGTAGGGGCGACGCTGGATACGGGCCGCGATCACGTTGTGGCGGACGGCGGGAGCAGGTGACACGGTGATGATCCCCTCGATGATCTCCACCTTGCTGCCCTCGGGCCATTCCATCTCCTCCCAGTACCGGACGAGGTCGTCCCAGTTCTGGTCGGGGTCCTGGCTGACGGTGAGTGCGCTCACGGCGGTCTCCTATCGGTGCGTCACCGATCCCAGCATGCCGAACGGGACCGGTGCAGGTCCACCGATCCCGTTCACCCGATCGCGATATCCCCTGGTCAGGCGATACGTTCCAGCACCACCGGCGACGCCGTGAACTCCGTCCCCGCGGCCGCGATGTCGTACGAGCCCTCCACCGACTGGAGCGCGTACTCGAAGCGCTCCGGGGTGTCGGTGTGCAGGGTCAGCAGGGGCTGGCCAGCGGTGACCGTGTCGCCGGGCTTGGCGTGCAGCTCGACGCCCGCGCCCGCCTGCACCGGGTCCTCCTTGCGGGCACGGCCCGCGCCCAGGCGCCAGGCGGCGACGCCGATGCCGTAGGCGTCGAGGCGGGTCAGGACGCCGGACGACGGCGCCTTGATCACGTGCTGTTCCTTCGCCACCGGGAGCACCGCGTCCGGGTCGCCGCCCTGGGCCGCGATCATCCGGCGCCAGACGTCCATCGCCGAGCCGTCGGCCAGCGCCTTCGCCGGGTCGGCGTCCTTCAGGCCGGCCGCGTCGAGCATCTCGCGGGCCAGGGCGAGGGTCAGTTCGACGACGTCGGAGGGACCGCCGCCGGCCAGGACCTCGACCGACTCGCGGACCTCCAGGGCGTTGCCCGCCGTGAGGCCCAGGGGGGTGGACATGTCAGTGAGGAGGGCGACCGTCTTCACGCCGTGGTCGGTACCGAGGCCGACCATGGTGGAGGCCAGCTCACGCGCGTCCTCGATCGTCTTCATGAAGGCGCCGGTGCCGACCTTCACGTCCAGGACCAGCGAGCCGGTGCCCTCGGCGATCTTCTTCGACATGATCGAGGAGGCGATCAGCGGGATCGCCTCGACCGTGCCGGTCACGTCGCGGAGCGCGTAGAGCTTCTTGTCCGCCGGGGCCAGGCCGTCGCCCGCCGCGCAGATCACCGCACCCGTACCGTCCAGCACCGACAGCATCTCCTCGTTGGAGAGCAGGGCCCGCCAGCCGGGGATCGACTCCAGCTTGTCCAGGGTGCCGCCGGTGTGGCCGAGACCCCGGCCGGAGAGCTGGGGAACGGCCGCGCCGCAGGCCGCGACCAGGGGGGCCAGCGGGAGGGTGATCTTGTCGCCAACACCGCCCGTGGAGTGCTTGTCGGCGGTCGGGCGGGACAGGGAGGAGAACTCCATGCGCTCACCGGAGGCGATCATCGCCGCCGTCCAGCGGGCGATCTCGCGGCGGTTCATGCCGTTGAGGAGGATGGCCATCGCGAGCGACGACATCTGCTCGTCGGCGACCTCGCCGCGGGTGTACGCGTCGATGACCCAGTCGATCTGCTCGTCGCTGAGCTCACCGCGGTCCCGCTTGGTGCGGATGACGGAGATGGCGTCCATGGCCATGACGTTCCCTTCGAAGCATTGCGGCAGTGCGAAGCGCCCGGCCCCTCCGGGTGAGGAGGGGCCGGGCGGGAGTTACTTGGTGAGATGGGCCGGGCCGAAGGCCTGGGGCAGCATCTCGGAGAGGGGCAGGACGCCCTCCGGGGTGTCCAGGAGGAGGTCCGGGCCGCCGAACTCGTAGAGCAGCTGGCGGCAGCGGCCGCACGGGACGAGCAGGCCGCCCGTGCCGTCCACGCAGGTGAAGTGGGTCAGCCGGCCACCGCCCGTGCGCTGGAGCTGGGAGACGAGTCCGCACTCGGCGCACAGGCCCAGGCCGTAGGAGGCGTTCTCCACGTTGCAGCCGGCGACCGTACGGCCGTCGTCGACCAGGGCGGCGGCCCCGACCGGGAAACCGGAGTACGGCGCGTAGGCGTGGGACATGGCCTCCCGCGCCTCGGCCCGCAGGGTCTCCCAGTCGAAGCCGGCGTCCGGGGTCGTCACTTGCCCTGCCCCTTCCGGTACGGCAGACCGTCCGCCTTCGGCATCCGCAGGGACTGCGCGGACAGCGAGAGCACCAGCAGGGTGACGAGGTACGGGGTCGCGGTCACGAGCTGCCGCGGGACCTCGTTGGTGGTGGCGTACCAGATGAACATCAGGACCGAGATGACGATCGTGATGACGGCCGGGACGTACTTCTTGCGCCAGGCCAGGTAGACCGCGCCGAAGACCAGCAGGATCGCGAGCAGCAGGATCAGCGCGTGCACGTTGACCGTGCCGCCGCGCAGGTTGAGGCTGTCGGTGTAGCCGAACAGGCCCGCACCGAGCGCCAGCCCGCCCGGCATCCAGTTGCCGAAGATCATCGCGGCGAGACCGATGTAACCGCGGCCGGCCGTCTGGCCGTCCAGGTAGACGTTCGAGGCGACGATCGAGAGGAACGCGCCGCCGAGGCCGGCGAAGCCACCGCTGATGATCACCGCGATGTACTTGTACTTGTAGACGTTGACGCCGAGGGACTCGGCCGCGACCGGGTTCTCACCGCAGGAGCGCAGGCGCAGGCCGAAGGCGGTGCGCCACAGCACCCACCAGGTGATCGGGACGAGGGCGACGGCGATGACCGTCAGCGGGGAGAGGTCGGTGAGCAGACCGCCGACCAGGCCGCCGATGTCCGAGATCAGGAACCAGTGCTTCTCGTTGAGCGTGTTCAGCCAGTCGGACAGGCCTGGCACGCTGAACGTGCCGAGCGAGTCGATCGGCGGGGACTGCTTGGAGGAGCCGCCGGGGGCGTCCTCGAAGGTGAACTTCGAGAGGTAGCGGGTGGCGCCCAGGGCGAGGATGTTCAGGGCCACACCGGAGACGATGTGGTTGACGTTGAAGGTGACGGTCGCGATGGCGTGCAGCAGGGCGCCGAGCGCGCCGCCGATGATGCCGAAGACCACGCCGACCCAAGGGCCCCACTGGTAGCCGGCCCAGGCACCGAACCAGGTGCCGAGGATCATCATGCCTTCGAGGCCGATGTTGACGACGCCCGCGCGCTCGGCCCACAGACCGCCGAGACCGGCGAGGCCGATCGGCACGGCGAGGCGCAGCGCGGTGGACATCTGGCCGGTCGAGGTGATGCCGTCGGCACCGGTGATCAGACGGACGGCCGAGGTCAGGATCAGTACGCCCGCGATGACCAGCAGGAGTACCGGGAGCGACATTCGGCGGCCGCCCTTGCCGGGCTGCTTCGCCTGCGGCTTGGCGATGGTCGCGGTGGACATCAGGCCGCCACCTCCTTCTTGGTGTTCTGGGCGGCGGCCGCGGCGAGCTCCGCGCCGACCTTGCGCTGCTGGCGGCGCAGGCCCCACTGGCGTACGGCTTCGTAGGAGATGACCACGGAGAAGACGATCAGGCCCTGCATGATCGTGGCGATCTCCTTCTCGTACGCCACCGGGGTCGCGTAGTCGAGGGCGGGCGAGGCCTTGTCGAGGAAGGCCCAGAGCAGGGCGGCGAAGGCGACGCCACCGGGGTTGTTGCGGCCGAGCAGGGCGATGCCGATGGCGGTGAAGCCGAGGCCGGCCGGGAAGCTCAGGCTGTAGGTGTGGGTGTCGCCGAGCAGCAGTGGGAGGCCCGCGAGGCCGGAGACCGCGCCGGAGATCAGCATGGAGATCAGGACCATGCGCTTGGCGTCGACGCCGGAGGCGGCCGCGGCGGACTCGGAGGCGCCGGTGGCGCGCAGGTCGAAGCCGAAGCGGGTGCGGTTGAGGACCACCCAGTAGGCGATGCCGAGGGCGATGGCGACGAACACCATGCCGTAGATCTCGCCGACGTCCGAGCCGAGGTTGATGCCCGGGAACCAGCCGGACTTCTTCATGTCGCCGGTCGTCATGTTGTTGCCGACCTGGACGCCCCAGACGTTGGCGAGGGTGACGTAGCCGATGACGCTGGTGGCGATGGCGTTCAGCATGATCGTGGAGACGACCTCGCTGACGCCTCGGGTGACCTTGAGGACGCCCGCGATGCCGGCCCAGAAGGCGCCGGTGAACATGGCGACCAGGAGCAGCATCGGGATCTGCAGGAAGGCGGGCAGGCCGATGTTGGCGCCGACCACGGCCGTCATCACGGCGGCGAGGCGGTACTGGCCGTCGACGCCGATGTTGAAGAGGTTCATGCGGAAGCCGAGGGCGACCGCGATGGCCGCGATGTAGTACATCGCCGCCTGGTTGATGATCAGCACCTGGATGTCCGAGTACGGCAGCTGCTGAAGCATCAGCACGTACGGCTCGAACGGGTTGCGGTTCGAGGCGAGCAGCACGATCGACGTCAGTGCGATCGCGAGGACGAGCGCGATGACCGGGCCGGCCAGCGCGAGGAGCACCCGCTCCTTGTCGAACTTCTTCATCGGGCCTCGTCCTCCGGACCAGCGGCGCCTTCGTCGGTGGTTGCTTCGTGTTCCAGGTGGCCGGACGCGGCACCCGTCATGGCGGAGCCAAGCTCCTCCGGGGTGATGGTGGCCGGGTCGGCGTCCGCGACCAGCTTTCCGTCGAAGATCACCCGCAGGGTGTCCGACAGGCCGATCAGCTCGTCGAGGTCCGCGGAGATCAGCAGCACGGCCAGGCCCTCCCGGCGGGCCTCCCGGATGCGGTCCCAGATCTGCGCCTGGGCGCCGACGTCCACACCGCGGGTGGGGTGGGCGGCGATCAGGAACTTCGGGCTGTGGCTCATCTCACGGCCGACGATCAGCTTCTGCTGGTTGCCGCCGGACAGGGAGGCGGCGGTGACGTCGATGCCGGGGGTGCGGACGTCGTACTCCTCGACGATCCGGCGGGTGTCGGCCTGGGCGCCCTTGATGTCCAGCCAGAAGCCCTTCGCGTTGGGCTTCTCGGTGACATGGCCGAGGATGCGGTTCTCCCAGAGCGGCGACTCCAGGAGCAGGCCCTGGCGGTGCCGGTCCTCGGGGATGTAGCCGACGCCCCGTTCGCGGCGTTTGCGGGTGGCCCAGGGAATGATGTCCTCGCCGAGGAACTCGACGGTGCCGGAGTCGGCGTGGCGGGTGCCGATCAGCGCGTCGATCAGCTCGGTCTGGCCGTTGCCCTCGACACCGGCGATGCCCATGACCTCGCCGGCGTGGATGGTGAAGGTGACGTCGTCGAGGACGCGCTTGGCCGCGCCGGGGGTGGTGGCCTCGGTGAGCACGTCGGCACCGGCCGTGGCACCGGCGGAGCCGGGGGTCGCGGTCTCGGGCTGCGCGCCGAGCTCGCCGAGGGAGGCACCGCCGCTGGCGTAGACGGTGAGGTTGCGGACGGTGATGACCGGCTTGTCGGTGACCGTGGACTCGGCGGTCTCCGGGGTGGGCAGCTCGCTGCCGACCATCAGCTCGGCGAGCTGGCGCGGGGTGGTCTCGGAGGGGATCGCGGTCCCGACGGTCGTACCGCGGCGGATGACGGTGATGTCGTCGGCCACCGACAGCACCTCGCCGAGCTTGTGCGAGATGAAGATGACCGACAGGCCCTCCGACTTCAGCTCCCGCAGGTTGTCGAAGAGTGCGTCGACCTCCTGCGGGACGAGGACGGCGGTGGGCTCGTCGAGGATCAGGGTCTTGGCGCCGCGGTAGAGGACCTTGAGGATCTCCACGCGCTGCCGTTCGGCGACGCCGAGGTCCTCGACCAGGGCGTCGGGGCGGATGCCGAGGCCGTAGCGGTCGGAGATCTCGCGGATCTTCTTCCGGGCGTTGCCGCCGATGCCGTACAGCTTCTCGCTGCCGAGCACGACGTTCTCAAGGACGGTCAGGTTGTCCGCCAGCATGAAGTGCTGGTGGACCATGCCGATGCCGCGCGCGATGGCGTCGGCCGGGGACGAGAAGGTGACCTGCTCGCCGTCGATCGCGATGGTGCCCTCGTCCGGCTTCTGCATGCCGTAGAGGATCTTCATCAGCGTCGACTTGCCGGCGCCGTTCTCACCGACGAGGGCATGGACGGTGCCCTTGCGGACCGACAGGTGGATGTCGTGGTTGGCTACGACACCAGGGAATCGCTTGGTGATCCCCGCCAGCTCGACCGCGGCTGTCGTCTCTGCGGTGAGCGGAGGGCTGCTGGACGCGTCGATGGCGCACTCTCCTCGGGAAAGGGGCCGCTCTACGCGCGTAGCGCCCCTGCTTTAAATAGTGCCCGGACCTGACCGAGCTTTTTTGACTCTCGATCCGTTCCGAGCATTCTGCCGCGCGAACCGGGGTGGGTCCCCGCCGTACCCCGGCGGGATCCGGGGCTACGACAGGGGCGCGGGAGGAAGATCCTGCCCGCACCCCGTTCCGTGGCCGTAACGCTGCCATTACAGCGTCCTTTTGGCCATGCCTAGGGCATGGTCATGACCGTCGGGTCAGGAGGTCTTGACCACGATGGAGCCGTTCTTGATGCCGGCCTCGGCCTTCTTGATCGCGGCCTGGATGGCGGCGTTGCTCTTGAAGGCCGGGTTGGAGTCGGACAGGCTCACGCCGCCGGTGGTCAGGCTGGCGCGGATCTCACCGGTCTCCGGCTTGCCGTCGTGGACCGACTTGGCCAGGTTGTAGACCGCGCCCGCGACGTCCTTCATGGCCGAGGTGAGGATGGAGTCCTTGTACTGGGCCAGCGCGTCCTGCTTGTACTGGTCCGAGTCGACGCCGATCGCCCACACCTTGTGCGCGGCGGCGGACTTGATCACGCCCTGGCCGGAGAGGCCGGCGGCGGCGTAGACGACGTCCGCACCGGCGTCGATCTGGCCGTCGGCCGCGTTCTCGCCCTTGTCGGGGCTGGCGAAGCCACCCTCGGCGGCGGTCTCGGTCAGGTACTGCGACTTGACCTTGACGCCCTTCTTGGTGTCCGCGACGCCCTGCTCGAAGCCGGCCTCGAACTTGTGGATCAGCGGCACGTCCACACCGCCGACGAAGCCCACGGTGTTGGTCTTGGTGGCCTTGGCGGCGGCGACACCGGCCAGGTAGGACGCCTGCTCCTCGTGGAAGACGAGGTCGGCGACGTTGTCGGCCTTGATGGTGTTGTCGTCGATGATGCCGAAGGTGACCTTCGGGAACTTCGCCGCGACTTCCTTGACGGCCGGCGCGTAGGAGTAGCCGACGCCGATCACCGGGTTGTAGCCGGACTTGGCCAGGGTCTCCAGGCGCTGCACCTTGTCCGCGTCCGACTCGCCCTCCTGCGGCTCGACGGCGGCGGACTTGTAGCCGTACTGCTGGTCGGCCTTGTCCAGGCCGGCGGTCGCGGCGTCGTTGAAGGACTGGTCGCCCTTGCCGCCGACGTCGTAGGCGAGAGCCAGACCGAGGTCCTTGCCCTTGCTCGCGGAGGACGAGGTGGAGGAGCTGCCACAGGCGGAGACTGTGACGGCGAGAGCTGCGGTTGCAACGCCTGCAACCGCGATACGGGACACCCGGCGCATGGAACTTGACTCCTTTGTGCAAGCGCCCAAACCAGGCGCTGGTTCCGCGGCAGCGTAACGCGCGTAGACCAGACGGAAAACCCCCAATGTCCGGTCCGTTATCTAGCTGTGGCCACAGTCACCGTCCAAGGTTACGTACAGCAGTGCGCCCCTTGCAGGAGGCAAGGGGCGCAAGGACTGTAACGGCGGCACGCGGCCGGCCGCGCCTGTGTACGGCCGGCTCACCCGGCCGTACACATATGTCGGATCACTTGGTGTTGACGGTGACCTTGCCGTCGATGATGTCCTGCTTGGCCTTGTCCACGGCCGCGACGACCTTGGTCAGGGCCTTGTACTTCGGGTTGGTGTCCGCGAAGCCGACGCCACCGGTCTTGAGGGTGCCGTTGACGACACCGCTCTCCGGCTTGCCCTCGTAGACGGACTTCACCAGGTCGTACACCGCGCCGCCGACGTTCTTCAGCGCGGAGCCGAGGATGTAGTCCTTGTACTTGGCGAGCGCGTCCTGCGCGTACTGGTCGGAGTCGACGCCGATCGCCCACACCTTGGCGGTGGCGGCGGCCTCGATCACGCCCTGCCCGGACAGGCCGGCCGCGTGGTAGATGACGTCGGCACCGGCGTCGATCTGCCCCTGGGCGGCGGTCTTGCCCTTGTCCGGGCTGGAGAAGCCGCCCTCGGCCGCGGTCTGGGTCAGGTACTGCGACTCGATCTTGATCTTCGGGTCGACCGACTTGGCGCCCTGGTCGAACCCGGCCTCGAAGGTGTGGATCAGCGGGATGTCCACGCCGCCGATGAAGCCGATGTGGTCCTTCTTGGTGGCCGAGGCGGCGGCCACACCCGCGAGGTACGACGACTGCTCGGCCGCGAAGACCATGTCGACGACGTTCTTCGCGTTGATCGTCGAGTCGTCGATCATGCCGAAGGTGATGTTCGGGTACTTGGCGGCGACCTCCTTGACGGCGGGCGCGTAGGAGTAGCCGACCCCGATGATCGGGTTGTAGCCGGACTTGGCGAGCGTGTCGAGGCGCTGCACCTTGTCGGCGTCGGACTCGTCGGCCTGCGGCTCGATGTCCCGGCCGCTGATGCCGAACTCCTTCTCGGCCTTCTGGAAGCCGGCGTAGGCGGCGTCGTTGAAGGACTGGTCGCCCTTGCCGCCGATGTCGTAGGCAAGGCCTATGCCCTTGCCGTTGTACTTGCCGGACGAGTTCGTGGCGGTGTCACCACTGTCCTGGCTGGACTTACCGCATCCCGCGGCGGCGAGGGCGATGACGGCGACGGTCACCGCGGCTTGGGAGACCCTCGTCCTGCGAGAGATTCCCCTAGAGACAAAACGCACAGCAAGCACCCCTTCGTCCCCACGGCACCGTCACCGGCCCGCTTCCCCAATCGGCCACCTGTGGTGGCGATTTCGGCGCACAGTAACGCGCGTAGAAGGGAAGGGGAACGGGGTTTCTCATTGCCGTTATCGAACCGTGCCGACCCCGGGTTACAAGGAGGGATCGCGGGTTACGCCGGGGTGACACAAGGGGACGAAGGGGCACCGATCAGGCGCCTTCGCCCCCTGCGACCGGCTGACCGTTTCTCCGGCTGTCCGATACGGCCGTCCGATACCACCATCCGATACGGCGGTCCGATACAGCCGTCCCGTAGGGCCGTCCGACAGGACTGCCCCTGCTACGACTGCCCCACCGCTCGCTAGCGGGTCGCGTCGATGAGGGCGGCGGCGGTGAACAGCTCCACCCCGACCGTGATGGCCCGCTCGTCGGCGTCGAAGTCGCCCTGGTGCAGGTCGCGCACGGTCCGCTCGCCCGGCGTCCGCACCCCGAGCCGCGCCAGCGCGCCTGGCACGTGCTCCAGGTACCAGGAGAAGTCCTCGCCGCCGAGGCTCTGCTCGGTGGTCTCGATGGAGTCGGTGCCGCGCCGGGCGGTCATCGAGTCCCGCAGCAGTTCGGTGACCACCGGGTCGTTGACGACCGGCGGCACCCCGCGCACGTAGTTGATCTCGGACTTGGCCCGGTGCAGGGTCGCGACCTCGTCGATCGCCGCGTGCACCACGTCCGGCGCCTGCCGCCAGGCGGCCAGGTCCAGGCACCGCACGGTCCCGGAGAGCTCGGCGTGCTGGGGGATGACGTTGGGCGCGTGCCCGGACTCGATCCGCCCCCAGGTCACGGCGAGCCCGCTGCGGCTGTCCACGCGCCGCGCGATGAGCGCAGGCACGTCGACGGCGACCCGGGCGGCGGCGGTGACCATGTCGGTGGTCAGATGCGGCCGGGCGGTGTGCCCGCCGGGCCCGTCCAGCGCCACCTCGATACGGTCGCAGGCACTGGTGATGGCGCCGGTCCTGAGCCCGATCCGCCCCGCGTCCACCCGCGGGTCGCAGTGCACGGCGATGATCCGCCCCACCCCGTCCAGCGCCCCGGACTCGATGGCGTCGGCGGCACCGCCGGGCAGCACCTCCTCGGCGGGCTGGAAGAGCAGCCGTACGGGCCGCGGCAGCAGCCCCCGCTCGTGCAGCTCGGCGAGGACGAGCCCGGCGCCCAGCACCACGGCGGTGTGCACGTCGTGCCCGCAGGCGTGCGCCCGGTCCGGCACGGTGGACCGGTAGGCGCACTCGGTCTTCATGTCCGGGATGGGCAGGGCGTCGATGTCGGCGCGCAGGGCGAGCACGGGCAGCCCGTCGGCCTCGGGCCCGATGTCACAGATGAGCCCGGTTCCCATGGAGAGCACCCGCGGCCTCAGACCGGCCTTTTCCAGCCGTTCCTTGATCGCGGCAGTGGTGCGGAACTCCTGGTTGCCTAGCTCGGGGTGCATGTGCAGGTCGCGCCGGAAGGCTACGAGTTCGGCGTGCAGCTCCTCGCTGAGCACACCTGGGAGCACATCCCCTGGGAGGTCGGCCTCGGACTCTAGGGACATCAATTGGTTCACCCTCTGAAGGGTAGGACGCCCGGGGGGTCAACTGCCCCGAGATCAACAAAAGTTCAGCCCGTTAGGGGAAGAAAATCTGACCGCGATGGCATGACCTCGGACGTGGCTGGGTAAAACCTATGTTTCCTCTTCCACGGATACCACGCTCTACGGCAGTCACGCCGTTTCTGTCCACGTACCGAAACGGGACCGGGCCGGTGCGGCGACTTCGCCACGCGGGCCACGCCCGCCCGGTAGCGTGCGCGACCGTGACGGACTCGGAGACAACCGACTTCATAGAAACCACCCGTACGTCCTACGACGCGATCGCCAAGGAGTACTCCGCCGCCTTCCCCGGGCTCCCCGACCTTCCGGTGGACATGTCCCTGATCGGCGCCTTCGCTCGCCTGGTGAAGGCGAACGGCACCGCCCCCGTGGCCGACCTGGGCAGCGGCCCCGGCCACATCACCGCCCACCTGAACGAGCTGGGGGTCCCGGCCTTCGGCATCGACCTCTCCCCCGCCATGGTCACCCTGGCCCGCGAGGCCTACCCCGACCTGCGGTTCCACCGGGGCTCGATGACGTCCCTGGACCTGCCCGACGCGACCCTCGGCGGCATCCTCGCCTTCTACTCGATCATCCACATCCCCGACGACCACCTCCCGGCGGCCTTCGCCGGCTTCCACCGCGTCCTGGTCCCCGGCGGCCATGTCCTGCTGGCCTTCCAGAAGGGCGAACAGCCCGGCCTCCACCTCACCGAACGCTTCGGCCACGAGATCGACCTCCAGTACCACTGGCGCCCGGCGTACGCGGTGGGCGACATGCTCGCCAAGGCGGGTCTGGAGGTGGCGGCCACGCTGATCCGGGAGCCGCTGGACGGGGAGAAGCGGCCCCGGGCGTTCGTACTGGCCCGCAAGCCCTGACCGGACCGGGGGCGCGGTGGCCGGGGGCATCAGAGCTGAGCGACCTGGGTACGGTGCGCACACTCGGTGACGACGTCCCGCAGGCTGCCGGTGTCCGCCAGCAGCCGCCGCTGTTCGTCGGCGCCGTTGCCGTCCCGCAGCAGCCGCTGGACGGCCTCTTCCACCATCGCCAGGTCGCCGCTGTCCGCGAGGGCGTCCCGGGTGTGCGCCAGCAGGGCGTCCAGGACCGCCTCCGCCGGCCGGGGCCGCAGGGTGACGGGGTCGAGCAGTTCCCCGCCGAGCCCCGAGCGGGCGGCCCGCCAGCCGGCCATGCGCGCCAGCCCCACGCCTCGGTCCACGGGCTCCTGCCCGGCCCGCCACTCCCGCCCCGCGGTCTCCACCAGGGCACGGGCCAGTGCGGCCACGAGCACGGCGGTACCGGCGCGCAGGCACACGTCGGCGACCCGGATCTCCACGGTCGGATAGCGCCGGGCGAGCCGGGCGTCGAAGTAGACCATCCCCTCGTCCAGGATGACGCCGGTGGCCACCATGTCCGCGACCAGCCGGTGGTACCGCGCCGCGGACCGGAACAGCTCCGCCGGCCCGGCGGACGGCCAGCGCGCCCACACCCGGCTGCGATAACTGGCGTACCCGGAGTCCCGGCCCTGCCAGAAGGGTGAATTGGCGCTGACGGCGACGAGCACGGGCAGCCAGGGCCGCACCCGGTCCAGAACCCCGACCCCCTCCTCGTCCGACGCCACGGAAACATGCACATGGCACCCGCAGACCAGTTGGTCCCGGGTGGCGATCCCGTACTGCTCCGCCATCCACTGATAGCGCCGGTTGATGCTGACGGAGGGGCTGACCGGCAGCGGCGAGCTGGCCAGCGCGGCGACGGCGCACCCCAGCTCCCCGGCGAGCCGCGCGGCCTCCTTACGGCACCGCACGATCTCCTCTCCCAGGTCCGCCATCTCCGACTGCGGGTGGGTGGCGAACTCCAGCATCTGCCCGTAGAGCTCCTTCTCGAACACGTCCTGCCCAGGATCCGCCAACGCTGCCCGGGCCAGCACCGCGGCCGCCGACGCCTGGGGCTCCCCCGTCTCCGGGTCGACGAGCAGAAGCTCCTCCTCCACTCCGACAGTACGCACCCGGGGCCGCCCTCCATCCGTGCCACCACCGAACGCGGCAGGCTCTGCACCCCGACTTCCCACGCCGGCCGGGGGGACACCTGCCGGGAAGCGGGCGGCCCCGACGCTCACTCCTCGGCGAACAGCTCCGCTGGCGACCAGCCTCGAGCGGGTGGCGGAACTGCACGCCCTCGACCGCGGTCTGCGCGAGGTGCTGCTCGGCACCGACCGGACCGCGCCGAGGGGGTCGGAGTTCGGGGAGCGGATCAAGGGCCACGTCGATCGCGTGGTCGAGCGGGCCAAGGCGCAGGGCGTGCTGCGCGCCGACGCCGAGCCCTGGGACCTGGTGATGATCCAGCAAATGCTGGGGACGGTCACCGATCGCAGCGGTGAGCCGGATCTGTGGCGGCGTTATCTGCGACTGCTGCTTGACGGCCTGCGCGCACGCCCCGAGCACACGGAACCGCTGCCCGGCGGCGGATTCGGCGAGCGCATGACCCCGCCGGGCGCGGGCTCCGGCCCGCGCGGAGGCCCACCGCCGACCGGCTGACCACAGCCCGACGCATGAGCACCGCCCGGCGGCTGACCACCGCCCCGCCGGCTACGCCGGGCTCGTGACCGCCGTCAGCCGGTGCACGTCCTTCGCCGTGCCGGTGACCCCGGAGAGGAACCCCTGGGCGCGCGGCGACGCGTTCTCCGTCAGCCAGGCCGGGTCGATGTCACAGACGGCCACCCTGACGCCCGTGCCGACCAGTGCCAGGGGGAGGGTGTGTACGACCGTCGAGGGGAAGCTCAGGATCGTACGGCCGATCGGGCCGCGGCGGGCGATCAGTTCGAGGGGGAGGTCTGGGCGGACTATCTCCAGCCCCGTCTCGCCCGCGAGGCGGTGGAGTTTCTCCGTGCTCTCCCTGCGGTGGGCGAAGTAGCGGGTCGCGCCGTGTGCCTTCGCCAGGGTCTGGACGGCCTCCAGATAGCGGTCGCCGTCCACGACCCCGGTCTCCACCAGGGAGGTGCCGACCATGTCGGCGCCCTTGGTGATGCGCGGCGGACCGAAGCGGGCTCTGGTCCAGCTGAAGTCGTTGGCGGTGACCGTCACACCCGCCGGGGTCTCCGTCACCGGCATGGAGGAGAAGACCTCCACCCGGCGGCGGTCGCTGGGCGTGAGGCGGCGGCGCGCGGAGGAGGAGACGGGGGCGAAGAGCAGGTCCCGGGCGCCCGGGCGGCCGCCCTTGCGGTGCCAGCGGACCAGGCGTTCGCCGCGCGCCAGCTGGGCCACGAACTCCATCGTCGCCGTGCCGTCGTCGACGACGACCAGGTCACGGGCGCGGGTGATGGTCAGGAGCAGCTGCACGTAGCGGGAGAAGGGATCGCCCATCACGATGCGGTCGGCCCGGCGGAGCGAGCCCGCCAGGCCGCCGATCGTCTGGAAGGGGGCGGTGGTGCCGCCCCGGGCTTCCTCCCAGCGGACCCGGTAGCCCTCGTCACGGGCCAGGTCCGCCATACGGCGCAGCTGGCCCCGGGTCATGGGGTCCGTCGGGGACAGGACGACGATCGTGAGTTCCGCGCCGGGTGCCGCCGCCGATATGGCGACCGATGCGCGGCGGGCCTGCGAGGGCACCGTCGGCACCGGCTCCACCGCCCCGCGCAGGGCGTGGACATGCGCCCACTCCAGCACGTTCAGCAGCTGCACCGGACTCTCGACGAACGCGAGTGTGTGGGGGCCGGGGTTCCCGGCGCGGGGGCTCATCGACGTACGACCGTCCCGTCGTCGTAACACAACAGACGTAACTTCAGGATTTCAGCGGTGTCAGACCTGGACCGGCTCGCCGGCCGCCGCGGCGATCTCCGCCTCGGCGACGACACCGGTGACACGGCGCAGCTTCTTCATCGGGCCGAGCTCGGAGTCGTAGACCTTCTTGACGCCGTCGCCCAGGGAGGCCGAGATGGTGCGGATGTCGCGGACCAGGCGGGTGAGGCCCTGCGGCTCGACGGAGGCGGCCTGGTCGGAGCCCCACATGGCGCGGTCCAGGGTGATGTGGCGCTCGACGAAGGTGGCGCCGAGGGCGACCGCGGCGAGGGTGGTCTGCAGGCCCGTCTCGTGGCCGGAGTAGCCGATCGGGACGTTCGGGTACTCCTTCTCCAGCGTGTTGATCACGCGGAGGTTGAGCTCCTCGGCCTTCGCCGGGTAGGTGGAGGTGGCGTGGCAGAGCAGGATGTTGTCCGAGCCGAGGACCTCGACCGCGTGGCGGATCTGCTTCGGGGTGGACATGCCGGTGGAGAGGATGACCGAGCGGCCGGTGGCGCGCAGCGCCTTCAGCAGCTCGTCGTCCGTCAGGGACGCGGAGGCGACCTTGTGGGCCGGGATGTCGAACTTCTCCAGGAAGGCGACGGCCTCGGTGTCCCACGGGGAGGCGAACCAGGCGATGTTCTTGCTCTTGCAGTACTCGTCGATCTGGCGGTACTCGTCCTCACCGAACTCCACGCGGTGGCGGTAGTCGATGTAGGTCATGCGGCCCCAGGGGGTGTCACGCTCGATGTCCCACTGGTCGCGCGGGGTGCAGATCTCCGGGGTGCGCTTCTGGAACTTGACGGCGTCACAGCCGGCCTCGGCGGCGACGTCGATCAGCTTGAAGGCGTTCTCCAGCTCACCGTTGTGGTTGATGCCGATCTCGCCGCAGATGTAGACGGGCTTGCCGGGGCCGACCTCACGGGAACCGAACGTGCGCAGACGGGAGTTGCTCATGACTGTGGGGTGTCCTTACTTCGGGAGGGAATCGAGAGAGGGGCCGAGGATCCAGCTGGCGATCTCTCGGATCGCGCCGTCGCCACCCGGGACGGTGGTGACCGCGCGTGCGGCGCCGCGTACGACGTCGTGGGCGCTCGCGACCGCCACGGGCCAGCCCACGAGGGCGAAGCACGGGAGGTCATTGACGTCGTTTCCGACGTAGAGCACGCGCTCGGGAGCGATGCCCTGCTCCTCGCACCACTGCTTGAGTGCGAGGTCCTTGCGGTCGATGCCGTGCAGGACCGGAATCTGTAGCTTCCGGGCCCGGGCGGCGACGACCGGGTTCTGCTCCGTGGAGAGGATCAGCATCTTGAGCCCGCTCTTTCGCAGGGCGGCGATGCCGAGTCCGTCGCCGCGGTGCACGGAGACGAACTCCTTTCCATCGGCGTCGATCAGCACCCGGTCGTCGGTCTGGGTGCCGTCGAAGTCCAGTACGACCGCGTCGATGTCGTCGGCGGTCGGCAGCGAACCGGGGCGGTCCGCGTCGAAGAGGGCGGCCAGCGCGCGGGCGCGGGCCAGGTCGTGCGGGTCGTCGATCTCCAGGACGCGCGCCGGGTCGGTGCGCACCAGCTCGGTCTGGCCGAAGAAGCGGTGCCGGTGCTCGCGGAAGCCGTCGGCGCGCATCGCGTAGGCGGCGCCGGTCTCCAGGAAGTCCTGGGGGCGGTCCTGGCGGCGGGGGCGGAAGGACTTGTCGTGGTTGACGCCGAAGCCGCCGCTCGCCGAGGCCGCGTCGGTGCCGGCCGGCACCGGGGCGTCCACCTCGTCGCGCCAGACGAAGCCGTGGAAGGGCGCCACGGTCAGGGCCGTGTCGGCACCGTTCTCGACGATCGCGCCGGCCACCCCGTCGATGTCCTCGCGGATGATGAACGGGCTGGTGCACTGCACGAGCAGCACCACGTCGACCGGGGCGCCGTGCAGCGCCTCGTGGGCGTCCATGGCGTGCAGGACGGCGGCCTCGGAGGTGGCGGTGTCACCGGCGATGGCGGCGGGGCGCAGCACCACCTCGGCGCCGGCGGACCGGGCGGCCGCGGCGATCGCCTGGTCGTCCGTCGAGACGACGACGTCGGTCACCAGGCGGGAGGCGCGGCACTCGCGGACGGCGCGGGCGACCAGCGGGACGCCGCCGACCGGGAGGAGGTTCTTCGCGGGCACGCCCTTGGAGCCGCCGCGCGCGGGGATCACGGCGAGTACCCGGGGTACGACGGCCGTTTCGGGGTGGGACATCGGCTCTGTTCCTTCGGATGCGTGGAGCTGGGCTCCTTGGCGCGGGATCCGGTCGCTCACAGCTCTCCCATTCGTCGGATCACGGGGGCCACCCGCTGGACGCCGTGGCGGTAGGCGCCGCGCGCGGCCCGGCGCACGATCTGGCGGACGGGGCCCGGTGCCTTGTCGGCCGCGGGCGCGCCGGGCAGCGGCACGCCGTCGGGGCCAAGGTGGTGGCGGGCCAGGATGCCGGGCAGGTAACCGGGCGCGGTCTCGGGTGTGTAGTACGGGTTCAGGGGCGGCAGACCGCCGGGCCGGGCGAGCAGCTTGGCGATCCGCTCGCGGCCGGCGTCGAACGCGGTGGCGTACGACCCGTCGGCGGCGACGCCCTGCCGTGAGACCCACTCGGCGTCGGGCACCGGGCGGTGTCCGGCGTCGAGCTGGTCCCAGGAGGCGAGGCAGCCGGAGCCGACGAAGTGGTGGTTGCCGAACGTCTCGCGGACACCGAGGTCGGTGAGGACCACGGTGGGGATCCGCCGGTGCAGGGATTCCAGAGCGGCCGTCGAGCTGACGGTGACCAGGAGGTCCGTGCGGTCGAGTACCTCGCCCATATGCCCGTACACGAGGCGGAAGTTGGCGGGCACGTCCTTGCCCTGGACCAGCTTCTGGTACGGCAGTTCCTCGATGTGGGTGGTGTGCTCGCCGGGCTTGGAGCGCAGCTTGAGCAGCACCTCCCGCTCGGGGTGCTGACGGGCGTGCCGGATGAGGCGGTTGAGCAGGTACGTACGGTCCTTGCGGCTCTCGGGGACCGAGGGCTGGGCCGCGAACACCACGGTGTAGGGCTCGTGTTCACCTTCGTAGGGCGCCCCGCCGAGGAACGGCAGCGCGACCTCGGTCACCGAGGAGGAGTCGGCGCCGACCCCGTCGTACACGGCCCGGAAACGGTCCGCGTCCTGGCGGGAGTTGGCGAGGACCAGGTCCGCGCCGTGCCGCAGCAGCAGACCGTCGGCGAGCTTCTCGTAGACGACGCCGACATAGCCGGTGACGACGACGGGCCGCTTCTCGCCGCCGGCGAAGACGCTGCGCAGCCCGTGCAGCATCGCCTGCACCCCGCCGCCGACGAGGGAGAGGACGAGGATGTCGTACGACTCCGCGCCCTCGGGGCCGGCTTCCATGGCGCGCAGGAACTCGACGGCCGTCACTTCGCGGAGCGAGTCCGCGTGGACGCCGACTTCCTGGAGCTGGCGGGCGGTGGGGGTGGCACGGCCGCGCAGGAGATAACCGTCGAGCCGGACGTCCGAATTGTCGCTTTCGTTGGGGATCAGGCGCTTCGCGGTGAGCGCCCCCCACTTCCACCGAGTATCGGAATCCGCCAGGACGGCCACCCGCAGGGACTTCGTTGCACTTGCTGGCACATCCAAGACGCTAGGAAGCGATTCCGAGGATCTCCCGAACCCGAATCCAACAAAGGGTTAACAACACATCGCCGAATGGCGAATCAGCCCGGGATAAGCCTTGAAAAAGCCCCGATTCATAGCTTCGACACATGTCGTTCACCTGGTGTCAAGACAACGGTCAGGACGGATGACGGGCGCCCCTCTAACGTCCACCACGTGGTCAAGCTCTCCGTCATCGTGCCGTTCTACAACGTGCAGCAATACGCGCCCGACACCCTGAGGAGCCTGCGCGCGAACGCGCGTGAGGACTTCGAATTCATTCTCGTCGACGACTGCTCGACCGACGGGACACCAGAGATTCTCGCGCGAGCCGAGCGCGAGCTGCCAGGCGCGGTCCATGTCAGACACGAGCTGAACGGAGGGCTGGCCACCGCGCGCAACACCGGCATCGACAAAGCACGCGGCGAGTACGTCACCTTCCTGGACGGCGACGACTGGCTCGCGCCGGGCTACTACCCGCAACTGGTGGATGCCATCCAGGCCCTGGGCTGCGACTTCGTCCGCACCGATCATGTGCAGTGCACCGCCCGGGCCCGGGTCGTGCACCGGGTACCGGTCGGCCGCCGCGACACCGTCATGAACCCGCGGGAGGCGATCCTGCCGGCCGACCGGTCGACCTCCGTCGACTACGCGTACGCGTGGGCGGGGGTCTACCACCGCCGTCTGGTGGACAAGGGGCTCGTCCACTTCACGGACGGCCTGCGCACGGCCGAGGACCGGCCGTGGATCTGGAAGCTGCACCGGGAGGCCGAGTCCTTCGCGGCGGTGAACCTGCTCGGCGTCTTCTATCGGCGTGGCGTAGCCTCGTCACTCACGCAGATCGGAGATGTCCGTCAGCTCGATTTCATTCGCGCGTTCGACCAGGTGATCGAGGAAACCGCACAGGACGCGGACGCGAAGGAACTCCTGCCGAAGGCCGTCCGTACCTACTGCGCCATCATTTCCCATCACCTGGGATCCATCGAAAGGTTCGAGCCCGCGGTGGCGAAGAAGCTGAAATCCATGAGTGCCGCCGCGCTGCGGCGCATGCCGCAGGACGTGCTGGACGAGGCCCTGGACTCCATGGACCTCCAGCGCGCCACCAAGCTGCGCCGGCTGCGCCGCCGTCCCGCTCCCGCGGGGGCCGCCGCGTGACGACCCAGATCTTCCAGGCGTCCACCCTCTACGGCACGGCCACCCTCGCCGCCGCCCTGGACTCCGGCGCCTTCCGCCCGGCCGACCGGCGCATCCTGCTGGTCTGCAACAACGCGGCCACCCCGGAGACCACTCCGGGCCTGGACGTGGCGCCGGGCTTCGAGCGGCTGCGCGACCGCTTCGACGACGTGATCTCGTACAACGAGACGATCTTCCCGTTCCACCCCGGCGGCTGGGCCCCGCGTCCCGAGGACCTCCCCCTGTGGGAACGCTTCCTGCGCCACGAGTGGCGGCTCGGCGACGACGACGTGGAGTTCGCCGTCGAGTCCATCCAGGTCAACCCCTCGCTGAGCCTGACCCAGATGTTCACCGGCGCCCCGATCACGGTCTACGCCGACGGCCTGATGAGCTACGGCCCGACCCGCAACAAGATCGACCCGCTGATCGGCACCCGGGTGGACCGGGTCCTCCACCTCGACCTGGTGCCGGGCCTGAAGCCGATGCTGCTCACCGAGTTCGGTGTTCCCGGCGAGGTCGTGCCGACCGCGGCCTTCACCAAGGTGCTGGCCGAACTGGCGCCCAGCGGCGACGAGTTGCCGCAGATCGAGGAACCGGCCCTGCTGCTCGGCCAGTACCTTTCGGCGCTCGACATCCTCTCCCCCGAACAGGAGGAGGACCTGCACGTGCGGATGTTGAAGGGCGCCGTCGAACTCGGCCACACCAAGGTCGTGTTCAAGCCGCACCCCTCCGCGCCGGCCCGCTTCGTGCACACCCTGGAGCAGGAGGCCGAGAGGCTCGAGGTCGACCTCACCGTCCTGGACACCACGGTCCTCGCCGAGGTGCTGTACCAGAAGATGCGCCCCGCACTGGTCGTCGGCTGCTTCTCCACCGCGCTGCTCACCGCGTCCGCGCTGTACAGCCTGCCGACCGCCCGGATCGGCACCGACACGCTCCTGGACAAGCTCACCCCGTACGAGAACAGCAACCGCGTCCCGGTCACCGTCGTCGACGCGCTGCTGCCCTCGCTCACCGACCGCAAGGCCGTCGAGGAGCAGCGCGCGCTGCTGACCGTCGGGGAACTCACCGATCTGCTGCGTGCGGTGGGCTTCGCGATGCAGCCGAAGATCCACCCGCAGCTGCGCCAGGAGACCGAGCGCTATCTCACCAAGCACCTCAACGACACGACCATCCGCTACTTCAAGCGCAAGCGCCTGACCTCGCTCGCGCTGCCCGGCGGGCTTCCGGCCCAGCTGGGCTTCCTGCCGCGCAACGCGACGGTGCGCCGGATGGCCCGCAAGGCACGCAACCTGCGGCGGGTCGTGCGCCGGTAGCTCCGCTGGTAGCGCCGAGTCACTTCGTCTGCGGCGCCGTCTTGGCTGGTCGCGCCCGCGCGGCGGTAGCCGCATATTCAACGCAGTCTCGCGCCCCTACGGGGCGCTCCCGAAGGGGCGGGTCCGAAATCGGGCCCGCCCCTTCGGTGTTACCTGCCCAGGATCTTCTTGATCGTGGCGCGGTTCTCCTCGGTGACCTTCCACAGCTGCTGCTGCCGGTCGTGCACGTCGGCGACCGTACGGCTGTGGTTGTCGAGGATGCCGATCGCGCGCTCGGTGAGGATGTCGCCGAGGTCGCGCTCGTGCACCGAGACACCCCACTCGGGCCGCTCGATGTCGTTCAGGAAGTACGCCATCTTCGGGTGCGAGATGAGCGAGATGATGGGCGTGCCGACCCCGAACGGGATCATGCCGGCGTGCCCGCGCATGCCGATGACCAGGCGGGTCTTGGCGTACGTCTCACGGATCTCGTCGTTGGAGAAGTCGTACATCGGGATCACCGGCAGCGAGATGCCGTGTTCACGGCGCAGGTCGAAGGCGATCTTCTCGTCGTCCAGCGAGTGCGCCACACACTTGACCTCGGTGTGCTCGCCGATCTTGCGGACGGCCTTGGCCATCTCGCCCAGGAAGTGCCCGTAGTCGTGGCCGAAGCGCAGCCCCGCGCGGTCGTAGGCCGCGTTGAGCATGACCGTGTCCTCGCGGTACGCCGGGTCGCTCCAGCCGGTCACCAGCTGGCGCATGACCGTGGTGGGGCAGGGCTGGAAGACGACCTTGTCCTGGAGCTCCGGCGGGAGCATGCCGCGGACCTTGGCGATGGAGCCGTGGTTGCGCAGGCCGAAGAAGGACGACTTCTCGACCAGCAGCCGCAGGCTCTCGTTGAACCGGGTGGCCCGGTAGGACTGGCCGTCGAAGGCGTTGAAGCCGACCGCGTAGACCATGATCGGGACGTCGATGGCGCGCAGGTGCTCGTCCGGGACGTTCCACTGCCAGGCGCTGTTGCCGTTGGGCATGGTGTCCGGGATGAACAGACCGCCGCCGCCGATGACCAGACCCCGGCGGGCGTTGACCCGCTCCAGGGCGGCCTGGTCGAAGTAGCGGTGGGCGTGCACCGAGTGCCAGCGCCGGGAGGTCGTGTCCGGGCCGAAGCCGAGCCGGACGGTCTCCGGGAGCAGCTTGTCGCCCGCGTTGCCCTGCCGGTCCATGTAGAACGCGACGTGCGCCAGCTGGTCCTCGGCGCTGCCCTGCTCCTGGGAGGGGACGGCGGCCGCGCGCTGCGCCCACAGGCGGCTGGGGCGGTGTGTGGGGTCTACGGTGAGGCCGGCGGTGGCGTACCGGAGGGCCTCGGTGTTGTCGCCGTGCACCCAGGCCATCTGGGCGAGCCGGGAGAAGGCGGTCGCGGCCCGGTTGGGGGCGGCGCTGGCGAGCAGCAGCTGGGTCTTGGCCTCGTCGTAGCGGGAGACGCTCATCAGGGCGTGGCCGAGCACCTCGTGCGGCCATGCCTCGTCCAGCGGGATGCGGACGCCGCTGAGGGTGTCGACGGCGTCCTGGTAGTCGCCGGCCGCGATGTGCGCGGCGGCCACCTTGCGGGCGATCTCCACGTCACCGGTGCGCTTGACGTGCGGGGTGCCGAAGTGCACGACCAGGTCGTGGTGGAGGCCGCCGGAGGAGGCGAAGTAGGCGGCGTGGAACTCGGCGTCGGTCATCTCGAACTCGCGCCAGCGGTCCTCGGCCTGCGCGTAGCCGGACTCGCCGCCCTGCCAGGGCTTGTGGCGGCCGGTGAAGTGCAGGATCTTCGTCTCCTCCGGGACCGGGAGGTCGCCGGAGAGCCGCCGCTTGACGAAGTTGTACTTGGCGTCGAGGCGGACGAAGTCGCCGTCCAGGACGGCGTTCAGGATGCCCTGGTCGTGCTTGTCCAGCTCGTAGTCGCCGCTGCGGCCGGTCTTGTCGATCTTCGCGCAGAACTCGTCGGACAGGTACTCCTTCTGGATCACCAGAAGACCGGAGTTCAGCTTGTGCTGCCCGTAGAAGAACTGCGGGACGGCGGCGAGTCCCTCGCGGAGCTCCAGCAGCTCGCCGAGACCGCCGAGGACGACCATGTCGGTGTCCAGGGTGATGACGGTGTCGTAGTCGCGCAGCCGGAAGATGTCGAGGATGAAGTACGCCTTGCGGACCAGGTAGTTGTCCTGGTCGCCCTTGACGTACGAGTCGTAGTGCGTGTCGTTGACCCGCTGCAGCACGATGCGCGGGTGCAGGGCGCGGATCTTCGCGATGGAGGCCGGGCGCAGGTCGTCGTAGAGCACGACGAAGTCCTCGCAGACGCCCGGGTTGGACAGGGCGAGGCTGCGCAGCAGGACCAGGAAGCCGGGCAGGTAGTTCTCGTCCACGTAGGACGCGAAGGCGATCCGGCGCTTCTTGGTGAGGGCGCTCGCGTTGGTGTTCGGTATCGCCGGGGTGAAGGTCGTCGTCATCGCAGGGAGATCCTCATGTCGCTCACGCTCTGGGCCCGCTGCATGACCCAATCCTTCTCGCTGGTGTATTCGTGCACGGAGGTGATGGCCAGCTTCATGGCCTCCTGCACGCGGTAGGCGCCGCTCTCGTAGAAGTCGAACCCGATCAGGTCCAGGGTCGGGCTGACGTCCAGGAAGTCCAGCAGCCAGAGCATGTTGAAGCCGGAGGTCGGGATGCCCGACCAGGCGTCGGCGCCGATCTGCCCGATGTTGCGCATCGGCCAGCGCAGCGACTCGTCGGCGAGGTACTTCTGGGCGCCGGGCACCAGCTTGTTGCGCAGCGAGTGCTTCCAGTCACCGGAGACGCCGCCGAAGATCAGCCGGGTGGTCACCGGCTTCTCCCAGTTGAAGGCGTGCTTGTGGATGCTGACGTGGATGTCGGTGCGCTCGCCGGTGTGCTTCGGGTCGATCTTGTACGAGTTGAAGCGCACGACCAGGTCGTAGTCGTCGATCTCCTTGCCCATGCCGCTGGCGCCCACCCGGCCCGAGTTGGCGATCAGGCAGATCGACTTGCCGGCGATCTGGTTGCGGAACTCCCCGAGGGTGATCCACTGCACGCCGTCGAAGGTCGGGTTGCCGACCGGGCCGCGCATCCGGATCCGGCGCTGCTCGGCGTAGAGCGCGACGGCGTCGGTGAGACCGGCGTCACCGCCCTCGGCGAGGCGCAGGTCGAGGTACTGGCTGAGCAGCTCCTGCCGGTCGTTCACCGGCGCCTCGTCCGCGGCCAGGGCGAGCAGGGCGCCCACCAGGCGGGGCTCGGCGGCCTTCCAGTCGCCGATGGCCTGCAGGGCGAGACCCTCGGCCCAGGTGGCCGTGGAGGGCTCGCGGACGTGGTCCGTGGCGGTGGGGACCTGGCGCCCCAGGAGGTCCAGGAGTTCGCGTTCGCGTTCGGCGGCGCGGCGCAGGCCGGAGATCCGGTTGGCGACGCCGAAGCCGTCCTCCTTGGTGAGTTCGAGGTAGCGCTCGTAGGCCTCGACGGCCTCGCTCTCCTCGCCGAGTCCCTCCAGGATGCGGGCGCGCAGCCGCCAGCCGGCGCGGGAGTTCTTGCGCTGGGCGAGCACGGTGTCGCTGATCACCAGGGCGAGGTTCAGCTCGTCGTTGTAGCCGCACTCCAGGGCCTTGTTGGCGACCGCGAGCAGGGCGTCCAGCAGGTCGTTGTTGATACCACCGGAGGGGCTCGCCGCGCCCTTGACCGCGCGCTTGATGAGCGCCGTCGCGCCGCCGGCCGGGGCGGGCGCGGGCGTGGTGGTGCCTTCTGTGGCGACGACCACCAGCAGCTTGCGCAGCTGCTCCGCCAACTCCGCGCGACGGCGGTCGAGGCTGCCGACCACTTTGCCGCTGTGCACAGCGCAGGCGTGCAGGCAGTCGTCCAGCTCCCCTCCGCGCGCAGGTGCCCGCCTGTTCTGGACCCTCGTCATAGCTCTCCTGATTTTGCCAAGCAAAGCTTGTGCAACTGCTGTGTGTGGTGGGGTGCCCCGCACGAGGGGGATGGATGGAGAAACTAGGAAGCCAAAACGACTATATGGTTAACGAATCCCGACGGGTAAGAGAATGGTTAGCAGGTTCACCGCACACTTCCTATGGTTCCCCCAGGTGACGGTATTGGACTTCCACGTCCCGGGGACTCCGTGAACAGATCGGATGATTAACCGCCCGGAACCGGGTAGACGTCTCGGACCATGTCTCTCGCGACCCCCACAAAGGCGCTCCCGCCTGCGAAGATTGCCGTCACCCCGGCCCCACCCGGACGACCGCGCACCCGACTTCTGGCCCTCGACGGACTGCGGCTCCTGGCCGCGCTGATGGTCTGCCTCTACCACTACACAGGGCGCGGCGGAGTCGTCTCCGCGTCCTGGCACCAGAACCCCGCCCACGTCTTCCCGACCCTGTCCCGGGCGGCCGTCTACGGCTGTCTCGGCGTCGAGTTCTTCTTCGTCATCAGCGGCTTCGTGATCTGCATGAGCAGTTGGGGCCGCTCCCTCGGCGACTTCTTCCGCTCCCGCGTCGCCCGCCTCTACCCCGCCTACTGGGTCGCGCTGGTGCTGATCACCGGCGCGTCCCTGGTCCTGCCGGCCGTGGTCCACGCGGTCCGGCTCGACGAGTTCCTGGTCAACCTGACGATGCTGCAACAGCCGATGGGCGCGCCCCGCGTCCTCGGCGTCTGCTGGACGCTCTGGGTGGAGGTGCGCTTCTACGCGCTGTTCGCGCTGCTCGTCGTGCTGCCCGGCGTCACCTACCGCAGGGTGGTGCTGTTCTGCTCGGTGTGGACCCTGGCCGCCGTGCTCAGCACCTCGGCCGGCGGCCCCTGGACCGAGCTGGTCGTCATGCCGCAGTACGCCCCGTACTTCATCGCGGGCCTGGCCCTCTACCTCGTCCACCGCTTCGGCGGCGGGGTGCTGCCCTGGGGCATCGTGGCGCTCTCCTGGATCCTCGGACTGCGCATGGCCACGGAGGGGCTGTGGCACGCCGGCTCACCCCGGAACCCGTACGTGGTGATGCTCGTCGTCACGCTGGCCTACGCCGCGGTGGCGGCGGTGGCGGCGGGCTGGACGCGATGGGCGGCCTGGCCCTGGCTGACCACGGCCGGGGCACTGACGTACCCGTTCTACCTGGTGCACGAGCACCTGGGCTGGTTCGTGATCCGGGTGCTGCACCGGGGCTGGGGGCTGCCGCCGTGGCCCACGCTGGCGGTGACGGTGCTGGTCATGCTGGGCCTGGCCTGGCTGATCCACCGCTATGTGGAACGGCCGTTCGGGCTCCGGCTGAAAACGGCGCTGAAGGGCGATGCCCGCACCCGGCGTCCGGTCTAGCCGACCCGGCCGGCATCGCCGGAGACAGCGAATTCAGCACCTTGCCGGCAAGCCGGCACTCGTCGGCAAGGTGCCGTGCCGGAAAATGATTTGACTTGACGCCCCCCTTGCCTTCCTGCGCCTTCTCGGCCACGCCGAATGCCTCCTTTGCCCGGCATTTCTGGACTCGGCGAACAAACAGGCCGACGCTGTTCGCGGGCGTGCCCCTATCCCGGTTCACTACCCTTTCCTCGCATTGGTCTGCAATGCGCTCCGCGAGCCGGGCACGAGGGACTAATTCGAGCTGAACTCCAATGCCTCTTTCCCTACCTGGAGGCCCTCCGTCCAATTAACGCGAGCGGCCGATAACCATGCTTGTGAGATCGACTCGTGCACTCCTAGCGTGAGCCCGGAACAAGCCCGGCAAGATCGAACCGAACAGAGGAGAGCTCGTGAAGTCTCGTTTCCGCCTGTCGGCCGCTGCCGCTGTGGTGTCCCTGGCGGCGTTCGGCGCGGTGGGGGTCTCCACCTCGCCGGCGTCCGCCGCGACCGCCACCTGTTTCGGGTACACCGGAAACCTCAACGAATACGGCGCGGACTTCGTGGACTGGCAGTACGGGCCGGACGAATGCTTCGGCGTCGCCCCGTCCGGCACCATCTGGCACACCTGGTCGGGCGCGGGCAGCTGGAAGGAAATGCCGGGCGACGGAAAGGCCGCGGCCACCGTCGGCTACTTCGAGTCCTCCGCCGGGAAGGCCATCAAGGTCGTGACGGCGGCCGGCAACTACTACTGCAACTACGACGACTACGCGACCAATACGTGGGGCGGCTGGTACCGGACGAACACCGACCACTGCTGAGCCAGGAAAACCCGTTCCCGGGCGGTTGCACAACCGCCCGGGAACGGGTTTTTTTCTGACTGGGACCGTGTACCACGGCGTCGAGTTCCTGTCATTTTCTTTTTTCAGGGTGCCGCAGACGACACAGATTTCCTCGTTACACGCCGTACCGGGCCTCGACACCCGCGATGATGATCTCCAGGCCGGTTTCGAACTGGCTGTCGTAGTCGGTGAAGATCTCCCGGCCCGCCGCCGCCGACAGGGGGAAGTCGGCCAGCAGGCGGGCCCGTTCCTCCACGTCGTAGCCCTCTCGGCGTTCGCCGGGGAGGGGCTGGACGCCCTGTTCCTCCGTGACGAAGCCGATGGTGTAGGCGTTGACCGTCGCGCCGATCACGGCCGCCTGGGCGACGGTGAAGCCGGCCTCCGCCATGACGTGCAGGTACGCCTCCTGTTCAGGAGCGTGGTCGATGCCCGTGAAGCGTGAGCCGCTGTAGACCTTGGCGCCGTCGCGGTAGCCGAGCAAGGCCGCGCGCAGCCCGCCGCTCATGGTGCGCAGCACGTTCTGCCAGGTGCCGGAGTCGAGTTGCGTGCCCGCGACCATCCGGCGGTACATCTCCGTCGCCATCTCGTCGAGCAGCGCCTGCTTGTCCTTGAAGTGCCAGTACAGAGCAGGCGCCTTGACGTCCAGCTCCTTGGCGATGGCCCGCAGGGTCAGCCCGTCCAGGCCGACCTCGTTCAGCAGGCGCAGGGCCGTGTCGGCGACCCGGCGGCGGTCGAGGGGTGCGCGTCGTTCCGTACTCACGCTTGACAGCTTAACAGCGTTAAGGGCAGCCTTGTCGCCGACGGCACTTAACGACGTTAAGGAGATAGGTGATGGACGTCCTGATCGTGGGCGCGGGCCCCACCGGACTCACCCTCGGTATCGACCTCGCCCGGCGCGGGGTGGACGCGCTGGTCGTGGAGGCGGGCGAGAAGCTGTTCGCCGGCTCGCGCGGCAAGGGGATACAGCCCCGCACCCAGGAGGTCTTCGACGACCTCGGGGTGCGCGAGGCGCTCCGCGCGGCCGGCGGTCCCTACCCGCCCCAGCTGTTCTGGAAGAACGGCGAGCGGCTGGAGACGCAGCCGATCTTCGACGAGGTGGCGTCGGACGAGGGCGCGCCGTACACCGATCCGCTGATGGTCGCGCAGTGGCGGACGCAGGAGGTGCTGTACGCACGGCTGCTGGAGCTGGGCGGCCGGGTCGGATTCGGGCAGACGCTGACGGGTCTGGAGCAGGACGCGGAGGGGGTGACCGCCCACTTCGCCGACGGTACGACCGCCCGGGCGCGCTACGTGGTGGCGGCGGACGGGGGCCGGTCGGCCGTACGGCGTGCGGTGGGCGTCGGGATGACCGGCGAGTCGGTCGACCCGAACCCCTTCCTGGTGGCCGACCTGCGGGTGCGTGACCTCGACCGCGACCACTGGCACGTCTTCGTCGGCGCCGACGGCAACGGCGTGGCACTGTGCCCGCTGGCCGGCACGGACGACTTCCAGCTGAGCGCGAAGCTGCCCGAGGGCACGGAGGCCGACCTGTCCCTGGCGGGCGTACGGCGCCTGGTGTCGGCGTACAGCCACCTCGACGCGGCGGACGTCACCGAGCTGCGCTGGGCCTCCGACTTCCGCCCGCGCGCCGCCCTGGCCGACCGCTTCCGCGTGGGCCGGGTCTTCCTGGCCGGAGACGCCGCCCATGTCCACTCCCCGGCCGGCGGCCAGGGCCTGAACACCAGCGTCCAGGACGCCTACAACCTGGGCTGGAAGCTGACCGCGGTGCTCGCCGGCGACGCCCCGGACGCGCTCCTGGACACCTACGAGGAGGAGCGCCGCGCGAACGCCGCCGCCATGCTGAACCTCTCGACGGGCGTCCACCGCGGCGAGGTACGGCGCGGCGAAGCGACGGTCCAGCTGGGGATCGGCTACCGGGAGTCCTCGCTGACCGCGGAGACCCGGGCGAACCCGGGGCCGGTGCGAGCGGGCGACCGCGCGCCCGACGGACGGAACGCGGACGGGGTGCGGATGTTCGACGCTTTCCGGGGGCCGCACTGGACCCTGCTGACCCCGGAGCCGGTGGACGGCATCGGCGGCCTGCCGGCCCCGGAGTCGTACGGCCCGGGTGTGTTCCTGGTCCGCCCGGACGGCTACGTGGGCTGGGCGGGTGCGACGGCCGAGGGGCTGCGGGAGTACGCGGCGCGCACAGGGGCCTTCGGGGTCGCTTAGGGCGAGGCGCCGAAGGCCCGTGGGGCACGGCTCAGGCGCTCGCCAGCGTCAGCGTCACCGCGAAGCCCAGGAACAGCGCCCCCGCCGCCGAGGTCGCCGTCGCCGCCAGACGCTTGCGGCGTCGGAAGGCGGCGGCCAGCCTGGTGCCGCTGAATATCAGGGCGGTCAGGTACAGGAAGCTGGCCAGCTGGGCGAAGGCGCCGAGCACGACGAAGGACAGCGCCGGGTAGGCGTAACCCGGGTCCACGAACTGCACGAAGAAGGCGACGAAGAACAGGATCGCCTTCGGGTTGAAGAGGCTGATCACCAGGGCGCGGCGGTAGGGCCGCTCCTGCGTGACGGCGGCCGGTGCCGGACCGCTCTCCTCGGCCGCGCGCTCCCGCCGGGTCCGCCACATCGACCGGGCCGACCGCAGCATGCCGACCGCCAGCCAGGTCAGGTAGCCGGCGCCCGCGTACTTCACGATCCCGAACAGCACGGCGTTGGCCTGGAGCAGCGAGGCGACCCCGGCCGCGGACAGCGTCATCAGCACGGTGTCTCCGCACCACACCCCGGCGGCGGCCGTATAGCCCGCCCGAATCCCCTGCCGGGCGGCGACCGAGAGTACGTACAGCGAGTTGGGGCCGGGCAGCAGGACGATCAGGACGAGGCCTGCCAGATAGGTGGGGAGATCGATGACACCGAACATGCGAAGAAGTCTCGCACGGGGGTCTGACACCGCACCCGCCCGTGCGGGCCGCAAGGCATCCGCCGGAATCAGAAGGTGTCCACCGGGGTGTAGCTGCCCCACACCTCCCGCAGCGCGTCGCACACCTCGCCGACCGTCGCGCGGGCCCGCAGGGCCGCCTTCATCGGGTGGAGGACGTTGTCGTCGCCCTCGGCGGCCCTCTTCAGGGCGGTCAGGGCCGAGTCGACGGCCTGCCGGTCCCGTTCGGCGCGCAGGCGTGCGAGCCGTTCCGCCTGCCGGACCTCGATGGCCGGGTCCACGCGCAGCGGCTCGTACGGTTCCTCCGCGTCGAGCCGGAAGCGGTTGACGCCGACCACCACCCGCTCCCCCGCGTCCGTCTCCCGCGCGATGCGGTAGGCGTTGCGTTCGATCTCGCCCTTCTGGAAGCCGGCCTCGATGGCCGCCACCGCGCCGCCCAGTTCCTCGACCCGGCGCATCAGACCGACGGCCGCGCCCTCCACGTCGTCGGTCATCCGCTCCACCGCGTAGGAACCGGCGAAGGGGTCCACCGTCGCCGTGACGTCGGTCTCGTGGGCCAGCACCTGCTGGGTGCGCAGGGCGAGCCGGGCGCTCCTGTCCGTCGGCAGGGCGATCGCCTCGTCGAAGGAGTTGGTGTGCAGCGACTGGGTGCCGCCGAGGACCGCGGCCAGGGCCTGGACGGCCACCCGGACCAGGTTCACCTCCGGCTGCTGGGCGGTCAGCTGGACGCCCGCCGTCTGGGTGTGGAAGCGGAGCATCAGCGACCTGGGGTTCCGTGCCCCGAACTCCTCCCGCATCACCCGCGCCCAGATCCGCCGCGCCGCACGGAACTTGGCGACTTCCTCCAGGAGCGTCGTACGGGCCACGAAGAAGAAGGACAGGCGGGGTGCGAAGTCGTCGACGTCCATGCCGGCCGCGACCGCGGTCCGCACGTAGGCGATGCCGTCGGCGAGGGTGAAGGCGATCTCCTGCGCGGGCGAGGCCCCGGCCTCGGCCATGTGGTAGCCGGAGATCGAGATCGTGTTCCACTTCGGGATCTCGGTACGGCAGTACCGGAAGATGTCCGCGGTGAGCCGCAGGGACGGTGCGGGCGGGTAGATGTACGTGCCACGCGCGATGTACTCCTTGAGGACGTCGTTCTGGATCGTCCCGGTCAGCCGGTCGGCGCTCACCCCCTGTTCCTCGGCCACCAGCTGGTACAGCAGCAACAGCACGGCCGCCGGGGCGTTGATCGTCATCGACGTCGACACCTGGTCCAGGGGGATCCCGCCGAACAGCACCCGCATGTCGTCGACCGAGTCGATCGCCACGCCCACCTTGCCGACCTCGCCGTGCGCCAGGTGGGCGTCGGAGTCGTGGCCCATCTGGGTGGGCAGGTCGAAGGCGACGGACAGGCCCGTGGTGCCGTGGGCGATCAGCCGCCGGTAGCGGGCGTTGGACTCGGCCGCCGTACCGAAGCCGGCGTACTGGCGCATGGTCCAGGGGCGGCCGGTGTACATCGTCGGGTAGACGCCCCTGGTGAAGGGGTACGACCCCGGGTCGCCGAGTTCCTCGGCCGGGTCCCAGCCCGCGAGGGCCGACGGGCCGTAGACCGGCTCGACGGGCAGTCCGGACTCCGACTCACGGACCATGGTGGCTGACCTCCGCGGTGCGCCGGTGCGGCGATGCGTCTCACTTCCCACCATGCTCCCTTGTTCGGCGGCGGTCACGCGGGGAAGCATCCTCGGCATGAAGGTCTCGGGGTACTCAGGGATCGTGGGGCGGCCCGCCGGCACGCTCGCCTCGGCCGCCGTACTCGCGGCACTCACCGCGCTCTGCGCCTGCACCGTGCAGCCGCCGGACGGCACGGACGGCAAGGGGAACTCGCCCGTCCATATCGAGCTCCCGCACAGCCGGACACCCGGCGGAACAGCCGGCCCGGCACCCGGCGGGGCATCGAGCCGGCCGCCCGGTGCGACCCCCGCCCCGACGCCGTCCGTCGTCGAGACCACCCCGCCGCACATCGTCTTCACCCACGGCGACACCGGTACCGGCGTGCGTGAGCTGCAGGCCCGGCTGCGCCAGGTCGCCTGGCTGTTCGACGGGCCGACCGGGACGTACGACGACCTCACCGCCGAGGCCGTCAAAGGCTTCCAGGGCCGGCGCGGGCTGCCGCAGACCGGCGAGACCGACGCCGTGACCTGGCAGCGGCTGCGGCGGATGACGCACACGCCGGGGAAGTGGGAGCTGTACCTGATGGGCGGTCAGCCGGCCGCCGCGCCCGATCCGCGGTGCCTGACCGGACGGGTGCTGTGCATCAGCAAGACCAGCCGGACGCTGCGCTGGATGATCGACGGACGCACGGTGTCGACGATGTCGGTGCGGTTCGGAGCCCAGTACACCCCGACCCGTGAGGGCGTGTTCCACATCTACTGGAAGTCACTCCACCATGTGTCGACGCTCTACCATTCGCCGATGCCGTACGCGATGTTCTTCAGCGGCGGCCAGGCGGTGCACTACTCGTACGACTTCGCGGCCCGGGGTTACGCGGGCGGCTCGCACGGCTGCGTCAACGTCCGGGACGAGGCGGCCGTCTCGGCTCTCTTCGATCAGGTGCGCAACGGCGACAAGGTCGTCGTCTACTGGTGAGTGACGGAGTGTGTTTGGGGCGCGGGCGGGACCGGGGGAACGTGTCCCGCCCGCGCCGATGCACGAGCCACGGGTACGGGGGGAACCCCGGCTCTGTGCGACGGCCGATGACCAGTCGGCTCACTCTGTACTGCGCCACCACCGCTGAAAACGTCACACCCTGCCGGAAAAAAGTTCAGCAGGTTTCAAAATCGCAGGTCACAGCGGTACCTAAAGGTCAAAGCGCTCTGTATGTGGGGTCGGGCGAGGGGTCGGCCCGGTTCGGCGGCAGGGGTGCGAAGGCCGACGGGGCGGGCGCGACCACACCGTTCTGACGGTGGTCGTGGCCCCGGCCGTCGCCGCCGCGTCGGCCGGGACGGCCGTCGTCGTCACCGCCCTGTCCGTTGCCGTTGCCGCCCGAGCCCGTTTTCTGATCGCCCTGGCCGTTGCCGTCGCCCTTGCCGTCGTCGGAGACGCCGTTCTGGCCGGCCGCGCCGATGAGGACCTTGCAGAACCTGTCGACCCGTCGGGAGCCGCCCGCCATCCCCTCCAGGGCACGCCTGCGGTCGGTGCCCAGGGACTTGCCGGCCTGGATGTCACGGCAGAACCTCAGGGCACGGTGCCACCGGTTCCCGGGGGTGCCGGCCGAAGCGGTGCCCTGGTCCTTCGGCTTGCCGGACGCGTCGGGCGAGGGCCGGACGGAGCCGCGGGGGGTGGCCTCCGCGGAGGGCGCGCCGGTCTCGCCGCCGAGCAGGGACTCGGTGGACGGCGAGTCCTGCGGGCGGGCGGGGGTGCCGGCCGCCGAGACGGAGGCTCCCGGCGCAGGGCGGTGACCGTCGAACGGCGACGGCAGCACCCCGGTGCCCGCGGCCACCGCGACCCCGCCGAGCATGCCGACGGTCAGTACGGCGGCCAGGGCGAGCCGCGCGGGGCGGGCCCAGCCCGGGACACGGAGCGGCCGGGGACCTGCGCCGATACGGATGAGACCGGCGTCGGGGCCCCGCCCCGGCCTGCGCGGCTGCCGCGCCACGGACGTCCATTCGTCCTCGGCGGATTCGCGCGCTTTGCGGAAGGCAGCCAGCGCGGCTTCCTCGCCGGGGAGTTCGGCGGTGGCCGGCGCGCTTGGCACGGAGAGCGTGCCGAGCGTCCTGGCGAGGCGTTCTGCCTGGTCACGGACGGAGTCGTCGACGGCTTCCAGCGACTCACCGCGCAGCAGACGTTCCGCCGTCACCCGGTTCAGCCACTTGTCCTGCTCGTCGGCCATCACATGTCCTTCTGCGTCCGCGAACGCGTATGCGTCACAGTGGCGGACGTCACCGCACGATCCTTCGGTTCTCGCTGCGGCGGCAGCGCGTCGAGGACGACGCCCGCCTGCTCCGGGTCGGCGCCGAGCAGTTCCGCGAGTTTCTTCAGACCCCGGTGGGCGGCCGTACGTACCGCGCCGGCGCGTTTGCCGAGCGTCTCGGCCGCCGTCTTGGCGTCGAGGCCCATGACGACCCTGAGGACGACCGCCTCGGCCTGGTCCTGGGGCAGCCGGGCGATGAGGGAGAGGGTGGAGCCGGTGGTCAGCGCCTCGAGGGCCTCCCCCGCGGTGTCCGACTCGGCGGCCCGGCCGGTCAGTTCCGTCTCGTCGCCGCCGATCGCGGGGCGGCGGCCGCGCATCCGTATATGGTCGAGGGCGCGGTTGCGGGCGATCCGGGCGGCCCAGCCGCGGAACCGGTCCGCGTCGCCCTCGAACCGGTCGAGGTCGCGGGCTATCTGCAGCCAGGCCTCGGAAGCGACGTCCTCCGCGTCCGGATCACCGACCAGCGTGCGGACGTATCCGAGCAGGCGAGGCTGCACCGCGCGATAGACGATGCGGAAGGCGGTTTCGTCCCCGTCCTGTGCCGCACGTACCGCGGCGGTCAACTCCGCGTCGTCCCCCAGCACCCGATCCCTCTTTGCGCCTAATCCGGCGCCGCTCTCGCGGACGTGGTCCTCGCCGTCGTGGTTCCTCAATTGATGGTTGCGGTAATCGGGACGCAGATGGTTGCGGTGGTCATGCGTCCTCCGCGGCCCGGCGCGAAAGGCACGTTACGACCTGAAACCGCTCGCCGTCCACGTCCGTACAAAGTGCAACTAACTCGTGACGCCCCGGGGTGTGACAGAAAACGCACTCATGGCGCTGAAGAGAGTACGGGCCGCCGCGCGGTCCGTGCCGCGCGACGACCGGGGCCTCTCCTGTGGGGGGTGGCGGCCCCGGTCGTTGCTTCGGTGCCTCGTGGATGCGCCAACGCCGAGTGACTCAGGGCCGGTTGGCCACCTCGGTTCCCGATACGCGGGATCGGTGGCCCTATTCGAATCACCCGTAGTGTCGGGCTGGTTCGTATTGCCGGACTTGCCCTTCTTCTTTCTATTCATGATCGTCTGCGGCAGCACCTGGGCGCAGTACACGGTTACGTTCGTCTCACCCCGCCCCGGCCCGCATCGACCGCTGCCAGGCTGTGTTCACATCGGCGGCCATCGGCGAGTGACGTTTGGTCAGGACCGGACGCTGTCTCTAAGGGTCACCTGTGCGACAGGTGTGCCAGGTGCGACAGCCGTGGTCTTTTTCTAGGGGTGGGGACGAGTGAGTTCACGCGGAAAGCGTGCGTACAGACCGTTGAGCATGAAGCGACGGGCGTGGCTGACGCTCGGCGCGGTGGTCCTGGGCGGCGGGGGTGTGGTGACGTACGCCGTCGCCAGCCCGTCCGCCGGGCACGGCGCCCAGGGGCGGGCCAAGCGGCCGGTGAAGGTCTACGAACTGGCCCTGAAGGGCAGCGCGAGCGGCGAGCGGGAGCTGCCGCGTACGAACACCGAGCAGTTCTCGATGCTCGGCGTGTCCTGGACGGGGGCGACGAAGCGGCTGCACGGCACGGCCCAGGTACGCACCCGGAGCGTCGCCACCGGGGAGTGGACCGCCTGGCAGGACCTGGAGGCGGCCGACCCGCTGGAGGACCCGAAGGCCGAGCCCGACGCGCGCGGCGCGTCCGAGCCGCTGTGGGTCGGTCCCTCCGACGGTGTCCAGGCCCAGGTCGTCCACCAGGACGGCTCCACCAGCTCCGGTCTGCCCAAGGGGCTCCAGGTGAACCTGGTCGACCCCGGGGTGGCGACCACCGCGGAGACGAAGGCCGAACCGGCCGCGTACGTGGCGGAGGGCACCCCGAGCGACAGCGCGTCGCCCGCCGACACCGACAGCGCCTCGCCCGCCGACTCCGTCTCGCCCAGCGAGTCCGTGACGGCCTCCGACCCGGCTTCCCCGAGCGACAGCGCGTCGGCGTCACCGAGCCACTCGGCCTCCGCGTCGGCGTCCCCCTCGGCGTCGGCTTCGCAGAGCGCGTCCGCGAGCCCGTCGGCCACCACGCCCCCCGCACCGCCGTCCACCGTCCCCGAGCCGCCGATCGTCTCGCGCGCCGGCTGGGGCGCCGACGAGTCGCTGAGCCCCGACCCGTCCGAGTACAACGCCGACGTGAAGGCCGTCTTCGTCCACCACACCGACGGGGCGAACGACTACTCCTGCTCCGACTCCGCGGCGATCGTGCGGGGCATCTACGCGTACCACACACAGACCGAGCTCTGGAACGACATCGGCTACAACTTCCTCGTCGACAAGTGCGGCACGATCTTCGAGGGCCGCAAGGGCGGTGTCGACCGGCCCGTGCTCGGCGCGCACACCTACGGCTGGAACCGGGAGTCGGCCGGTATCGCGGTGCTCGGTGACTACACCTCCACCGGCGCCACCGACGCGGCCCTCACGTCGGTCGCCCGTATCGCGGCCTGGAAGCTCGGCCAGTACGGCGCCGACCCCGCCGGCACCGTCAAGCTCACGGCAGGCGCGACCCAGACGAACTTCTTCGGCACCAGCTTCACCGCGGGTACCTCGTACACCTTCAACCGGATCTCCGGTCACCGCGACGGCTACAACACCGAGTGCCCCGGCAACTCCCTCTACCCCCAGCTGCCGACGATCCGCGCCTGGGCGGCCGGCCCGGTGCAGGGCCTGAAGCTCACCTCGCTGTCCGGCGCGAGCCTGTCCGGCTCGACGTACTACAGCAAGGGCGCGATCACGGCGAAGTGGTCGACCACCACCCCCGGTTCGCTGATCTCGAAGTTCGAGCTGCTGGTGGACGGCAAGGTCGCCGCCACCGCCTCCGGCACGGCCACCTCGGTGGGCGCCACGCTCGGCGCGGGCAGCCACGCCGTCGCCGTACGGGCCGTGCACCAGTCGGGCAAGACCACGACCACGGCCGCGGTGACCGTCGTCACCGACACCACCGCGCCGACGTTCACCACCGCGCCGAAGCTCTCCCTGCGCACCGGCACCGTCAGCACCACGGCGGTCCCGGTCACCCTCGGCTGGAAGGCCACCGACAACGCCGCGCTGAAGTCGGTGAGCCTGCTGACCCCGACGACGGCCACCTTCGGACCGACCACGACCGGTTCCAGCCGCACGGCCAAGTCCGGTACCGCGAGCACCTGGTCGATGAAGGCGTACGACTACGCGGGCAACACCCGGACCTCGTCGCCGTCCTTCACCCCGGTGATCCTGCAGGAGACCTCGGCCACCAAGTCCGGTACCTGGACGGCCCGTTCGTCCACCAACTACCTGGGCGGCAAGTCGTACTCCAGCGGTTCCAAGGGCGCGAGCCTGACCTGGACCTTCACCGGACGGTCCGCGTCCTGGGTGGTCTCGCGGGCGTCCACCTCGGGCCAGGCGTACGTCTACGTCGACGGCACCAAGGTCGCGACCGTCGACCTGAAGTCCTCGACGACCTCCTACCGCCAGGCGATCTGGACGAAGACCTGGTCGTCCAGCGCCAAGCACACCGTGAAGATCGTCGTGGTCGGCACCAGCGGCCGTCCGACGATCACGACGGACGGCCTGGTCTACCTCAAGTAGCCGGGCTCAAGTAGCCGAGTCGACCGGTTCGGGCGTCCGCTCCCGCGCAGTCTGCGGGGTGGGCGCCCGGTCCGCGTTCACGACCACTCCGGCGACGAGCGCGGCCAGCAGCAGCGCGCCCGTCGCCCAGGCGGGCGTCGGGGTCGCGCTCCCCCGGCGCGAGCAGGGCCAGCGCGCCGAAGAAGGCGATGAAGAAGGCGATGAGGGCGATGGGCACGTTGACGTAAAGGCACCAGCGCCAGCTCAGGTACTGGGTGAGGAAGCCGCCGGCGAGCAGCCCGACCGCGGCGCCCGCGCCGATGATCGCGCAGAGCGGCCTGGGCGGAGGGGAGTGCGATATCGACGACGGTCATGTCCTGCACGACCATCAGCTGGGCCGGCGCGATGACGACAAGGGCCTCCAGCGTCGGTTGTCGGCCCTGGCCCAGTCGTGCTCCCGCCCCGACCAGTTGGGAACGGCTGCGTCTCTTGTTGCGGTGTTTTTGCCAAGCCCTTCGCTATCCCATGGCGTCCCGGCACAGCAGCCGCAACGAACCATGGCCGCCGTAACACCGCCGGGCCTCGTCGACGGGGTCCCAGAGCCGGCCGTCGGGGGTGCGGACCCAGTGGTCGCCGCCGGACGACCACCACTCGGCGCCGGTGTGACGGGCGATCACCTCGCCCGCGTAGCACCCGAGACCGCGCAGCATCTCCCGTACCGCGTCGTACGGCGGGCCCTCCCGGCGTATCTCCTCGATCATCCGGTCGACCCGCCACAGACTCTGTGCGGAGTAGTCGAGCCGGACCCGCGCGCCCTCGCGCATCATGGCCACCGCGTCCGCCGCCCAGCGGGCAGGTTTCGTGGCGGCGTGCGGCCTGGTCTGCTGCTGTGCTGTCACGTAGTGAACTGTCACATAGGGAAAAGCGAGGTCAGCAACGGTTTCGTCACTCCGGTTCGGGGTGTTCCGGCAACCGGTGCAGGACCCCCGCAAGTCCGCCGCAGCTCCGTCGCAGGGCGCTCACAGGAACCTCTCAGGCGGGCCTTCGTGGCCGGTTCAGCCGCGCCCGCGGGCCCGGCGTGACACCACCGCGCGCAGCACCCGGCGCCCCTCGGTGGAGATGTCCAGAGCGCGGCGCAGCCCGGCCGCGCCGTGGCCGGCGAGCAGTTCGAGGACGGTGACCTGGCGGCGCAGTTCGGCGGCCACCAACGGGGACATGTCCTCGGTGCCGCCCTCGCGGCGGGTGTCGACGGAGGGTGCCGGGTCCTCGGCGGGGTCGAGGAGCCGGTGGATGCGCAGCGAGGCGACGGAACAGGCGTCGGCCCATAGCCGCACCTCGTCGGGGGCGCGGTGCACGGGCGCGGCGTCGAGCATGCGACGGGCGAGCAGCTCGGCCTCGGCCTCGCCGGTGTCGAGCGCGTCCCGGGCCTGCTCCAGGCCCGCACCCCATCCGGAGCCGTCGGCGAGGCTCGTCCACAGCGGTCGCAGCACCAGGTCGTCCCCGCCGAGCAGCGGCACACACCGATCCAAACAAGCCAGTCCGCTGGCAGCCAGCCCGTGTTCATCGGCCTGTGCGATCAGCTCCACCAGGCTCATCCCACGCCCCCAATCGGTATGTACCAAGGCGCCGACCTGTACGGAGCCCGCACTTCCCCTTACTGCGTGCAAGGGCCCCGGAGTGTCACAGCGGTACGACACCCAGCCGATCGAGCAGCCGGAAGAAAGGGTTTCCGGCCAACGGCGCCGACGGATCGGGGTCGGCGGTCAGTACGGCGAGGAGCGCGTCGGGGTCCGCGGGGTGCCCGGCCTCCGCCGCCCGGGCGACCGCGTGGCCGGCGGCGTCTTGGGGTTGCCGGCTGTCGTCGGCAGGCGTACATGCGGGCGGTTGACTCGACCGTGTGATGGTCGGCTTCCGGGATTTCGGCGTCCCGGGCCGAATCCAGCACAGGGGCAAGAGGGTTCGCCAGACGCGTGCGGCCGTGAATCAGAGCGCGGCCGGGGCGGCGCCCGCCAGCGCCTTCTCGTGCTGCATCCGGGTCAGCCGTACCACGACGAGGATCGCGAGGACGGCGGCGGCGATGTCGAGGGCGTCCGAGACCAGCATCCCCAGCGCGTCGTCACGGGCCTGGGCCGCGCCCTCGCTGTCACCGTTGCCGCCGGTCACGGCACGACCGGCGAACAGCGAGGCCAGCCAGAGCGTCCACCAGGCGTTGACCAGCGCGTGCGAACGGGTTGTCCCCCACGGGCTGCTGGCGTCCCAGATGTCGAGGGTGATCCGGTGCGGGAACCAGAGGTTCGCGACCGGCACGAACCAGCCGCCGATCGCCCAGCCCGGCGATTTGCGGTGCCCGAACGGGTTGAAGACCTGGGCGTTGGCCCGCACCCGCTGGAACCAGCACAGGTACACCACCGCGCAGCTGACCAGCGACACGGCCTGGGCACCGGCGGCGAGCCCGGAGAGCGCGTCGGCGCGGTCGGCCCGGCGAAACGCGGCGGCGCCGGTCTCCCCGTCGGCCAGGGCGCCCGTGGCGTCGTACTGGAGCAGGTCCGCCCAGACGGCGAACAGGTCGGCGGCGACGACCGCGCCGAGCAGTACGGCGGCGGCCCAGCCGAGGCCCACGGGCGAGCGCAGCCACAGCCCCGGCGTGCTGCCGAAGACCGGGACGGGCTCGGGCGTGGCACCCAGACACCGTTGGCACAGGGCGGCGCCGGGCGCGGCGGCGAAGTGGTGGCAGCGGGCGCAGATCAAGACGGTTCCCCCGGGGTAGGGCACGGGACCCTCCCCTGGTCCGCGCGCGGAAGCGGAACATACGGCCCGTCACGGCCGTACGTCCACCTCTCGTCGCGTATCAGCCCAGCTTGCCCGCCAGGGTCTTGAAGTCGGTCCAGGACATGGCCGGGGTGCCCGGGTCCCAGAGCTTCTGGATGGTCGCCCGCAGCGGCATCCGGATGCCGGCGGCGACCTGGTCCTGCGTCTGGGAGTTGGCCAGGTCGCACCAGACGGCGAAGGAGCCGCCGAGGATCTGGGGGTCGTACCGCGTGGCCACGGCGCCGGTGCCGCGCAGCACGCGCGGGGTCCACTGCTGGTAGATCCGCTGCCCGGTCGGATAGACGAAGGTGTTGGGCTCCCCGAGGACGTAGTAGAGGAACTCGTCGTTGTAGTTGAGGACCTTCCGGCCCGCGCGAAGGTACTCCACCGGCTGCCGGGCGCCGATCTCCTTTCCGGTCCAGTAGGCGACCTGGAGGTCCTTGGCGGGCTGCACGGAGGTGCCCCGGAAGAAGCCGTCGTTCCAGACCCGCATGGTGCGGTCGTGGGCGCGGACGGTGTCGGCGCGGTCGTTGAGCCAGCCGGTGGTGAGGTCGGCGACGGTGCCCGAGGCGCCGTACGCCTGCTGGGCGGCGTCCGCCAGCTGCGGGTAGGAGGCCTGCGGGTCGGCGACGGTGAGCGCCTGGTACTCGTCGCCGCCGAGGTTCCAGTAGGAGCCCGGGAACAGGTCGGCGTACTCGTCGAGCAGGTCGTCGACGATCTTCGCCGAGTCGTCCTGGGAGATGTCGATGGCGCCCTTGGTGGCGACGCCCTGCGCGTTGCGCAGCTGCAGATCCGGGTGGGCGGCGAGGACGGCACCGAGGTGACCGGGCGAGTCGATCTCGGGCACCACCTGGATGTGCCGGCTGGCGGCGAGGGCGACGATCTCCTTGACCTGCGCCTTGGTCAGATGGTCCGAAGAGACGATCTCGGGGTGCGTGCTGGACTCGATCCGGAACCCCTGGTCGTCGGAGAAGTGCAGCCCGAACTGGTTGAACTTCAGATCGCCCAGTTCCTTTATCCGGCTTTCGATCCAGCCCGCCGTGAACGGCTTGCGCGCGATGTCCAGCATGAACCCGCGCTGCGGCTTGGCCGGCTGGTCCTTCACGACCCCCTCCGGGGCGCTGCCGCCGCCCTGCACCTCCTGCTTGAGCGTCCGGGTGCCGTAGAAGACACCCGCGTCACCGGGCCCGCTGATCCGCACCGATCCGCCGCGCACGGTCATCGTGTACGACTCCGGGTCCCCCGTCCCGCCGAGGTCGAGCCGCAGGTCGCCCGCCTTGACGTCCTCGTTCGCCGCCTTCTGCCCGGCGTACGACAGCCCCAGCTCACCCGCTGTCAGCCGCCCCTCGTCGACCAGTGCCGCGTCGCTCACCACGACTCGCTCGCCCTTCCGGGGGCGCCAGCCGGGTCCGCGGGCGGCCGTGTGGGAGCGCACGGCGGGGATGGTGCGCGGGGCCTGGGACAGGGGGTAGTTGCGGGTCGGCGTGGGGGTCGGGGTCACGGCCCGATCGGCGGACGAGGCGGCCGTCCCGCTGCCGGACGGTTGCCGGGCGGCCGATCCGGGCGGGGTCCCGCCGTCGCCCGAGGTGGCGGCCCACACACCGATGCCGGTGCCGAGCGCGACGGTCCCCACGAAGGCCGCGGCGATCACCGCCCGTCTCCGTGTCACCTGCCGTGCCGAGGGCCTGCGCTTGTGCTGGCTCACCGGTCCAACCTATGACGCATCCACCGCTCAGGCGTCATCCAACCGCTCCGAAACTCTCCCCTTCGGGTGAAATTGAGGCAACCAACCGACACACCGTGAACGTCCTCGATAACGTCGACGACACATCTCTCACAGCATCCCCTGCCACACCGCACGTGACGCGAGGACCCACGCTGCCCGCCCACCGCCCGCCCCACCTCCCCACTCCGCTGGACGCGTTCAACGCCGCCCCGGACGACGAGGTCGGCGCCCTGCTCCTGCACTGCCTGCGCAGCCTGCGCTGGTCCCGACGACTCGCCGACCACCGCCCCTACCCGGACGTGGAGTCCCTGCTGGCGGCGGCGGACGAGGCGGCCTACGACCTGTCCCCGGCAGACCTCGCCGAGGCCCTGACGAGCGAGTGCCTGCCCGAGCTGCCCGAGGACACCTACTCGGCGGCCCACACGGCCCTGACCGCGGCCCACGCGGCCTACGAGGCCAAGTTCGGACACGTGTTCGTGATCTACCTGGGCGACACGCCCCCGGGCGAGTCCCTGGACCGCGTCCTGGAAGGCATCCGATCACGTTTGGCAAACGATCCGGAGGAAGAACGGGTACTGGCCGCGGAGGAACTGCGGCGACTGGCAAGCGAGCGGCTCGCGCAACTCCTCAGGGGCGCGGGGCAGTGCTCGTCAGCGGCTCCACCGCGGGGCGCGACCAGCCACAGAGAACCCGCACCCGGCGCATGACAGCACCCCCCACCCCGGATGCCCCCGGCTAACCCATACGCGTGCCACTTTGATCACACCGGTAGGCCCGGCGTAAGCCCAGCGGCAGCGCATCGCTACGATGCTGGGGGCCGGTGGACCGTACCCGGCCGGGCCCGACCGACACCAAGCCGGCGCGGCCCCAATCCCCGCTCCCGGAGGGACTTCCGTGCCGGCTGGAACGCTGTACCGCGGCCGGGAAGGAATGTGGTCCTGGGTGGCTCACCGAGTCACCGGCGTCCTCATTTTCTTCTTCCTGTTCGTTCACGTGCTGGACACCGCTCTCGTCCGTGTCTCCCCCGAGGACTACGACAAGGTCGTAGCCACGTACAAGACGCCGATCGTCGCGCTGCTGGAGTACGGCCTCGTGGCCGCCATCCTCTTCCACGCGCTCAACGGCCTGCGCGTCATCGCCGTCGACTTCTGGTCGAAGGGCCCGCGCTACCAGAAGCAGATGCTCTGGACGGTCGTCGGTGTCTGGGTCGTCCTGATGGCCGGGGCCATTTACCCCGTTCTCGGCCACGCCGCTCGTGTCCTGTTCGGGAGCTGACGCAGATGTCGACCACTGAATCCACCGCAGCCGGCGTCGGCCCCGTCGAGGGCGCCCCCCTCTTCAACGTCGACAACCCGGCCCCCCTCATCGAGGCCCCGCGCCAACGCACCAAGAAGTCCCCGAAATCCACCCGGGGCAACTTCGAGATGGCCGCCTGGCTGTTCATGCGGCTGTCCGGCGTCGTGCTGGTCGTCCTGGTCCTCGGCCACCTGCTGATCCAGCTGGTGCTCGACGGCGGCGTGTCGAAGATCGGCTTCGCGTTCGTGGCCGGCCGCTGGGCCTCGCCGTTCTGGCAGGTCTGGGACCTGTTGATGCTGTGGCTTGCGATGCTGCACGGCGCCAACGGCCTGCGCACGGTCATCAACGACTACGCGGAGCGCGCGAACACCCGGCTGTGGCTGAAGGGCCTGCTCTACACCGCCACGGTGTTCACCATCCTGCTGGGCACGCTGGTGATCTTCACCTTCGACCCGAACATCCGCTAGGCACGGGGCTGCGAGAATCATGAAGATCCACAAGTACGACACCGTCATCGTCGGCGCCGGCGGCGCGGGCATGCGCGCGGCCATCGAGTCGACGAAGCGCAGCCGCACCGCGGTCCTGACCAAGCTCTACCCCACCCGCTCCCACACGGGCGCCGCGCAGGGCGGTATGGCCGCCGCGCTGGCCAACGTGGAGGAGGACAACTGGGAGTGGCACACCTTCGACACGATCAAGGGCGGTGACTACCTGGTCGACCAGGACGCCGCCGAGATCCTGGCGAAGGAGGCCATCGACGCCGTCCTCGACCTGGAGAAGATGGGCCTGCCGTTCAACCGGACGCCCAACGGCACGATCGACCAGCGCCGGTTCGGCGGTCACTCCCGCAACCACGGCGAGGCGCCGGTCCGCCGGTCCTGCTATGCGGCCGACCGCACCGGCCACATGATCCTCCAGACGCTGTACCAGAACTGCGTGAAGGAGGGCGTGGAGTTCTTCAACGAGTTCTACGTCCTGGACCAGCTGATCACCGAGGTCGACGGCGTCAAGAAGTCGGCCGGTGTCGTCGCGTACGAGCTGGCCACCGGTGAGATCCACGTCTTCCAGGCGAAGGCCGTCATCTACGCCTCCGGCGGCACCGGCAAGTTCTTCAAGGTGACGTCGAACGCGCACACGCTGACGGGCGACGGCCAGGCCGCCGTGTACCGCCGCGGTCTGCCGCTGGAGGACATGGAGTTCTTCCAGTTCCACCCGACCGGCATCTGGCGCATGGGCATCCTGCTGACGGAGGGCGCCCGTGGTGAGGGCGGCATCCTCCGCAACAAGGACGGCGAGCGCTTCATGGAGAAGTACGCGCCGGTCATGAAGGACCTCGCCTCCCGTGACGTCGTCTCCCGGTCCATCTACACGGAGATCCGGGAGGGCCGCGGCTGCGGTCCCGAGGGCGACCACGTCTACCTCGACCTCACCCACCTCCCGCCGGAGCAGCTGGACGCCAAGCTCCCGGACATCACCGAGTTCGCGCGCACCTACCTCGGTATCGAGCCGTACACGGACCCGATCCCGATCCAGCCCACCGCGCACTACGCGATGGGCGGCATCCCGACGAACGTCGAGGGTGAGGTGCTGATCGACAACACCACGGTGGTGCCGGGCCTGTACGCGGCCGGCGAGGTCGCCTGTGTGTCGGTGCACGGCGCCAACCGGCTGGGCACGAACTCCCTGCTGGACATCAACGTGTTCGGCCGGCGGGCCGGCATCGCGGCGGCCGACTACAGCCACACCGCGGACTACGTGGAGCTGCCGGAGAACCCGGCCGAGTTCGTCGTCTCGCAGATCGAGCGGCTGCGCACCTCGACGGGCAACGAGCGGGTCGCCACGCTCCGCAGGGAGCTGCAGGAGACCATGGACGCCAACGTCATGGTGTTCCGCACCGAGCAGACGATCAAGACGGCCGTGGAGAAGATCGCGGAGCTCCGCGAGCGCTACCGGAACGTCTCGATCCAGGACAAGGGCAGGCGGTTCAACACCGACCTGCTGGAGGCCATCGAGCTCGGCAACCTGCTGGACCTGGCCGAGGTCATGGCGGTCTCCGCCCTGGCCCGCAAGGAGTCGCGCGGCGGTCACTACCGCGAGGACTACCCCAACCGCGACGACGTCAACTTCATGCGCCACACCATGGCGTACCGCGAGGTGGGCGACGACGGCGCCGAGTCCATCCGTCTCGATTACAAGCCGGTCGTCCAGACCCGCTACCAGCCGATGGAGCGTAAGTACTGATGGCAACCCCCGTTCTGGACAAGGCGGACGCGGCCGGCCAGCCCGAGCCCGGCTTCGCCGACTCCCCGTACATCACGGTCACCTTCCGGATCCGCCGCTTCAACCCGGAGGTCTCCGCGGACGCCGTCTGGGAAGACTTCCAGCTGGAGATCGACCCGAAGGAGCGCGTCCTCGACGGCCTCCACAAGATCAAGTGGGACGTCGACGGCACGCTGACCTTCCGCCGCTCCTGTGCGCACGGCATCTGCGGCTCGGACGCGATGCGGATCAACGGCAAGAACCGCCTCGCCTGCAAGACGCTGATCAAGGACATCAACCCCGAGAAGCCGATCACGGTCGAGCCCATCAAGGGCCTGACGGTCCTGAAGGACCTGGTCGTCGACATGGAGCCGTTCTTCCAGGCGTACCGGGACGTGATGCCGTTCCTCATCACGAACGACACCAACGAGCCGACGCGTGAGCGTCTGCAGTCCGCCGAGGACCGCCAGCGCTTCGACGACACCACGAAGTGCATCCTGTGCGCCGCGTGCACCTCGTCCTGCCCGGTCTTCTGGAACGACGGCCAGTACTTCGGCCCGGCGGCGATCGTCAACGCGCACCGCTTCATCTTCGACTCGCGCGATGAGGCGGGCGAGCAGCGCCTGGAGATCCTGAACGACCGCGACGGCGTGTGGCGCTGCCGCACGACCTTCAACTGCACGGACGCCTGCCCGCGCGGCATCGAGGTCACCAAGGCGATCCAGGAGGTGAAGCGAGCGCTGATCACGCGCCGCTTCTGATCCCCACGCCCCTGCCTCAGGGCCCGGTTTCCGCTCGGGAAACCGGGCCCTGTGGTGTTTCGGCAGGTCTGCGCCACTCCCTGGCGCCCGCCGCGCGCATCAGGGCCAGGGCCAGGTCCGGGGCGCCGGAGACCAGGGGGTGGACGAGTTCGACGTAACGGATCTGGCCGGTGAGGGATCTGCGCAGTTGCCTCAGGCTGCGAGCGCCGAAGGAGACACCGCGCCGGCGGTCCACGACACCCGCCGCGAGGGCCAGTCCCTCGATGCCGACCTTGCACACGGTCGACGCGGTCTCACGGCAGGCGTGGATCTCGATGTCGCCCTGCCACAGGCCGAGGACCACCTGGTAGGTCACTCCGGACCCGGTGTACGTGGCCACCGCGAGATGCCGGTCCGGCTCGCCCGCGCCCGGCCCGTCCAGCCCCAGTCGCTCCGCGACCTCGGCGAAGGCCGCCCGCACCTCGCCGAAGAAGGCCTCTGTCCCCGGAATCATCTCCGCCCCCCTACGCAGCAGCCGCCGTGCCGACGGCGGCCCAGCGTAGCGAGGCGGCGGGCGCCGTCTCGGCCCAATGAGTGACCCCGCGGTCAGCCCGCACCGCAAGTGTCATCTCCGCACCTAATCTGATCGCATGTCAGATGACGAGTCGTACGAACTGCTCGGGTTCGACAACGCGCTGTTCCCCGTCGGGGATCTCGCGGATGCCGTCGGCTTCTACGAGCGGGCCGGGTTCACGGTCGGGTTCCGGTTCGACGAGGGCGGGATCGCCCTGCTGAAGGTCGGTGGCGAGACGCCCGGGATCCTGCTGCGGGCCGAGGCCGGGCTGGGGCGGCGGACGCCGGTATGGGCCGCGCCGCGGCTGTGGCTGGAGGTGCCGGACGCGCGGGCGGCGGCGCGGCGGCTGGCCGAGGCCGGCATCGCCGTGCTCGACGCGCCGTTCTCCGTCGCCACCGGATGGACCGTCGAGATCGCCGACCCCTGGGGGAACGTCCTCGGGTTCACCGACTACAGCAAGCGGCCGGAGTTGGCGCGGCGGGCGTGAACGGGGTCACTCCGCCATTGAGTTGAACACGTTCAAAAGCAGGTCTACAGTCATCCCTGTCAGCGTTTTGAACGCGTTCAAGAAGGGGTGGGGCATGGACCGCACGGTCATCGCCTACGTCATCTACCTGCTCGTCAGCATCGGACTGACCATCTGGGTGGCCCGCACGCTCAGCCGCAACGGGCGGATCTTCCTCTCCGACGTACTGCACGGGAACGAACAGCTCGCCGACGCCGTCAACCACCTTCTGGTCGTCGGCTTCTACCTCGTCAACCTCGGCTTCGTCGCGCTGTACCTGCACACCAGCGACACCGTCGACGACACCCGGGGGATCTTCGAGACCCTGTCGGCCAAGCTCGGCGTCGTGCTGCTGGTGCTCGGCGTGATGCACCTCGGCAACGTGTACGTCCTCAACCGGATACGGCGGCGCGGGGTCATGGAGAAGGAACAGCTCCCGCCCGTCCCGCCGCAGGGCTGGACCGCGCCGGCGGCCGGGGCGTGAGCACCGTGCCGGCCACCGACGACCGGGGCGCCTCGCGCGTCCCGGTCCGCGGGCTCACCGTTCTCTACGACGCCGAGTGCACCCTCTGCACCCACCTGCGCGACTGGCTGGCACGGCAGCCGCAGCTGGTGCCGCTCACCCTGGTCCCGGCGGCGTCGGACGAGGCCCGTGCCCGCTTCCCCGGGCTCGACCACTCCGCCACCCTGGACGAGGTCACCGTCGTCGGCGACTCCGGGCAGGTCTACCGGGACACCGCGGCGTGGATCGTCGTCCTGTGGGCGCTCCGGGAGCACCGGCCGCTCGCCCACAGGCTGAGCACCCCGGCCGGAGCCCGGCTGGCCCGGGGCGCGGTGCTCGCCGCCGCCCGGTGGCGGGGCGCCCAGTGGGGCGGCAAGGTCTACCGGCGCGAGGACGGGTGGACGTACGACCCCGGACTCGGGTGGGTGTACGACCCTCCGGGCTGTGCCGGCGGCGTCTGCGCCACTCGTTAGGCTCTGTCCGTGTCCGCGAAGAACGACGGTCCCGTCGAGGCCGATACGCCGAGCAAGTCCGAGCAGACCCGCGCGCTGATCCTGGAGACGGCGATGCGGCTGTTCCGGGAGCGCGGCTACGAGAAGACCACCATGCGGGCCATCGCCACGGAGGCCGGGGTCTCCGTGGGCAACGCGTACTACTACTTCGCCGGCAAGGAACACCTGATCCAGGGCTTCTACGACCAGCTCGCCGCCGAGCACCGGGTGGCGGTCCGCGAGGTCCTGGACCGGGAGACCGACCTGGAGGCGCGGCTCGCGGGAGTCCTCAAGGTGTGGCTGGACATCGCCCTGCCGTACCACGAGTTCGCGGTCCACTTCTTCAAGAACGCCGCCGACCCCGACAGCCCGCTCAGCCCGTTCTCCCCGGAGAGCGAGCACGCGCGCGTGGAGGCGATCAGCGTGCACCGGGAGGTGCTGGCCGGGGCGAAGACCAAGGTCGCACCCGAACTGCGGCACGTCCTGCCGGAGTTGATGTGGCTCTCGCAGATGGGGCTCGTCCTGTACTGGATCTTCGACCGCACCGAGGGGCGCGAACGCAGCTACCGGCTCGCCGAGCGGGGGGCCCGGCTGACCGCGCGAGGCGTCTCCCTCGCACGGTTCCGGGTGCTGCGGCCGCTCGTGCTGGAGGTGCACGAACTCTTCACGGACTTCCTGCCGGGGATGACCCGGGTGCTGCCGGATCCGGCGGTCAAAGGGCGCCGGGGCGAGTGATCACTTTCGGGTGAAGCGGTTCGAAGGGGACAGTGGGGGGCTCGGCTGCCTACGATGATTTCCTCGACACCAGCCTTTGGGAGGCACCTGATGTCCGCAGCAGCCGTCGAGTATCCCGAACGTCCGGCGAGCAAGAGCCGCCCCATGACGCTCACCGAAGCTGCTGACCTGTTCGGGGACCGGATGCCGGGCTACCGCGTCGAGATCATCGGAGGCCAGCTCCTCGTGACCCCACCGCCAGACGGCCCCCACGGGGATGTCCTCACTGACCTCATGGTTCCGTTCCTCGCAGCGGGCCTGCACGGTAAGCAGTCCAGGCTGATTCAGGGCATCGGGCTGTCGCTCCCGGAGGGGCCGGAGGATTACGCGATCCCGGATCTCTCGCTGGTCGACTCTGACTACGCTGAGCACCGTACCGAGAACGGCTGCTACGACCCCGCGTGCTTCCGGCTGGTGCTGGAGGTCACCTCCAACAACCACCAACAAGATCTGCGGACCAAGGTGGCTACCTATGCCCGGGCGATGATCCCCGTCTATGTAATCGTCGACCGGAAACACAAGCGCCTCCACGTCCTCACCGACCTCACCGAGGACGCCTACGCAACCCATCGCGTCCACGCCCCCGGCGAGGTCGTTACCCTGCCCGACCTCATCGGCGCCAAGGTCCACCTGGACGTCGGACAGATCTTGGAGGTGGGGAACCCGACGCCTAACTGATGGCGTCCACCTCCCCCTCCGCCAGCTCCACGTCGTACACCAGCGCCCCCTCCGCCACCGTCACATGCCGGGCCCTCGAGCCGTACGGCGATGACGTCACCGCCAGCAGATACGCACCCGGCGCCGGAACCGACACGATGTAGGAGCCGTCCGCCAGCGACGTCACGCGGTCCAGCTGGCGCCCGCCCTTGGACATCAGGGTCACCGACGCGTCCTCCACCGGGTCGCCGTCCGCCGTGCGGACGAAGCCGTGGATCGCCGTGGCCGGGCCGGTCGGCTCGGCGGGCTCCGGGGCGGCCTCCTCCGACGGCTCCACCGCCAGGTGCGGCAGCCGCTTCTCCAGCCAGTCCGGCAGCCACCAGTTGGACGTGCCGAGCAGATGCATCGCCGCCGGGACCAGTGCCGTACGGAGAATGAACGCGTCGAGCGCCACCGCCGCCGCCAGGCCGACGCCCGCCATCGCCGCGCCCGAGTCGCCGCTCAGGACGAAGGCCAGGAAGACGCAGACCATGATCAGGGCCGCTGAATTGATGACCCGGCTGGTCTCCGCGAGGCCGACCCGGACCGCCCGCGCGTTGTCCCTCGTGTGCACCCACTCCTCGTGCATCCGGCTCACCAGGAACACCTGGTAGTCCATCGAGAGGCCGAAGAGGAGGGACAGCATGATGACGGGGAGGAACGCGTTGATCGGGCCCTCCTTGCCGAGGCCCAGCAGGTCCAGGCCCCAGCCCCACTGGAAGACCGCGACCAGGACGCCGAAGGACGCGGCCGCCGCGATCAGGTTCATCACCGCCGCCGTCAGCGGGACCACCAGCGAGCGGAAGGCGACCAGGAGGAGCAGGAAGCCCAGGCCGATGATCGTGGCGATGAAGAGCGGCAGCCGGTCGCCGGTGACCGAGGCGAAGTCCTTGGACACCGCCGTCACGCCGCCCACGTGGGCCTCCGCGCCCGCCTTCGGGATCACCTGGTCGCGGAGGGTGTCGATGAGGTCGTCGGTCTCTTTGGACTGGGGGGAGGTGGTCGGGATCACCTGGATGACGGTGACGCCCCGCGCGGGCGGCAGCGCGGCGGCCCGGGCGACTCCGGAGGTCGCCTCGATGCCCTGGACCAGCTTCGCCGTGTCACCACCCGCGCTGACCACCTGGAGCGGGCCGTTGAAGCCGGGGCCGAAGCCCTCGGCGAGCAGGTCGTAGGCCTTCCTGGTGGTCGTGGACGCGTCGTCGTTGCCCTGGTCGGTGGCGCCGAGTCGCAGGGACAGGACCGGGATGGCGAGGACCGCCATGACGACCACCGCGAGCGCGGCGATGCGCCTCGGGCGCTTCTCGACGTTCACCGACCAGCGGGCCGCCAGACCGCTCGCCCTCTCCGGTTCGGGGCCCTCGGCGGCCAGCCGGCGGCGCTGGCGGCGGCTGAGGACGCGTGGGCCGAGGAAGCCGAGCAGGGCGGGCAGCAGGGTGGTGGCGGCCAGGACGCTGAGCACCACCGTCAGGGAGGTGCCGATGACCACGCCGTCCAGGAACCGCAGCCGGGTGACCAGCATGCCGGCCAGCGCGATGCAGACCGTGCCGCCCGCGAACAGCACCGCCCGGCCGGAGGTGTTGAGGGCGGTGACCGCCGACTCCTCCGGGTCCATGCCGCGCAGGATGCCCCGGCGGTGCCGGGTGACGATGAACAGGGCGTAGTCGATGCCGACGCCGAGGCCGATCAGGGAGGCGAGCAGCGGGGCGATGTCGGGGATGTTCGTGGTGTGGCTGAGGAGCTGGGTGGAGAACAGGCCCATGCCCACGCCGAAGACCGCGATCGCGATCGGAAGGGTCATCGCGAAGAACGAACCGAACGCCAGGAAGAGGACGACCGCGGCCGCGATGATGCCGACCATCTCGGAGAGGCCCTGCGGCGGCTCCTGGACGCGCTGGATGGCCTGGCCGCCCAGCTCGACCTGCAGACCGCCGCGTTCGGCGTCCTGGGCGGTGTCGACGACCTTCTGGACGACGTCCTTGGGGATCTCGTTCGCCCGCTGGACGAAGGTGAGCTGGGCGTAGGCGATCTTGCCGTCCTGGCTGATCTGCGCGGCTCCCCGGGCACCTTCGTAGGGGCTGGTGACCGCGCCGACGCCCGTCAGTTTCGCGATCGTGTCGAGGGCCGGCTGGATGCGGCTCCGGACCGCCTGGTCCTTGACGGAGCCGTCGGTGACCTTCCAGACCACGGTGTCCGTGTCGCCCGAGGTGTTCGGGAAGGCCTTCTGCATCAGGTCGTACGCGCTCTTGGAGTCCGTGTCGGGGAGGGAGAAGACGTTCGCGTAGTCCGTACCCGCCGTCGAGGCCGAGAAGCCCACGCCGAACAGTGCCCCCACCCACAGCAACAGGACCACCAGCCGGTGCCGATAGCACCACCGTGCCAATGCCGTCACGCTCAACAGCTCCTTGAATCAATTCGGTTCGGTCGGTTGGTCCCCCAGGTCCTGGGCACCAGGATTGGCGGCGACGGGCGCGCCCGGACACGGGGCGCGCATGACTCTCAAGGAACTCCAAAGCTGTGCGCCCCCGGCTGTCGGCGGTCGCGCCGATACTGGGGGCATGACGGCTCCAGGCAGCACCGTGCTGATCGTGGAGGACGAGCCGAGCATCGCGGACGTCCTCGCCATCGCCCTGCGCTACCACCGGTTCGAGGTGATGACGGCCGGTACGGTCCGGGACGCCCTCGCACTGGCCGAGCGCACCCGCCCCGACGCGGCCCTGCTGGACGTGATGCTGCCGGACGGGGACGGCCGGGCCCTGGCACGTGAACTGCGGGCCCGGCAGCCGGACCTGGCGCTGGTCTTCCTGACCGCGCGGGACGCCCCCGCCGAGATAGTCGGCGCGCTCGGCTACGGCGACGACTACATCACCAAGCCGTTCAACATCGACGAGGTCGTCGCCCGGATCGGGGCGGTGCTGCGCCGCACCCGCCCGGCCGACGTCATCCAGCAGCGCCCGCCGCTGCGCTACGGCGACCTGGAACTGGACGAGACGACGTACTCGGTGCACCGGGCCGGCCGCACGGTCGAGCTGACCCCGACCGAGTACGCCCTGCTGCGCTTCCTGGTGCGCAACGGCGGCCGGATCGTCCCCAAGGAGCAACTGCTCAAGCACGTCTGGCAGTACGAGCACGTGCCGTCCGAGTCGACCGTCGTGGAGACCTACATCAGCTACCTGCGGCGCAAGCTGGACACCCTGGGAGCGCCGGTGATCACCACCCGGCGGGGCGTCGGATACGGCCTGGCATGAACGTCGGGAAACGCCGGCACCGGCACGGCATGCACTCGCTGCGCGGCAAGCTGACCCTCGCCAACGTCGGCCTGCTCGCCGTCGGCATCGTGGCGGCGACCACGATCAGCATCATGGGCATGCGGCTGTACCTGCTCGACCAGGTGGACTCCTCGCTGCTTAAGATGCGTGCCTCGCTGGGGAGTTCGGGGCTCACCCTGCGGCAGGTCGACTCGCTGGGCACGCTCGGCGTCATCCGCGACCGGATGGTGCCGGCGGAGTCCGACCCGGCACCGGGCTCGATCTTCGCCGTGGTCGACGCCAAGGGCAGCGCCGTCGAGGTGTTCGACATCGCGCCGACCGAGGCCCAGCGCGGACTGGCGGCCGCCGTGCACGACCCGCGCGCGCTCGCCGCCGCCCCCGACCCGGGCGACGTCACCGTGCACGGCGCGATGTACCGGGTGACGGCGACCCGGCTCGCCGACGGCCCCTACATCCTGCTGGCCACCTCGACCGAGCTGCTGCACGAGGGCATAGCCAAGGCGCTCCGGCTGGACTTCGCCGTCGGCGCGCTGCTGCTGGCGCTGCTGGCCTGCTGGACCATGTTCAGCGTGCGACGCCGGATGCTGCCGCTGGAGGACATGGTGGAGACGTCGTCCGCGATCGCCGAGGGCGACCTGACCCGCCGGGTGCCGTCCAGCCAGCATCCGACGGAGGAGGTCGAGCAGTTGCGGCTGGCCCTCAACTCCATGCTGCACCAGGTGGAGACGGCGTACCGGACCCGCGAGCGCAGCGCGGCCCAGCTGCGCCGGTTCGTCGCCGACGCCTCGCACGAGCTGCGGACGCCGCTCGCCGCCATCCGCGGCTACCTCCAGCTGTACGACAAGGGGATGCTGCGCGAGCCCGGGGAGCGGCGGCGGGCCTGGGACCGGATGCACGGCGAGGTGGACCGGATGGGCCGGCTCGTCGACGAACTGCTGCTGCTGGCGCGGCTCGACCAGCGGCCCGAGATCCGGTTCCGGAACGTCGACGTGAGCCGGCTGGTGCGGGACGCGGCGGAGGATCTGCGGGCCCAGCAGCCGGCGCGGCGGGTGGCGGTGAGCGCCGAGGGGGCGGTGCTGGTGCGGGCCGACGAGTCGGGGCTGCGGCAGGTACTGGGGAACCTGGTGGCCAACGTCCGTACCCATACGCCGGTCGAGGCGGCGGTACGGCTGGGGGTGGAGCGGTCGGACGGGGTGGTGCGGGTCTGTGTCGCCGACGAGGGGCCCGGGCTGGCGGAGGAGGACGCGGCACGGATCTTCGACCGGTTCTTCCGGGTGGGGAGTGCGGAGGGGAGCGGGCTGGGGATGGCGATCGTGCAGGGGGTGGTGGACGCGCATGGCGGGGAGGTGGCGGTGAGTACCTCGCCCGGAGAGGGGCTGGCCGTGACGGTGACGTTGAGGTGCGGGTGAGCCGCGGGTGAGGTTCAGGTGCCGGGGCACTGGTGCTGGGAACCAGCCAGAACCAGCGCCCACACCGTCTTCCCGTGGGAGCCCCTGCTCCATACCCCCCACGCCGCCGCGACCGTCTCCACCAGGTGCAGACCCCGGCCTGCCTCGTCGTCCTCCCGGACGATCCGGAGCCGCGGCTCCACCCGGCCCTCGTCGGAGACCTCGATCAGGCACGAGCCGTCCGCCAGCGCCGTCACCGCGACCTCGAACTCCCGCTCGAGCAGCGGGCCGTGGCGTACGACGTTGGTGGCCAGCTCGGACACCAGGAGCACGGCGTCACCGACCGCCGGGTCGTCCGGGCCGTGGCCCCAGTCGGCCAGATGGTCCCGGACCCGGTGCCGGGCCAGGCCCACGGACGCCGGATGCCGGGGCAGCCGGAAGGAGTTGCGTCTCAGCACGTCTGCTCCTCACCCCACGCACACCTTCGTCACATGGTGCCGCGCCGGGTGTCCGCCCCCGTCAGATCCAGTCCAGACTCCACAGGCGGAACAGGCCCGTGCTGTCCGTGAGGTACTGGGTGCCGCCCACGTCCTCGCTGCTGACGACGTAGTCCGTGCGCTGCCAGAGCGGGATCAGCGGCACGTCGTTCGCGACGTCCGTCTGGATGTTGCGGAAGTCCGCGTCGACGCGGGCACGGTCGGCGTACTGCTGGCTGTTCTGGATGAGGTGGTCGACGGCCTTGTTGCTGTAGCCGGTGCTCATCACCGAGTCGCTGCCGACCAGGGAGGCGCCGAAGGTGTCCGGGTCGGGGTAGTCGGCGACCCAGCCGACCGCCCAGGCGTCCATCTTGCCCGTGGCCCACGACTTCTGGAAGTCGGTCCACTCGTATCCCTTGACGTCGACCTTGAACAGGCCGCCCACCTCCAGCTGCTTCTTCAGCGCGGCGGCCTCCTCGGCTCCCGCGCCGTGGCCGATGCCGTAGCCGAAGGTGAACTCGACCGGGATGCTGACGCCGGCCTGCTCCAGCAGCGCCTTCGCCTTGGCGACGCTCTGCGTGGGGTACTCGTCGAAGAAGGACGTGGTGTGGCCGGTGAGACCGGTCGGGATCAGCGAGTACAGCGGCTCCACCGTCCCGTCGTACACGGTGGCGGCCAGCTCCTCGCGGTTGACCAGCCAGGCCAGCGCACGGCGGACCAGGACGTCGTGCAGGGCGGAGTTCTTACGGGTGTCGAAGTACAGGTTGCGGGTCTCGGCGCTGTCGGACTCCGTGACGCGCTGGTCGGGGTCGCTCGGCGAGAGCTTGGACACCATGGCCGGCGGCAGCGTGCGGGTGGCGACGTCGATCTCCTTCGCCTTGTACGCACTGCTGAGCTTGGCCGAGTCGGCGTAGTAGTCCAGCTTGATGGGACGGCCGGGCCCGCCGAGGTCGCCCTTGTAGTCGCCGTTGGGCTGCAGGGTCGCCTGCTTGCCCTTCGTGTACGACGTCAGGCGGTACGGGCCGGTTCCGTCCACCGAGTTGTCGGTACGCAGGCTGTTCGCCGAGTACTTGTCCCTGTCGACGATCGAACCGGCGCCGGTGGCCACCTTGAACGGGAACGTCGCGTCCGCGGACGACAGATGGAAGGTCACGGTCTTGCCGGAGGCGGTGACCGACGAGAGCGTCGAGAACAGCGAGGCCGGACCGACGTCCGAGTTGATCTTCTTGACCCGGTCGAAGGAGAACTTCACGTCCTCGGCCGTCATCGCCCTGCCGCTCGGGAAGGTGATCCCGTCCCGGATGACGCAGCGGTACGTCTGCAGACCGCTGTCCGTGAAGTCACAGCTCTGGGCCGCGTCCGGGACCGGCTGGACACCGCCCGGCTCGAAGCTGAGCAGCGACTGGAAGACGTTGTTGAACAACGCCCACGAACCGGCGTCGTAGGCGCCTGCCGGATCGAGCGCGGTGACGGCGTCGGTCGTGCCGACGGTGATCGTCTTGTTCTTGTTCTCCTGCGACGGCAGCAGCTGCCAGCCGCCGATCCCCACGATCGCCAGTACCACAAGCGTCACGAGAATCCGCATGCGAACAGATCGCATGGTTGGTGCCCTCCCCAGGGCCCTCACGGACCCGTTCCAGGCCCTACCCAGGCCCTCCACAAGTGCCACTCCCCTAAGTGACGCGGCTCACCTAACCACAGGTGTTTCATGTGGGGGAAGAGTGATCTGGCTAGATGAGGAAGAACTTACCGAGCGCTTGTTTCCCCCGGATTTCACAGCCCCTCCACAGGTGCCCGGAGTTCAGGCCTGCTTCGACGCCGGTTCGACGACCGTGATGCCGGAGGGCGCCATCGTGGAAGCCGGACATCGCCGCCAAAACGAGAGGTCAATGGCGGATTCGGCGGACCTGGCGCGACTCCCTCGAAGGGGCCACGGTTACTTCGATGTTCCTAATCCTCATGACCCGCGACCAGGGCGTCGACACCATGGACCCCGAGGTGTGGGCCGAGATGATGCGGATCAACGTCACCGGCACCGGTCTCGTGATCCGCGAGAGCCTGCCCGCGCTGGTCGCCGCGGGCGGCGGGTCGATCGTCAACGTCTCCTCCCTGGCGGCTTGGCAGCGCGAGGAGTGGCTGGCCGCGTACGCCTCGTCCAAGATCGCCCTGCACGCGCTCACCCGCCACACCGCGCATACGTGGGGCCGGAAGAACATCCGGGTCAACGCCGTCGCCCCCGGGGTCGTCCTCACCGAGAACGTCCGCACCGGCACACCTCCCGAGATCCGCGAGGCCCTGCTGGAGAAGACCGCGCTCCCGCGGCTCGGCGAGCCCGAGGACCTCGCCTCCATGATCGTCTTCCTGCTGTCCGCGGAGGCCGGTTGGATCACCGGCCAGATCCTGTCGGTGGACGGCGGCGTGACCATGCGCGAGTAGCACGGCCCGCTGCCGTGCCACGAGTCCGCACCTTTCGCGATACCTGTCCGCCCCCTCGGCATTCCCACGGCCCCGCCACTGCTACCCGCCTGCGCGAGGCCGCCGCGCGCGCGCCGACGCCTTCCTGCTCGTCACCCCCGAGTACAACGGCACCATGCCCGCCGTACTGAAGAACGCCATCGACTGGCTGTCCCGCCCGTTCGGCGCCGGCGCCCTCGCGGGTTCGCCGACCGCCGTCGTCGGCACCGCCTTCGGCCAGTACGGCGGCGTATGGGCCCAGGACGACGCCCGCAAGTCCGCCGGTATCGCCGGCGCCACCATCCTGGAGGACGCCAAACTCGCGATACCCGGATCGGTGACCCGCTTCGCCGAGACCCACCCCGCCGACGACTCCGAAGCCGTCGCACAGCTCAGGCAGGTGCTGAGCGCCCTCGCCGCCACCGTCGAGACCCCCTCGTCCTGAGCCCCTTGTCCCCGGCACGCTCCGAGCGGAGGCGTTCCGGTGCCGGGTGGAAGGCAGGGACGGCCTTCCACCCGGCGTGACACGTACACGGGGCACACGGGCGGCGCGGGAACGCGTACGACCGCTGGGGGCTCGCAGTCCCTCAGCAGCCCCCTCTCCGCACCGATGGCCGAACACCGCACCGATCAGCCAACTCCCCAGCCCTGCCCCCTAGTTGAGGGTGGGGCTGCACAGTATTCTCAAGCTTGGTTCCCAGTGTCGAAGAAGGCACCGTGCCGTGCCGACAGTCGGGCGAGGGGGGCGGCGGCGGGGCCGAGGTCCTTGACGCTGCCGTCGACGAGGTCGCCGACGACCGCGATCAGTCGGGCTGGGTGGCGTTGATCGTGTCCATGACCCGCTGCGCGAAGCCGCGGCCGGGGATGGGGCCGATGACGAACGCGGCCGAGCCGAGCCGGCGGGACCGGCCCCAGCCCGTCGTCGTGTCCCGCACCAGGCGACGCCACAGGTACCAGTACGGGCCCGCCACCGCGGCCAGGGCGAGGAGCGCGACGGCGGTGATCACCCTGCCGTGCCTCTTCCTATGACGTTCGGCGCAGTGCGCGTACTCCGCGCAACCCGATGCCCCCGATGACCGTCCCCAATACGAAGGAAACGACGGCCAGAGTCAGGTGGACCCAGAAGTACGCCGTGGGGTGGCCGTCGTCGAAGGCGAGCCCGCTGCCGTCCTTGACCAAGTTCTTGATGAAAGTGATCCAGATGAACCAAGACCACACTCCGAACGCGAGCAGGAACCAGGACACCGGGCGGCTGAGCTTCATGGGTCCAGTATCGCCGTCGGCTGTCCGGTTCCGTGTCCGGGGTGGGGTCGGTGGCGGGACTTCGCCCTCCGTGCCGGGTACGTTCTCGTCCGTGTCCGCACCGAAGTCCCCTGCCGGCCGGTCTCTGCTGGTCGCCTCCGCCGCCCTGCTGTCCCTGTCGCTCACCGCGCCGGCCGCGCTCGCCGCGCCCACGCCCTCGACCAGTCCGTCGGCCACTCCCCCGGCGCGCATGTCGTCGGTCGGCGGCACCCGGCTCGGGCAGCCCGGTACCCAGGTCGATCTGGCCGCCGGGGTGCCGGTGCTGCCGAAGGACGTCACGGCCCGTTCCTGGATCGTCTCCGACGCAGAGTCGGGTGAGGTGCTCGCCGCGCACAACGCGCACTGGCGGCTGCCCCCGGCGAGCACCCTGAAGATGCTGTTCGCGGACACCGTGCTGCCGCGGTTCCCGAAGTCGACCCCGCACAAGGTGGTGCCGACCGACCTCGCGGGCATGGGCGCCGGTTCCAGCCTGGTGGGGATAAAGGAGGGCCAGACCTACACGGTCCACGACCTCTGGCTCGGTGTCTTCCTTCGCTCCGGCAACGACGCCGTGCATGTGCTGTCCGCGATGAACGGCGGTGTCGAGCAGACCGTCAAGGACATGCAGTCCCACGCCGACGACCTCCAGGCGCTGGACACGCATGTGGTGAGCCCGGACGGGTACGACGCGGCCGGCCAGGTGTCGTCGGCGTACGACCTGTCGCTGTTCGCCCGGTCCGGACTGCAGAAGAAGGACTTCCGGGAGTACTGCTCGACCGTGCGGGCCGCGTTCCCGGGTGACACGACGAAGAACACCAAGGGCAAGTCGGTGCGTGAGTCCTTCGAGATCCAGAACACCAACCGGCTGCTGAGCGGCGACACCGACGTACCGGTCTACCAGGGCATCGCGGGTGTGAAGAACGGCAACACCACCAACGCGGGCGCCACCTTCACCGGGGTCGCGGAGCGGGGCGGCAGGGTGCTGCTGGTCACCGTGATGAACCCGGAGAAGAAGGAGCACAACGAGGTCTACAAGGAGACCGCCCAGCTGTTCGACTGGGGTTTCCAGGCGGCCGGCAAGGTGACTCCGGTGGGCGAGCTGGTCCCGCCGAAGGGAGCGGTGGACTCCAGTACGCAGCCGGGGGCGACCGCCTCGTCCTCCGGTTCCGGTTCCGACTCCGGGTCCGGTTCCGGGAAGAACTCCGGGTCGAAGCCGGTGGCCGCCGCCTCCGCCGACGGCTCCAGCGGGATCGGGGTCGCGCTGGGGATCGCGGGCGGGGCACTGGTGCTGCTCGTGGGCGCGGCGTTCCTGGTCAACCGCCGTTGGCCGCTGCCGGATCTGGTACGTCGGCGGCCTCGTCCGTGATCTCGGTGCCGCTCTCGGTCGCCGTCCACGCGGCACAGAACAGGACGAGTTTCGAGGTGAAGTTGATCCACAGCAGCAGGGCGACCGGCACGCCGAACGCGCCGTACATGCTCTTCGTGGCGACGCCCTGGATGTAGCCGCTGAGCAGCAGCTTGAGGAGTTCGAAGCCGACCGCGCCGATCAGCGCCGCGACCAGCAGGCGGCGGCGCGGCGGTTCGACCCCGGGCAGCAGGGTGAGGAGGTAGAGCAGCACCAGGAAGTCGGCGACCACCGCGACGACGAACGCGATGATCCGCAGGAGCAGGCTGCCCCAGCTGTGCTGGTCGATGCCGAGCTGTCCCGCCGTCCAGCCGACGGCCGCCGTCGCGATCGTGGACACGGCGAGGGTGACCATCAGCGCTCCGCCGAGACCGATCAGGATGCCGGCGTCCTTGGCCTTGGCGACGATCGGGTTCTGGTCCTTGTCGGGCAGTTCCCACACCGTGCGCAGACAGTCCCGCACCTGGCCGACCCAGCCGATGCCGGTGAACAGCAGGACGGCACCGGCGATGAGACCGACCGTGCCGGCGTTCTGCACCAGCGAGTTGATGTCCAGCTGGTCGGAGATCCCCGGGAACTGGTCCGCGATCTTGCCTTCCAGAGTGTGCTGCCGTGACTCGCTCAGGGTGGCGGCGGCGATCGCGGCGGCCACGGTCAGCAGCGGGAAGAGCGAGATGAAGCTGATGAAGGTCATGGCGGCGGCCAGCCGGGCCCACTTCACCCGGTCGAGCCGCTCGTACGATCGCCACGCGTGCGTGTGCATCAGCCAGCCGACGAGCGGGCCGACGACGGGAAGTTTTCTCAGCCAGTCCATGATCCGACTCTGCCCTCCGCGCGGAAGACAAATGTACGGGTACCCCAGAAGCGCAGAACCGTGGCAAGCGCCATTCCGATGACCGCGCCGGAGACGGTGTCGGCGCGCTGTGAGGTGAGACCGAGGCCGTAGTGGCTGACGGCGAGGCAGAGCAGCTGGACCAGGGCGCCGGCGAGGTTCACCGCGACGAAGACGGCATAGGGGCGCATCCCCGGCAGGCGCGCGTTGCGGTAGGTGCCGCGCGCGTTGCCGACGTAGGCGACCGTGCAGCCCGCCAGGAAGGACAGGGACTTGGCGGTGAGCGGGTCGAGGGCGGCCGGGCCGCGCAGACAGCTGAAGAGGGTGAGGTCGGCGGTGTAGGCGAGCAGGCCGACGGCCGCGAAGCCGATCAGCTCGCGCTGGTGCGCGGTCACCAGTGGGCCACCGCGAGCCCGTACATCGCGAGCCAGGCCAGGCCGATCAGGGCGAGGGCGCGGTCGCGCAGGACGACGTCCTCGGGTTCGCCGGCGGTGCCCCGGTCGGCGAAGACGGCGTAGCGCAGGATCGCCAGGATGAAGGCGACCATGGACAGCTGACGCCACGGCAGCAGGCCCGCGGCGGGAGTGCGGTGGCCCTCCAGGGCCCACAGACAGTAGGCGAGGACGGCGACCCCCGCGGCGAGCTGCCAGACGAAGCGGAGGTAGCCGGTGGTGTATTCGGTGAGCAACGCGCGCGTGGCGCCCGCTTTGCCTGCCAGTTGCACGGCCTCGGAGTAGCGCTTGGCCGACACCATGAAGAGCGCGCCGAAGCCGGTGGTGATCAGGAACCAGCGGGACAGCGGGATGCCGAGCGCGATCCCGCCGATCACCGCCCGCATCAGGAAGCCGGTGGTGACGACGACGAGGTCGACCACCAGGACGTGCTTCAGGGCGACGCAGTACGCCAGTTGCATGCCCAGGTAGGCGATCAGGAGGGCCGGGACGAGGGGCGGGGCCAGCCAGGCCGCGAGCAGCGGTCCCAGGACGGCCAGGACGCCTCCTGCCACGTAGGCGACGGGGACCGGGACCTGACCCGCGGCGACCGGGCGGCGGCACTTGGTGGGGTGGGCGCGGTCGGCGTCCGCGTCCCGGGCGTCGTTGATCAGGTAGACCGCGGCGGCGCAGGCCGTGAAGAGGACGAAGGTGAGGGTGAGGGTGAGGAGCGCGTGCGTGGAGAAGAGCCGGCCGGCGGCGGCCGGGGCGGCGATGACGAGGCTGTTCTTGACCCACTGCTTGGGGCGGGTGGTCTTCAGCAGGCCCTTGAGCAGACCGCCGGGGGTGACCCGCGCGCGGGCCGGTCCGTGTGCCGGTTCGTGCGCCGGTTCGTGCGGCCGGGTGGGGTGGCCGCGCTGCTCGTGCAGATTCGTTTCACCTGCGCCGTCGGCCGTCGCTTCGGTGGCGGCCGCCGTCGCTTCGATGGAGTCGGCGGTCGCTTCGGTGGCGGCGTGCGCGGTCTCGGTCACCCACGCCTCCCCGCGCACGCGGAACCCGGCACTCCCCCGCGCATCCACCGCGCCCCGGCGCGCGCCGTGAGCGCCCCCAGGGCCGCGCCCGCGGCGACGTCCGACGGGTAGTGCACACCGACGACGAGCCGGGAGAGGCACATGGCGGCCGCCAGGGGCGCGAGGGCGGGCGCGCCGAGCGCCCCGAAGGCGACGGCGGCGGCCGCGGCGGAGGTGGCGTGCGAGCTGGGGAAGGAGTGCCGGCCCGCGGTACGCACCCGAGGCCGCACATGCGCGGGGCGCGCACGGCGCACGAGCCGTTTGACGCCCATGCTGCCGAGGTGCGCGCCCGCGACGAGCGCCGTGCCGCGCAACCAGGCGCCGCGTCGCACGCCGTCCACGGCGGCCCCGGCGAGGCCGGCCGCGAGCCAGAGCGTGCCGTGCTCACCGGCGACGGAGAGACCGCGCGCGGCGGACGCGACGCGTGGATCGGCACCGCAGGCGTGCAGTGCGGAGAGGATCCGGTGGTCCATGTCGTCCATTGGACTCACTGTTCACCTTGATCCCGCCAAAGCTACGACCATATTGAGCGACATTCCGATAATCACCCGTTTCGGGGAGTCAGGTGATCTTCCGTAACCAATCACCAATAGCACCCATAACACCCATACGGCAGCGATACGGTCGTCCTCATGCCTGGAAAGCCTGGCGGGCCCGCAGGTCCCGCCGAGTCCGCACCCCCCGGAACCACCGTCTCGGTCACCGGCTGGGGCCGCACCGCCCCCACCGCCGCCCGCCTGATCCGTCCCCGGACCTACCAGGAGGCGGCGAACGCGATCCGGAACTGCGGGGTACGCGGCGGCATCGCGCGGGGCCTGGGGCGCGCGTACGGGGACGCGGCGCAGAACGCCGGCGGCGCCGTGCTCGACATGACGGGCCTCGACCGCATCCACGCCATCGACGCCGACGGCGGCACCCTCCTGTGCGACGCGGGGGTCTCCCTGCACCGCCTGACGGAGGTGCTGCTGCCGCTCGGCTGGTTCGTCCCGGTGACCCCGGGGACCCGCCAGGTGACGGTGGGCGGCGCGATCGGCGCCGACATCCACGGCAAGAACCACCATGTCTCGGGATCCTTCTCCCGTCACGTGCTGTCCTTCGAACTCCTCACCGCAGACGGCCAGGTCCGCACGGTGAGCCGCGGCACCCCGCTGTTCGACGCGACGGCCGGCGGCATGGGTCTGACCGGAGTGATCCTCACGGCGACCGTCCGCCTCCTCCCGGTCGAGACGTCGTACATGACGGTCGACACCGAACGTGCCACCGACCTCGACGACCTGATGCACCGCCTGACCACCACGGACCACCGCTACCGCTACTCGGTCGCCTGGATCGACCTGCTGGCGCGCGGGGCGGCGACCGGGCGCGCGGTGCTCACGCGGGGCGACCACGCGCCCCCGGAGGCGCTCGGCGAGGACTCGCGCGCCGGGCGTGCACCACTCGCCTTCCACCCCCGTCAGCTCCCGGCCGCCCCCGCGTTCGTCCCCGAGGGCCTCCTGGGCCGCACCACCGTCGGTCTCTTCAACGAACTCTGGTACCGCAAGGCGCCACGCGCGCGTACCGGCCAACTCCAGCGCATCTCCGCGTTCTTCCACCCCCTGGACGGCGTCCCGCACTGGAACCGCGTCTACGGCCGCGGCGGCTTCGTGCAGTACCAGTTCGTCGTCGGCTACGGCCAGGAGGACGCCCTGCGCCGGATCGTGGCCCGTATCTCCGAGCGGCGCTGCCCGTCCTTCCTGGCCGTCCTCAAGCGCTTCGGCGACGCCGACCCCGGCTGGCTCTCCTTCCCCGTGCCCGGCTGGACCCTCGCGCTCGACATCCCGGCCGCGCTGCCCGGCCTCGGCGCGTTCCTCGACGACCTGGACGAGGAGGTCGCGGGCGCCGGCGGCCGCGTCTACCTCGCCAAGGACGCCCGGCTCCGCCCTGACCTGCTCGCCGCGATGTATCCACGGCTCGCCGACTTCCGCGCCCTGCGTGCGGAGTTGGACCCGCGCGGGGTGTTCGTCTCCGACCTGTCCCGCCGTCTCGGCCTCTAGGAGCTGATCGCTGTCATGAAGGACGCCTTCGGAATGCCCCAGTCCCTGCTCGTGCTCGGCGGTACGTCCGAGATCGCGCTGGCCACCGCGCGCCGGCTGATCGCCCGCCGCACCCGCACGGTCTGGCTGGCCGGCCGGCCCTCCCCCGCCCTCGACCACGCCGCCGGACATCTGCGCACGCTGGGCGCCGACGTCCGCACCGTCCCCTTCGACGCGCTCGACCCCGAGTCCCACGAGGCCGCCCTCGGGAAGGTCTTCGCCGAAGGCGACATCGACATGGTGCTGCTCGCCTTCGGCGTCCTGGGCGACCAGGCGACCGACGAGCGGGAGCCGGTGCAGGCCGTGCGGGTGGCGCAGACCAACTACACGGGCGCCGTCTCGGCGGGCCTGGTCTGCGCGCGGGCCCTGCAGACGCAGGGCCACGGCTCACTGGTGGTGCTGTCCTCGGTGGCCGGGGAGCGGGCGAGGCGCTCCAACTTCATCTACGGCTCCAGCAAGGCGGGCCTGGACGCGTTCGCCCAGGGCCTGGGCGACGCGCTGCACGGGACGGGCGTGCACGTGATGGTCGTACGGCCGGGGTTCGTGCGGTCGAGGATGACGGCGGGGCTGGCGGAGACGCCCCTGGCCACCACCCCGGAGGCGGTGGCGACGGCGATCGAGACGGGGCTGCGCAGGCGCTCGGAGGTGGTGTGGGTGCCGGGGGCGCTGCGGGTGGTGATGTCGGCACTGCGGCACGCACCACGGTCGGTGTTCCGACGGCTGCCGATCTAGTTCCGGCCGGCTGTGACGCTCCTTCGGGGGTGCGGGGCCGGCCGATGCGCGGCTACCGACTGGCGATGGTCCCCCGCTCCGCGTGCCCCACCTGAGGCGGCACGACGGAGCCCCCGAACACGTACTCGTGCAGCTTCCGCCACACGCCGTCGGAACCCTGCTCGTACAGCGCGAACCCCATGCAGGGCCACTCGGCCTCGTACCCCGCCAGCTCGGCGAAGGCCCGGTCCATCGCCGCCTCGTCGATCCCGTGCGCGACGGTGACATGCGGGTGGTACGGGAACTGCAGCTCGCGGTCGAGCGGCCCGGACGCGGCGCGGACCCGCTGCTGGAGCCAGGCACAGTCGTCCGCCCCCTGGACCACCCGGACGTACACGACCGGCGAAAGGGGTCGGAAGGTGCCCGTGCCGCACAGCCGCATCGGGAACGGCCGGCCCACCGCGGCGACCTCGCCCAGGTGGGCCTGGACGGCGGCCAGCTCGCCCTCGGCGATCTCCGTGGGCGGCAGCAGCGTGACGTGCGTGGGGATGCCGTGGGCCGCGGCGTCGCCGAAGCCCGCGCGCCGCTCCTGGAGCAGGCTGCCATGAGGCTCCGGGACCGCGATCGAGACGCCGATCGTTACGGTCCCCACGTCATCTCCTGTCGGTCGTGATGGCCGGACGGGTGTCGGGTTCGTACCCGGCCGTCCGGCTATCGACTGTACGGCCACGGCCACCTTCCGGGCAGCCGTGGCCGAAGTGATGTGCAGCGCTCCCGTGCGCTCCCCGGAGCGCCCGAGCGCCCCCGGCGCCCCGCTCGGTACCGGCGGCGCTCCGCCCAGTGCTTGGCGGGTCAGTGCTTGGCGGGCAGGAAGCCGACCCGGTCGTAGGCCTGGGCCAGGGTCTCCGCGGCGACGGCGCGGGCCTTCTCCGCGCCCTTGGCGAGGATCGAGTCGAGCGTCTCCGAGTCGTCCAGGTACTGCTGGGTGCGCTCCCGGAACGGGGTCACGAAGTCGACCATGACGTCGGCGAGGTCCGTCTTGAGCGCGCCGTACATCTTGCCCTCGTACTCCTGCTCCAGCTCGGCGACCGACTTGCCGGTGAGGGTGGAGTAGATGGTGAGGAGGTTGCTGACGCCCGGCTTGTCCGCCACGTCGTAGCGGATGACCGTGTCGGTGTCGGTGACCGCGCTCTTGACCTTCTTGGCCGTCGTCTTCGGCTCGTCGAGGAGGTTGATGAGGCCCTTCGGCGTGGACGCCGACTTGCTCATCTTGATCGACGGGTCCTGGAGGTCGTAGATCTTCGCCGTCTCCTTGAGGATGTACGGCTTCGGGATCACGAAGGTCTCGCCGAAGCGGCCGTTGAAGCGCTCGGCGAGGTCGCGGGTGAGCTCGACGTGCTGGCGCTGGTCCTCGCCGACGGGCACCTCGTTGGCCTGGTAGAGCAGGATGTCGGCGACCTGGAGGATCGGGTACGTGAACAGGCCGACGCTGGCGCGGTCCGCGCCCTGCCTGGCCGCCTTGTCCTTGAACTGGGTCATCCGGCTGGCCTCGCCGAAGCCGGTGAGGCAGTTCATGACCCAGGCGAGCTGCGCGTGCTCGGGGACGTGGCTCTGCACGAAGAGGGTGCAGCGGTCCGGGTCCAGACCGGCGCCGAGCAGCTGGGCCGCGGCGAGGCGGGTGTTGGCGCGCAGGTCGGCGGGGTCCTGCGGGATCGTGATCGCGTGCAGGTCGACGACCATGTAGAAGGCGTCGTGGGATTCCTGGAGGGCCACCCACTGGCGGACGGCGCCGAGGTAGTTGCCGAGGTGGAACGAGCCGGCGGTGGGCTGGATGCCGGAGAGCACGCGGGGTCGATCAGAGGCCATGCCCCCATTCTCTCAGAGGGTGAGGGCGGGATTGGTCTCCGAGGCGGAGGGTTGTTCGGTGCGCGGGGGCTGCGGCGCCGTTGTGGCTGGTCGCGCAGTCCCCCGCGCCCCTCAGGGGGCGCTGCCCCTGACGGCGTCGATCAGCCCAGGTCGATCTCGGGGTACAGCGGGAAGCCCGCGACCAGGTCCGTCGCGCGCTGGGCGATCTCCGTCGACACCTTCTCGTCCAGGACGTGGGAGGCCTTGCTCGGGGCGCCCGACTTCGTCGTGCCCGGCTCGGTCGCCGTCAGGACGCGGTCGATCAGGGCCGCCACCTCGTCCATCTCGGCCGTGCCCAGGCCGCGCGTGGTCAGGGCCGGGGTGCCGATGCGGATGCCGGAGGTGTACCAGGCTCCGTTCGGGTCGGCCGGGATCGCGTTGCGGTTGGTGACGATGCCGGAGTCGAGGAGGGCCGTCTCGGCCTGGCGGCCGGTGAGGCCGTAGGACGACTCGACGTCGATCAGGTTGAGGTGGTTGTCCGTGCCGCCGGTGACCAGGGTGGCGCCGCGGCGCGTCAGGCCCTCGGCCAGTGCGCGGGAGTTGTCGACGATCCGCTGGGCGTAGTCCTGGAAGGCGGGCTGCCGGGCCTCGGCGAGGGCGACGGCCTTGGCGGCCATGACGTGCGGGAGCGGGCCGCCGAGGACCATCGGGCAGCCGCGGTCGACCTGGTCCTTCAGGGAGTCGTCGCACAGGACCATGCCGCCGCGCGGGCCGCGCAGCGACTTGTGGGTGGTGGTGGTCACGATCTGGGCGTGCGGGACCGGGTCGAAGTCACCGGTCAGGACCTTGCCTGCGACCAGGCCCGCGAAGTGCGCCATGTCGACCATCAGGGTCGCGCCGACCTCGTCGGCGATCTCCCGCATGATCCGGAAGTTCACCAGCCGGGGGTACGCGGAGTAGCCGGCCACGAGGATCAGCGGCTTGAACTCACGGGCCTGGGCGCGCAGCGCCTCGTAGTCGATCAGGCCGGTCGCCGGGTCGGTGCCGTAGGAGCGCTGGTCGAACATCTTGCCGGAGATGTTCGGGCGGAAGCCGTGGGTGAGGTGACCGCCGGCGTCCAGGGACATGCCGAGCATCCGCTGGTTGCCGAAGGCCTGCCGCAGCTCGGCCCAGTCGGCCTCGGAGAGGTCGTTGACCTGGCGGGCGCCCGCCTTCTCCAGGAAGGGGACCTCGACGCGGTCGGCGAGGACGGCCCAGAAGGCGACCAGGTTGGCGTCGATGCCGGAGTGCGGCTGGACGTAGGCGTGCTGGGCGCCGAACAGCTCGCGGGCGTGCTCGGCGGCGAGCGCCTCGACGGTGTCGACGTTGCGGCAGCCGGCGTAGAAGCGGCGGCCGACGGTGCCCTCGGCGTACTTGTCGCTGAACCAGTTGCCCATCGCGAGCAGGGTCGCCGGGGAGGCGTAGTTCTCGGAGGCGATCAGCTTGAGCATCTCGCGCTGGTCGTGGACCTCCTGGCCGATGGCGTCGGCGACCCGCGGCTCGACCGCGCGGATCACGTCGAGGGCAGCGCGGTACGCGGTGGACTCGGTGGAGAGGGGCGCGGACTTGTCTGACATTCGGGACCTCCGGACATGGCGTTCGGCGTTCACGGTTCGGCCCAGGCGCACGGCACTCGATCAGACGCGGGCCGCTCCCCGATGGTCGGTCCCATCCCAGCGCGCCAGTCACGGCCCGCTGGTCAGACTACCCGGCACGCCGGGCCCAGGGGCCGTGGCGTCCACCAGTCGGGCAGCGGCAGAGGGTAGTAAGGGGGACACCTCGCCGCGTTCTCTGGAGTCGCCGTGACCACTACGGAAGCCCTCATCGCCGCCGCCGACGCGCACAGCGCGCACACCTACCACCCGCTGCCGGTGGTGATCGCCACTGCCGAGGGGGCGTGGATGACGGACGTGGAGGGGCGCAGGTACCTGGACTTCCTGGCGGGCTACTCGGCGCTGAACTTCGGGCACGGCCACCCCCGGCTGGTGGCGGCGGCGAAGGCGCAACTGGAGCGGGTGACGCTGACGTCCCGCGCCTTCCACCACGACCGGTTCGCCGCCTTCTGCACGGAACTGGCGGAGCTGTGCGGGATGGAGATGGTGCTGCCGATGAACACGGGGGCGGAGGCGGTGGAGACCGCCGTGAAGACCGCCCGGAAGTGGGGGTACCGGGTCAAGGGGGTGCCGTCGGAGCGGGCGAAGGTGGTGGTCGCCGGCGGCAACTTCCACGGCCGTACGACGACGTTGATCAGCTTCTCGACCGATCCCGAGGCACGGGCCGACTTCGGGCCGTACACCCCGGGCTTCGAGATCGTGCCGTACGGCGACCTGACGGCCATGCGGGCCGCGCTGACCGAGAACACGGTCGCGGTGCTGCTGGAGCCGATCCAGGGCGAGTCCGGGGTGATCGTGCCGCCGGAGGGCTACCTGGCGGGGGTGCGGGAGCTGACGCGCGAGCGGGACGTGCTGTTCGTCGCGGACGAGATCCAGTCCGGGCTCGGGCGGACCGGGCGGACCTTCGCGTGCGAGCACGAGGGGGTCGTACCGGATGTGTACGTCCTCGGGAAGGCGCTGGGGGGCGGGGTGCTGCCGGTGTCGGCGGTGGTGGCGCAGGCCGAGGTGCTGGGAGTTTTCCGGCCCGGCGAGCACGGGTCCACCTTCGGCGGGAACCCGCTGGCCTGTGCGGTGGCGCTGGAGGTGATCGCGATGCTGCGCAGCGGTGAGTACCAGGAGCGGGCCGCCGAGTTGGGGGAGGTCCTGCATCGGCGGCTGGCGGAGATCGCGAGCAGTGGGCGGGTGACCGCCGTGCGGGGGCGGGGGCTGTGGGCGGGCGTGGACGTGGATCCGGGGGTGGGGTCGGGGCGGTCGGTGTCGGAGCGGTTGTTGGAGCGGGGGGTGCTGGTGAAGGACACCCACGGGTCGACCGTGCGGGTGGCTCCGCCATTGGTGGTGGCGGAGGAGGATCTGGAGTGGGGGGTCGAGCAGCTGTGGGAGGTTTTGAGCGCCTGAGGGGGCGCCACCGCGAGACGAGCGCGCGTGCCGGTGCGTCGTGGCTTGCCGCGCCCACGCGGCGGTAGCCGCAGATCCGATACAGCCCCGCGCCCCTACGGGGTGCTCCTGTGCGGGGCGTTCAAAGAATCACGTGCGGCAGGAAGCGCGCGTAGTCGTCCGTCACCAGGCCCGCCGACTCCCTTATGCCCAGGCCCGCCGGCTCCTCCCCCACCACCCACGCGCCCAGCACCACGTGGTTGCCGTCGAAGGCCGGCAGGGGCGCCAGCTCCTGGTAGCAGCAGGCCTCGTCGCGCGTGCCTGACGGCATCACCTCGTCGACGACGGCCGCCGCGCCCGGCGTGTGCACCCGCACGCCGGCTCCCTCCCGGCCGAGCAGCGGCTTGCTGACGTACCCCTTGCCGGCCGCCAGCTCCCTCGGGCCGTCGACGTAGGCCGGCAGCAGGTTCGGGTGCCCCGGGTACAGCTCCCAGAGGATCGCCAGCAGGGCCTTGTTGCTCAGGAGCATCTTCCAGGCCGGCTCTATCCACATCGTGGTGCCCGTGCCGCCGCCGTTGTCCAGGGTGTCGAGGACGTGGCCGGCGAAGGCGTCGGTCGTGAGCCATTCCCAGGGGTAGAGCTTGAAGCAGCTGCGGATGAACCGGAGCCGGTTGTCGACGAAGCGGCCGGAGAGGGTGTCCCAGCCGATCTCCTCCATGGAGATCCACTCGGTCTCCAGGCCCGCCTGCTCGGCGGTCTCCTTCAGGTACGCGACCGTCATCAGGTCCTCGCCGAGTTCGTCGGCGGAGGAGTGGGCGAAGTGGAGGGGCATGCCGGGCGGGAGCAGCCGGGCCTGCCGCTGCCAGGCGGCGACGAGGCGTTCGTGGAGGCTGTTCCACTGGTCGGCGCCCGGGAAGCGGTCCTCCATCCAGAACCACTGGGCCGAGGCGGCCTCCACCAGGGAGGTGGGGGTGTCGGCGTTGTACTCCAGGAGTTTCGCCGGGCCGGTGCCGTCGTGGCGGAGGTCGAAGCGGCCGTAGAGGGAGGGGAGTTCGGAGCGGCGGTGCCAGGATTCGGTGACGGCGGCGCGTATCCGGGGGTCGGTGATGCCCAGATCGGCGAAACGATCCTGCGCCACGATGTGGCCGGCCGCGGCCAGACACATGGCGTGCAGCTCCTCGACCACCTCCTCCAGCGCCTCCACTTCCTCCAGGGTGAAGACGTAGTACGCGCTCTCGTCCCAGTACGGGCGCAGGACGCCGTCGGGATGGCGGGTGAGGGGGTAGATCAGGCCCTGTTCCTCGACGGTCCGCTGCCAGCCGGGGCGGGGTGTGACGGTACGGCGCTCCATCGCGGGGTCAGCCGCCGGAGCTGCCGTGGCCGCTGCCGTGCCCGAACCCGCCGCGGTGGACGCTGTGGCCGCCGCTGGACGAGCCGCCGGAGCCCTTGCCCGGCTTGGTGAACGAGCCGCCGCTGACCCAGCCGCTCTTCTTCCTGCCGCCGTAGTAGTAGACGCCGTTGACGGCGGCCTTGGTGGAGCCGCAGTTCTTGTCGGAGACGACCTGGTAGCCCTTGGTGGCGGTGTAGCTGTCGCGGTCGACGCAGCGCTTGTCGGGGTCGGAGGAGCAGGCGGTGAGAGCGGCGGCCAGAAGGCCCATGCCGCCGAGGATCACCGTGCCCGAGCGGAGTTGTCGGCGTGCGTCAGCCATGTTCGTGTTCCCCCGTGTGGCGTGCGGTGGGCCGACGGCAGTCGAGTGGTCGTCGGCCGGGTGTCCGGCGACAGCTTAGACGAACGGACCCAGCCACCCCGGCTTGTCATGTCCTGGTAAGAAATTCATGTGAAGCCGCCGGGAGTCCTGCCGCCGCACCGGGCGCCACGGGTACCGTCCAGCTGTTCGTAGGTGAACGATCAACTTCGAACTCTACGCGCGCAGAACCACGGACCACCCCACAGAACCACATCCGTGTCCACGCGCGCAGAGACAACCGCCGCAGCACCCGCACCGCCATCCCTCTCGCACCCCCCACCGATGGAGGAATGACAGATGCCCGGCTTCGCCACCTCGCGCCGCACGCTCACCGCGGCCCTGACCGTGCTCGGCCTGCTCACCGCAGGAGCCGCGCTCCAGGCCGCCCCCGCCCATGCCGCCGCCACCTACCGCGTCCTGTTCGACGACGGCCACGCCGAGGAGGCCGGCAACGCGGACTGGATCATCTCCACCAGCAAGCCCGACCCGCTCTCCGAGGACTCCTCCCCGTCCGACGAGACGGACTGGACCGGCGCGCTGTCCTCGTGGGGCGTCGCCCTGCAGCAGACCGGCGACTACAGCCTGAAGACGGCCACCAGTGCGCTGACGTACGGCGGCTCGTCCTCGACCGACCTGTCGAAGTTCGACGCACTGGTGCTGCCCGAGCCCAACACCAAGTTCACCACCGCCGAGAAGACGGCGATCATGAACTTCGTGAAGGCCGGCGGCGGACTGTTCATGATCTCCGATCACACCGGCGCCGACCGCAACAACGACGGCTACGACGCGGTCGAGATCCTCAACGACCTGATGACGAACAACAGCGTCGACTCGACCGACCCGTTCGGCTTCTCGATCGACTCCCTCGACATCGGCTCGGGCTACCTGAAGGCCGTCAGCGACAGCGGCGACGCCGTCCTGCACGGCGGCTTCGGCACGGTCACCAAGAGCCTGATCGCCGACGGGACCACGGCGACCCTCAAGCCCGCCGACAACGCGAACGTCAAGGGGCTGGTGTACCGCAGCGGTTACTCCGGCAACACGGGCGCCTTCTTCCTGACGTCCGCCTACGGCAGCGGGCGGGTCGCCTTCTGGGGTGACAGCTCGCCCGTCGACGACGGCACCGGCCAGTCCGGCAACACGCTGTACGACGGCTGGAACGACAGCGGCGCCACCAACGCCGCGCTCGCCCTCAACGCCACCGCCTGGCTGGCCGGCGCCAGCTGACGCACCGGGTGCGGCGGCGGGTCCGGGTACCGCCCCGGGCCCGCCGCCCGCCTTCCCCCCGATCACTTCGCTCCTCACCCCCTCCCCTACAGTCCCTTTGTGCTCTTTGGAATGGTGTGCGCGCTCGCCGCGGCGCTCTGCTTCGGTACCGCGACGGTTCTGCAGGCGATGGCCGCCCGGGCGGCCGGTGACGGTACGGGCGGTGAGGCCGCGCTGCTGTTGCGGGCGGTCCGGCAGTGGCGGTACCTCGTCGGGCTGGGGCTGGACGGGCTGGGGTTCGTGTTCCAGATCCTGGCGCTGCGGTCGCTCCCCATCTACGCGGTGAGCGCGGCGCTGGCGTCCAGCCTCGCGGTGACCGCGGTGGTCGCCGCCCGGCTGCTGCGGGTGCGGCTGAGCGGGCTGGAGTGGGGCGCGGTGGGGGTGGTGTGCGCGGGACTCGCGATGCTGGGGCTGGCGTCGGGGCCGGAGGGCGACCGGGCCGGGTCCGACGCCCTGAAGTACGCGATGCTCGCGACCGCGGTGGGCGTGCTGCTGCTCGGGCTCGTCGGCGGTCGGCTGTCCGGGCGGTGGCGGGCGCTGCTGCTGGGCCTCGGAGCGGGGTTCGGTTTCGGGGTGGTGGAGGTGTCGGTGCGGCTCATCGACACCCTGTGGCCGGGCGGGCTGCTCACGAACCCGGCCGCCTACGCACTGCTCGTCGGCGGTGGCGGCGCCTTCCTGCTGCTGACCTCGGCGCTGCAGCGCGGCTCGGTGACCACGGCGACGGCCGGGATGGTGATCGGCGAGACGATCGGTCCGGCGGCCATCGGCGTGGTGTGGCTCGGGGACCGCACCCGCGAGGGGCTCGCCTGGCTCGGAGTGCTCGGCTTCACCGTGGCCGTCGCGGGGGCGCTGGCACTGGCCCGGTTCGGGGAGGCACCGGAGAGGGTCGAGGAGGACTGAGCCCCACCCTTGTCACGTCTATCGAGAAACGATAGATTCCCATCGCAAGTCGATGGAAGGATGGGTCGTGGGGAAGCTGACAGTGCGCGCGTTGCGCGCCGTGCTCGCGGTGGTGCTCACCGGCACCGTGCTCGTACAGGCGGGATTGGTGTGGACGCTGGCCAGTGGGAACGATCCTGAGGACGGGTCGCTCCCGCTGACCGCATTCCGCGTGATCACGATCCTGGGCATGGTGTCGGCCCAGGTGGCCCTGGTCTGCGTGTGGCGGCTGGTGACGATGGTGCGACGCGGAACCGTGTTCTCCGACGCGGCCTTCCGGTACGTCGACAGGGTGATCGGCGCGATCGTGGCGATCGCCCTGCTGTGGTTCACGGTCACCGCCCTCAACGCGCCCGGCCAGCGGGACGACCCGGGCGTCACGATCATCATGGGCGGAGTGGGCCTGGCCATCCTCGGGGTCGCGCTCATCGTGCTCGTCCTGCGGATGCTGCTCGCCCAGGCCGTCGCGCGCGACGTCGAAGCCGCGCAGATGCAGGCCGAGCTGGACGAGGTGATCTGATGCCGATCGCCGTCGACATCGACGTGATGCTGGCCAAGCGGAAGATGTCCGTGGGCGAGCTCGCGGACCGGGTGGGGATCACGCCCGCCAACCTGGCGGTACTCAAGAACGGCCGCGCCAAGGCGGTGCGCTTCGCGACGCTCGCCGCCCTCTGCGAGGTGCTCGAATGCCAGCCGGGCGACCTGCTGCGCTGGGAGGCCGGGGACGCCGCCGGCGGATGACGTCGGCGGCCCGCCGGGCCCAGCGCGCCACCGACCTGGAGGAGAGGTTCCGGGCCCCGGGCGGGGTGCCGGCCTCGACGGGCGGCACACCCGGGGACCTTCGGGAGGAACGCGGGAATTCGGTCCGGGAATTCATTCGACGCCGGTCACGGCCGGGTCCGACAGCACCGTGCACAGGACGTCCAGCGCCCCCGACCAGGCATGGTCGGCGGGGGTGCCGTAGCCGAGGACGAGGGCGTCCAGGGGCGCGGTGACCGCGTCGGGGTGGCGGTGGCGCGGGGTGAGGCCGTCGAGGGCGAGGCCTTGTGCGGCGGCGGCCCGGATCACCCGGTGCTGGGTGCCGGGCGGGAGCCGCAGCAGCATGTGCAGGCCGGCCGCGATGCCGGTGACCCGGATCTCCGGGGCGCGCTCGGCGAGGGCCGCGACCAGGGCGTCCCGGCGGCGCCGGTAGCGGGAGCGGGACGCGCGGACGTGCCGGTCGTAGGCGCCGGAGGTGATGAACTCGGCGAGCGTCAGCTGGTCCGGCGCCCCGCAGGTGTCCACGCCGCCCTTGACCGCGGTCACCTCCCGGGCCACACCCGGCGGCAGCACCATCCAGGCCAGCCGCAGTCCGGGCGCCAGGGACTTGCTGGCCGTGCCCAGGTAGACGACCTCGTCGGGGGCGAGGCCCTGGAGGGCGCCGACGGGACGGCGGTCGTAGCGGAACTCGCCGTCGTAGTCGTCCTCCAGGACCAGGCCGCCGGTGCGCCGCGCCCAGTCCACGACGGCCGCCCGCCGGTCGTGGTGCAGCGGCGCGCCCATCGGGAACTGGTGGGCGGGGGTCAGCAGCACGGCCGCCGGTCCCTGCGCCAACTCCCTCGTGTCCGTGCCGCGTGAGTCGAAGGGCATTGGGCGGGTACGGAGTCCGGCCGCCGTCAGCAGCTGCCAGTGCTCGTCGAGGCCGTACGACTCCACGGCGACCGCGTCCGCCCCGCGGGCCCGCAGCAGCCGGCCGAGCAGGCCGAGGCCGTGCGCGAACCCGGCGCAGATCACGATGCGTTCGGGATCGGCGCGCACCCCCCGGGCGCGGGCGAGGTAGGCGGCGAGCGCGGTGCGCAGTTCGACCCGGCCGCGCGGATCGCCGTAGCCGAAGGCTTCGTTGGGGGCGGCGGTGAGGGCGCGGCGGGCCGCCCTGAGCCATTCGGTGCGCGGGAAGGCGGAGACGTCGGGGTGGCCGGCGCGCAGGTCGTAGGCGGGGTGGTGGGCGGTCGTGCCGGTGGCGGGCACCGTTCCGTGCCGCCCGGACGGCGGCGCCGTCGGCTCCCTGGTCGCGACCCGGGTGCCGGAGCCCTGGCGGGCGGTGAGCCAGCCCTCGGCGACCAGGTCGGCGTAGGCGTCGGCGACGGTGTTGCGGGCGATGCCCAGGTCGGCGGCGAGGGACCGGGAGGAGGGCAGCCGGGTGCCGGGAACCAGCCGGCCGCCGCGGACGGCTTCGCGCAGGGCGTCGGTCAGGCCCCGGCGCAGCCCCGGACCGGCCGGTTCCAGATGGAGGTCGAAGCCCAGAGTGGCCCATGTTTTCCCCATGGAAATGGACCATACTCCTGGGCTGCCTGGCTCCTAGGGTCGAGATATGACCACAGAACACCCGACTGAGTACGCACCGGAACACACTCCCCGTCTGGCCTGGTCGGAGCTGGTGCCCGACGTCTTCCGGGCGATGGTCCGGCTGGACACCGCCGCCCGGAAGGGCCTCGACCCGAAGCTCCTGGAGCTGGTGAAGATCCGGGCCTCGCAGCTCAACCGCTGTGCGCTCTGCGTGGACATGCACAGCAAGGACGCGCTGGCGCAGGGCGAGAGCGTCGAGCGGATCATCCAGCTCAGCGCCTGGGAAGAGTCCGAGCACTTCTACACCGAGAAGGAACTGGCGGCGCTGGGGCTGACGGAGGCGGTGACCGTCCTGACGGACGGCTTCGTGCCGGACCACGTCTACGAGCGGGCCGCCAAGCACTTCGAGGAGGCGGAGCTGGCGCAGCTGATCGCCGCCATCACGGTGATCAACGCCTGGAACCGGTTCGGGGTGACCTGCCGACTGGTGCCGGGGCACTACACGCCGGGGCAGCACGCGTGAGCAAGGCCGGTGACGTCCGGGCCGGGGCTCCGGAAGTGGGCCCCGGCGGCGGTCCGGGAGATCGCCGCCGGGCTCCGTCGGCCGGGGCGGGCGGGATCACCTCACGTGGCTGACCGTCCTCGGACGGAAGCGCCGGTACAGCACCACTCCGGCCGTCAGCGAGGCCAGGCTCGCGGCCGCCGGCGCCCAGGGGTTGCCCGTTCCGGTGTGCGCGAGCGTGCCGGTCGTCCGCTGCCGGACGACGGTGGCGGGCGGCTTCGGCGTCGGGTGGGCCTTGGCCGGGTGTGACGGCTGGTGACGGACCGGGGGCGCGGGAGGTGTGGACGGGCCGGACTCGTCGGGATGGCCGTTGACGGACTCGTTGCCGAAGACGGGATTGCCGACACCCACCACGTTCACGCTGTTGCCGACGACGTTCAGGGGAACGTCGACCGGAAGCTGGATGTCGTTGCCGGAGAGGACGCCCGGCGAGTCGTGGGCGCTGCCGACGGCTGTCGCCCCTTCCTTCTTCTCCGCGGACTTGCCCCCCTCGTTGGCGCACCGGTTGCCCATCGCGGGGTTGAGGAGCCCGACGACGTCGACGGTGTTCCCGCACACGTTCACCGGGATGTTCACCGGCAACTGGATGTCGTTGCCGGACACCAGCCCGGGCGAGCCGGCCGCGGAACCGTCCGCGGCGGAGTCGGCCCACGCAGGCCCCGCGACCGCCATCGCACCAGACGCGACGGCGAAGGCGATCACACTGTTTCGGGTAGCCCGTTTCATGGGTTCCCTGCCCTTCCAGACACGTCGCGGGCACTCACCCGCGATCGGCGAAAACCAAGCAAAGCGAAATAAGTAGTACTTTTTTGGACCGGTATCCGGGCGTGCCGGGCTGGAGCGTGCGGGCCCGCCTGACTCTCGACGAGACGAGGCGTGCCACGGTCGTCCGGTCCGGCGCCCCGCCGACGTCTCCCTGCGCCATGGTTCGCCTCGGGCGGCGGATGCGCGCACGACGGCGGGGCACATGGCCGGGGGATCGACGCGGCCGGCGGCTGTTGCGCGTCGGCCTGTGGCACAGGCCGGGCAGACAGCGGCGAGGCGTCAGAGCGCCTGGTTGTTACAGCCCATGTCCGAACCGAGGTGGTTCTGCTGTGCGCCCGGGTTGCCCTCGCCGTTCAGCAGGTTGCCCGCCAGACCGGTGATCGCGCCGACACTGCCGATCACTTCGATGTTCATGTCGTGAGAACGGCACTCGGTGGCCTGGGTGATGTCGAGGTCGCGGCCCAGGTCGTCGTGAGCGGACGCGGTGTTGGCGCCGAAGGAGCCGACACTGCCGAGCATGGCGCCCACGAGGACTGCCTTGTGGAACTTGCGCATGGGTTCTCCATTGGTCTGGCGGAATTGGTCTGGCGGAGGGAATCAGGTCGTGCGGGACGTGCGGATGTTCGCCGGCGCGGCCGTCAGCCGAGCCGGGGAAGCCCCAGCTGGCCGACCGGAGGTGCCGCGACCTGTCCGAGGCCGACCGGGGAGAGCTGCGGCGCGCCCGGCGACCCGAGCTGCGGGCTGAGGAGCGGGTTCACCTGCGGGTTGAGCTGGGGGTTCACCTGCGGGGCGACGATCGCCGGCGCCTGCGAGGCGAAGTCCTGGGGTACCTGGGGTACGGCCAGCTGCGGGGCGACCTGCGGCATGACCTGGGGCATGACCTGCGGCACCACCTGGGCCGGCTGCGCGGGGGCGGCCTGGACCGGCTGCGGCGGGGCGGCCTGCTGCGGGTACTGCGGCGCGGCCTGCTGCTGGTACGGAGGAGGGGCCTGCTGCGGGTACTGCGGGGCGGCCTGCTGCGGGTACGGCGCCGTGGCGGCCTGCGCAACTCCCTGCGAGGAGGCCGTGCTGGAGGCGTAACCGGTCGGCTGTGGCGCGGGCGCGGCCTGCTGGACCGGCTGGGGTGCGGGAGCCGGGGCCGCCTGGGGAGCGGGAGCCGGAGCCGCCTGGGGCGCGAATTGCTCGGGAGCCGGAGCCGGAGCCGGGGCGGGACTGCCTTGTCCGATGGGAGCGGCATGACTGACACCGCCGCCGAGTGCGGACAGACCGCTGGCCGCCACTGCAAAGAGCGCGGCCTTGTGAAGCTTGCGCATGAAACCCTCGGCCCTTCGATACCTGATGGGAAGTCCATTGCATTCAGCGCGGTCACACGTACAGTCGGTGTGATACTCGTACTGCACGGCCGGCAGCAGCAATTCCGATAAGCACGCGGACTTCGCATTCGAAGCCGGCAGCGATTGCCTCACCCTCTTCAGGTCCACGGTCGCTGCCCTCTCCTCGTCGGAACGAGGATCGCCCGGCTGCGGTCACGGCATCCAAAAGCCCGTCACCCATTTGCCGACCAACGGGGCCGACTTCACCACTCGCACACCCTGCGGCAAATGGGTGACCACGACCAGGCGACCGTTTCTGGGTCTGCGCACGTCTCGTTCCCCACGGGGCAAGAACGATGGTTCACCGCAGCCGCACAGGGTGGCAGGAACAGCGACAACTGCGCTGCCTCATCAGCATTTCATCAGATTCCGTGCACAGGTCAATGAAGGGCCGAGAATTCCATGCGCAAGCTTCGTAGGGTCGCGCTCGTCGTCGCAGCAGCCGGAGGTCTCACCGCCGTCGGCGCCGGCCCAAGCTCCGCGGTCACTCCCGCCACCTACAACGGGGCTGTGCCGCCGCCCGTTTCACAGCCGGACGCCCAGGCCGCCTCGCTCTCCTCCGCGCAGGCGACCGCGCAGTCCTACGGCTCGCCGGCCCCGCAGCAGGCGCCCCCGCAGCGTGCCACCGAGGTCGCCCCGCAGATCAACCCGCAGCTGAACCCGCAGATCAACCCGCAGCTTTCCTCGCCGGCCCCGCAGCCGGCGCAGGGCCAGGCCGCCCCGGTGAGCCAGACCAACATGTTCCGTCCGTCCCAGGAGTGCAGCCCGCAGAGCCTGCTCGACGCGAACGTCCCGGTCGCCCTGCTCGCCGCTTCCCAGACCCGCGGCATCGACTGCTCCCAGGCCAACAGCCAGTCGAACTCGCTCGCCAACGCGCGCCAGGGATGACGGCCAAACATCGGCGCGCGGCTGGAAGTTGTCGAAAATCGCCACCGACGGGTCCATGTCGACGCGATACGGCTTTCGGGTGCTTTCGCCTTGCGATCGCGAAATCGGCGCGTCGTTGCCATCTTTGGCGTATTTCGCACTAATCTCCCGTAACTGTAATAAGCCGATCTCCCGCAGATCGCACCCACTCACTCCCCGGAGATGACATGCGCAAGCTTCGCAACGTTGCCGTCCTGATCGCCGCAATCGGCAGCATCGGACTCGTCGGCGGCACGGCCCACGCCGACCAGGGCGGTAAGGGCGGCGAGCACGGTGACAAGTTCAAGATCACGCAGAGCTCCAACTGCAAGTCGCACGACCTGAACCTGGACGTCCTCGGCGAGGTCGGCGTGCTCGACGGCGTCCTGGGCAGCGCGCTGAACGGCGAGGGCAACCCCGGCGCCCAGGCCACCGACATCGGCTCCACCATGGGCTGCAACAACAGCGCCTTCTGAAAATCTGATCGGCGCGAAGACGTCGGTCGACAAATGGTCCCGGCGCCGGGCTCCAACTCTGCGCCGGGACCATTTGTATGCGTCGGCAGACCTCCGAGGTAGCGAAAATTACGCGAGTTCGGCGCGCCGCTGGATTATCTCGGTTATTTCGTATCAACCTTCAGGTCAACGATGTCGATCTTTCACGGATCGCCTCTACCCCACCTCACCGGAGATGAAATGCACAAGGTACGCATGGCTGCTGTCCTCTTCGCCGCATTCGGGAGCATCGGGCTCCTGGGTGCCGGCGCCGCCCACGCCGGCCAGGGAGGCGGCAAGGGGGGCGACAGCTTCGACATCCGGCAGAGCAGCACCTGTACGTCGCACGACGGCAACGTCGACATCCTCGGCGAGGTCGGCATCGGCAACGGCCTGGGCGGCAACCTGCTGAACGGCGAAGGCAACGCCGGTGCGCAGCAGAGCCACCTCGGTTCGGACATGGGCTGCAACAACAGCTTCGGCAAGTAGGCCGAACCGACAGATCCCGGTGCCCCGGCAACGGCCGGGGCACCGGGATCTGTCAATGCCGCTCAGAACTCGATGTGCGGCTTCTTGAAGCCCTTGGGCAGCTCCGCCGTGTTGGAACAGTCCACCTCCGGTCCGGCGCTCGTGGATCCGCTGCCCAGCACTCCGTCCTCCGGATACACCACGCTCGGCCGGTCGGTCGTCTCGCAGTTCTGCGTCTGCCTGATGATGTGCGTGCCGTCCTTGTCGGAGTGGATCTCGTTCTTGCGAACGCAGACGGTGTCGCCCTGCGCGTTGGTCTTGCAGTCGCTCGAGTGTCCGTCTGCATACGCGTGTCCGGCGCCGACGCAGATCGCTGCGAGACTCCCGACGAGCCCCGTGACGGTGGCAATCTTCTGCCGAGTGAACATGTGCTGCTTTCCTTTGCAAAAGAGGCCCGGTCGCGTGCCGTTACCGGCGTGCGTCCGGGCCCGAGAAGGTCGAAACAGGGCATCCTGCGCCTGGACGCGGTGCCGACCGCTACCGACGACAGGATGGCGGCAGCCCGGACGCGTGCCCCGAGGGAGCGGTGCGTCCGGGCTGCCTTCGCCACGGGGTGTCACTCAGCAAGCCGCTGAACGGACCCCGGAGTTCGTGCGATGTTCCGCGGGCTTCCGGAGGGAGGCCGATGCGCTCGTGAGGGCGCCGAGAGGACGAGTCCTCGGTACGCCGTTACTCGCCCTCGCCGCCCTGCTGCTGGCCGTAACCCTGCTCGGGCTGCTCAGACTGGTCGGGGCCGGCCTTCTGCTCCTCCGGCTGGCCCTCCGGCTGACCCTCCGGCTGGCCCTGCGGCTGCGCCTCCGGCTGGTCCTGAGGCTGCGCCGCCGGGCCGTAGTAACCGCTGCCGACGGCGACGGCGTTGGCCGACGAGTTGGCCACGGCGGTGACGCCCTGGCCCGCGTCCTCGCCACCGGCGGCGAAGCTGGCCCCGGCACCGACGAAGGACAGGCCGGCAATCGCCGCCGCTACGACCGCGGCGCGCTGAAACTTACGCATGATGTGACCCTTTCTTATCCGGGCAGGACAGCCCGGCTTGACTACACAATGTGAGCATATACACACATTAGGTAGTCATTCAGGATCTACACTCGCTCATGTCGCGTCGTTCTCGCCTCGCGTCATCGCCCGCCAATGACCCGCATGCCGGTCCTCGCGGGTGCCGGTCGATCCCCACGTCGTGGGGGAACAGGTCACCTCGGGCCCGAGCCGCGCCCTCCCGTTGCCCAGGGCGGCGGGCACCGTCAGGGGCTGCACCGTCTGGCAGGTGTCCTGGTGGGGCGGGAGTTCGCCTTCGGGGACCTCGCCCTGGAACCGCTGGGTGCAGGTGAGGTTGCCCAGGAGATCACGAGTGCAGTCCCCCGGGTCCGCCGCGGCATACGCCTGGGTGATGCCGGCGCCGGTCGCGACGAGGCCGCCGACGAGCACCGAGAGAGCCGCGATCTTCTTCCGGTTCACCATGTCAAGGTCACCCTGTGAAAGCGGTGTTGTACTGACCGCAGGTGGTGTCCGTGGTGCCCGCGAGGCCGAGCACACCGATCGGGACGTCGTTCTCGGCGACCGTCTGCGGACTGCACTCCTGGTAGGGGCGGTACAGGTCGGACACCTGGAGCCCGTTGGCGCCGTTGTCGGCGACAGCGGTGCCGGCGCCGAGGGCAGACAGGCCGCCGGCCGCCGCCACCGCCGCGAACACGACCTTCTGAAGCTTGCGCATGGAAACCTCGATTCTTTTTCTGTACATCGAGACCGATTGCCTAGCGTGACCGCGCAAACACTAGCAGTAGCCGCATGCGACTTGCCGCACGGGAGATCCGTGTTCCCCATGGGGCATATAGCCCGACGAAATCACCAGGCGGACACCAATTGACGGGACAGGGCCACGAGTTGCCGTTGGCCGCATAACGCCGCCGATACCAATACGGTCGTATCAGAGGGAAGTTGGGTCAGAGGAGTTCCGGCTGCGCGGCCCGCATGTGATCGCCCGCCGGCACGGAGGCAATCAAGTCCCGCAACCTCTCGGCATATCGCCGCACGTTCTTGTAGGCGGCCTCGGTGTCCGGGTAACGGCAGGCGAACCACAGTCCCTCGTGCAGTCGGCTCACCCAGGCACACACCTGGTCGCCGTACGACACCCGGATCAGCCCGTACGTCTTCTGCTCGCTCCAGCCGGCCGAACCGGGGGTGAGGCGGGCATCCACGTACGAGACGATCGAGTACATGTCGGGCGAGGTCGGACGGAAGTCCGCACCGAGCAGACGCAGTACGCGGGCCAGTGGAATGCGCGCCAGCGACCGGTTGGCCCGCAGCTCGGCGCGGACCGTGGCGAGCGCGCCGTCGAAGTCCCGTGCCGCCGGTACCTCGATCGGTGCGCCGCCGACGTACCAGCCCACGGAGTCCGACCACTCGGACTTCAGCCGGGTGTGGAACGGCACGACCGTACGGTAGACGGGCTGCCCGCCGAGTTCGTGGACGATCAGACTGGTCGCGGCCAGGATGCCCACCAGGCTGCCGCCGTAGGGCCGGCAGTGCGCCTCGAACGCGGCCGCGGTGTCCGCGTCGACGAGCGGCTCGCACATCAGCTTCTGGGCGGGCAGCGCGCCACCGGGTTGCAGACCGAGGTCGACGGGGAACTCCGGAAGCCTCCCGTCGCACCGGGCGATGAACTCCCGCCAACGCGCGACGATCGCGTGTGTGTCGTCGATTCCGTCCGCGTTCGCCCGCTCGTGCCGGCAGAAGTCGACGTAACTTCCCACCGGCGTACCGGAGACGGGCCGCCCCGTGACGCCCGACGTGTACAGCCCGTGGATCTCGTTCGAGGTGAGCTGGAGGGAGTAGGCGTCGACATTGGTGTGGTCGAAGGCCATGTACACACTGGTGGAGTCGTCACGGACGACCGCCGCGTAGATGAGGTTCGGCCAGTCGAGCGCGTCCGCCGCGACGTCGAACCGGTCCTGCAGGTACCGGGTCAGCACCTCGGCGTCGGCGAAGTCGCCGACCACCTCGCGGTGCAGCGTCACGTCGTTCGCGTCGAGCGTGAACCGGTGCATGTCGTCACCGACCCACCGGAAGCCGCTGCGCAGCGTCTCGTGACGCAACGTCCAGCCGTGCAGGGCCTCTTCCAGCGCGTCGAGGTCGGCTCGGCCCGGCAGGTCGAACGCCGTGCCGAGCCAGGTCGGTACGAACAACCCGTCCTCGCGCACCGCCCGCGCCGTTCTGATGTGCGACTCCTGGATGTACGCCGGCGGCCGCGGATCCGGCGGCAGCGCTGTCGCGGCCGCGACGGTCGCCGGGCTGAACGTCCACTCGACTAGCCGTCCGGGCCGGACCTCGCAGCGCTGAATGTCAGAAATTCGCACGATGGCGTCTCCTTCACAGAAGACACCAGCTTGATCAAGTCAAAGCCGTGCGCGAGCGATGGCCGCTGTGTCGCCCACTTTTCAGCGAGACGTGTGACACCTCGAACGAGTTGACGGAAGCGGCTCAGGACAGCCACTTCTTCCAGACCGAAGGGTGGTTGTCCACCCACTTCTTGGCGGCCTCCTGAGGACTCAGCTTCTGGTCGGCGATCATCAGCGAGACCTCGTTCTGGTCCTCGGTCGTCCACTTGAACTTCTTCAGGAAGGCCGCCGCCCTGCCGCCGCTCTTCGCGAAGTCCGCGTTGAGGTACTTCTGCAGCGGGGTGTGCGGGTAGGCGCAGGCGACCTTGGCCGCGTCGGCGTCACAACCCTCCTGGTACGCCGGGAGCTTCACCTCGGTCATCGGCACCTTCTTGAACAGCCACTGGGGCGAGTACCAGTAGGTCAGGAAGGGCTTCTTCTCCTTGGCGAACTGCTTCATCTGGGTGATCTGGGCGGCCTCGGAACCGGCGAAGACGACCTGGTAGTCCAGCTTCAGGTTGTTCACCAGCGCCTTGTCGTTGGTGACGTACGACGGTGAGCCGTCCAGGAGTTGGCCCTTGCCGCCGCTCTCCGCGGTGCGGAAGAGGGAGGCGTACTTGTTGAGGTTCTTCCAGTTCGTGATGTCGGGATGCTGCTTGACCAGGTAGGTCGGCACGAACCACCCGATGTGCCCGGTGACCCCGAGGTCCCCGGCACGGCCGATGGTCTTCTTGTCCTCGACGTACCGCTTCTCCTGGTCCGGGTGGCCCCAGTCCTCCAGGATCGCGTCGACGCGTCCCTGGCTGAGCGCGTCCCAGGCGGGCACCTCGTCCACCTGCACGGTGTCGACGCGGTAGCCGAGTTCGTGTTCGAGGAGGTACTGGGCGACGGCCACGTTGGACTGCGCGCCGACCCAGGACTGCACGGACAGGGTCACGGTCTTCGATCCCTGCGCGTTGGCGAAGGGCGAGGCCTGCTTGGTCATGTCGGCGGCACCGCAGCCGGTCGCGAGGACCAGCACGGAGGCGGCGGCCACGAGGGTCGTACGACGCATGGTCAGGCTCCCTTCTCCGTACGGCGTTCCGTGGGCTGGGTGACGCGGTCGAGCATCAGGCCCAGGCAGACGATGGCGGCACCGGCCACCAGTCCGGTCGCCAGGTCGCCCTGGGCGAGCCCGAAGGCGACGTCGTAGCCGAGGGCGCCGCCGCCGACCAGGCCGCCGATGATGACGACGGCGAGGACCAGCACCACTCCCTGGTTCAGGGCGAGCAGCAACGCGGGGCGGGCGAGCGGCAGTTGGACCTGCCACAGCTGCTGACGGCCGGTCGCGCCGAGCGACCGGGCGGACTCCAGGGCGGCGGGGTCGACCTGCCGCAGCCCCTGGGTGGTGATCCGTACGACGGCGGGCAGCGCGTAGACGACGGCGGCCGCCACGGCCGGGGCGCGGCCGACGCCGAACAGGGCGACGACCGGGATCAGGTACACGAACTGCGGCATGGTCTGGAACACGTCCAGGACCGGGCGCAGGGCGCGTTCGACGCGGTCGCTGCGGGCGGCGGCGATACCGGTCGCGAAGCCCAGGACGAGGGTGACGGCGACGGCTGCGAGGACCTGGGACAGCGTGTCCAGCGACGGCTCCCACACGCCCAGCACACCGATCGCGGCCATCGCGAGGACGGCGGTGAGCGCGGTGCGCCAGGTGCCGATCAGCCAGGCCAGGGCGGCGACGATGAGCAGCACCGACCACCAGGGCAGCCACTGCAGGCCCGACCGGACGGGATCCAGGATCCAGGTGGTGAAGTGGGCCGCCCAGTCGGCGGTGCCGCCCACGACCGGGACGCCCGAGTACAGGTGGGCGGTCATCCAGTCGACGGCGCGGTTGACCGGTTCGGCGAAGTTCAGGGTCCAGGCCGCGGGCCAGTCCAGGCCGCCGAGGAGACGGGCGGCGACGGCGACGGCCACGGTGGCGACGAGGGCGTAGAGGAGGCCGGCCGGGGAGGGGCGGGTGTCGCCCCGGTCGCCCGCCGCGGCGGTGATGCGGTCCAGGACGACCGCGAGCAGCACGATCGGGATGCCGGCCGCGAGGGCCGCGCCGACGTCGACCGAGGCGAGGGCCTGATAGACGCGGTCGCCGAGGCCGCCGGCGCCGATGACGGAGGCGATGACCGCCATCGACAGCGCCATCATGATCGTCTGGTTGAGGCCGAGGAGGAGTTCCTTGCGGGCGAGCGGGACACGGGCGGTCAGCAGCCGCTGCCTGCGGGTGGCACCCAGGGAGTCCACGGCCTCCAGGACCTCCGGGTCGGCGCCGCGCAGGCCGAGGGCGGTGAGCCTGGCCATGGGCGGGGCGGCGTAGACGACGGTGGCGAGGACGGCCGCGGGGACGCCGATGCCGAAGACCAGGACGACCGGGAGGAGGTAGGCGAAGGCGGGGAGCACCTGCATGGTGTCCAGGACCGGGCGCAGGGCGCGGTGCAGCCGGTCGGAGAGACCGGCGCCGAGGCCGAGGACCAGGCCGACGGCGACGGACGCGAGGACCGCCACGACCATCAGGGCGAGGGTCTGCATCGTCGGCACCCACATGCCGAGGGCACCGCAGGCGAGGAACGCGGCGGCCGTACCGACGGCGAGCCGGAGGCCGGCGACGCGGTGCGCGACGGCGGCGGCGAGCACGGTGACGCCGGGCCAGCCCGCGGCGAGAAGGGCGAGGTAGACGACACGGACGGTGAGGACGACGGCGTTGCTGATGTAGCCGAGGAAGTAGAGGAAGAGGGGGTGGGTGTCGCGGTTGTCGATGACCCAGTTGCTGGCGGAGGTGAGCGGTGAGGAGAGGTCGACGGTGAGGGTGTGGGGCCAGGCGGCGCTGGTCCAGTGGGAGTTGGCGAGGGGGACGAGGACCGCGGCGACCACGGCCAGGGCGAGGAGCTTGCGCACGGCCTGGCTGGCGGGCAGGGCTATTCGACGGGGGCTCGGGACAGTGATCGTCGCCATCAGACACCCTCCGGGCTGGTGCGGGGAGCGGGGGGTTTCATTTGCCCGCGCTCGGGAGGCACCCCATCGGCCGGGGGACTCTGCGACGGACCATCCGCATCCCCACCCAGGGGCGCGGGGCTCTGTCGTGTGCGGCTCTGCCGCGTGGGCGCGACCGGCCCCCGCTGGGTCGCGGACGGCGTACTGGCCGCAGCCCCCTTCGCCACGACGCCGAGCAACGTGTCCGCGTCGACGACGCCGACGCACCGGTCCCCGTCCACGACCCGCGCCGGGGCGCCGGCCCCCGCCACCACGTCGATCGCCTCGGCGACCGTCGCGGCCGGGCCGACCGCGGGTCCCGCCGAGGCCTCCCCGTCCTTCGCCGGCCTCATCGCGGAGCGCACCGTCAGCACCTGCTCGCGCGGCACGTCCCGCACGAACTCCCGGACGTAGTCGTCGGCCGGGGAACCCACGATCTCCTCAGGCGTCCCGAGCTGCACCACGCGCCCGTCCCGCATCAGCGCGATGCGGTCGCCGAGCTTGAGCGCCTCGCTGAGGTCGTGCGTGATGAAGACCATCGTGCGGCCCTCCTCCTGGTGCAGGCGGACCACCTCCTCCTGCATGTCCCGCCTGATCAGCGGGTCGAGCGCGCTGAACGGCTCGTCGAAGAGGAGCACCTCGGGGTCGACGGCGAGCGCCCGCGCCAGCCCGACCCGCTGGCGCTGGCCGCCGGACAGCTGGCCGGGACGGCGCTGCTCCATGCCCTCCAGGCCGACCTTGGCGACGACCTCGGCGGCCCGCCTGCGCCGCTCGGACCTGCCGACGCCCTGGATCTCCAGGCCGTAGGCGACGTTGTCGAGGACGGACCGGTGCGGCAGCAGTCCGAAGTGCTGGAAGACCATCGCCGCACGGTGCCGGCGCAACTCCCGCAGCCGGCTCTTGTCCATCGCCCGGACGTCCTCGCCGTCGATGGCGATCGTGCCGGAGGTGGGCTCGATGAGCCGGGTCAGGCAACGGACCAGCGTCGACTTCCCGGAGCCGGACAGGCCCATCACCACGAAGACCTCGCCCTTGCGCACGTCGAAGGAGACGTCACGGACGGCGGCCGTACAGCCGGTGCGGGCGCGCAGGTCGCCGGGCGCGAGCCCGGTCAGCTCGGGGTCCGCGGGAACGCGGTCGGCCTTCGGGCCGAAGACCTTCCACAGTCCGTCGACGGAGAAGACAGGGGTCGAGCCCGGGGGTGTGGCAGGGGTCGTCACAGGGGTCGTACTGGTCATCACGCACCGCCCTTCAGCAGGTCCACGGCCCTCTCGCCGACCATCAGCACTCCGATCATCGGGTTCACGGCCGGCATGGTCGGGAAGACGGACGCGTCGGCGACACGGATGCCGTCCAGGCCGCGGATCCTCAACTCCGGGTCCACCACGGCCTGTCGGTCGTCCGTCGAGCCCATCCGGCAGGTGCCCGCCGGGTGGTACACGGTGTGCGCGACCTTGCGGGCGTACTCGCTGAGCTCGGCGTCGCCGAGGATCTCCGGCCCCGGGCACACCTCGCGCTTCAGCCAGCCGGCCAGCGGCTCGGTCTTCGCGATCTCGCGGGCGATGCGGATGCCGTCGACGAGGGTGCGGCCGTCGTAGTCGTCCTCGTCGGTGAAGTAGCGGAAGTCCAGCGCGGGCTTCACGGACGGGTCGGCGCTGGTGAGGTACAGCCGGCCGCGGCTGCGCGGCTTCGGGATGTTCGGGGTCATCGAGACGCCGAACTCCGGCCGCCGGTAGCCCAGTCGCTCCGGGTTGTCCGTGAACGGGATCTGGTAGAAGTGGAACATCAGGTCCGGGCCCGCGTGTTCGGGGTCGCGGCGCACGAACAGGCCCGCGTCGGAGTCCATCGCGGAGTTCTCCGGGATCGGGCCGTTCGTCTCCCAGACGATCACCGACTCGGGGTGGTCGAGGAGGTTCTCGCCGACGCCCGGGAGGTCGAGCACGACCGGGATGCCGAGCGCTTCGAGGTCCTGGGCCGGGCCGATGCCCGAGTGCAGGAGCAGCCGCGGGGAGTCGACGGCGCCCGCGCTCAGCACGACCTCGTTGCGGGCCCGTATCAGCAGGTCCTCGCCGTCCTTGGTGCGGACGTGGACGCCCTCGGCACGGGTGCCGTCCAGCTCCAGCCGGTACGCCCAGGTCTCCAGCAGGATCGTCAGGTTGGGCCGCTCGTCCATCACCGGGTGGAGGTAGGCCACCGAGGCGCTGGACCGCTTGTTGTCCTCGGGGTGGTAGGCGAGGTCGAAGAAGCCGACGCCCTCGGTGAACGGCTTGCGGTTGAAGCCCTCCACGCGCGGGACGCCCAGCGCCTCCTGTGCCGCGTCGACGAAGTCGCGGGCGATGGCGTTCCGGTCCTTCTCGTCGACCGGGACGATGTTGTTGAGGAGGCGGGCGTAGTACGCCTCCATCGGGACCGCGCCCCAGCCCTTGGCACCGGCATCCTCCCACTCGTCCCAGTCGGAGGGCAGCGGCTTGAAGGCGATGAGCGTGTTGTGCGACGAGCAGCCGCCGAGGACGCGGGCCCGGCTGTGCCGGATGTGGGAGTTGCCGCGCGGCTGCTCGGTGGTCGGGTAGTCGTAGTCCAGCTCGCCGCCGAGCAGGCCCATCCAGCGGCGCAGGGTGAGGACGTCGTCGCGGCCGACGTCGCTGGGACCGCCCTCGATCACGGCGACCGTGACATCGGGGTTCTCGGTGAGACGGGAGGCTATGACGGAACCCGCGGTTCCGCCGCCGATCACGACGTAGTCGTAGGTGTGGGACTGGGACATGGGGGTACTCCAAAAACTTCCGAAGACCTCGGTGAGGCTTCTCGCGTAGCCGTTCTGCTCGTCCGGCAGCTCTTCTCGCGTCGCGGCTTCTCGGGTACGGCGGTCGGGTGGGCTCAGCCGGCGAACCAGCGCACCGGCCGCGGCGCGAGGTTCTGGTAGACGTGCTTGGTCTCGCGGTACTCGGCGAGCCCGGCGGGTCCCAGCTCGCGGCCGGTGCCGCTCCTGCCGAAGCCGCCCCACTCCGCCTGCGGGAGGTAGGGGTGGAAGTCGTTGATCCAGACGGTGCCGTGCCGCAGCCGCCCCGCGACCCGGCGGGCGCGTCCGGCGTCGGCGGTCCAGACGGCACCGGCCAGGCCGTACTCGGTGTCGTTGGCGAGGGCGACCGCCTCGTCCTCGGTGCGGAAGGTCTCGACCGTGAGGACCGGCCCGAAGACCTCCTCGCGCACGACCTTCATCTCCCGCTGGCACTGGTCGAGGACCGTCGGCTCGTAGAAGTAGCCGCCGGCGGGACGGTCGGGGGACGGCTCGGGGCGCTTGCCGCCGGAGCGCAGCACCGCGCCCTCGGCCAGCGCCGACGCCACGTACGCCTCGGTCTTGGCGCGCTGCTGTTCGGAGACGAGCGGGCCGCACTCGACGCCGTCCGCCGTACCGCGTCCGAGGCGGATCCGGGCGGCGCGGCGGGCGAGTTCGGCGACGAACCGTTCCCTGAGCGGCTCCTCGACGATCAGCCGGGCGCCGGCCGAGCAGACCTGGCCGCTGTGGATGAAGGCGGCGTTGAGGGCCTGGTCGACGGCGGTGTCGAAGCCCTCCTCGGTGGCGCAGGAGTCGGCGAAGACGACGTTGGGGTTCTTGCCGCCGAGTTCGAGGGCGACCTTCTTGACCGAGACGGCGGCCGCCTGGGCGACCTTGACCCCGCTGACCAGTCCGCCGGTGAAGGAGACCAGGTCGACATCGGGGTGCTCGGCGAGGCGGGCGCCCACGCTGTGCCCGGGGCCGGTGACGAGGTTGGCGACTCCGGCCGGCAGCCCGGCCTCCACCAGCAGCTCGATCAGCGCGACGGTCGTCAGCGGGGTGATCTCGCTCGGCTTGATCACGAAGGTGTTGCCCGCCGCCAGCGCCGGAGCGATCTTCCAGCTCGCCTGGAGCAGCGGGTAGTTCCAGGGGGTGATCAGGGCGCAGACACCGACGGGCTCGTGGACGACGACGCTGTGGATGTCGGGCGAGCCCGCGTCCACCACCCGGCCCGCGCCCTCCGCCGCCACCAGGTCGGCGAAGTAGCGGAAGGCATCGGCGACACAGTCGATGTCGACCCGGCCCTCCTCGACGGTCTTGCCCGCGTCCCGGCTCTCCAGGAGGCCGAGCTTCTCGCGGTCGCGCACGAGCAGGTCGGCCACCCGGCGCAGCAGGGCGGCGCGCTCGGCGACCGGGGTGCGGGGCCAGTCGCCGGTGTCGAAGGCGCGCCGGGCGGCGGCCACCGCCGCCTCCGCGTCCTTCTCGTCACCCTCGGTGACCACGGCGAAGGGCAGGCCGTCCGCGGGGTCGATGATCTCGCGCATCGCGCCGGAGACGGCTTCCAGCCACTCGCCTCCGGCATGGATGGTCGCTTGTGCCGTTCGGTCCGCCATGATCGGTGTTGCCTTCCGTTCCTGTTCAGTGCCCCTGTGCGACAGAGGAGTCACACTCGGGGACCGTCACCGCCTGCCCTCGGTCCGGGATTGCATGCGCAATCGTGGCCGAAAGTGTGCTGCATCACTGAACAGTCGGATGAAACGGGGCAAAAGTCCTCTCAGGGCGTGGAACCCGCCGCCTCTGTGTGCGTGGCGTGCCGGGGCCTGCTCTTCGCCGAGATCTGGCCGACGAGTTCCCAGAAGCACACCAGGGCAGTCACCGGCGGAATCCCGAAAATCACTAACGACAACAAGGCATGCGACGAGTGGCTGGCGCACAGCGCCACGGCCAGGACGGAGGCGGCCAGCACCACACACCAGGACCGGCGCGCACTCCGGCGCTGAGCGGTGGCCCGCAGGACGGAGAGCGCCGCCACGAACCAGGGCCCGTACACCGTCAGCGGCCAGTACCGCGCCAGCCCCGCGGGCAGCACCCCCGAGGCGATCCCGCGCAGCTGCCCGTAGGAGTAGCAGACGGACCAGGTCAGCATGCACACCGCGCACAGCGAGACCGCCGCGATCAGGAACGTGATGTGCGTTACGCGCCGGCCGCCGTCGAGCAGGTGAGGCTCCTGGCGGGGCCGCCGACGGCTGCCCCTGCGCTGGGCCGGCACGTCCAGCAGGGTGGGAGCCGTGCTCGCACTCACGCCGGTCGGCGCGGACAGCATCTGCGCCAGCTCCTCGACCGGATCCCAGTCGTTCGGCGCGACACCCGGCTCCGGTGCGCCCCAGCCGTGTTGCTCGTAGCGACCGGTGTGATCATAGAGACCAGAGTGGTCATAGAGACCGGTGTGATCATAGAGACCAGGGTGGTCGTAGAGACCGGTGTGATCATAGAGACCGGCGTCATGCTGAATCCCGTCCATCGGTGAAACCTCCGCACCCTGCCTCAGAACGCTCTGTAGAGATCCGCCAGCGTCCGCCGATATTCATTTTCCATCATGTTGATTCTCTTCAGGAAATCATCGAGCAGGTCCGAGCATGAGGTGATATCCATACTTCCGGGCCAGTGGAGCACGGCCGTCGGATGATCTTCTGTTGAGTGCCAGTCCAATCGCATCACGGTCACCTAACGACCATCGCCCGGGACGGGATTTGGGGCATTCGGGGGAATTCAAGTCACCCGGAAGAGAAGCTATAGAATGTCCATCGCCACGCAATTGAAGAAATTGTGCATTGGCGTTCGGATATATCCCGTGAACACGGAAAGTAAATGAACGACGATGTGACCGGCGGAGGGACCCCGGGGGGACCGGCGCTCAGTCCACGGCGGGGTCCGCGTCACAGAGCGTGTCCGGCGGGCAGAACCAGTCCAGCGCCGTCGTGAGATGGGCAAGCTCGTCGTCGCGGCCGTCGGAGTCGGGGCCGTAGGAGGCGACGGCATAGATGTTGCCGTCCGGTGCGACGAACCGCTCGTCGACGACATGCCAGGTGCCGACGTCCGGCTCGCCGCCGATCCGGCCGGCCAGGTACTCCAGGCGGGAGCCGGTGAACCGGCCGTCGTCGAGGTCGGTCAGGCCGAGTTCCTGGAAGCCGTCCGGCTTGGGGGTCTCGGCGGAGAGGTAGAGCTCGAAGGAGGCGTCCGGGGAGTCCTCGGCGACCTGGTAGACCTGCAGCCGGTGCTCGCGGTCGGGGCTGCGGTAACTGACGACGGCGATGCCGTACGAGGAGTCGACGGTGGACCGCGACCAGCCCTCGGGGACGGCGATCCGGAAGCCCTCGGTGTCGTGGCGCAGCTCGTATCCGGCGGGAGGCGCGGAGGCCGACGGGGACGGGGAGCCGGTGTCCGTGGGTGACTCGGACGCCTCCGTGGGCCGCTCGGAGGGGGTCGGGGTGACCGAGGCGGCGGCCGTGGCGGGCTGGTGGCCGTCGTCCTTGCCGACCACCAGGCTCAGGACCAGGCTCGTGGCCACGCCGACGACGGCGGCCCCCACGACGACGGACCAGGCAAGCCTGCGATCACGCCCCCGGGAAGCCACGGGCGCCGGGGTCTGCTCGGCGGGCGCCCAGTCGCGGCCCCCGTCCGACCACCACTCCGCCTCCGGAGCCGACACCGGACGCTCCGGAGCCGACGGCAGACCCTCCGGAGCCGTAGGAGCCTGTGTCGTCGGAGCCGGTGCCGTCGTAACCGAAGCCGGCGGAGCCGGAGCCGTCGTAACCGAAGCCGGCGGAGCCGGTGCCGTCGTAACCGAAGCCGGCGGAGCCGGTGTCGTCGGAGCCGGTGTCGTTGCCGGATGGACCTGGGGTCCTGCCGGAGGCCGTGGTGGGGCCGGCGTGGCGGCGGGTCGGAGGCCGTCCTCCCACCGCTGCGTGTCCTCGTTCCAGTGCCGCGCTCCCCCGCTGGTCATCGGCTCTCTCACCTCCCCAGCAGGCCGGCCAGTGTGCCTGCCGAGGCCAGTACGTTGATGAGGGCCTGGGAGTCGGTGAGGAGTTCACGCAGACGTTCACGGCGGGTGGGGCCCGCCTGGCCGGTGCGGGCGATCTCGTCCTCGGTCTCGGCGAGCGCCGTGCCCAGCGCCGCCGTCTGCTCGGTGCCCCGCACCCGCTCCAGGTCGGCACGCAACTCCCGCACCGCCGCGAGGAGTTCCTCGTCGGCCGGGGAACCGGCGGTGCCGTGGTGGTGGCTCTCGGCGTGCGCGTGGCTGCCGATGGCGAACGTGCTTCCGGAGATGTTCCCCAGGGTGACCTGCGGCTCGTCACTTGCCATTGCTGTCGGGCCCCTTCTGCGTCGTGTAACTGACGGCGGTGGCGTGGCTGCCGAAGGCGAAGGTGGAGCCCTCGACCCGGTCGATGCTCACGTTGGTGCTGTTGTTGACGGTCTTCTGGACGAACTCGCCGGTCTGGTAACCGGCTTCGGCGAGCGCGGCCCGTACGCCGTTCGTCACCCGGTCCTGGATGCTGCGCAGGTACCGGACGACGTCCATCTCCTGGAAGTGGGAGCCGACGTCCACCGCGCCCAGTTCCCGCACGGACAGCGCTGGACCCTCGGGCAGCGCACCCGCATGGCCGCCGGTCAGCAGCCGCCAGAGGTACACCGCGCCCCGGCCGAGCTGGCCCAGCGAGCGGCCCACCGAGCCCGGGACCAGGGCGATCGCGGCGGCGGTCTTGCCGGCCCAGTTGTTGTTCCGGAACCGGTGGGCGGTGCGGTCGGCGCCCTTGAAGTCCGCGCGGACCGGAGTCAGTACGTGCGGGGCGATCTCCAGCACGAGCATCCGGCCCTGGGTGTGGATGCGCACGAACACCGTGACGACCACCTCCTCCTCCCAGCCGCCGACGCGGATCCGCAGGAAGTGCCGGCGCTTCTCGGCACCCTCCTCGACGGCCCGCGCCCGGTGCTCCTCGAAGGCCTGCGGGATGTAGGGCGCCTGGTCCCGGGCGAGCAGTCCCTCGGCGGGCAGGAACACGCACTCGTCGATCTCCAGCTGGCGCAGCCGGTCGCGGTTGCCGGGTCCGGCGTACTCGGCCGGGACGCGGAGCTGTTCGAGCAGCGGGCGGATCTTCTCCAGGATCGCCCGGTTGCTGAGCGGCTGCTGCTCCTTCTTCAGCTCGTCGGGCTTGAGTTCGACGGCGAGCACCCACGTGTCGTAGGCGGCGCCCGCCCCGCAGAACGGGGAGGCCTCGTTGTACATGATCAGCGGCGCGTGCTGTTCGATCCGGATGCGCTGCTTGAGCCGCTGGAAGCGCGGGTTCTCGGCCTTCTCGGCGGGGTCGCTCGCCGCGTCCGGGAAGCGCTGCGGGGAGAGTTCACCGGCCAGTGCCCGGCTGAACTGGGTGCGCTGGGCGTGCGCGCACAGGGCGATGCCGGCGAACACGGCGAGCGTGAGCCAGGCGTGCCAGGCCTCCGCCAGACCGCCGAAGTCGCCGAGGCCCGGGGCGAACAGGTCGCCGACGCTGGTCGAGTCGGAGTAGCTGGAGCCGTAGCCGTCGGAGCCGTACGGGTCGTACGAGGCGCTGTCGTCCGAGCCGCCGCCGAACGCGACGGCGACGGTCGCGATCAGGGCCACCGCATAGAAGGACCGGCCCCACCAGCGGACCAGGAAGGCGGCGATCACCCGGTACAGCGGCGGCCGGGCGGCGCGGCCCCTGATCCAGGGCGCGACGGCGAGCGCGATGCCCGGCACCAGGAAGAGCACGAGCAGCCCGCCGCTGAGCGGCAGTCCCACCACCCACAGGCCGAGGATCGCCGCGGCCCACAGCAGCTCCTGGCGGCGGGCGCGCAGGGCGTGGGCCAGGACCCGGGCGGCGTCGAAGCCGAGCGAGGGCGCCGCGATCCGTTGTTCGTTGAGGTGGAGTTCCTCGATGACCCGGTCCCGGTATGCGGAATCCAGATAGGTGCCCGCGCACAGCAGCCGGGTGGCCTCACTGGCGTACGGCGGTGTGGGCGGCAGCGCGGGCGGCGCCCCGGCGGGCGGTCCCGGATGCGGTTGTTGCGGCACGTAAGCGGTGCTCACGACGATCCCCCGATGCGTGTGACGTGCGGTGCTGGAAGTGCGTTACTGGACGTCGAGTTGACAAACCATCAGCATAGGGCGACGGCCGTGGCCGGTGAAACGGAATTGCCCGAAGTCACCGCAGGTCAGAAGTCGGCCGGCGAGACTACGACCCACCACCGGCAACGGCACCGGGCCCGTCGGTGATCATCAACTCCCTTACGCAGCCCCGGAGCCAGGCGTGTGCCGGGTCGGCGTCGTGACGCGGGTGCCAGGCCAGTCCGATGCTGATCGGCGGGAGGTCGAGCGGCACGTCGAAGGTGACCAGGCCGAGCGCGGTGGCCAGGGGCGCGCTCCAGGAGGTGATCAGGCCGATCAGGTCGGAGTCGCGGAGCACAGGGAGGCCGGGAAGGTGCCGACGGTGCCCACCACCCGGCGCTCCAGGCCGAGTCCGGCCAGCGCGGTGTCCACCGGGCCGTGCAGCTTGCCGCGCCGGGAGACGTTCAGGTGACCGGCCGCGCTCGCATACCGCTCGGGGGTCAACTCGCCTTCCAGGAGCGGGTGTCCGGCCCGTACGACACCGAGCATACGGTCCTCGTGGAGGTGTTCCACATGCACCTCGGGCAGGGCGGTGTCGACCACCCCCACCTCCAGGTCGGCGGTGCCGTGCCGCAGGAACGGCGCGTCCACATGGCTCTCGGCGAGAAAGCGGATGCGGATGCCCGGCGCCTCCTCGGCGGCCCGGGCGAACAGGGTCGCGCCATGGGTGCCGGCGATCGCGTCGTGGCCGATGATCGTGAACGTCCGGGAGACGGTCCGCAGGCCTGTCCATGCCGGCCCTGACCCTGGGCGTCGTCACCTCGCTCCCGCCGCATCAGGCAGGCCTGGGCTCGGGCCTCGGCACCACGGCCCGCGAGACCGGCGCGGCCCTGGGCGTCGCGGTCACCGGCACGATCCTGTCCGCCCACACCGACCTGGCCTCCGGCCTGGGCCCGGCCCTGCGTACCGTCGCGCTGCTGGTCCTCGCGGCGACGGCGCTCGTGGTGGCCGGTTACCGCGACCGGACCCCGACACGTACTATCGCGTCCGACCGGAAACGCGTACTGTCGCGATCATCCGGCGCCTGAGCAACTCCCCACACCATACGGCCCGTTGAGGAGCCTCCCATGCCCGCCCTGCTGAATCCCGTCCTCGACCTGCTGACCCTGCGCGGCACCGTCGCCGAGGTGGAACAGATCACCGCCCGCACACGCCGGCTGCGCATCGACGGCGACCAGCTCGCCGGTCTCGACGTGCGGCCCGGTCAGCAGGTACGCGTCCTGGTCACCGGCCTGACCCTCCGCACGTACTCGGTGTGGCGCTACGACCCGTCCGGCGTGGTCGAGTTGTGCGTGCTGGACCATCCCGAGGGCGGGCCGGGGGCCCAGTGGGGGCGCACGGTCTCCACCGGCGAGCCGGTGCGGCTGCGCAGGCCCGAGGGCACGTTCACGCTGCGCCCCGAGGCCGCCCACCATGTCTTCGTCGGCGACGAGACGGCCTCGGTCGCCTTCGGCGCGATGCTCGCTGCGCTGCCCGAGGAGGCCGCCGTCTCCGGCTGCGTGGAGACGGCGACCGCGGCGGACCGGCTGCCCCTCGCGTACGCGGAGCACCTCGACTGGGTGCTCCGCGGCGAGACCTCACTGCCGGAGGCGGTACGCCGACTCGCCCCCGAGCCCGGCGGGATCGCGTATGTCGCCGGGGAGGCGCGGGCCGTGCAGGCGGTACGCAAGGTGCTCGTCCAGGAGGCGGGGTGGGACCGACGGGCGGTGCTCACCAAGCCGTTCTGGACGCCGGGCAAGAAGGGGATGGAGTGACGACGACGCTCAGGAACACCGGGCGCCGGCGGGGCAGAAGGAGTCGAGCGCCGTGGTGAGCGGCCCCCGGACCAGCGCGGCGGGGAGGCTCCCGGGGCCGCTGGAGCGGATCGCGTACAGGGTGCCGTCGGCGGCCTGGAAGCGGTGGTCGATGACCTGCCGGGTGCCCTTGTCCTTGTCGTCGTAGCGGTATGACAGCTCGGCCCAGGTGTCGCCCGAGGTACGGTCACCGGGCTGGTAGCCGGGTTGCTTCGCGTATCCGTACCCGGGGTCGTTCTCGGCGAGGTCGAGGGACTCGGCCGGGGTGGCCTCGGCGAGCGCGAAGATCTGCATCTGGCGCCCGTCGGACGGGGAGTCGTAGTACACCACCGGCGCCTTCTCCCCCTGCTGCTGCCGCCGGGTCCACCCCTGGGGCACGTCGAGGGTGTACCCGACGGGATCGCGCACGACGCGGTATCCGGCGGCGACGGAGGGGGTGGGAGTGGGGCTGGCCGTGGGCTCGGGGGACTCGGGCGCCGACGACTTGGCACTGACGCTCACGCTCACGGACGGGGCGGTCCCGGTACCGGAGCGATCACCGCCGTCCCGGCCGAAGTACCAGAACCCCAGCCCGGAGAGACCGGCGACCAGAACCAGACCGACCGCCGCGGCGAGCGCCCGACCGGACCGCCGTCGCGGGGTGTACCCGGCCGGCGGGGGCGTGGCCGTAAGCCGCTGTCCCGACGAGGTCGGGGCACCTGACCAGGGAGGCGGCGTGTAGCCCCTCCGAGCCTCACCCGGTGACGGGGGCAGGGACGGCACCGGACGGCGGCCATCGGGCGGCGCCGACGGGACGGGCAGGGTCGGGGACGGAGACGAGAACGCGGTCGGGAGCGGAGGCAGGCCCGGGGGCGGCGTCGGGGGCCAGGCCGGCCGCCCCTGGTCCTCACCCGGGACGCGCCCGGGACCGTACGGCTCGTCACCACCACCCTGGCGCGGGGGAAGCACGCCGGGCGCGGAGCGCTCCGTGCGCCCCGGCTTCTCCAGCGACACCGGCCAGTCGGACTGCCTCGAACTCTCCGACGTGCGCGGCCGCTCGGACTGCGGCGGGCTCTCCAGCGTGGGCGACCGGTCGGACGGCCTCGGGCTCTCCGACGTGGGCGGCCACTCGGACTGCCTCGGGCTCTCCGGATGCCATGGGTTCTCCGGCGGCTCGGGGCGTTCCTGGCGCCATGGGCTCTCCGGGACCCCCGTGTGCTGCGGGGTCACCGTCGGCCATCTCTGCGTGCTCGGCTCCTCCGACTCCTCCGACTCCTGCGGATCCGCCGGCCGTGGGCCCTCCGGCGGCTCGCTCGCTGCACTGTCCTCGGACCGACCGCTCCTGTCGCTCATCGCGAACCCCCCGATTCACTCCACCGCTTACCTCTTCCGACGGTAGCGGCGGAAACGGGAACGGGCCCCGTTCCGGACGAAACCGGAGTGGGGCCCGTGGGCGCGGGAGGCTCAGATGAGGCCGAGGGCGCGGACCGCGTCGCGCTCCTCCGCCAGCTCCTGCACCGAGGCGTCGATGCGGGCGCGGGAGAACTCGCTGATCTCCAGGCCCTGGACGATCTCGTACACGCCGTCCTTGGTGGTGACCGGGAAGGAGGAGATCAGGCCCTCCGGGACGCCGTAGGAGCCGTCCGAGGGGATGCCCATGGAGGTCCAGTCGCCGTCGGCGGTGCCGTTGACCCAGGTGTGGACGTGGTCGATGGCGGCGTTCGCGGCGGAGGCGGCGGAGGACGCGCCACGGGCCTCGATGATGGCCGCGCCACGCTTGGCGACGGTCGGGATGAACTCCTCGGCCAGCCACTTCTCGTCGTTGACGACCTCCGCGGCGTTCTTGCCGGCGACGGTCGCGTGGAAGATGTCGGGGTACTGGGTGGCCGAGTGGTTGCCCCAGATGGTCAGACGCTTGATGTCGGCGACCGTGGAGCCCGTCTTCTTCGCCAGCTGGGTCAGCGCGCGGTTGTGGTCGAGGCGGGTCATCGCGGTGAAGCGCTCGGCCGGTACGTCCGGCGCGGCGGCCTGCGCGATCAGCGCGTTCGTGTTGGCCGGGTTGCCGACGACCAGGACCTTGATGTCGTCCGCGGCGTGGTCGTTGATGGCCTTGCCCTGCGGCTTGAAGATGCCGCCGTTGGCCTCCAGGAGGTCACCGCGCTCCATGCCCTTGGTGCGCGGGCGGGCGCCCACGAGCAGGGCGACGTTGGCACCGTCGAAGGCGACGTTCGGGTCGTCGGAGATGTCGATGCCCGCCAGGAGCGGGAAGGCGCAGTCGTCGAGCTCCATGGCGGTGCCCTCGGCGGCCTTGAGCGCGGGGGTGATCTCCAGGAGGCGGAGCCGGACCGGCACGTCCGCGCCGAGCAGCTGGCCGGAGGCGATGCGGAAGAGCAGGGCGTAACCGATCTGGCCGGCCGCGCCGGTGACGGTGACGTTCACGGGAGTGCGGGTCATGGCGTTCTCCGTATGACAGCTGGCGGTGGGCGTCCTTGCCCTGGGGTGCGGACGTACAAATGATCGATCTCTCGGCATCAAGAGATCCACCGGTCAGGCTATCGCGCATTCCGGATGCCGGACGTGGAGGGGTCGGTGTGGCTCACCCCACAGACGTGACCCTACCGACGCCATCCGCAGGCACGTACGAAAAAGGCGGCCGCCCGTCCGGGAGAGGTGAGACGGGCGGCCGCCACCGGGGGTGCCGGAATCCGGACTCCCGTGGGGGGTACGGTTCACCTGCCCGGGAATCGCGACGGCATTCCCGGACACACGGAGTTTCTACGAGGTGCACCCCGTCTGCCCCGACGCCAGCGTCGCGCACGCCCTGGCCTGGGCCGCGTCCCGTACCGCGACCATCGGCGTGTACGCGATCGTGTCGCCGACGGCCGTGATGTCGCCGGTCTTCGTGGTGGTGCCGGCCGTGACCCGCACCGAGTCGCCCCGGGCGGCGCCGGTGATACGGCCCCAGGCGGCGCCGCAGGTGCTGCTGTAGCGGACCTCCAGGGTGGTCGCACCGACCGTGGCGGTCCTGGCGGTGGTCACGAGGTCGCCGCTGCACCCCATGGCCTCCGCGTCCTTGCCGGTGCAGCCGGTGCCCGCGCACTTCACGCCGGCCGGCAGGTCGGTGCCGGCGCTGGTGGACGGGGCGGACGAGGTGGCACCGCTCCGGTTCTTCTTCCCGTCGCCGCCGTTGTCGGTGAGGAAGAAGACGGCGGCGACGACCACGGCCACGCCGACCACCCCCGCGAGGAACATCGTCAGCCGCCGCCGGCCGCCCGCGGCGGCACCCGGCCCCCCGGGCGCGGCCGGCCCGCGGGAGCCCGTGCCCTCCCGGCGGTTGGCGTCGGGTGCCGTCGGCTGGGGCGGGATGGTGGGCGAGACGCCCGCCGGCCCGGCGATCCCCGGCGTCGCGACGGCGCTGCCCGCCCGGCGCGGCGCCTTGCCCCCGGCCGTGGTGGTGGACGTGGACGTGACCGGCGGCCCCCCGAACTCCCCCAGCGCGGCCCGCGCCTGGGAGATCCGGATCGCCTCCATCGTCATGTCGTGGCGCTGCTCCGAACGGCTCCAGGCCCGTTCGGCCAGCTCCCACATGGTCGTCAGGTGGACGGGATTGGCACCGGTGACCTCGGCGAGCGCGACGATCGCGCCCTTGGGCGCCAGCAGGCGCCCGCCCAGGTACCGCTCCCAGGACGTCTTGCTGTAGCCGGTGCGGTCGGACAGTGCCGCGACACTCAGCCCGCTGCGGTCCACGAGCCGCCGCAGCTGCGTCGCGAACTCCTTGACCTGCGGATCGAGTTCATCCGGCAGGGCCTTCCAACGAGGCATTGCTTCCCCCCTCATTCCCCCGGTCCTCTTGCCCCCGGTTCGGTGGCGTGTCTTCCCCCGCGTTCCCCTTGCGCGTGGTGCCCCCGCGCCGGTCCCCGTTCTGGTTACCCAGCGGACCGCGGCGCCCCCGGAATCCAGTCCCCCGGCAGGGGGCGCACAGGAGCACTGCCCCGTCCGCGTGCACCGTCGCACGCCGACCGCGAAGCGGTCCAACGGGCCTTCGGCTCGTCCCGATTGGACACGTTAGCCCGCTTGTGAGTCGGCTTCGTGACATATCCGCGAACTTGTCAACACATCGACACACCGGTCATCGGGCCGTGACCTCGCAGGTCACGGGAGACTCGGCTCACCCGAGAGCCACGGCACCGACGACCGTCACGAGAAGCAGGACGAGCAGCAGCAGGACCGCGGCCGGCAGCAGCAGGCCGTGCGGGCGGGGCGCCCGCTCCTGCTCCGGGCGGTCCCACCAGGGAAGGGTGGGATCGTCCTCGTACTCCCCGGTGCCGGGCGGCGGTTCCGGCACGTTCGCCGGGCGCGGCCAGGCCTGGACGGCCAGCTCCCAGCGCACGGTGTGCCGTTCGGCGTCGGCGCCGGTGAGGCCCGCGACCCGGCACAGCGCGGCGACGGCCTGCCGCGGCGGCGGCTGAACGGCGTTCAGGTACCGCTGCCAGGAGGACTTGCTGTACGCGGTGCGGGCGCCCAGCGCGACCAGGCTGAGACCGGTGTCGTCCTTGAGGAGCCGCAGTTGCTCCACGAAGTGCCGCACCTCCGCCGGGAGCCCCTCCGGCAGCGGCTGCCAGCCGCCCATCACACACCTCCACGGCTTCCCACGTCGCCGGTTCGTTGCCCGTTCAGACCGGGTGACGACGGGGGGCGGTCCGACGGTTCCCGCAGGCTGTGGCAGTGCGGACGGTCCGTAGCGGAACTGTCACCTCTGTGCCACAGCCGACGGACAGCCGTTGAACAGCCGCCGCCCGATGGGAAGGCTGAAACCGGACGGCGGTCCGTCCTGCTCGGGGGAGGGGACGGGCCGCCTTTCAGCCGCTTTCAGCCGCCGAGGCCTGCCGGCCCGCCCGGCCCGCCCAGCCCGCCCGGCGTCACCAGTCCCGTCTCGTACGCCACCACCACCGCCTGTGCCCGGCTGCCCAGGTCGAGCTTGGTCATCGTGCGGTTGAGGTGGGTCTTCACGGTGGCCTCGCTGATGTAGAGGCGCTCGGCGATCTCCAGGTTGGACAGCCCGCGCGCGGTGAGCCTGAGGACCTCGACCTCCCGCGAGGCCAGCAGGTCGAGGTCGGGCGGCGGACCGGTCTGCGGGTCGGGGCCGTGCCGGCGGGCGAAGGCCTCGACCAGGCGCCGGGTGACACTGGGCGCGAACAGGGCGTCACCGCCGTCCACCGCGGTGACGGCGGCCAGCAGCCGTTCCGGGCCGGAGTCCTTGAGGAGAAACCCCGAGGCGCCGGCGCGCAGCGCGCCGTACACGTACTCGTCGAGGTCGAAGGTGGTGAGCACGAGGACGCGCGGCGCGGGGACCGCCGCCTGCGCCAGGATGCGCTCGGTGGCCTCGATGCCGTTCAGACCAGGCATCCGGATGTCCATGAGAATGACGTCGGGACCGGTCTCGGCGGCCAGCCGCACCGCCTCCGCACCGTCCCCGGCCTCCCCGACCACCTCGAACCCGGGCGCGGCTTCCAGCAGCCCCACCAGACCCGCGCGGATGAGGAACTGGTCGTCGACCACGAGCACTCTGGTCATCCGGTACGGTCGTCCCCCCGCCGTGCGAGTGTGGCCGAGGTCGGCAGGGCCAGCTCGACCGCGAAGCCTCCCTCGGAGCGTGGGCCGACGCTGATCGTCCCGCCGTAGAGCTTGGCCCGCTCACGCATGCCAATCAAGCCATGTCCGGCGCCCGTTCGCACTCTGTCCGGATTCACCCCCTCCCCGTCGTCGAGGACGGACACGGTCAGGCCGTGCGGCCGGTACCGCAGCAGCACGCGCGCGTGCGCGCGGCCGGCGTGCTTGAGGACGTTGGTGAGCGCCTCCTGGACGACGCGGTAGGCGCACAGCTCGACGCCGGGCGGCAGCGGCCGGGGCTCGCCCTCGACCACGAACTCGACGGGCAGCCCGCCGCTGCGCACCCGCTCCAGGAGGTCGGCGAGCCGGTCCAGGGTGGGCATGGGAGCCCGCTCGGCGGCCTGCGGATCCTCCTCGCGCAGCACCTGGAGCATGCGCCTCAGCTCCTCCAGGGCCTCCCCGCTGGTGTCCGCGATCGTCCCCAGCGCCCCGCGCGCCTTGCCGGGGTCCGACTCGAAGACGAACCGGGCGAGGCCCGCCTGCACGGAGATCACCGACATGTGATGGGCGACGACGTCGTGCAACTCCCGTGCTATCCGCCCGCGTTCCTCGGCCACGGCCCGGCGCGCCCGTTCGGCCTGCTCGGCCTTCAGATGCCGGGAGAGTACGGCGGAGCGCTGCGAGAGATGCCCGAACCAGACGAACACCGAGCAGTACAACAGCGCCTGTACGACGACGGAGGGCATCGAGGAGCCGCGGGTGACGAGCCCGGCGTACAGCCACATGCCGGTCATGCAGACCGCGCAGCCGACGGCGATCCGGACCGGCCGCACCGACGCGACCGTGTACAGCCCCAGCAGGGAGCCGAAGGTGCACACCACGGGCCAGAAGCCGAGGCCGACGTAGACGATCGACGCGCCCTGCATCACGGCGAAGACCGCGACCGGCCACCGCCCGCGCAGGGCGACGGGCAGCTGCGCCAGCACGATCAGCACATACGCCCGCGCGTCGAGCTGCGGCCACCCCTGGGCGGGCGACTCCCGCCCCAGCAACACGGCCATCACGACCGTCCCGCACGCGATCAGCGTGTCGACGGCGAGTGGGGGCGGGTTCCGCAGTCGCATCGCCGCAGCGTAACGCGGGGGCCCGAGGCCGGGAGTCAACCACCGGACGTACCGCGGAAGTTGTAGGGGGTTCAATCAGAAGTGGGATTCGCCGGGGGCACCGGGTCCCTACCTTCGAACAGGGGGAAGGCCCGCACCCGCCGGGGGAGGTGCGGGCGCCCCGACAGCGGCGCGGGGCTGTGTCGATGCGCGGCTACCGCCGCGTGGGCGCGACCAGCCCCACCGCCCGCAGCCGAATACGAATCCACTAGCTCTTCATCGTGAAGTGCAGCGTGTCCTTCAGATACGGGATCACCAGCCACGGCTTCGGCTGCGCCATCAACGCCAGCAGCACGATCGCCAGCCCCAGCACGCCGTACGTCGCGATGTCCGTGAACCGGGACCGCACCGCCAGCATGCCCACGCTCGGCAGTATCCAGCGCATCACCGCCCCCGCGAGCAGCGCCGCCCCGATCAGCAGCGCACCCACCCGGAACTGGTCCAGCGAGGTCAGCAGCAACCCCACGGCGACGGTCGCCAGCACCACCAGCAGCGGCCACTGCCGCGCCGGCGCCGGCAGGTCTCCCGACGCGGCCCTGCCGCCCCCCTCGGGGCGTGCCGTGTCCCGTGTGAACAGCGGGAAGCGCCGGGTCGTACGACGCCCCGCGTCCTGTCCGTGACCGCCGTCAGCCGACACTGCGCTCCGCCGCCTCGACCACGTTGACGAGCAGCTGGGCCCTGGTCATCGGTCCGACACCGCCGGGGTTCGGGGAGAGCCACCCGGCGACCTCGGCGACGTCGGGGTGCACGTCGCCGACGATCTTGCCCTCGGCGTTGCGGGAGACGCCGATGTCGAGGACGGCCGCGCCCGGCTTGACGTCCTCGGCACGGATCAGATGCGGGGAGCCGGCCGCCGCGACGATGATGTCGGCGCGCCTGAGGTGGGCGGAGAGATCACGCGTGCCGGTGTGGCACTGGGTGACCGTCGCGTTCTCGCTGCGCCGGGTGAGCAGCAGCGGCATCGGGCGCCCGATGGTCACGCCACGGCCGACGACCACCACCTCGGCGCCCTTGATCTCGACGCCGTAGCGGCGCAGCAGGGTCAGCACGCCGTTGGGGGTGCAGGGCAGCGGCGCGGGCTCGCCGAGCACCAGCCGGCCCAGGTTCATCGGGTGCAGGCCGTCCGCGTCCTTGTGCGGGTCCATCAGCTCGAGGATGCGGTTCTCGTCGATGCCCTTGGGCAGCGGGAGCTGGACGATGTAGCCGGTGCAGGCGGGATCGTCGTTGAGCTCGCGGACGACGGCCTCGATCTCCTCCTGGGTCGCGGTGGCGGGCAGCTCGCGCTGGATGGAGGCGATGCCGACCTGCGCGCAGTCACGGTGCTTGCCGGCGACGTACTTCTGGCTGCCGGGGTCGTCCCCGACCAGGATCGTGCCGAGGCCGGGCGTGACGCCCCTCTCCTTCAGCGCCGCCACGCGGGCGGTCAGATCGGACTTGATCGCGGCTGCGGTGGCCTTGCCATCGAGAATCTGGGCGGTCATGGCTCCATCCTCGCGGATGCCGGTCTCCCGGTTCCAATCGGGTGTGCGGTCATGATCAATGATGTTGCACTTGCACAACACCTCGCGAATCGGACTGGACAACAACTCGCCCTTACTAAACGATGAGCGGCGCAGTATCGCGGTCCGGTTGGGGGGCAAACCGCTCAGAACGTGACGTACCTCCGTCCCTGTCCGCGTCGTCCCCGCAGGTCCAACGGAGGAAATCGGCCATGAGTTTCGGCTCGCCCAACAACCCCTACGGTCAGCAGCCTCAGAACCCGCAGCAGGGTCAGCCCGGCTACGGCTACCCGCAGCAGCAGCCCGGCTACCAGCAGGCCCCGCAGGGCGTGCCGCCGCAGCAAGGGTACGGCTACCCCCAGCAGCCCGGTTTCCCGCAGCAGGGCGGCTACGGCTACCCGCAGCAGGGCTACGGCGCGACCCCGCCGTACGCGAACTGGGGCCAGCGCTTCCTCGGCACCCTCGTCGACGGCCTGGTCTTCCTGGTGCCGTACATCCTGGTGATCGTCGGCAAGGACACCCCGGCGCTGGCGGCCATCGGCGGTCTCGCGCTCCTCGGCCTGGCGATCTGGCAGCTGATCCAGGAGGGCCGCACCGGCCAGACCGTCGGCAAGAAGGCGCTGGGCATCCGCCTGGTGAAGGAGGCCACCGGCCAGCCGATCGGCGTCGGCATGGCCTTCGTGCGCCGTATCGCCCACTTCCTGGACAGCCTCGCCTGCTACCTGGGCTGGCTGTGGCCGGCGTGGGACGCCAAGCGCCAGACGTTCGCCGACAAGGTGTGCGGCACGATCGTGATCCGCAGCAACTGAGCGACCTGAGCAACCGGCCGACTCCCGCACACTCCAAGGGCCGTGTCCCCCGCGCAGGGGGACACGGCCCTGGTGTCTGTCCGCTTCACCCACGGCTCAGTGGAAGAAGTGCCGCGTCCCCGTGAAGTACATCGTCACGCCCGCCTTCTTCGCGGCCTCCACGACGAGTTCGTCACGGACCGAACCGCCCGGCTGCGCCACAGCCCTGATGCCGGCCGCGGTGAGGATCTCCAGGCCGTCGGGGAAGGGGAAGAAGGCGTCGGAGGCGGCGTAGGAGCCGCGCGCCCGCTCCTCCCCCGCCCGCTCGACGGCGAGCTTCGCGGAGTCGACGCGGTTGACCTGGCCCATGCCGACGCCGACCGAGGCGCCGTCCTTGGCGAGCAGGATGGCGTTGGACTTCACGGCCCGGCAGGCCTTCCAGGCGAAGGCGAGTTCCCGCAGCTCCTCGGGGCTCAGCGCCTCGCCGGTGGCCAGGGTCCAGTTGGCCGGGTCGTCGCCGTCGGCCTGGAGCCGGTCGGTGACCTGGAGCAGCACACCGCCGTCGACGGGCTTGACCTCCACCTGGTTGGCGGGGGCGCCCGGGGCCTTCAGTACCCGGATGTTCTTCTTCTTGGCGAGGGCCTCCAGGGCCCCCTCCTCGTAGTCGGGCGCCACGATGACCTCGGTGAAGATCTCGGCGACCTGCTCGGCCATCTCCTTGCTGACCGGACGGTTCACGGCGATGACCCCGCCGAACGCAGACAGCGGGTCACAGGCGTGCGCCTTGCGGTGCGCCTCGGCGACGTCCGAACCGATCGCGATGCCACAGGGGTTGGCGTGCTTGATGATCGCGACGCACGGCTCGTCGTGGTCGTACGCGGCACGGCGCGCGGCGTCCGTGTCCGTGTAGTTGTTGTACGACATCTCCTTGCCGTGCAGCTGCTCGGCCTTCGCGAGGCCACCGCCACTGGCGTCGACGTAGAGGGCGGCGGCCTGATGCGGGTTCTCGCCGTAGCGCAGGGTGTTCTCGCGCTCCCAGGTGGCGCCGAGGAAGTCGGGGAACCGCGACTCGTCCACGGGGGCGTACTCCGAGGCGAACCAGCTCGCGACCGCCACGTCGTACGACGCGGTGTGCTGGAACGCCTCGGCGGCGAGCCGCTTGCGGGTGGCGAGGTCGAAGCCGCCTGCGGTGACGGCGGCCAGCACGTCGGCATACCGCTCGGGGCTGGTGACCACGGCGACCGAGGGGTGGTTCTTGGCGGCGGCGCGGACCATCGAGGGGCCGCCGATGTCGATCTGCTCGACGCACTCGTCGGGCGAGGCGCCCGAGGCGACGGTCTCACGGAACGGGTAGAGGTTCACGACGACGAGGTCGAACGGCTCGACACCGAGCTCTTCGAGCTGCTTGCGGTGGCTCTCCAGGCGCAGGTCGGCGAGGATGCCGGCGTGCACCTTGGGGTGCAGGGTCTTGACCCGGCCGTCCAGGCACTCCGGGAAGCCGGTGAGCTCCTCCACCTTGGTCACGGGGACCCCGGCGGCGGCGATACGGGAGGCGGTGGAGCCGGTGGAGACGAGCTCGACGCCCGCCTCGTGCAGCCCGCGCGCGAGGTCTTCGAGGCCCGTCTTGTCGTAGACGCTGACGAGCGCCCGTCGGATGGGCCGCTTGTTGCTCTCGGCGGTCACTGGATAACTACCTTTCGTCCCTCGATGCGATAGCCGTTGCGGGCGATCCGCCCCACGACCTCGACGAGCAGGCTTCGCTCGACTTCCTTGATGCGCTCGTGCAGAGCGCTCTCGTCGTCCTCGTCCCGGACCTCCACCACGCCCTGAGCGATGATCGGCCCGGTGTCGACGCCGTCGTCGACGAAGTGGACGGTGCAGCCGGTGACCTTGGCGCCGTACGAGAGCGCGTCCCGTACGCCGTGGGCCCCTGGGAAACTGGGCAGCAGGGCGGGATGCGTGTTCACGGTCCGCCCGCCGAACCGCGCCAGGAACTCCTTCCCGACGATCTTCATGAACCCGGCGGAGACGACGAGGTCGGGCTCGTGGGCGCTGACGGCGTCGGCCAGCGCCCGGTCCCATTCCTGCCGCGTCCCGAAGTCCTTCACCCTGGTCACGAAGGTCGCGATCCCGGCGCGCTCGGCGCGCGCGAGCCCCTCGATGCCGTCGCGGTCGGCTCCGACGGCGACGACCTCGGCGCCGTAGGCCTCGACGCCGGCCTCGGCGATCGCGTCGAGGAGCGCCTGGAGGTTGGTGCCGGATCCGGAGACCAGCACGACGAGGCGCTTGGCCACGGGCTTGGCGGCCACGGTGGGGCCCTTTCTCGGGGGAGCGTCGGTACGGCGGCCGGACTCGTACCCGCTTTGTACATTCGTACGAGTGCTTCGCGCCCCGGGATACGGGGAAGTCTACGAAGCGGCCGACCGTCAGCAACGATACCGGCACACCGGACGGCCCCCACGGGACGGGGGCGTGGCCGGAAGGTAGCGTCTGGGAGGTACCGAGGCGGGAACGCGTCCGGGATACGACGCGTTCACGAAGTAACCAGCCGTTTCGCCCGCTGTATCGATCAGCCGTAGCCATCAGCTGTATCCGTGCAGTCGTATCCGTAAGCCAGCCGTATCCGTATGCCACTCGTAGCCATCAGCTCTGTTCATCTTGATCTAGGGGAAGACGCTCACTTGATGCCGGACCGCAGCCTGGGACTTCGTATGCTCCCCCCGCAGTCGGTGCAGGGAGGGCCGCGTTTCGCCGTGCTGTTGCGGGAGCGGCCGGCCTCGCCGCCGGAGGCGCCCTCGGACCGGCCGAAGGGCGACCAGCAGGACGACAACCCCTTCGCCCCGCCGCCGGAGGGCACGCCGGACAAGCCGTGGCAGCCGCGCCGCCCGACCGATGACGGAGACGGGGAATCGCCCTGGGGCAGCCAGTGGAGCGACCGCCAGCCCGGCCGGCAGTCCGGCGGCTTCGGCCAGCGTCCCGACGAGAGCGGCCCGGGCGGCGGCGGTCAGGGCGGCCCCGGTGGCCCGGGGATGCGCTGGGACCCGACGGACCCGGCGCAGCGCCGGGCGCGGTACGCCCTGCTGAGCGGTATGTGGGCCTTCCTCTTCGCCCTCTTCGGCTGGCCCTACGTGGCCCTGCTGCTGGGCGCCCTGGGCATCTACTGGGGTGTCAGCGCGATCCGCGCCAGGCCGCGCAGCCCCGAGGAGGCCGCGGCCAACGCCAACGCCGGCCGCCCGCAGACGACGGCGGCGATCAGCGGCCTGGTCACGGCGTCGCTGGCGCTGGCCCTGGTGGCGGCGACCTTCACGGCCCAGATGGTCTACCGCGACTACTACACGTGCGTCTCGGACTCCCTCACCAACGAGGCCAAGCAGTCCTGCGACCACCTGCTCCCGAAGGAACTCCGCACCATCCTGGGCACCACGAACAGCTGAGCGGCCGACCGAAGCGGTCCGGGCCCACTGATGGACGGTCAGGTTCCGTCGGGGGCTGTCCGACGCTCAGACTCCGTCGGGGCTGTCCCACGCTCACGCTCCGTCGGGGCCGTCCCACGCTCAGACTCCGTCGGGGCCGTCCGACGGTTCGGATGACTCTCGTAGTGCCGCCCACCGGGCCTTGCGGGTCGTCTCGTCCTGCCAGGTGTCGGACGGCGGCGGGGCGGCCGGCGGCATCTCGTACGGCTCGGCGGGCAGCGCCTCGTACGGCTCGAACGTGTCGCCGTCGCCCTGGTCGGGCAGGAGGACGACCACCGGGGCCGGGGCCGAGGGGGTCCCGTTCTTCTTCTCCGCCGGCGGCTCCTCCTCCGGCTTCTCCTTGCCGAAGCCCAGCCATGCCGCGAGCGAGGCCAGGCCCAGCCCCCGCCAGGCCCGCAACGCCAGGGCCGCCGGTACGCCCACCCCCATGAGCCAGCCGCCGGTCGCCGCGCCCGTCTGCCACCAGACCGGGCCGAAGCGGGTGAGCGCGGCGACGCCCAGGGGGCCGCCCGCCAGCTCGGCCAGGGCCGCGAGCAGCAGCGCGCACAGCAGGGCCGCGAGCACCATCACCCCGGCCGTACGCCCGGCCGGCCAGCGCCGTCTGACCGCCCTGCCCACCACGAACCACGCCATCGTCACCCCGGCCGCCAGCGGCACCGCCCCGGCCAGCCAGTTCGACGGCGTGCCGGGCCCGTCCGCCGGCACGGCCGCGAGCAGCGGAAAGGGCGGCAGCAGCGGGGCCGGGTCGGCGGCCAGGGGGTTCACGACATGCCCGGCGCCGAGCGCGAAGCCGGGACCGACGGCGTACGACGCCGACCACACCGCCGCGTTCGGGATCAGCGAGACGCAGAGCAGCAGGACCGCGAACCGGCCCGTCCACCCCTCCGTCAGCTGCAGGAACGACGTCCGGGCCGGCTCACCGTGCAGCACCAGCGACACCGCGAGCAGCAGCGTCCCGCCCCCGAAGAACACGGCCACCCCGGCCAGGGACGCGCGGACGGCAGTACCCCACCGCACCCGGGTGTCCCGGCCCAGGAGCAGTCGCCGTACCGGCCCCGGGGCCACCCCCACCAGGCTCAGCAGCGGCTCGCGCGGACGGCCGTACGCCGTCCACACCCCGGCGCCCGCCGCGGCCGCCGCGAGCAGCGGCAGACACACCGCCACCCACCCCCACACGGGCCGCAGTTCGCCGCCGGACGCGTACAACGCGACGCAGCCGCCGACGCCGAGGTAGCCGGCCACGACCCCGGTCCACGCCGTCCGGGCCCGGACCGGCGGCGGTGCGTCCACGTCGGCACCGTCGCCGTGGCCGTCGCCGTCCGGGGCGTCCACCGCCTCCCGCGCTCCCCGGTACACCAGCAGCGCCGGCAGCACGAGGAGCAGCAACGGCGTCACCCCGACCGGGGCCGGCACCCCGGACAGGGTGTCGGTGCGGACCAGTTCGATCCCGTGGGCGAGCAGCCACAGCGCCGCCGCGAGATGCAGCGCGCCGCCCGGTCCGCTGTCGGGATAGGGCGAACTGACCCACAGCGCCATCACCAGCACGGAGAAGCAGGCGAGTCCGAGCCCGGCCGCGATCGCGCCGCCCAGGAGGCTCGCGGCCAGCCCCGGGGATCGGTCGCGCAACCGGGTGAGCAGGCGCGACAGAAGCGGCGGGCGCGACGAGCGCGACGGAGGTGCCGACGGCGGTCGGTGGGCGGGCATCCGAATCACGACGGCCATGCTCCCAACGACACGCGCTTTCCCGTCGTAACAGGCGAACTACCGAAGTGTCGCCCAATATATGTTTATGTGTTTTTTCGAAGGAAGGTGCGCCCGGTGACGCAGAGCCCTGTCCCCGCCGACGAGGCCGTACCGTCCGCTGCCCTGACGCCCACTCAGGCCTTCGACGCGCTGTACGCGTTCTGCGCCCCGGCCCTGGTACGGCAGACCTACCTGCTCACCGGGCGCCGGGAGCTGGCGCGCGAAGCCGTCGAGCGGGCCTTCCAACTCGCCTGGCAGAACTGGCCGCAGGTGGCCCGCGACCGGGACCCGGCCGGCTGGGTGCGGGCGGTGGCGCACGAGTGCGCGCTCTCCCCCTGGCACCGGTTCCGGCTGCGCTACCGCCAGCCCGAAGCCCTGCCGGCCGACGCGGCCGACCGCGCGCTGCTGGAGGCACTCCTCGAACTCCCGCCGTCGTACCGCCGCACGCTCCTCCTGTACGACGGTGTCGGCCTCGACCTGCCGGAGACGGCGGCGGAGACGGAGGCGAGCACGCCGGCGGCGGCGCGGCGGCTGACCCATGCGCGGCGGGCGGTCGCCGACCAGGTTCCCGAGCTCGCGGACCCCGCCGCGTTGCACCGGCGGCTGGCCGAACTGGCCTCGACGGAGCGGCTGCGGGCGGCCCAGCCGCCCGCTGTGCGGACCTTTGCCGAACGCCGGACACGTTTCTGGACCCGGTCCGCGCTGGCGTTCACGGCGACGATCATCGCGGCGACGACGCTGACGCTGCGGACGGCACCGACGCACTACGAGGCGCCGATCGGTCCCGCGCAGGCGATCAGCGGGGTACCGGCGGAGGTGGGGCTGGGGCCGTTGTCGGCGGGGGAGCGGGCCTTGCAGGCGAAGCTGCGGAGGATCGCCGAGAAGGGACCGGAGAGATTGGTGCCGGTGGCGAGGTAGCGCGTTCGGGTGCGGCCAAGTGGGGCCGGTCGCGCCCACGCGGCGGTAGCCGCAGATCGAATACAGCCCCGCGCCCCTTACGGGGCTGCACAGCTGCGGGCAGTCGTGCCGCTGGGGCGATGAGGGTCCCCCCGCTCGAGCGAAGCCGAGCGGGGGGCACCCCGCGAGCGCGGGCGAGCGAAACGCCGGTAGGCCCGCCCCAACCCGGGACGGGCCTACCGGCGTACAGTCACGCGGTTGTTCAGCCGGCGAGAAGCTCGCGCGCCAGCTTCGCCGTCTCGGTCGGGGTCTTGCCGACCTTGACGCCCGCGGCCTCCAGGGCCTCCTTCTTCGCCTGGGCGGTGCCCGACGAACCGGAGACGATGGCGCCGGCGTGACCCATGGTCTTGCCCTCCGGCGCGGTGAAGCCCGCGACGTAACCGACGACCGGCTTGGTCACGTTCTCCTTGATGAACGCGGCCGCACGCTCCTCGGCGTCGCCACCGATCTCACCGATCATCACGATCAGGTCGGTGTCGGGGTCGTCCTGGAACGCGGCGAGCGCGTCGATGTGCGTGGTGCCGATGATCGGGTCGCCACCGATACCGACGGCGGTCGAGAAGCCGATGTCACGGAGCTCGTACATCATCTGGTACGTCAGCGTGCCGGACTTCGAGACCAGGCCGATACGGCCCGGCTTGGTGATGTCGCCCGGGATGATGCCGACGTTCGACTGGCCCGGGGTGATGATGCCGGGGCAGTTCGGGCCGATGATCCGGGTCTTGTTGCCCTTCTTGCCGGCGTACGCCCAGAAGGCCGCCGAGTCGTGCACGGCGATGCCCTCGGTGATCACGACGGCCAGCGGGATCTCGGCGTCGATGGCCTCGTCGACCGCGGCCTTGGTGAACTTCTCCGGCACGAAGATGACGGAGACGTTGGCGCCGGTGGCCTCGATGGCCTCCTTGACGGTACCGAAGACCGGTACCTCGGTGCCGTCGAAGTCGACCTTCTGACCGGCCTTGCGCGGGTTGACGCCGCCCACGACGCTGGTGCCGTCGCCCAGCATGAGCTTGGTGTGCTTCATGCCCGTGGCGCCGGTCATGCCCTGGACGATGACCTTGCTGTCCTTGTTGAGCCAGATAGCCATGGTGTGTTCTGTCCTCGTCCTGAGTGCTTACTTGGCGGCGTGGGCCAGCTCGGCGGCCTTGTCGGCCGCGCCGTCCATGGTGTCGACGCGCTGCACCAGCGGGTGGTTGGCGTCGGTGAGGATCTTGCGACCCAGTTCGGCGTTGTTGCCGTCGAGGCGGACGACCAGCGGCTTGGAGACGTTCTCGCCGCGGTCCTCCAGGAGCTTCAGGGCCTGCACGATGCCGTTGGCGACCTCGTCGCAGGCGGTGATGCCACCGAAGACGTTCACGAACACGGAGCGGACGTCCGGGTCGCCGAGGATGATCTCCAGGCCGTTCGCCATCACCTGGGCGGAGGCGCCGCCGCCGATGTCGAGGAAGTTGGCGGGCTTGACGCCGCCGTGCTTCTCACCGGCGTACGCGACGACGTCCAGGGTGCTCATGACGAGACCCGCGCCGTTGCCGATGATGCCGACCTCGCCGTCGAGCTTGACGTAGTTGAGGTTCTTCTCCTTGGCGGCCGCCTCGAGCGGGTTGGCCGCGGCCTTGTCGTGCAGCTCGTCCCAGTCGTGACGGAACTCGGCGTTGTCGTCGAGCGACACCTTGCCGTCCAGGGCGAGGACCTCACCCGAGACGACCTTCGCGAGCGGGTTGACCTCGACGAGGAGGGCGTCCGACTTGATGAAGGTGTCCCACAGCTTGACCAGGATGTCGGCCACCTGGTCGGCGACGTCGGCCGGGAACTTCGCCGCGGCGACGATCTCCTTGGCCTTGGCCAGGTCCACACCGTCGATCGCGTTGATCGGGGTCTGGGCCACGGCCTCCGGACGGGTGGCCGCCACCTCCTCGATCTCCACGCCGCCCTCGACGGAGGCGATGGAGAGGAAGGTGCGGTTCGCACGGTCGAGGAGGAAGGAGACGTAGTACTCCTCGACGATCTCCGGGGCGGTCTCGGCGATCATCACCTTGTGGACCGTGTGGCCCTTGATGTCCATGCCGAGGATGTCCGTCGCACGGGCGACGGCCTCGTCCGCGGAGGCGGCCAGCTTGACGCCACCGGCCTTGCCACGACCACCGACCTTCACCTGCGCCTTGACGACGGACTTGCCGCCCAGACGCTCGGTGATCTCGCGCGCCGCCTCAGGCGTGTCGATGACTTCACCGGCCAGCACCGGTACATCGTGCTTGGCGAAGAGGTCCCTCGCCTGGTACTCGAACAGGTCCACGCGCTTCCGTCCCTATCAGTGATCTCGCGGTTCGTTGGATGCGTGGGCGTGCCGCGAAGGGCAACGTGACGTCCGCAATGTGTCACAAGGGGGGCGCACACGGTGTCCGAGCGCGCGGCATGTCCGTCTCGCAGATTATCGCCGCTCGCGGGGGGTCTCTAAATCAGGGGTCACACCTGAGCGGTGATACCTGTCACATGATGCCGGGTATCCGCGATTTTGGTGGCACGGCGTGCCGTCTTGCGAACGATGTGCGAGGCCTCACCGGGCTGGGGTCGGCCCGGTGAGGCCTCCGCCCCGGGGGCTGCGCGCCTCCGGGGTGGACCGCCGCTCCCTGCCCCACTGGGATCGGCCGGCCCGGACCGCGGGGTCCCGGCGGGGGCGAACCGACGGCGTTCGGCCGCCCACCCCGAGTCACCCCGCGGAGTCAGACGGAGTAGGCCCTGGCCTGTGAGGCGTGGCGGTACTCCGGAGTCATGGGGCGGTGCCGGTGATGGTCCCGCTGCCTCCGCTGACTCCGTCGAGGCCGGTGAAGAGCGCGGAGGCCGTTTCGGGAACGACCTCGGAGCCGATCATGGTGGCCGCCCGCCTCTGCAGGGCCCGGGCGTGCGCCCTGGCGATGGCCTGGGCCTCGGCCGTGGCCTGCGCTGCCCGGGCCGCCCGGGCACCCTGGATGGCCCGCGCGGCACGTATCCCGGCCACCCGGCCGGGGTCCTGCCGACGTGCGGCGTCGCCGGCGGCGGCTATGGCTGTGGCAGTAGCAGTACCTGTGGCAGTAGCAGTAGCAGTGGCTGTGGCTGTGGCGAGGGGACCGCTGATGTTCTTGTTCATGCGTACGTCAGTCCTTCGGGGCTCCGGTGCGTGTGTCACGCACCCGCGGAGCCGGGAGTGCCTCCGGTGGGCCGGAAGCGCGGCTGGGGACATCGCCGTCCGGAGCGGTGGGAGGGGACTCCACAGAGGGATCCGAAGCGCGGGATCCGAAGGGTCCGGACGGACTGGCAGACCTGTTCCGCCCCCGCGCGACAGGTCTGTGGCGGGGCGTGGGCCGGCCGGCCGTCCTAGCCGGGGAAGACGGGGATGTCCCGGTACCTGTCCCGGGTCCCGGCCGCGCCGACGTGCGCGGTGGCACCGGGCACCAGCCGCAGCGGCGCCCGGTCGTCGAAGGTCACGGCGTACGCGTCGCCGTACCTGGAGGAACTGCCGTCGACCCCCGACTTGCCCAGCGCGCCGTCCGGGTCTCCGGTGGGCGCGGGGCGGCTCGGGCCGTCGAGGGCGCGGGCGGCACGGTGGCCGCCGGTGTGCGTGTGCGCCGCCGTCCCGGGGACGGGCGCAAGGGCAAAGGTGGTGCCCTGCGGCCCGTACGACCCGACGGTCGCCGCCGGCTTCTTCGTACGGGCGGTCTGCTGCCGGCCGCCCTCCGTCACAGCGGGCCGTGCCTCGGTGGTGCCGGGCGTCGAGGTGACCGGCACCGGGACGGAGCCACCGGGCGGTTCCGACACCGGCAGGGTGGTGGACGTACCCGGCAGCGCCGGAAGCGCGGGCAGCCGCACGGGCAGCGTGACCAGCCCCTTCGGCAACTCCGTCACCTGCTGCACCACGTCACCGAGCTCCTGAACCACGGCCGCAGTCGCGGACACGGACACGGTCACTGAGCGAACCGTTTCCCCCACGACCGGCACGACCTGGACCACCGGCTCGGTGGGCAGCGTGAGGGCGGGGGATGCCGTGCGGGTCACGGGTGCCGTGGGGATCACGGGTGCCGTAGAGGTGGAGGAGGGCGTGGAGGTGGAGGTGGGCGTGGAGGGCGCGGAGGTGGAGGGGGTGACGCGCTCGCGGGGCGTTGCCTCACGGGGTTCTGCCTCACGGGCCGTGGTCCCGTGGGGCGCCGCCTCGTGGGGTGTGGTCACGCAGGGCGTTGCCTCGCCAGGCGTGCTCTCGCGGGGCGCCGTCTCGTGTGCCGTGGTTTCGTCAGGCGCCGTTCTCCCGGCAGGCGCCGTTCTCCCGTCCCGCGCCGTCTCACTGGGCGGGAGGATCCTGTCCACGCCCAGCCGACTCACCAAGGACGTCAACGGCGGCGTCGACGGCACCGATTGCGCCCCTTCGGCCGCCTGCGCCCGCCCTCCGCAGAGAAGGCCGAGCGCGAGCAGTCCGCCGGCCAGCAACGCCAGTTGCAGCGCACGCCGCCCCGCCGCCGTACGCGACTCACACGCGGCGGAACCGGGCAGAACGGCTGGCGAGGTCACGACGGGAAGGATCCTCCGGTGCGGCGGAACGCGGACGCGAAGCAGGGATGCGGCGCGAGGGCCCGGAGAACACGGACCGCCACGCGGGCGTCGATCCTCGCACGCCCGGCCCACCGCCGCGCAAGCCCCCATCACCATCAGATAATCATGTCCGGTTCACAAGTCCTCTTTGACTTGATGCGGTCTCCTTCACAAGGTGTCCGGTACCGGAATCGGCCGCTTCTCGATCGCCGCGGCCATCACCTCGGGGAAGAGATCGGGCGTGCAGGCGAACGCCGGTGCCCCGAGCGCGGCGAGCGCGGCCGCGTGTTCCCGGTCGTAGGCCGGCGCTCCCTCGTCCGACAGCGCGAGCAGCGCCACGAACTGCACCCCCGACGCCTTCATCGCCGCGACCCGCTTCAGCATCTCCTGCCGTATCCCACCCTCGTAGAGGTCGCTGATGAGCACCACGACGGTCTCGGTCGGCCGGGTGATCTGCGACTGGCAGTACGCGAGCGCCCGGTTGATGTCCGTGCCGCCGCCCAGCTGGGTGCCGAACAGGACGTCCACCGGGTCGTCGAGCTGGTCGGTGAGGTCGACCACCGCCGTGTCGAAGACGACGAGCCGGGTGTCGATGGACCGCATGGACGCCAGCACCGCCCCGAACACCGAGGCGTACACCACCGAGGCCGCCATCGACCCGGACTGGTCGATGCAGAGCACCACTTCCTTCTTCACCGACCGTGCCGCCCGCCCGTACCCGATGAGCCGCTCCGGCACGATCGTCCGGTACTCGGGCAGGTAGTGCTTGAGGTTGGCCGCGATCGTGCGGTTCCAGTCGATGTCGTGGTGGCGCGGCCGACTGATCCGGGCGCTGCGGTCGAGAGCGCCGGTGAGGGTGGCCCGGGTGCGGGTGGCCAACCGCTTCTCCAGATCATCGACGACCTTGCGTACGACCGCCCGTGCCGTCTCCTTCGTCGTCTCCGGCATCGCCTTGTTGAGCGAGAGCAGCGTGCCGACCAGGTGCACGTCGGCCTCCACCGCCTCCAGCATCTCCGGTTCCAGCAGCAGCGCGGCCAGCCCCAGCCGGTCGATGGCGTCGCGCTGCATGACCTGGACGACGGAGGACGGGAAGTACGTCCGGATGTCCCCGAGCCAACGCGCGACCGACGGCGCCGACGCCCCCAGCCCCGCCGAACGCTCCCGGCCCGACTGCGGTCTGTCCCCCTTCCCGTAGAGCGCGGCCAGCGTCCCGTCCATCGCGGCGTCCCGTCCGGACAACGTGCAGCCGGTCCCGTCGGCGGCCTCGCCCCCGAGCACCAGCCGCCAGCGCCGCAGCCGTTCCTGGGCCGTGTCGTCGAGGCCGGTGCCGCCGCCCGTCAGGTCTGCTGTCATCTCCCCACCCCCACGAGGTCGTTGTCCGGTGCCGTTCCGTCGAGGTCGAGCAGCAGCCGCAGCACCGGCAGTACGGCGGCGGCGCGCTCCTCGTCCGCCTCGACGCCGAATCCCGGTGTCCCGCCGGCCTGCCCGGGCGCATCCGCCCGCTCCCCCGGCCCGCGGCGCACCAACTCGCCGATCGTTCTGCGCACTCCCGGCTCGTACGCCGAGAACGTCCGCCGCAGCAAGGGCAGTACGTCCGTGAACGCGTCCGCCGGCACCCCTGTGAGCCAGGTGTCGACGAGGCCGAGCAACCGCTCGTCGTGGACGAGCAGCATGCCGCCCCCGCCACCCCCGACGAACCCCTCGACCCAGGCGGCCGCGTCCGCGGGCGGAGTCCCCGGCGAGAGCACCAGCCCCATCAGCCGGGCCGCCTCCTCCGGCTCCAGCTCTCCCTCGTCCAGCAGAATCCGCACCGCCCGCCCCCGCAGCACCCCGGGCACGGTGTCCCGCCCCGCCAGCGTGCGCAGCACCGCCCGCCAGCGGCCCCGCAGATCACGGCCGCCGGAATCGGCCCCCGTCCCGGGCTCCCCGAGCAGCCCCACCGCCGTGTGCACCGCGTCCACATGGCCCCGCATCTCCTCCGCCGCGTCCGCGTCGAGGGCGGCGCAGGCCGGCGGGAGCCCGACGAAGACCCGCTCGGCGAGACCCGCGGCCACCTCGGCGAGCGCCCCGGTGTCGGTACCCCGTACATCGCCGTAGCGCAGGGAACGGACCAGGGCCGGCAGCGCCTGGGCGAGTTGGCCGACGTCCGTGTCCAGCGCCGCCCGGTCCGCGAGGGCCCGCATCACCACCGGCAGCGCGTCCGGCAGCGCGGCGAGCAGGCAGTGCTCGGCGAGCGCGGTGACGTCGGCGAGGGCGATCGCCTGCACCGCGTCGGCCTCGGCCCTGGCCGTCGCCGCACCCTCGACGGTCGTCCCCCATACCCCGGCCTCGGCGACCCGCACCGACAGCTCCGGCTCCCAGCGCAGCCGCCAGGTCTCCCGGAACGTACCCGTGCTCCCCCGCGACTGCGCCTGCTCACCCCACCCGATGCCGAGCAGCCGCAGCCGGTGCAGCAGCCGGCTGCGCCCGGCGTCGGTCTCCTTGCGCAGGTCGAGCTCCAACTCCCGTTCCAGCGCCTCCGGCTTGAGCCTGAGACGGCGCTGCTCCCGGGCCAGGTCGCGCTGCAGCGGAACCGCGGGCGCCGTCTCCGGCACCTCCCCCAGCATGTCCCCGACCACCAGCCGGTCGTGCACCAGCGCCAGCGGAACGTCCGAGCCCTCGCAGAGCACCGCCCGCACCGCGTCGGTGGTCTCGCCCAGGCCGGGCAGCGGGCGGCCACGCATCACCGCGAGGGTCTCGGCCAGCCGTACCGCCTCGATGACATGCGCCGAGGAGACGATCCGGTCCTCCTCGCGCAGCAGTCCGGCGACTTTGGTGAGCCACCGCTCGACCGGCCGGTCCGGGGCCCGGAACAGATGCCCGTACCAGCCCGGTGAGTCGATGCCGGCGCCGTATCCGCTCGACCGCGCCAGCCGGCGGTTGGTCCACGGCACCCAGGTCAGGTCGGTCTTGACCTTGGGCAGGCCCTTCAGCAGCTCCTTGTCGGCCGCGACGGTGCTCCGCGCGCGCAGCGCCGGCACATGCCACGCCCCGCACACCACCGCCACGTCCTCGCCGAACTCGTGTTGAGCTGCCCTCAGTTGGAGCCGCATGTACGCCTCGCGCACCGGGTCCCGGTCGCGCCCCCCGACCCCGTACGTCTCCCGCAGTACCTCCATCGCCTCCGCCACCGCGGTAAACGGCGCGAGCACGTCCCGCTCCCGCTCCCCGGCCCCGCCCCGGTGCTCGACGACGTCCTCCCACCAGCGCTCGGGGTCGTCGTAACCGGCGGCCTCGGCGAGGGCGGCCAGCGGGTCGACCCGCATCCACTCATCTGCGTCGGACTCACCGCCCCCGGCCTCGGGTTCGCCGGCCTCGGCGTCGGGTGCACCGCTCTCGGCGTCGACCGGCGTCGCCGCTTCCTCACCCGCCCTCCCCCACGCCAGCGTGTGCGTGGCCGGCAGGTCGATGAAGCGGGCCGGGACCTCGTGCTCCAGCGCCCAGCGGATGGCCACCCACTCGGGGCTGAAGTCGGCCAGCGGCCAGAAGGCCGAGCGGCCGGGCTCGTCCACGGCGTGCGCGAGGAGGGCGACCGGGGGCCGCATCTGCGGGTCGGCGGCCAGCGGGATCAGCGCATCGGCCTCGGGCGGCCCCTCGATCAGCACGGCCTTCGGCCGGACGGTCTGCAAGGCGGCCCGCACCGCCCGTGCGGATCCGGGCCCGTGGTGCCGTACCCCGAGAAGCAGCGGCCCGGTCCGCCGCCGCGCGGAGTCGCTCATGCGCTCACCTCCCGGCAGGCGCGGTAGAAGTCCTTCCAGCCGTCCCGCTCGCGGACGACCGTCTCCAGGTACTCCTGCCAGATGACCCGGTCGGCCGCCGGGTCGCGGACGACCGCGCCGAGGATGCCGGCCGCGACATCGCCGGCCCGCAGCACGCCGTCGCCGAAGTGGGCGGCCAGGGCGAGACCGCTGGTGACGACGGAGATCGCCTCGGCCGTGGAGAGCGTGCCGCTCGGCGACTTCAGCTTGGTACGGCCGTCCGTGGTGATGCCGTCGCGCAGCTCCCGGAAGACGGTGACGACCCGGCGGATCTCCTCGATGCCTTCGGGCACGGCGGGCAGGTCGAGGGAGCGGCCGATCTGGTCGACGCGGCGCGCGACGATGTCGACCTCGGCGTCCGGGCTCTCCGGCAGCGGCAGGACGACGGTGTTGAAGCGGCGGCGCAGGGCGCTGGAGAGGTCGTTGACGCCCCGGTCGCGGTCGTTTGCGGTGGCGATCAGGTTGAAGCCGCGGACCGCCTGCACCTCCTGCCCCAGCTCCGGGATCGGCAGGGTCTTCTCGGACAGGATCGTGATCAGAGTGTCCTGTACGTCGGCCGGGATCCGGGTCAGCTCCTCGACTCTCACCGTCATCCCCTCCGCCATGGCCCGCATGACCGGGCTCGGCACCAGTGCGTGCCGGCTCGGGCCGTTGGCCAGCAGCTGGGCGTAGTTCCAGCCGTAGCGGATCGCCTCCTCCGGGGTGCCGGCCGTGCCCTGCACCAGCAGGGTCGAGTCACCGCTGACGGCGGCGGCCAGGTGCTCGGAGACCCAGGTCTTGGCGGTGCCGGGCACGCCGAGCAGGAGCAGGGCACGGTCGGTGGCGAGGGTGGTGACGGCGACCTCGACGATACGGCGCGGGCCGACGTACTTCGGTGTGATCACCGTGCCGTCCGGCAGGGTGCCGCCCAGGAGATAGGTGGCCACCGCCCAGGGCGACATCTTCCAGCGGGCCGGGCGCGGCCGGTCGTCCTGTCCGGCCAGCGCGGCGAGTTCGACGGCGAAGGCGTGCTCGGCGTGCGGTCGCAGCGCACCCTCGGTGGTCGTCGGGTCGGTCGGTTCCACGGACACAGTCATGGCTGAGGCCCCCTCCAGCTCGGCCGGTTCGGATCTGGTGTCCACCGTGCACCACGCCACTGACAATCGCTCTGACCTGCGCAAACACTCTCGCAGGGTCGATTGTCAGTGGGGGGATCTACCTTCGATGACATGACTCAGCAGGGGGTGCGCTGGAGTGCGGACCAGGTGCTGGCACTGGCTCCTGACGCCGCGTCACGCAAGGCGGGAAGCAAGCTCGGAGCGGCGGGGCCGTGGTCCGAGGCGGGGAGTTGCGAGGAGGGGACCGTATGGGGACTGTGCAAGGGCAGCGGCAGCAAGCCGTACCAGACGATCGTGGACATCGCGGACCCGGCCGGGCTCGCGTACAAGTGCAGTTGTCCCAGCCGGAAGTTCCCCTGCAAGCACGCCCTCGGGCTGCTCCTGCTGTGGGCGGGCGAGGACGACACGGTACCGACGGTGACGGAGCCGCCGGACTGGGCCGAGCAGTGGATCGCGGGCCGGCGCAAGCGCGCGACGGACAAACGGGCGGCGAGCGGCGGGAGTTCCCCGGCCGCCGCTGATCCCGAGGCGGCCCGGCGGCGGGCGGAGCGGCGGGCCGAGCGGGTCACGGCGGGCGCCACCGAGCTGGAGCAGCGCCTGACCGACCTGCTGCGCGGCGGCCTGGCCGCGGCCGAACAGGCGGGGTACGGGCTGTGGGAGGAGACGGCGGCCCGCATGGTCGACGCCCAGGCGCCCGGGCTGGCCGCGCGGGTACGGGAATTGGGTGCGATACCGGGCTCCGGGCCCGGCTGGCCGGTGCGGCTGCTGGAGGAATGCGCCCTGCTGCACCTCCTCGACCAGGGCTGGCTGCGCCGCGACCGGCTCCCGGAGAGCCTCGCCGCCACGGTCCGCTCCCGTATCGGCCTGCCCGCCACGGCGGACGGCCCGCCGGTGCGCGACCGCTGGCTGGTCCTCGCCCAGTACGACACGGCGGACGCGAAGCTGACGACCCGCCGGATCTGGCTGCACGGCGCCGACTCTGGCCGTACGGCGCTGCTCCTCTCCTACGGCGCGGCCGGCCGCGCCCCGGAGCTGGCGCTGCCGGTCGGTCTCGCCCTGGAGGCGGAGCTGTCCGCCTATCCCGGCGCGGGCGAGCACCGGGCGGCCCTGGGCGAGCGGTTCGCCGCGCCCGCGCCCCTCTCGATCCGGCCGCCCGGCATGACGACGGCCCAGGCGGCGGCCCGGTACGGGGAGGCGCTGCGGGAGGACCCGTGGCTGGACTCGGTGCCGGTGACGCTGGGCCGGGTGGTGCCCGTCCAGGACGGCGGCTCCTGGCAACTGGCCGATGCAGAGGGAGAATTGGCGCTTCCCCTCTCCCCCGCCGCCCGCTCCCGACCCGGTCTGTGGCGGCTGGTCGCGCTCTCCGGCGGGGCACCGGTCACGGTCTTCGGCGAGTGCGGTCACCGCGGCTTCACACCACTGACGGCCTGGCCGGAGCACACGGGCGAGGCAGTACCGCTGTGCTGACCCGACCGACTCACGGAACCCGACCGGCTCACAGAGCTGGGCCGGCTCACGGGACCCGACCGGCTCACAGACATGGGCCGGCTCGAGGCACCCGATCAACTCGCACAACTCCGCCGACTCGCAGAAGGGAAACCCCGTGACCGCTTGGGAAGACCTCGTCACCACGGCCCTGCTGGGCACGGACCGGCGTCCGCCCGCGACCGGCGGGCCCGGGCGGGAGGCTCCGGTGGCCCTGCTGGACGAGGCGGCCGTGGCGACCGTACGACGACGGGCCGGACTGCGGCCCGCGCAGGCCGCGCACCGCCCCGAACCAGCGCCAGCGGACCCGCGCCCCGTGCTGCCGGCCGCGGCGGCGCGCAGGCTGGCGATGCTGCTCTCGGACCGTCCCGGCACCGGGACCGGCGGCCGCCGGGGCGCCTCGCCCGACCTCATGGAGCTGCTGCCCCAGTGGCTCGCGGCGGCCAACGCGCGCGGGTTCGCCGCGCCCCCGCAGACGCTGCCCGCGCTGCTGGACGCGGCCCGCGGCCGTACCGACCTGCGGCCCGCCGCGCTGGCCTTCGCCGGGCCGCGCGCCCTGTGGCTGGCCCGGTTCAACCAGGACTGGCGGTTCGCCCTGCGCGCGGCCCCGGGCGGCGGCGCGAGCCTGCCCGGCCCCGAGGACATGGATGCCATACGGCGGCTGTGGCAGGAGGGGTTGTTCGCCGAGCGGGTCGCGCTGCTGGCGGCGCTGCGGGCTCGTACGCCCGATGCGGCGCGCGAGCTGCTGGCCGGGACCTGGGCGACGGAGCGGGCGGAGGACCGGCTGATGTTCCTCGACTCGCTGCGCACCGGGCTGGCCGCCGGGGACGAGCCGTTCCTGGAACTGACGCTGTCGGACCGGAGCCGTAACGTGCGAACGACGGCGGCGGAGCTGCTGTCCGCGCTGCCGGGCTCGGCGCTGGCGGGGCGGATGGCGGTGCGGGCCGGGGCGTGTGTGGCCGTCGACCACACGGGGGACGGCCCGGTGATGGCCGTGGAGGCGCCACCGGAGTGCGACCCGGGCATGGAGCGGGACGGGGTGGTGGCCAAACCGCCGAGCGGACGCGGTGAACGGTCCTGGTGGCTGGGCCAGTTGGTGGAGGCGGCCCCGCTCGCCACCTGGCCGGCGCGGCTCGGCGGCCGTACGCCCGGGGAGATCGTGGCGCTTCCGGTCGCGGACGGCTGGCAGGGCGAGCTGCACGCGGCCTGGTGCCGGGCCGCCGTACGGCAGGGGGACGCCGAATGGGCGAGAGCGCTGCTCGGGGCCCCGGCGGCGCCGGAGGCGGGCGGTCCGGGCGCGGTGTCCCTGGCCGAACGGGCCAAGCTGCTGGGCACGCTGGACGGTACGGAACGGGCCGGGTGGGTGGCCGGGTTCATCGCGGCGCACGGCCTGTCGGAGGCGTTCCAGCTGCTCGGTGTCTGTGCCCTGCCGTGGTCGGCGCCGCTCGGCCGGGCCGTGGTGGACGCCCTCAACATCGCGCGGGACGCGGGGAGTTACCCCTGGAGCTTCAGCGGGGTGATGGGCCTGGCCGAGCGCTGTCTGGATCCCGCGGAAGCGGGCCGGCTGGACGCGTTGCTGGCGGTGCCGGACGAAGGGGAGGACGCGTCACCGGGTGCCGGCGGGTACTGGGCGGAGGCGTTCCAACGGCTCGCGACGACATTGAGGCTGCGGGCGGTGATGCTGGAGGAGCTGGGGCCGGCCGGCGACTGAGCGTCCGATGCCGCGACGCCTCCCCGGGGGGGCCGCGCCGCCGAGCCACCGGCGACGCGAACGGCCTCGTGCCCGGACGCGGCCCGGCCGTCCTGGCCCGGTCGCCAGGGTCAGGACGGATCGGATCGGGTCCGTCCGGGCCGGGCCGGGCCGCCGTGACGTGAACGCTGGTTACGCCTCCGTGGGCTGCCGGACGTTCTCCCGTACCCACTCCACGATCGACGTCATCGTCGCCCCCGGCGTGAAGATCGCGGCGACGCCCTTGTCCTTGAGGGGGGCGATGTCGTCCTCGGGGATGATGCCGCCGCCGAAGACGAGGATGTCCTCGGCGTCACGCTGCCTGAGGAGGTCGATGACCGCGGCGAACAGGGTGTTGTGGGCGCCGGAGAGAATGGAGAGGCCGATCGCGTCGGCGTCCTCCTGGATGGCCGTGTCGACGATTTGTTCCGGCGTCTGGTGGAGTCCGGTGTAGATGACCTCCATGCCCGCGTCGCGCAACGCCCGCGCGATGACCTTGGCCCCGCGGTCGTGGCCGTCGAGCCCCGGTTTGGCCACCACCACGCGGATCGGACCGGCTGCCACACCCATCACTGCCTCCATGACCATGAAACGAACACGCCAGCATGCGTGCGTACCGAGAAGTACCGCACATTTGGCACGTTCCGCCACCCGTCCCCAGTGAACGAACGTTATCTCCAGCATCCCGCAACCGGCAGTTTCGCGGAGGTTACCGAGGGGGAAATCACACACAGTGGGACACGTCAGGGAGCCGCAGCGTGGTCCGCGGGGGCAACAGGGGCACGCGACGCGGCCCGTCGTCGTACCCTCGCCACCTCCGCTCGGCCTCCCATGAGGGCACACGGGGGACAGAGCCGTCCTCCGCGCGCCGACAGGAGGTCGGCCGATGAAGGTCACCGCGGCACTCGAGCCCTTTCTCCCGCTCTGCCGTCGTTTTCTGCCCGGCAGACTCGCCGGCCTGTCGTTGGCCCTCCTGAAGTCGACCGCGCTGGAAGCCGCGATCCTGGCCGGGCACCTGCTGCTCTACCCGACCGGCCTCACCCCGGAGCGCCGCTCCCCCGCGCAGCCGGCGCCGCAGGACGGCACGGCCCTGCTGCCGGTCCGGACGGCCCCGCCGGTCGTGCTGCTGCACGGGTTCATCGACAACCGCTCGGTCTTCGTCCTGCTGCGCCGCACCCTCGCCCAGCACGGCGGCCAGCGCATCGAGTCGCTCAACTACTCGCCGCTGACCTGCGACATCCGCACCGCCGCCGGGCTGCTGGGCCGGCACATAGAGGAGATCTGCCAGCGCACCGGCAGCCGTCGGGTCGACATCGTCGGACACAGCCTCGGCGGCCTGATCGCCCGCTACTACGTCCAGCGGCTCGGCGGTGACTACCGCGTCCGCACCCTGGTGACGCTCGGCACCCCGCACTCCGGCACCCGGGTCGTGCCGCTCGCGGACGCGCACCCGATCGTGCGGCAGATGCGCCCCGGCTCGGAGGTCATCGAGGAGCTGACCCGGCCCGCGCCCGGCTGCCGTACCCGGTTCGTCAGCTTCTGGAGCGACCTCGACTCACTGATGGAGCCGGTCGAGACGGCCCGGATCGACCACCCCGACCTCATGGCGACGAATGTGCAGGTGACCGGGATCGGCCACCTCGCCCTGCCCGTCCACCCGGCGGTCGCGACCGGCATACGGCAGGCCCTCGACGAGGTGCACTCGGAGGAGCGGGTCGCGGACGGCCTGACGGTGGCCTGACGGCGACCCCAGAACGAACCGGGCGAGTCGGGCATTTGGGGTGATTCGGGCGGGCAACGACCGCCCGACACCGCCGACTTAGACCCCCGCATCCTCGAACACTCCTCGAACACAAGGCCAAACCCGCGCCCGTCGTCCCCCGAAACACGGCCGAATGCCCGTTTCCCGAAACCACGAAACCTGTTGAAGATTGTCGCGCCCGTATACCGCCGGGTACAGTCGCCGCACTGCTCTGGCAGCCCCTGTTGTCGAGGCGAAAGAGAAGTTGGTGAACGACCGTCACCCGTCGGGGACCATGACCACCCCGGCCCCGGCTTCCGACGCCGACCAGGCGCACTACGCGCCGTACGGCACCCAGGAAGCCCAGTACGGCGACTTCACCATGTACGGCGACCACGCCGCTACCAGCACCTCGTTCCACAGCGACCCGCTCTTCGGTCACCTCCCCGGCGAGGCACAGGCCACCGGCACGTACGACGCCACGCAGTGGCAGACGACCGGCGACCACACGCTGAACTACGACCCCTACGCGGCCCAGCACCACGCCGCCTACGACTCCGGCGCCTACGACAGCACCGCCTGGACCGTCCCGCCGCAGACCGCGCACGCGACACAGGGCACGGTCGGCGACGGCAGCGGCCACTGGGACGCGAACGCCTGGCTCCAGCACGACCAGTCGCACCTGGCCGGCGCCACCCAGCAGTGGGAGTGGGGCACCCAGGCCTTCGACACCGGCACGTACGACGCCACGCAGTGGAACTCCGACGGCACCCCGGCGCAGCCCGCGGAGCCGGAACACGAGCACGAGCACGAGCCACAGTCCGCCGAGCCCTTCGAGCAGTCGGCGACCCAGATGTTCGAGCAGGTTCCCTACGGCGAGTTCGAGGAGTACACGGAAGGCTCCACGGACGCCGCGGAGTTGGCCGCGACCGGTGAGCTACCTGCAGTAACGCCACTGCTGGAGGACCAGGAAGAGGTCACCCCGGCCGCTCCGGCCGCGACACGCGCCGGCGCCCGCGCGGGGGCGCGCTCCCGCCGTCGTACGCCCCCCAAGCGCTCCGCGCTGCTGACTGTCGCCGTGCCCTCGGCCTGTGTGATGGGGGTCGCCGGAATCGCGGCCGCCTCCGTAGGCACCCTGACCGGCGGCGAGGGCCAGGACACCTCCGCCTCCGCCCCGGACGCGCAGTCGGTGAAACCGTCCGCCGCCAACAGCAAACTGGACGCCCAGCTGAGGACGCTCTCGGCGGGCGCCGACGACTTCGCCGACCGGGCCAGCCGGACCCAGGAGCGCATCGACCTCAAGACCCAGCAGGAGGCCGAGAAGAAGAAGGCGGCGGCGGAGGCGGCCCGCAAGGAGCGACTGCGCCCCAAGTACGTCCTCCCGGTCACGCAGCGGGGGCTCAGCGCCTACTTCGGCCAGGCCGGCGTGAACTGGATGTCCGTCCACACCGGCATCGACTTCCCCGTCTCCTACGGCACGACGGTGATGGCCGCGACCGACGGCGTCGTCTCCACCAAGTGGAACAGCGCCTACGGCAACATGATGATCGTGACGGCGAAGGACGGCACGGAGACCTGGTACTGCCACCTCTCGTCGTACCGCGTCACCTCGGGTGCGACCGTGAAGGCCGGGGATCCGATCGCGTACTCCGGGAACTCCGGGAACTCGACCGGCCCGCATCTGCACTTCGAGGTCAGGCCTTCGGGGGGCTCCGCCATAGACCCGCTGCCGTGGCTGCGGAGCCACGGACTCGACCCGACCTGATCCTGGTCAGCAAGCCCCGATCAGTGAGCCCCGATCAGTGAGCCCCGATCGTGGCAGCGGGGCTCAGCCTTCTGTCCTCACAGCGCTTGTGCGGTCACAGCTTCTCCACCGGCGCGTACCGCAGCAGCAGCCGCTTCGGCTTGGTGTCGCCGAAGTCGATCGTCGCCTCCGCGTTGCCGCCCGTGCCCTTCACCCCGACGACCGTGCCGAGGCCGAACTGGTCGTGGTTGACCCGGTCTCCGACGGCCAGCGAGACCACCGGCTTCTCCGAGGTCCGCCGGGTGGCGAAGCCTGACGCGCCGGACGCCGAGGAGCGCGAACGGGTCGAGGAGAGCGAGGCCGCCACGCCCGACGCGGGCCCGGAGGACACCGGCGCCATCGCCCCGGTCCGCTTCCACTCCAGATACCCGGCCGGGATCTCCTCCAGGAAGCGCGAGGGCGGGTTGTACGAAGGCTGCCCCCAGGCGCTGCGCATCGCCGACCGCGTGAGATACAGCCGCTCCCGCGCGCGCGTGATGCCGACGTACGCGAGGCGGCGCTCCTCCTCCAGCTCCTTGGTCTGGCCGAGGGCGCGCATGTGCGGGAAGACGCCGTCCTCCATGCCGGTCAGGAAGACCACCGGGAACTCGAGGCCCTTGGCGGTGTGCAGGGTCATCAGGGTGATGACGCCGGAGCCGTCCTCGTCCTCGTCGGGGATCTGGTCGGAGTCGGCGACCAGGGCCACCCGCTCCAGGAAGGCGGACAGGCCGCCCGACGCCTCCTCCGCCCCGGACTCCTGCTCGAACTCCAGTGCCACGGAGGCGAGTTCCTGGAGGTTCTCGATCCGGGTCTCGTCCTGCGGGTCGGTGGAGGCCTGCAACTCGGCGAGGTAGCCGGTGCGTTCCAGGATCGCCTCCAGGACGGTGGCCGGTCCGGCGCCGGACTCCACGACCGTACGGAGGTCCTCCATCAACGTGTTGAACCGCTTGACCGCGTTGGTCGACCGCGCGGCCATGCCGTACGCCTCGTCGACGCGCCGGAGCGCCTGCGGGAAGCTGATCTTCTCGCGCTGGGCGAGGGCGTCGATCATCGCCTCCGCGCGGTCGCCGATACCGCGCTTGGGGACGTTGAGAATCCGGCGCAGCGGGACGGAGTCCTCGGGGTTGGCCAGCACGCGCAGATACGCCAGGACGTCCCGGACCTCCTTGCGCTCGTAGAAGCGGACACCGCCGACGACCTTGTAGGGCAGGCCGACGCGGATGAAGATCTCCTCGAAGACACGGGACTGCGCGTTGGTGCGGTAGAAGACGGCGACATCGCCCGCCTTCGCCTCGCCCGCGTCCGTCAGACGGTCTATCTCCTCGGCGACGAACTGTGCCTCGTCGTGCTCGGTGTCGGCGACATAGCCGGTGATCTGCGCGCCCGCGCCCGCGTTGGTCCACAGGTTCTTCGGGCGGCGGGACTCGTTGCGCTCGATGACCGCGTTGGCGGCGGAGAGGATCGTCTGTGTGGAGCGGTAGTTCTGCTCCAGGAGGATCGTCGTCGCGTTCGGGTAGTCCTCCTCGAACTGGAGGATGTTGCGGATCGTCGCGCCCCGGAAGGCGTAGATCGACTGGTCTGCGTCGCCCACCACGCACAGTTCGGCGGGCGGGAGGTCCTGCTCGCCCGGCGGTACGTCCTCCTCGTGCGCGCCGGTGCCGACCAGCTCGCGCACGAGGGCGTACTGGGCGTGGTTGGTGTCCTGGTACTCGTCGACCAGGACGTGCCGGAAGCGGCGGCGGTAGTGCTCGGCGACATCCGGGAAGGCGCGCAGCAGGTTGACCGTCGTCATGATCAGGTCGTCGAAGTCGAGGGCGTTCGCCTCGCGCAGCCGCGACTGGTACATGGCGTAGGCCTGGGCGAGGGTCTTCTCGAAGCCGTCGCTCGCCTGGGCGGCGAAGTCCTCCTCGTCGATCAGCTCGTTCTTGAGGTTGCTGATCTTGGCGCTGAAGGACTTGGGCGGGAACCGCTTGGGGTCGAGGTCCAGGTCGCGGCAGACCAGGGCCATCAGACGCTTGGAGTCCGCGGCGTCGTAGATCGAGAAGGCGGAGGTGAAGCCGAGCTTCTTGCTCTCCCTGCGCAGGATCCGCACGCAGGCGCTGTGGAAGGTCATCACCCACATCGCGTTCGCGCGCGGGCCGACGAGGTGCTCGACGCGCTCCTTCATCTCGCCCGCGGCCTTGTTGGTGAAGGTGATCGCGAGGATCTGGCCCGGGTGCACGTTCCGCGCGCCGAGCAGGTGCGCGATGCGGTGGGTGAGCACGCGCGTCTTGCCGGAACCGGCGCCGGCCACGATCAGCAGCGGGGCGCCGGCGTGCACGACCGCCGCCCGCTGGTTCTCGTTCAGCCCCTCCAGGAGGGCGGCCGGGTCCAGGGCCGGGCGGGCGGCGCCGTCGCGGTAGTAGGCGTCCCGCTCCGGGGGCGCGTCGAACTGCCCGCCGAACAGGTCGTCCGGAATCGGCTCCGGTACGTGCTCGTCCTCGGGCGGCGGCGGGGGTTCCTCCTCGTGGCCGCGCGGGGGCTGGAGGCTCGCCAGGAAGCTGTCGTCAAAGAGGCTGCTCATCGCTCTCCGAGTCTAGGGCGCCCCACCGACAACCGGTCCCCACCCCGGAAACTCGCTCCGGTCACCCACCAGAATCGGCCCCTCACGGTCAGCGATCACGCACCGTGAGCGCGGGCGTGCCCGTCAGCCGGGAGAGCGGACCCCCCGACCGCACCGGACAAGTCACCGCAGACCATCCCCGATCAACCGATCCGGCCGAGCCACAACACCAAGGTCACGAAAATGTATCGGGCATATCGCACATCAAACTTCACACAGAGCACACGAGTTGGCTAGCGTGCCGAGCAGGCCGTACGACCCCCACCGGCGAACGTCGCCGGGCCGCACGGCCTCCGCCGAGTCCAGGGTGCCGCCGCGCACCCGGAGCCGGGGACCCACACCGAACCTTGGGGTGAATCGGTCCCGACTTCCCACCGGGGAACGGACCGTAGGGCAACCCTTCCGAACCACCCGCCCGAACCCGACAGCTAACTCGGTAGGCGGAGCATGGAAGGAGTCGCCCCCGTTGGCGTCGCACCGCAAGTCGCGTCCGTCCGCAACGCGCGTAGCAGGCATACGCACCCCCGCCCTGGCCACCGCCGCCCTCACCTCCGTGGCACTGCTCTCCCAGACGGCCAACGCCGTGCCCTCCGAGGACGGCAAGCCCAGCCTGGAGGAGGTCGAGAAGAAGGTCGACGCCCTCTACCGGCAGGCCGAGTCGGCGACCGAGAAGTACAACGCGGCCAAGGAGAAGACCGGCAAGCAGCGCAAGCAGGTCGACACCCTGCTCGACGACGTCGCCGAGCGCACGGACCGGCTCAACAAGGCGCGTGAGGAACTGGGTTCCTTCGCCGCGGCCCAGTACCGGACCGGGGCCAGCGCACCCGACACGGCGACCTTCCTGCTCGCGGACAGTCCGCAGGACTACTTCGACCAGACGCAGCTGATGAGCCGGCTGACCTCGCGCCAGAAGGACGCGGTCGACGACTACGCCACACAGCAGTCCGCGACCATGGCGAAGCGGCAGGAGGCCGCCAAGAGCCTGGAGACGCTCACCGAGACCCAGGACGACCTCAGGACCGCCAAGACCACCGTCCAGACGAAGCTGGCCTCCGCGCGGGATCTGCTGTCACAGCTGACCGCCCAGGAGAAGGCGCGGCTGGCGGAGATCGAGAAGAAGCAGCAGGCGGAAGCGGCACGCAAGGCTGCGGAGCTCGCCAAGCAGCAGGCGGCGGCCGCTAAGGATGCGTCATCGTCATCGACGTCGACCTCCAGCGGCTCCTCTTCGTCCTCTTCGTCTTCCTCCTCCTCGTCCGACTCCGCCTACGGGACGAAGGCCGCCAAGGCGATCGCCTTCGCCCGTGCGCAGATCGGCAAGCCGTACGTCTGGGGCGCCACCGGCCCCGGCTCCTACGACTGCTCCGGCCTCTCCCAGGCCGCCTGGAAGGCCGCGGGCGTCTCCCTGCCGCGCACCACGTACGACCAGGTGAACGCCGGCACCACCGTCTCCCTCGCCAACGCCCAGCCCGGGGACCTGGTCTTCTTCTACGACGACATCAGCCACGTCGGCATCTACATCGGCAACGGCATGATGATCCACGCCCCGAAGCCCGGCGCGTACGTCCGGGAGGAGTCGATCTACTACGGCGGCGAGTCGATCATCCACAGCGTGGTGCGACCGGCCTGAGGGGCGCGGGCGCGCCAGGAGGGCGCGCCCGCAATGGCGCGGGCGCGGAGCGCGTGTGGTGAGGGCCGGGCACACCCAGATACCCACGCGCGCCTGCGTGCGCACCTCCGCCCGCGCCACACGCGCAGCCCAACCCCTCACGCACCCTTCAGGCGCCCCGGCCCACTCCTCCACCCCCGCCTGCTCGGCACCGCTCCCGCGCACCCCGCCTCTCGCGCGCCCTGCGCGTATTTCGTGCGCCACGCGCGCGTGCCCCGCTCGCGCACCCGGTGAGGCTCTCTAGCATCGGCGGCATGTCCGGCATTTCACCCCTCCGTGCCTGGTGGGCGCAGCGTCCGCCGGCGGCCGGGGCCGCTGTGATGGCCACCGGCATCATGTCGGTGGCGTTGCATCTGGCGGGGGCGGAGACGGTCTCCCGGATCGCTCTGGTGCTGGCCTGCTTGGCGTGGGCGGGGCTGGCCGCGGAGTTCGCCGTACGGCTGCTGGCGGACCGTCGGCGGTGGCGGGCGGAGGCGGAGACGCCGGGCGCGCTCACCGCCGTGGCGGCGACGACGGTACTGGGGACGCAGTTCTCGGCGCTCGGCCGGCAGACCCTCGCCGAAGCCCTGCTGGCGTTGTCGGCGGTGCTGTGGCCGCCGTTGCTGATCCTCGTCGTACGGCACTGGAAGCGGCACATGTCCGGTGCGGTGTTCCTGACCTGTGTGGCCACGCAGGGGCTGGCCGTGCTGGGGGCGACGCTGGCGGCGGCCGTGACGACCGCGTGGCTCGCGCACGCGGCGCTGGTGCTGTTCTGGCTGGGGCTGGTGCTGTACGGGTTCGCCGTGGCCCGTTTCGAGTGGCGGCAGGTGGTCGAGGGGCCCGGTGACCAGTGGGTCGCGGGCGGCTCACTTGCGATCTCCGCGCTGGCCGGGGCGAAGCTGCTGGCCGCCGACAGCGCCCGGCTGTACCTGTGGAACGACGACGACCGGGGTGTCCTGCGCACGGTGACCGTGGCGCTGCTCGTCCTGGCCCTGGCCTGGTACGCCGTGCTGGCGGCCGCCGAGGTGGCGCGTCGCCGGCCTCGTTACGACGTACGCCGCTGGGCGACCGTGTTCCCGATGGGGATGATGGCCGCGGGGACGCTGTCGGTCGCGGCCGCCGTGGGCATCCCCTGGCTGACGTGGCCGGGGCGGGTACTGGTGTGGGTCGCGGTGGCGGCCTGGCTTGCGGTGGCCGCCGGCGCGGTGGCGGTCACCCGCGCCGCGTTGGGGAAGGCTTCCTGAGGGTCACGTCCACAGCACGGCGATGAAGATGTTCGCCATGGTCAGCAGGCCCACCAGGCCGAAGGCGCCCTTCTCCACCTTCTCGTCGTCCCGCTTCACGTAGACGAGTCCGAGGATCACGATCAGCAGCGCCAGCTTCACGCCGATCTTGACGGTGTTGACGTGGTGGTCGTCGGCCTCGTTGAGGCCGACCAGGATCACACCGGTCGCGAGCATGGTGAACGCGCCGTGCAGCATCCCGGGGACGAAGCGGGCCGTGCCCTGGCCCATCGCCTTCATCTGGGTGAGGAAACCGCCGAGAAGCGCGGCGATGCCGATGATGTGCAGGCCGACGAAGAGATGGATGAGTACGCCCATGGCCCGGGAGCCTAATCAAGGTCCCCCGGGGCGCCGGGCACCGGCCCCTCCCTCCGCACCAGCCGCCGCCCGCCACCGCCCGCCGAAAGGCATCGCATATATGCACCCCATAGCACCCCGCGCCCACCGCTCGCCCCGGAACCGCCGTTTCGGTCATCCCGCCCCGTGAAGCCGACGGCTCCGGACCGGAATCCCGGTCACATACCGTCGGGTAACGATCCGGTCACACCAATTCCGTGCATCGCGTTACCAGGCCGACACAGTCCGGCCTAGCGTCCTCCCCCAGGTGACCGACTCCCCACCGCCGCCCGGGCCAGGGGCGGCAGTCGGACACCACCGCCGAGAAAGTCCGGCGGCGGCCCACTCCCCCTGTGCGGGCCGCCGCCGGACGCGTAATCCGCACCCCCGCGGCCGTATACGCCCTCCCCTGGCGTGCGTACGGACCACACGGCGGTCGTACGAAAGGACGTGACCAGTCCAGGTGGCAGCGCACCGCAAGCCCCGACAGCGCTCGCTCAGCGGCAGTACGGCCCGCACGGCCGCCACCCTCGCCCTGGCGGGCGCGGCCACCGCGACGGGCTTCGAAGGGACCGGACACGCCGAGCCGCAACTGACACCGGCGCAGGTGAAGACCAAGGTGGACCAGCTGTACCAGGAGGCCGAGGCGGCCACCGAGAAGTACGACGGAGCGAAGGAGAAGGCCGACACCGCCCAGCGGCGGCTCAAGGCACTGCAGGACGAGACCGCCCGCAAGCAGGACAGGCTCAACTCCGCGCGGGACGCGCTCGGGCTGGCCGCGGCCGCGCAGTACCGCGACGGCGGTATCGACCCGGCGTGGCAACTGGCGCTCTCCAGCGATCCCGACCGGTACCTGGACAACGCCGCGTTCGCCGAACGGGCCGGTGCCGCGCAGGCCGGCGCGGTGGCACGGGTGCGCCGACAGCTGCGGGAGATCGAGCAGTTGCGCGGCGCCGCGCACGTCGAGCTGACCTCGCTGCGGTCCCGGCAGGCCGAACTGAAGCGGCAGAAGACCACCGTCACCGGCAAGCTGGACGAGGCCCGGCGGCTGCTGGACCGGCTCTCACCGCAGCAGCGGGCGGCGGACGGCGACTCCGCGCGCGCCTCCCGTTCGGCCTCCGGCGCCCGCGCCACCCTGGCCCCGGGCAGCGTCGCCGCCCCCGACTCCCGGGCCGCGGCCGCCGTGGCGTACGCCTACTCCAAGCTCGGCAGCCCCTACGTCTGGGGCGCGACCGGCCCCGACGCCTTCGACTGCTCGGGACTCGCCCAGGCCGCCTACCGCTCCGCCGGCGTCTCCCTCCCCCGTACCACCTACGCCCAGATCAACGCCGGCCGCCGCGTCTCCCGCTCCGAACTCCAGCCCGGCGACCTGGTGTTCTTCTACTCGGGCATCAGCCACGTCGGCGTCTACATCGGCAACGGCCAGATGATCCACGCTCCCAATCCGTCGGCTCCGGTACGGATCGCCCCCATCGACGAGATGCCGTTCGCCGGGGCGACACGGGTGGTGTGAACCCCGTCGGCCACCATGCGGATCCGGGACCTCCCGGATCCGCCTCAGACCAGGCGGCGCGCGGTCGCCCAGCGGGTCAGCTCGTGCCGGTTCGACAGTTGCAGCTTCCGCAGCACCGCCGACACATGGGACTCGACCGTCTTGACGGAGATGAACAGCTGCTTGGCAATCTCCTTGTAGGCGTAGCCACGCGCGATCAGGCGCAGGACCTCGCGCTCGCGCTGGGTGAGGCGGTCGAGGTCCTCGTCGACCGGCGGGGCGTCGGTGGAGGCGAAGGCGTCCAGCACGAACCCTGCCAGCCGCGGGGAGAAGACGGCGTCGCCCTCCTGCACCCGGAAGATCGAGTCGACCAGGTCGGTGCCGGTGATCGTCTTGGTGACATAGCCGCGGGCGCCGCCGCGGATCACCCCGATCACGTCCTCGGCCGCGTCCGACACGGACAGCGCGAGGAACCGCACCGGCCGTTCGGCGTCCGCCGTCAACGGGGCGCACCGGCGCAGCACTTCGACCCCGCCGCCGCCCGGCAGGTGCACATCGAGGAGCACCACCTCGGGCCGGGTCGCGGTGATCACCGTGACCGCCTGGTCGACGTCGGCGGCCTCGCCGACCACCTCGACGCCGGTCTGCTCGGTCTGGCCGATCTCGGCCTGCACACCGGTACGGAACATCCGGTGGTCGTCGACGAGGACCACGCGCACCCGACGCCCGGCCTTCTCCGTGCCTTCCGCCGGGCCGTTCGCCTCGGTCGCGTCGCTCATGACGTGTTCTCCGCCCTCTCCATCTCCAACTCGACCTCCGTGCCGCCGCCCGGAACGGACCGCAGCCGTGCCGTACCGCCGTGGCGCTCCATGCGGCCGACGATCGATTCTCTGACACCCATGCGGTCGGCGGGTATCGAGCCGAGGTCGAAGCCGGGACCGCGGTCGCGGACGGACACGAAGACCGTCCTGCCCTCGGCTTCGGCGTAGACCTGGACGGCGCCGCCCTCGCCACCGTACTTGGCGGCGTTGACCATCGCCTCGCGCGCGGCCTGCATCTGCGCGCCCGTCCGCTCGTCGAGCGGGCAGTCGCCGACCACCACGACCTCGATGGGGACGCCGTGCTTGTCCTCGACCTCCGCGGCGTTGCGCCGGACCGCTTCGGCGAGGGTGGTGGGCTCGTCGGCCTCGTCCTTGCCGGTGCCCTCGGGCTTGTAGAGCCAGGTGCGCAGGTCGCGCTCCTGGGCGCGGGCGAGGCGGCGCACCTCGTTCGCGTTCTCCGCGTTGCGCTGGATCAGGGTCAGGGTGTGCAGCACGGAGTCGTGGACATGGGCGGCGACCTCGGCGCGCTCCTGGGCGCGGATACGCATCAGCCGCTCCTCGGAGAGGTCCTGGGTCATCCGCACGAGATACGGCCCGGCGAGCAGCGTGATGCCGACGAGCACGGCGAGCGAGGCCTGGAGCACCGCCCCGATGTGCGCGGCGGAGCCCTGCATGACGAAGACGCCCGAGACGCCCGCCGTGACGAGGAGGACACCGACGCCCGCGCGCAGCAGCGAGAGGGTACGACGCCGGCTGCCGACCTCGACCCAGCGGGCCCGGCGGGCGTTGTCCGCCTGGCGCCAGACGAGCGCCACACCGGCGGCGACCAGGACCGCGGGCAGGAGATAGGCCTTGGCGCCGCTGGTGAGGTTGACACTGCCCACGAACACCAAGGACACGACGACCATGAGGAGCAGCGCGACGATCTGGCCTCTGTCGGGTCTGCGGGCGACGAGTCTGCGGCGGCCGTCCGCCGAGGTCTCGGTGGTGACCAGGGAAGGCGGCTTCTGGCCGCCGACGCCGCCGAGACCGAGGGGCACGAAGAACCAGAACGCGGCGTACAGCAGCGCGCCGAGGCCGTTGGCCATGAACAGGCCTACGAAGACGAGCCGTACCCACACGACGGGCAGGCCGAGATGCCCGGCGAGGCCCCGCGCCACCCCACCGAGCCAACGGCCGTCGCTGCTGCGGTAGAGCTTGCGCGGCGGCCGCGGGTCGTCGAGGGGCACTGCTGCGGCTTCCGGCATGCCATCGATGTTCACACGCCACAAGTCCCCGGGCATCAGGGTCGGCCCCCGATACTCCCCTGATCTTCGGATTTCCCCGCGGCGAGTGCCCGGACTTCCGGTGGCGAGCGGCCGGGTCCGTCGCCGAGGCGCGGCTCGAACGCCTCCCGGCCCGGCCTCGGGGCCGATTTCAGGGTTCGGCCAGGGTCATCCCGACTGCCGTTGCGGCGGCTCGCCCGTCACCATTGACTCATGACTGATCACGAGCACGCCGCGACGGGTCCGGGACCCGGCCCCGGCCCGCGGCCCGCCCCGGGCCCCGGGCCGTCGGATGCCGCGCCCGCCGCGGCGGAGGCGGCCGGGACGGGGGCGCCCGGGACGGAGGCCGACGCCACCGGCACCGGCGCGGAGGCGCTCCCCCGGTTCCGGCGCGACCGCCGGCACAAGATGATCGCGGGCGTGTGCGCGGGGCTCGGCCGTCATACCGACCTGGACCCCGTGATCTTCCGCATCACCCTGGCCGTGCTGGCCGCGACCGGTGGCATCGGTCTCCTCTTCTACGGCTTCGCCTGGCTTTTCGTGCCGTACGAGGACGACGAGGAGAACGAGGTCCGCAAGCTGCTGACCGGCCGGGTCGACGGGCAGGCCCTGGCGGCCGTCCTGTTCGCCCTGGTCGGCTGCGGAGTCCTGCTGACGATGATCAGGAACGGCGGGGTGCTGGCGTTCGCCGTCGTCCTCTCCGTTCTGCTGGCGGGCGCCGGGTACTGGTCGCGGCGGCGAGGCGCCCCGGACCCCGACCCACTGGCCGCTCAGACGGTCGCCGACGCCCCTCCCGAGGCCCAGGCACCGCCGATCTCGATCACCTACCCGTCCTGGTGGCGCGACCCGATCGTCAAGGACGGCACGCATGTCGGCGGCACCGGCTATCTGTGGGGCCCCGCCGACGCCCGCAGCCGGGACGTCCCGGGACTCGACTTCCGGCTGAGCACCCCGTGGGTCCACGGCCAGGACACACGCGCCCGGCAGAGCACGCCCCCAAGGCCGCGCGGACCGCGCTGGATCGGCGGCTGGATCTTTCTGTTCGCCCTGCTGGCGGGCGGCCTGGGCACGGGCCTGACATGGGACACACACCCGCTGGGCACCAGCCTCCAGGCCGGTCTGGCCGGTGCGCTGATCGTGTTCGGCCTGGGCACGGCGGTCAGCTCGTTCCTGGGACGCACGGGGGCCGGCTCACTGTTCCTGGCGCTCGTCACGGCGACTCTGCTCGCGGCGTCGACGGCCATGCCGTCCGACATCAGCACCCACTGGACGCGCGAGTCCTGGACCCCGGCGACGGCGGCCCAGGTGGATTCGGAGTACGACCTGGGGACCGGGGTGGCCACCCTGGACCTGCGGCACATACGCATCGCCGAGGGGCAGACGGTGTCGACGGCCGCCGAGGTGGGGGCGGGACAGCTGAAGATCGTCGTGCCGGCGGATGTGACCGTGCGGATGAGCATCGACGTGGGGGTGGGCGACATCCAGTTGCCCGGTGACGACAAGAAGGACGTGGACGTGGAACCGGGCAAGCACAAGGACGTGACGCTGCGGCCGACGGGCGGTGCGAAGAGCACGGGCACGCTCGACCTGGATCTCCAGGTCGGCGCGGGACAGGTGGAGGTGAGCCGTGCTGCGGCATGAGTTCCAGCCCGGGCGGCTGGTCGTGGGCGTCTTCCTGACGGCGACGGGAGTCGCCTACGCCGGTGACGCGGCGGGCCTGTGGGCGACCGGGTGGTTCGCGGTCATCCCCCTGATGATGGTCGGCCTCTTCCTGGCAGGCGTGACCGCGGCCCTGACCCGGGCGATACGCAGGCGCCGCCGCGCACCGCAGAGCTGACGGAGAGCCGAAGAGCTAGCGCAGGCCGCCGGACCGTTGTCGGCGCCGGGCACGCAGCATCGCGTCCAAGGAGAGGTAGGGGGCGCCAGCCAGGACCAGGGGCAGCCAGGCCATCAGGTAGGCGAGGTCGTTGCCGTAGTAGTACGGGGAGTTGGCCCAGCTGATGGTCAGCCAGAGGCTGAGCGAGATCAGCGCACCGCCGAGGGCGGCCAGGCGGGCCAGCAGGCCGAAGAGGGTGCCGAGGCCGACGGCGAGTTCGCCGATGGCGATCGCGGTGCCGAAGCCGACGGGGTTCTTCAGGGCCAGGTCGACCAGGGCCGGGATCGCGGCGGAGTCGCGGACCCCGCGCATGGTGTCACCGATCGAGCCGGCGCCGCCGGACTTCAGGAAGGCGCTGTCGGTCAGCTTGTCCAGACCGGCGTAGATGAAGGTGACGCCGAGGAAGATCCGCAAGGGAAGGAGGGCATATCGGGTGGCGGTATCGCGCAGACCGCGATCGCCATCAAGATACGGGGGGTGCGTGTCCGTACGAATGCCGTGAGTCATCGCCACTAGCCGCCTCTCGCCGCTGTACCCAGGGCCCCTCAACAGACCATACGTACGACAATCGCGACCCGCTCAATCCTCGTCCGGATATTTTTACGAATTTCGGCCGGTCTTCGTCACCCGCCTGGAGGCCGCCCTCACCCGGTCCCCCGCCCACGGATCCCCTCCCCCGGTGCCCTTACTCGGTCACCTCCACCACGCACCGGTTGGTGGCCGCCCCGGCCGCCGTCACCACCTGGACCTCGACCAAGCCGGGTTCCACCTCGGCGGGTACGGGGACGGTGAGGACGCTGTCCGTGGGGTTGCTGAAACCGCCGGTGACGGGGACCAGGGGCACGTGGACGTTGACCGCGCCGACGCGGACGACCATGCGGGAGAGGCGGTCGGCGGTCTGGGCGCCGGGCGGGACGAAGCCGGTGCCACGGATCTCGATGTCGTCGCCCGTGCGGATGGGCGCGTCCAGGTCTCCGGCCTCACGGGCGCGCACGACGGAGAGGATGACCGGGCGGCCGCCCTCGGCGTACTTGCCGGCGAGGTAGGTCGCGGCGGAGATCAGGACCACCGTCGCGAGGCCCCAGGGCAGGTCGGGAAGCTGGTCGGGGCGGCGGGCGAGGCGTACGGCGGCGAAGACGAGGGCGACGGCACTGATCACGACGTACTGAATGTCGGCGAAGGTACCCCGGCCGGCGTCGTCGGTGAGCAGGTCGGCCGCGCGGGGGCGGTGTGCGGGCACCTTCTGCAGACGCTGGCCGAGGATGCGCAGGCCGACCACCCGGCGCACCAGGACGGCGATGCCGCTGGCCACGGCGAGGACGGTCACCACACCGGCGCCGCGGGCGAGGTCGAGGCCGGAGATGAGGGAATCCCGGTCGGCGGGAGAGGAGGCGACGGCCAGGCGGCCGGCCAGCACGAGTACGGCGTAGGCGACGAAGAGGACCCAGGAGGCGGCCACGGTGCGGGAGGTGGACATGCGGTTGTCCTCGCCGATCACGGGGGCGAGGACGCCGCCGCGCGAGCGGTGGAACCAGGAGGCGGCGGTCAGCGCGAGGGCCACGGCCACGGCGGCGACCAGTCCGGCGGTGCGGGCGCTGGTCCAGCCGGCGCCGATCGCGGTGAGGGACTGGGCGAGCAGCGTGATCACGACGGCCGCCCAGACCGTGACCACGGTGCGCAGCCAGAGCCGGGCGAGCCAGGCCTCGCCCTCGGCGCGGCCGCGTTCGGCGACCACCTCGGCGGACTGGGAGAGTTCCTCGGAGACCCACTGGCGGGAGGCGGAGGCGGAGTGGGCCACCGCTGCGGGCAGCCCCTGGCCGGCCGCGAACTCCTCGCGTTTGAGGAGGAATTCGGCGACCGCCCGCCGGTGCCCCTCGCGTGCCCCGTGCGGACAGTCCCCGCACGCGCACCCGCCCCCGTGGACACCCGAACCGGCGCCCTGCCTCGCCTCCTGCACCGCCACGCCCGACGCCCGCCTTCCCCACGCCCGGGGCACGACGCGCAGGGCCCTCCCCGGGGCCGGACGACGCCGTGCAACTCCCTTGTGTCGAGAGCGAATTGTGCCCTACGCCACGCTGTTCGCGTTCAGCAGGTTGGTCACGACGGGTGAAGGTACGGCCGACAGGTTGACCCGGCTGCGAGAATTCCCCCATGGCCGAGATCATCCAGCGGGACGGGACCTGGGCCTTCGACGGCAGCACGGTCCGGATCACGCCGGGACGCCATCGCTCCGTGCCGCTGTTCCGGCAGACGTACGGGGAGATCGCCGTACCGCTGGAGGCGGTGTCGGGGGTGGTGTACGAGCCGGAGCGCAAGCGCGGGCGGCTGCGGATGCGGCTGCGCGAGGGCGCGGATCCGTTGCTGCAGGCGACGGGCGGGCGGCTGCCGGAGACAGCGGATCCGTATCTGCTGACGGTGGACGCGGACCGGTCCGGGGTCGCGGAGTACGTCGTGGCGGAGATCCGGCAGGCGCTGCTGCTGGACCAGATCCCGACGGAGCCGACGAAGGCGTATCTGCTGCCGGGGCCGCCGGTGCCGGTGTCGGTGCGGTCCTCGGACGGCACGGTGTCGTTCGACGGTACGCAGGTGCGGATCGACTGGGCCGACACCGCCGACCGGGTCAAGCGGGCGACCGGGCCGCGGATCATCGGGCTCGGCGACCTGGTGCAGGTCGAGTGGCTGCCCAACTCCGGCTACGAGGACGGCTTTCTGCGGTTCGTCACCCGGGAGACGGTGTTCTCGAAGCTGCCGGCGGAACGCGACCCCTACGCCCTGGACCTGTGGGGCAGTGTCCGCCGCGATCTGCTGACCGCGCTGGTCGCCGCGGCGGTCACGGCCCGGCTGCCGCATCCCTCGACCCGCGCGGGCGCGGAGTACGCCGACCGGGACCGGCCGCTTGCGGCCGTGCCGCGCCAGTCGGCCGACCATCACGACGTACTGCTGCGCAGGCTGCGGGAGTTGGGCGAGCTGCACCGGGACGGGGTGCTCACGGACGAGGAGTTCGCGCTGACGAAGGCGGCCGTGCTCAGAAGTTTCTGAGGCCGCTAGCTCAGCAGGTCCGGTTCGGCGCGGCTGATGTCCTGCCACAGGGGCTGGTAGTTGATCCAGGCCACCAGGTCGCCGCCGAGCTGTTCGCGGGTGGCGACGGCGAGTTTGTGGTCGATGAGCAGCGGGCGGCCGGCCGCCTTCGCGGTCAGCTGGACCTGGGCGGACTTCTCCATCGAGAGGAACCACCAGGCGGCCGCGTCCACCGAGTCGCCGACGGTCAGCAGCCCGTGGTTGCGCAGCACCAGTGCCTTGCGGGAGCCGAGGGCGCCGGCGATCCGGCGGCCCTCCTCGGCGTCGACGGCGACCCCGGTGTAGGCGTCGTAGAGGGCGTGGTCCTCGTAGAAGGCGCAGCTCTCCTGGCTGATGGGGTCGAGCAGGTCGCCGAGGGCGGACAGGGCGCGGCCGTGCGCGGAGTGGCAGTGGGCGACAGCGACGACGTCCGGGCGGGCCGCGTGCACCTGGGCGTGGACGGTGAAGGCGGCCTGGTTGACGTGGTAGCGGCCCTCGATCACCTGACCGTCCTGGTTGGCCAGGACGAGGTCGCTGACGGTGACGTGCTTGAACGGCATGCCGAACGGATTGACCCAGAAACAGTTCGAGTACTCGGGGTCGCGGGCGGTGATGTGCCCGGACACCCCGTCCTCGAGTCCGGCCCGACCGAAGATCCGCAGCGCGCCCGCGAGCCGCTCCTTGCGATGCCGGCGCTCGTCGTCGAGCGAGTCGTGCATCGGTGGCATCGCGAACCGGAGCTGATCGGTGGGCAGCGGCAGGGGCGGAGTCGGCCCGTGCATAGGTCCTCCAGCACTGGGTTTGTGTTACGGCCGGAAGTTACCGTCGGTCAGCGCAGGAAAACAGAGCTGTTCTGTAAAGATGACGCGCGCGAGCAAATCACGACAGAAGATGTCGGGTATCGGCAACACACTGGCTCGTATGACACGTACAACCCCCACAAGCGGAACAGCCGGTACCGACTGGGCAGGCTTCGCCGCCGCCGCGCCCGACCTGGCGCGCACCGTCGAGGAACGCTTCGCCGCCCACCGCCACCACGTCCTGGCCACCCTCCGCAAGGACGGCTCACCCCGCACCTCGGGCCTGGAGGTCCGCTTCCTGGCCGGCGAGGTCTGGCTCGGCATGATGCCGGACTCGCTGAAGGCGCTCGACCTGCTGCGCGATCCGCGGTTCGCCCTCCAGGCCAATCCGGGGGCCGGCACCGACATGGGCGGCGGGGACGTACGGATCGCCGGACGGGCGTACGAGGTCGTGGATACGGCGGTGAAGGGGGCGTACACGCAAGAGGTGGAACCGCCGGAGCCGTTCCACCTCTTCCGTACCGAGCTGACGGAGGTCGTACGGACCCGCGTCGAGGACGACACCTACCTGGTCGTCGAGATCTGGCAGCCCGGCGAGCCCCTGCGCACCGTCAGGCGCAGATAGGCCCTACCCGCCTACTCCCACTCGATGGTGCCCGGCGGCTTCGAGGTGACGTCGAGGACGACCCGGTTGACGTCGCGGACCTCGTTGGTGATCCGGGTGGAGATCTTCGCCAGGACGTCGTACGGCAGGCGCGACCAGTCGGCCGTCATGGCGTCCTCGGAGGAGACCGGGCGCAGCACGATCGGGTGACCGTAAGTGCGGCCGTCGCCCTGGACGCCGACCGAGCGGACGTCCGCGAGCAGGACCACCGGGCACTGCCAGATGTCGCGGTCGAGGCCGGCCGCGGTCAGCTCCTCGCGGGCGATGGCGTCGGCCTCGCGGAGCAGGTCGAGGCGGTCCTTGGTCACCTCGCCGACGATCCGGATGCCGAGGCCGGGGCCCGGGAAGGGCTGGCGCTGGACGATCTCCTCCGGCAGGCCGAGCTCCTGGCCGACCATCCGGACCTCGTCCTTGAAGAGCTGGCGGAGCGGCTCGATGAGCTTGAACTCCAGGTCCTCGGGGAGACCGCCGACGTTGTGGTGGGACTTGATGTTGGCGGTGCCGGTGCCGCCGCCGGACTCGACGACGTCCGGGTAGAGCGTGCCCTGCACCAGGAACGCGACCTCGGGGCCCGCGTCCGCGATGATCTCGGCCTGGGCCTGCTCGAAGACCCGGATGAACTCGCGGCCGATGATCTTCCGCTTCTGCTCCGGGTCGGAGACACCGGCGAGGGCCTTCAGGAACCGCTCCTCCGCGTCCACGACCTTGAGCTGGACGCCAGTCGCAGCCACGAAGTCCTTCTCGACCTGCTCGGTCTCACCCTTGCGCATCAGACCGTGGTCGACGTACACGCAGGTCAGCTGGGCGCCGATGGCCTTCTGGACGAGGGCGGCGGCCACCGCGGAGTCGACACCGCCGGACAGACCGCAGATGGCGCGCTTGTCGCCGACCAGCTCGCGGATCGCGGCGACCTGCTCCTCGATGACGTTGCCGGTGGTCCAGTTCGGCTCCAGGCCCGCACCCCGGTACAGGAAGTGCTCCAGGACCTGCTGGCCGTGCGTGGAGTGCATGACCTCGGGGTGGTACTGGACGCCGTAGAGCTTCTTCTCGTCGTTCTCGAAGGCGGCGACCGGGACGACGTCCGTGGACGCGGTGACGGTGAAGCCCTCGGGGGCGGCGGAGCAGGCGTCGCCGTGCGACATCCACACGTGCTGCTCGCCCGGGGTGCCCTCGAAGAGGGTGGACGACGTCCTGGAGACGTGCAGGTCGGTACGGCCGTACTCACGGGCGCCGGTGTTGTCCACCGTGCCGCCGAGGGACTGTGCCATCAGCTGGAAGCCGTAGCACATGCCGAAGACGGGGACGCCGGCCTCGAAGAGCGCGCGGTCCAGACGGGGGGCGCCCTCCTCGTACACGGACGAGGGGCCGCCGGAGAGGATGATCGCCGCGGGATTCTTGGCGAGCATCTCGGCGACCGGCATGGTGCTGGGCACGATCTCGCTGTAGACCCGGGCCTCGCGGACGCGGCGGGCGATGAGCTGGGCGTACTGCGCGCCGAAGTCGACGACCAGGACGGTGTCGGGGGTGGCGGCAGCGGGAGTCGCTGATGACACGGGGTGCCTTCCGGCGGTGGGGCGGGGGTCTGTGATTACCGATTCTAACGGGGCGGGCGCCGGACACCCCGACGAGGTGGTGTGGCATACTCCCCCCATGCTCACGCAGACGACCTTCTCCTTTACCTATGGCAACCGGTCCGCCGGCTGCCATGGTCGTGCCGCTTGAGCAACTGACAAGCGACTTCCCCAGGCGCCCCGGGCCGACAAGGTCCGGGGCGCCTGGTGTTTCTCCGGATCATGCCGGTCCGGGGCTCCCGCCCTTCCGAGAACGAGGAGCCCCGACATGACCGTCAGCCCCGCCGAGCACATCAGCCCCGCCGAGAAGACCGGTGCCCGTACCGCCGAGGCCGCCGATGTGATCACCGGTGCGCGGGAGCGCATCGACGCGCTCGACGACCGGATCATCGGTCTGATCCAGGAACGGATGGCGGTCTCCGCCGTCATCCAGGAGGCCCGGATCACCTCCGGCGGCCGCCGGGTGAACCTGTCCCGGGAGATGGAGGTCCTCGGCCACTACAGCGAGGCGCTCGGCAGGCCGGGCACCTCGCTGGCCATGACCCTCCTCGAACTGTGTCGCGGGCGGATCTGAACGGTCGCATCCGAGTCGGGCGGATCTGAGTTCGGGGCCTTCTCACCCGTACGGCGCGTGACCGGCGCGCGAACCGCTTCGTTGGTGGGGTGTCCGTGTCAGCCAGGGGCGGGCCCGAAAGAACCACGCGTGGCTCACTGGAGCGATGAGGCGTACGGATCGTGCCGTGCGCCGTGGGACCTCGCTCCAGTCACGTGACCGGACGGCAGGGGACAGCAGCCCGGTCACACCAGAGACGGCCGGCTCCGGGGACGCCCGGGGCCGACCGGCGGAAAATTGCAAAAATGCATAAGGGCTGGGTCAAACGGTTGCGGAGGCCCCGTGCATCCAGCACGATGCCCAGAAGGCCCCCAAGGCCTTCAGAAGTCCCCAAGTCCCAGTTCAGGCAACGGAATTGCCGTGTGCCGACCGCCCGTCGAAGGTCGAGACCTGCCGTACGCCCCGAGTGCGCCGGGGCGCCGACCCGGGGCACGGACGGCGGCACAGGGCACAGAGACCAGCGGCGCAACCCCCCGGCGCCGCTCCCCGGCACCGACGCTGCCCTGACGTCGGTGCTGACGGAAGAAGGGCCCCGCGGCTCCGTCCCGCGGGGCCCTTCGCCTTTCCGCAGAGAGCCGGCCCGCAGAGAGCCTTCCCGCAGGAAGTCGGCCCACAGGAAGCCGAGTCACAGAGAGTGACTAGGTACGGCTCACCGTGCCGCACCCCTCCCGTCCGTCCCCGAGTTTCCGGCTGCGGTCGTAGGGATCGGCCGACGGGCCGGTCGGGGCGGCGCTGCCCGTCGGCGCCTGGGACGGGAACTGCGGGTGCAGGAAGCCGTCGTTGATGTCGCAGGCCGAGTTGCCGGCGTCCTCGTCGTACCTCAGGAGGGTCAGGCGGCCCGGGGTCACCTGGTAGCGCGTGGGGTCGGGGAGTTCGGTGTCGATGACCCGGCGCACGATGGTGCGGGTGACCTCACCGGAGCCGTCGACGGGGACGACCGGGTAGACGAAGGTGAAGTCGGCGTGCACGGCCACGCCCGCGAACTTGCCCTTGGCGAAGGTGATCCGGCCGCGTGTCTTGATGACCTTGCCGGCCGGCATCACGTCTTCGGGGTCGAAGCGGCTGAAGAGGGACAGCGGGTCGTGGGCCTTGCTGGGGGTGTGCAGCGCGGTGTTGAGCTCGTCGAGCAGGCGGGGCTGCTTGGGGTCGAGCACCGCGAGGGCTGCATCGGGGTGGGCGCCGGCCACGACCTGGGGGTTGAGGTTGGCGTCGACCAGCAGTTTCTTGGTCTGCCGCAGGGCCAGTTCGACGCGGTCCTTGGGGATCGAGGCGAGCGCGGTGGCCTTCGGCAGCACGATGCCGTCCGCGCCGTCCGCCCAGCGCTGCGCCGGGGAACCGGCGAACGGGTGGGCCAGGGTAGGGGTGTCGGCGGCGACCGCGGACGGCGGCGCGGTCGGGGCGGCGGTCTCGGCGGGGAGCGGCGAGGTGGCGGTGTCGGTACCGGAGGACGAGCCGAAGGGATCGCCGGGAATCAGCGAGGGCCGCATCGCCACGACGGCCACGGCGATCGCCACCGGCAGTCCGACGACCGCCCAGATCCTGCGGCGCCGGGCGGCCCGCCCGTCCATCTCCTGCCAGGCGGGCCCGGTCCGCCAGCCCTCGGGCTCCTGCTGCCCCTTGAGCCGCTCGGTCACCTGACGGGCGCGCGCGGAGGGCTCCTTCGGAGCGGACTTGCGGATGTCGCGCTCGGTGTCGCGGATGAACTGCTCCCACACCTCGTCGGGTATGGAGGAGGACGACGACGGCTCGTCCCCCGACGACTGCTCGGACCGTCTGTCAGACATGGCACTCTCTCGCTCGGCCGTTCGACGGGGGCGAGAATAGCCTTGGAATCTGCTGTGGACATGCCCACCCCGTCGGACACCCGAAAGTGACGACCGTCACATAAGAATTTGGTGAATGTGGAGGCAACCATTCACCAGATTCACCAGTCACATCAGCGGAACCAACGGTTACATCCGTCTGCCGCACCTGATTCACGGGGGTCCTCATGAAGCTTCGCCGCGCCATGGCCGCGGCAGCCACCACGGCTGTCATCGCGCCCATAGCCCTGCTGTCCGCGCCGGCCGCCCTCGCGGACGACCTGCCGTCCACGCCCGCGTCCGAGAGCGCGCCGAGCGAGATCCCGAGCGATTCCGCCTCGGCCTCCCCTTCGGACTCCGCCGCGCCGAGCGACAGCGCCTCCGCGTCCGCGTCCGCGTCCGCTTCGGAGTCCGCCTCGCCCAGCGACAGCGCGAGCGCCAGTGCCAGTGCCAGCGCGTCCGCCTCGGGCGAGCCGTCCGAGTCGGCGGAGCCCAGCGAGGACCCGTCCGACCCGGACGTCCCCTACTGCGAGGACCTCGACGAGAACTTCGGCGACGCCAAGGTGTCCGCCGACATCAAGGGCCTGCCCGGCAAGATCGTCGCGGGTGACGGCTTCCACGGCTTCAAGCTGGTCGTGACCAACGAGTCCAAGACCGACGTCGAGGGTGTCGCCTTCTACGCCGAGATCGAGAACTACGAGCTCAGCGAGTCGAAGTACCTCAGCCCGTACGTCGACCTGGAGTTCAAGAACCCCGACAGCGGCTCCTGGGACCGAATCGGCAGCGACGACTGGGCCGGCGACTACTTCTTCTACGTCGACAAGCTCAAGTCCGGCGCGAGCAAGTCGGTCGACCTGCGGGTCTCCATCGACGCCAAGGCGCCCGCGGGCGACGCCTACTCCTTCGGCTCCGGCGCCTACCTGGACAAGGTCGACGGCCAGGACTGCATTGCCGAGGGCTGGGCCCAGTACGACTTCACGGTCCTCAAGGCCGGCTCGTCCAACCCCGACCCGGGTACGGCCACGCCGAGCGACGACGGCGGCAAGGACTCCGTGAAGAAGCCGCAGGGCGAGGTCTCCGACCTGCCGACCGGCAACCTCGCCGAGACCGGCTCCAGCTCGGCGCTCCCGGTCATCGGCCTGGTCGGCGGCGTCGCCGTCGTGGCCGGCGCCGGTGCGGTGTTCGTGGTGCGGCGCCGGAAGGCCGGGGCGGCCGCATAGCCATGTGAACGAGGTCGCGCGGACCGTCGTCGTACGGCGGCCGCGCACACCGGACGAAGAGGGACCTGGGCTCGGAGGGGGGCACAGGTCCCTCTTCGACGTCCGGACCCTCAAGCGCCAGGGTTACTTCTTCGGGGGTACGGCCGGGATGTCCAGCAGCGGCAGGCGCAGCGCGCCGAAGGCCTCCGCCGGGACCGCGGGGCCGTGCGGCTCGACCGGCCGGAGACGCTCGTACGCCTCGCCCTGCCGTGGCCGCGGGTCCGTCTCGCCCTTGTTGGGCCAGTACGACATCGCACGCTCGGCCTGCGCGGTGATGGTGAGCGACGGGTTCACGCCCAGGTTCGCGGAGACGGCGGCGCCGTCCACCACCGAGATGCCCGGGTGGCCGTAGAGCCGGTGGTACGGGTCGATGACCCCGGTCTCGCGCGAGTCGCCGATCGGGCAGCCGCCGAGGAAGTGCGCGGTGAGCGGGGTGCCCATCAGCTCGCCGACGTTGCTGCCGGCGAAGCCGTTGATCTCGGCGGCGAGCACGCCGGCAGCCTCCGAGGCGGCCTTGATCTGCTTGGGGTTGGGGGCGCCGTGCCCCTGCCGGGCGGTGAGCAGGCCCTTGCCGACGCCGTCCGGTTTCAGGTACGTCGTCAGCGAGTTGTCCAGCGACTGCATCACCAGGCCGATGATGGTCCGCTCCGACCAGCGCCGGTTGGAGAGCGAGCGCAGCACGAGCAGGGGGTGGCGGGCCGCGTTCGCCAGCCAGCCGAGGACGCGGGAGGAGCCTTCCGCGTACGGCACCTGGAGGATGGACATGCCGCCCATCGCGTTGGAGCCCTTGCCGTAGCGGACCGGCTCGATGTGCGTGTTCTCGTCCGGGTGGATCGAGGACGTGATGGCGACGCCCCGGGTGAAGTCGGCCTTCGGGGTGCCGTGTGCCCTGCGGTAGCGGCGGTCGTCGGTCTGGGCGCCGACCAGGGCCTCGGAGTTGGTACGGGTGAGGTCGCCCAGCCGGTCGGAGAGGTACGGCAGCTGGCCGCCGGCCTTCATCCGGTGCAGCAGGGTCTGGGTGCCGTAGGTGCCGGCCGCGACGACGACCCGGCGCGCCTTGAAGATCCGGCCCTTCGCCTTCTTGTCGTCGGTGGGGAGGGTCGCGATCGCATAGCCGCCCTGGGAGTCGTCGGTGACGGAGACAACCGTGGTCATGGGGTGCACGACCGCGCCCGCCTGCTCGGCGAGGTGGAGGTAGTTCTCGTTGAGGGTGTTCTTCGCGCCGTGCCGGCAGCCGGTCATGCACTCGCCGCACTCGGTGCAGGCGTTGCGGGCGGGGCCGGCGCCGCCGAAGTAGGGGTCGGCGACCTGGTCGCCGGGCACGGCCTTCGCCTCGCCGTCGGCGTCCTTGCCGTCGCCGAAGAAGACGCCGACGGGGGCGAGGTGGAAGGTGTCGCCGACGCCGAGTTTCTCCGCCGCCGCCTTCAGGTGGACGTCGGAGGGGGTCATCGTCGGGTTGAGCCGTACGCCGAGCATGCGCTGCGCCTGGTCGTAGTACGGCTTCAGCTCCTCCTGCCAGTCCGTGATGTCACGCCACTGGGGGTCGTCGAAGAAGGCCTTCGGCGGAACGTAGAGGGTGTTGGCGTAGTTGAGCGAGCCGCCGCCGACGCCCGCTCCGGCCAGCACCATGACGTTGCCGAGGAGGTGGATGCGCTGGATGCCGTAGCAGCCGAGGGCGGGGGCCCAGAGGTAGTTCTTGATGTCCCAGGAGTTCTTGGGGAGCGTCTCGCGGGTGAAGCGGCGGCCCGCCTCTAGGACGCCGACTCGGTAACCCTTCTCGGTGAGGCGCAGGGCGGTTACCGAGCCACCGAATCCTGAGCCGACGACTATGACGTCGTAGTCGTAGGTGTCCTGGGGCACGGGTGCTCCTCGTTGAGTGTCGCGTGCGGGTGGATCGTGGTTGCTCGCGCAGTTCCCCGCGCCCCTCAAGGGCGCCTCAGCGCAGCCTCAGTGCCTTCATCACCCGGAGGCTGGTGCTCATGAACTGGGCGTACTTCTCGTCGTCCATGCCCAGTGAGGGGGCCATCGGGAGGAGGCGCTGCTGGGCGACCGTCTGGGCCTCCGTGTACTTGAGGATGCCCTCCGAGCCGTGTCGCCGGCCGAGGCCCGAGTCCTTCATGCCGCCCATCGGGGACTGGACGCTGCCGTAGGCGGGGGCATAGCCCTCGTTGACGTTGACCGTGCCGGTGCGCAGGCGGGCGGCGACCTCGCGGCCGTGGCCGCCGTTCTTCGTCCAGACCGAGGAGTTCAGGCCGTACGGCGTCGCGTTGGCGTGCTCGACGGCCTCGTCCTCCGTCTTGAAGCGGTAGATCGAGACGACCGGACCGAAGGTCTCCTGCGTGCAGACGGCCATCGCGTCCTCGACGCCGTCGAGAATGGTCGGCTCGTAGAAGTAGGGGCCGATGTCGGGGCGGGCGGTGCCGCCGGCGACGAGGATCGCGCCCTTCTCCACGGCCTCCTCCACATGCCGGGTGACCGTCTCCAGCTGGCGCTCCCCGACCAGGGATCCCATGTCCGCGCCGTACGCGAGGGACCTGCCGAGGCGCATGGCCTTGGTGCGGGCGGCGAACCGCTCGACGAAGGCGTCGGCGATCGACTCGTGGACGTACAGCCGCTCGATGGAGATGCAGAGCTGGCCCGCCGAGGAGAAGCAGGCGCGGACCGCGCCGGCGGCCGCCTTCTCGACGTCGGCGTCCTCGAGGACCAGCATGGCGTTCTTGCCGCCGAGTTCGAGGGAGACGCCGACCAGCCGGGCGGCGGCACCCTGGGCGACCTCGCGGCCGGTGCGGGTGGAGCCGGTGAAGGAGACGTAGTCGGCGTGCTTGACGACCTCGGGGCCGACGACCGGGCCCTCGCCGAGGACGACCTGGAAGACGTCGGCGGGCAGCCCGGCCTCGATGAGGATGTCGCGGGCCCACAGGGCGGTCAGGCAGGTCTCGGTGTCCGGCTTCATGACGACCGCGTTGCCCGCGACGAAGGCGGGCAGCGCGTCGCCGACGGAGAGTTCCAGGGGGTAGTTCCAGGGGGCGATCTGACCGACCACGCCCCGCGGGTGGCGCAGTTCGGTGACCTTGGTGAGGGTGGGCATGGCGCCGGCGTGCCGCTTCGGCCTCAGGTAGGAGGGGGCCTTGCGGCCGTAGTGGCGGGCGGCGACGGCGACGGCCTGCACCTCCTCGTGCGCGTGCAGGCGGGCCTTGCCGGTCTCCAGCTGGATGAGGTCGAGGACCTCCGCCTGGCGGGCCAGCACCAGGTCGTGGAAGCGGAGCAGGACGGCCGCGCGCTGCCGTACCGGCACCTTCGCCCACACGGCCTGCGCGGCGCGGGCCGCGTCGAAGGCCTTCGCCACGTCCTCGGGGGTGGACTCGGGCAGGTCGGCCAGCTTCTCGCCGGTGAAGGGCGTGTGGTTGGCCGTACGACCGGATCCGACGACGCCCTTGGTGAGCTGGGCGACCAGCTCGGGCGTGACCACGTCGGCGGCGGTTCGGGCCCCTGCGGGGGCGGGGGCGAGCGGGTTCGTGCCGGTGGTGGCCGGTGCCTGGGCCGGGGCCTGCGAGTCCGTCATGAGCCGCAGGGTATTCGGGAGCGGGGCCTTTGGGTACCCGTGGGTAACCCGGATTCACCGAGTGCACACATAGTGCCAGTGATCACTGGCGGTGAATGTGCTGATCAGGGTGTCGGACGGGGACGATCAGCGCCGGTCAGCCGCGTTCCGGTTTTTTGGCGAGAAGGAGGCCGAGGGCGGCGAAGGGGGTGAGGCGGCGGGGTTCGGGGGCCGTCGCGGGCGGTGCGGCCGGGGGTGGCGACGGTGCCGGTGCCGGGGGTTCCGTGACCCACTTCGGCAGGGCCGTCCCCGCGGCCTCGGCGAGGATCCCGGCGGCCTCCGGGGCGGTCGGTCGGGCCTCCGGGTCGGGGGCGAGGAGCCTCTCCAGAAGCGGGCCGAGGGGACCTGCGTCCTGCGCGGTGGCCGCCCGCAGCAGCGCGCCCAGGGACCACAGGTCGGAGGCGGGACCGGCGCCCCGCCCCGCGGCACACTCGGGCGCGACGAAACCGTCGGAGCCGTGGGAGGCGGTGTGTCCCTGCTGCCCCTGCTGCCCCGCGCCGATGCCGAAGTCGGTCAGTACGACCCGCTCGCCCCCGGCCTCCAGGAGAACGTTGGACGGCTTGAGGTCACGGTGCACGATGCCGACGCAGTGGGCGGCGTGCAGGGCGCCGAGCACCGCGAGCCCGATCCGGGCGGCCTCGGCGGGCGCCAGGGGGCCGTGCGCGGCGAGCGCTTCCTGGAGAGACGGGCCTTCCACCAACTCCATGACGACCCACGGAAGTTCGCCCTCCTGGAGTACGTCGAGGATGGCGACGGCGGCCGGATGGTCGACGCGGGCGGCGGCCCGGGCCTCGTGCAGCAGGCGGTGTGCGGCGCGCTGCCACTCCTCGTCGTCCGGCTCGCCGGTCAGGCGCGGCTCCTTGACGGCGACCTGCCGCCCGTCCTGCTCGTCGCGGGCGCGCCACACGGTGCCGGTCGGCCCGGAGCCGATGCGCTCGACGAGCCGATAGCGCCCGCCGATCAGACGTTCCCCGACCGGCTGTTCGCCGTCTTCACTCATGCCACATGAGTACCTTGCGCACCATGCCCTTGTCGAAGCGGCACGGTCAGCGGACCGCGGAGCACGGGCCCCTTCCTGTGGAAGGGGCCCGGAAGGGGCCGGTGGCCCTCAGATGTCGACGCCTCCCATGGCGAGTTGGGCGATCTGGGTCCGGGTCAGGACGCCCGCGTAGGTGTGCACCTCGTCGATCGCGCCGGCCAGGTAGTCGGCACCGCCGTCGGGCGTGCGGGTGCGGCCGACCTGGAGTGGACCGGTCGGCGTCCAGGTGTTCTCACCGGCGACGTCCGCCGTGGCGGCGGGGTAGTCGGAGGCGACGTAGAGGCGGAGTTGGTCGGCCTTCTCGTCGTACACCACCGCGAGGTACTCGTCGCTCGACGCGGCCCAGTCGGCGGGCGCGCTGACCGTCGTGGTGGGCGCGCCGGCCCGGTCCTCGTGGGCCACCACGGCCTCCCAGGTCTGGGAGGCCGCGACATAGCGCAGGGTGAACAGGTCGGTGTGGGCACCGGGCTGCGACAGCACGGTCATGTCGTGGCCGGCGGTGCCGGTGTCGATGCGGGTGTGCGCGGTGACGGAGAAGCCGGCGTCGGTCGGGGTGACCGCGGTCGGGGTGCTCGCGTAGTCGCCGTCACCGTCGAGGAGGAGGTCGCCGGTTCCCCACAGGGGGTAGGTGGCCGGGGCGCAGTCGGGGTTGGTGGCGCAGTCGTCGCTGCCGGTGTTGATGGCGGCGTCCCCGGCGAGGGTGAGCGGCTCGCCGCCGGCGAAGGCCGGGCTGCTGCCGTCGGTGGCGGTGTCCAGGTCCCAGTAACCGATCCGCTGTGCCGAGCGTGCGGCCGCCTCGTCGGCCTCGTTCGCCACGAAGACGCGGTCCCAGACGTTCACGTCGGTGAGCAGCCCGTGCCAGTGGCCGCCGGTGCCGTCGGCGCCGAGCCGCAGCGCTCCCTCGCCGCCGGCCGCCGTGACGCCCTCCATCGTGCCGGTCGGGCTCCCGTCGACATACAGCCGCACGGTCCCGGTCTCGGTGTCGTACACCCCGGCGAGGTGGGCCCACTCGCCCCGCTCGGGGGCCCCGCCGGTGACGCGTGCGGTGCCGCCGTCCCGGGTGGGGAGGGTGAAGGACCAGACGGGAGCGCCGGTCGCCGGGTCGGTCGCGGTGCCCAGCGTGAAGCCGGAGCGACGGCTGACCGCGGTCCCGGAACCGTCGAGGGTGTCGGGCCGTACCCAGGCGTCGACGGCGAAGGTGCCCGCCGTGTCCACGGCCGAGTCGAGGCTCAGGTATCCCCCGTCCGTGCCGTCCAGCGCGGCGGCGGAGGTCACGCTCGTCCCGGACGGGCCGGACGCGTCGAGGGTGACGCCGGTGCCGGGCGTGGCCCCCGAGGGGTGTTGCGGGTCCCAGTGGGTGACGGCCGTGCGGCCCTGCGAGACCTTCACGTAGTACGTGGTCTGCGCGCTGACCTTGCCGGTGCCGTCGACGGCCTGCGCCTGCAGATAGGTGGCCGTGTCGTCGTCCGCCAGCCAGCGGAAGGCGACCGGACCGCCGGGCGCGTCCGGCGCGAGGGTGTGTGTGGCGCCGCCGAGCCAGCGGTAGCGGTACGAGACGACGTCGTCGGAGGCCGAGTCGATCGTGAACGTGCCGTACTCGCCGACACCGTCGTGCCAGTCGCCGTCGTCCGGGTACTCGGCCGACGAGACGACCGGCGCCGCCGGCACCTCACCGTCCTCGGCCGACGCCGCCGCCGCGACCGGGACCGCAGCGGCCACCGCCAGCACGGCGAACGCACACGACACCGCGACGCCCCGCCCCACGGTTGTCATCGTCAAGACCTCTCCCCAGGTTCGTCACAAGCCCGGGTCAACACCGGACCAAGAGGAGGATGACCACAACTCCTGTCCCACGCAACGCATTTGCCATCTCAGCCCGCCACGAACGTGTCCACCGCGACATCGAAGTACTCCCGCGCCTCCCGTACCTTCCCGACCGGTGCCGACACCCACACGTCGTACATCCGGCCGCCCTCCTCCCAGCACAGGTCATAGGTGTGCCGGGGGCCCTCCGCCGCGCTGAAGCCCTTCCAGGTGAACTCCCAGAAGGCGGCGGGGTGTCCGGAGTGGGTGGTGTCGGTGACCCGGCCGTCGTGGTAGCCGGGGTTCGTGCTCGGCCCTTCGGCCGCCGCCCGCCGCATCGCCGTCCCCGGTCCACCGGTCTGCGGCTCGGAGACCTTGATGCCGAGCCGGAAGGCCTGCCCCGGCGACAGGTAGAAGACGCGCTGGCCCTGCGGGTCGCGGGTGAAGTCCTCCGGTACGGCGAGGGAGAAGCCGCCCGGGTCCCGCGCGAGACGGTAACCGGAGGGCGCGGTGCGGGAGTCGGTGGCCGGGGGCGAGGAGCGCGACGGGGAGGGCGAGGACGGCGGCGGTGTCGAGGGGGGCGCCGTGTGCGAGGCGGAGACGGTCGCCGTACCTCCGGGGCCCGGGGCACCGCCGCCTCCGCCGCCGTTGAACAGCAGCGCGGCCGCCGACACGCCGGCCCCGGCCATCGCCGCGACCAGCAGCGCGGCGACCAGCACCCCGCGGGGCGAGTACCGGGGCGGCCCGGCCGGTGCCGGGGCCGGTGGCCAGGGCACGTCCCGCTGGGTCGGTGTGTACGCGGAGGCGCCGGCGCTCTCTGTCGCACTCGCGACCGCCATGGCTCCCGTCTCCAGGAAGCCGCGCAGCATCCGCTCGGCCTCCGCCGCGCCCAGCCGCCGTTCGGGATCCCGCTCCAGCAGCCCTCGTACGACCGGCAGCAGCCGCTCCGCCTGGGCCGGTGGCCGGATCTCGTCGGAGACCACGGCATGCAGGATGCCGCCGAGCGAGTCGCGCCGGAACGGCGACTCGCCGCTGAGCGCCGTGCACAGCAGCGCGCCCAGCGACCACAGGTCGGAGGCGGGACCGGAGCGGGAGCCGGACATCCGCTCGGGCGCGGTGTACTCGGGCGAGCCGACGAAGGAGCCGGTCTCGGTGAGCGTGGTGGCGCCCGCGACCTGGGCGATCCCGAAGTCGGTGAGGACGACACGCCCGGTGGCCGCCTCGACGAGCACGTTCGCCGGCTTGATGTCCCGGTGCAGCACGCCGGCTGTGTGCGCCGTCCGCAACGCGCTCAGCAGGGCGATCCCGATCCGCGCGGCCTCCCCGACGTCCACCGGACCGCTCCGCGAGATCCGGTCGGCGAGTGAACCACCGACGATCAACTCCATGACGATGTAGGGCCGTTCGCCCTCCTCCACCACGTCGTGCACCACGATGATGTGCGGGTGGTGCAGCTGTGCGACGGCCTGCGCCTCACGCAGGGTGCGGTCGCGGCGCAGCCGGGCGTCGTCGTCCGGGAGCGAGTCGTCGACGGTGAGTTCCTTCACGGCGACCTGCCGACCGAGTAACTGATCGGTCGCGCGCCATACGACACCCATCCCGCCCCGCCCGAGCCGCGTTTCCAGGCGGTAACGCCCCGCGATCAGCCGGACGACTTCCCCGTCGGTCCCCATGGCCCCATGATGCCGCACCGGACGCCTGCGTTCCGGACGGTGACCGGCCAACAAACGCGCCCGGGGCGGCGCACGGGAGCGCGCGGCGTCAGCCGGACGCTCCCGGATCCCAGCTCTGCAGCACCCACTTGAACTGTTTGCTCGCGGTCGGCCAGTCCTTCGCCGGCGACGACATGTAGATCGCGTACTCGACGCCCGCCCGCGAGTAGTACGTCTCCTCGATCGCGCGCCGCGGCCCGGCGGCGTTCGCCCCGTCCTTCTTCAGCGCGGTCCAGGTGTACTCCCACACCGACCCGTCCCGGTCCCGGTACAGGTTCTTCTCCATGGTCACGCGTTGGTAGTCGACCAGCCGCTGCAACTGCTGCTCCAGGTCGAGCTGGTGCGCGAGCGCGTCGGAGAAGTCGGGTGAGCTGTCGATGGCGATGCGGAGGAAGTGCCGGCCGTTGTCGGGCGTGTAGTCGATCTGCTTGAGGTCGCCGTCGATGCCGTAGACGCTCCGCTTCCAGCCCTTGGGCAGGGAGAGCTTGAAGCCCAGCGGGTCCTCCACGGACTTCCAGTCGGTGGGGACCGCGCCCTCCGGCGCCGAGGTCGGACCGCCGGAGGAGGAAGCGGACGTGGCAGGCGCGGCCACGCTGCCGGAGCCGTCCTGCTGCCCGAAGTCCCACTTCTGCAGGGCGACCGCCGCGCCACCGCCGAGCAGCGCGGCCATGGCGACGACGAGCGCGAGCGTACGCAGCCGGCGCCGCCTGGGCTGGGCGTCTCCGGAGGCGGACGGCGGGCCGATGGTCGTCGCCGCGTCCATGGAGCCGCCCGAGGGGCTCCGTCCCTCGTACGAGCCGCCGTAGGAACCGCCCTGCGAGCCGCCGTACGGGCTGCCGTACGATGCCGAGTCCCGCGAGCTGTCGAACGAGCCCGCGTGCGGTGTCACGGGGTCCGGCCGTGGCCCCCCGGTGACCTGCGACCGCGTCGGTACGTACGCCTGCGCCCCGCTCGGCCGCCGTCCCTCCGCCGCCTCGGCGAGCATCTGCTCGACCTCTTCGGGATTCGGCCGCTGCGACGGTTCCTTGCGCAGCAGCGCGGTGATGACCGGCTCCAGCGGGCCCGCGTTGCTCAGCTCGGCGGCCTCGTCCTCGACGACGGCCTGCATGGTGGTCAGCGGCGAGGTGCGGCGGAACGGCGAGCGCCCCTCCACCGCGGTGTACAGCGTCGCGCCCAGCGCCCACAGGTCGGAGGAGGGCCCCGGATCGTGCCCGCGCACGCGCTCCGGCGCGAGGTAGTCGACGGATCCGACGACTTCCCCGGTACGGGTGATCGTGGTGTCGCCCTCGATCTGCGCGATGCCGAAGTCGGTGAGGAGGACCCGGCCGTCCCGGCCGATCAGGACGTTGCCCGGCTTGACGTCCCGGTGCAGCACGCCGGCGCTGTGCGCGGCGCGCAGCGCGCGCAGCACCCACAGCCCGATCCGCGCGGCCTCCCGCGGCTCGACGCGCCCGCGCTCCTTGACCTCGTCGGCCAGCGAGTGGCCCTCGACCAGCTCCATGACGATCCACGGACGGCCGTCGTGTTCCAGGACGTCGTGGACGGTGACGACGGCGGAGTGGTTGATGCGCGCCGCGGCCCGGGCCTCCGCCCGGGTGCGGGCGAGCAGGATGGCCTGGTCACCCTCGGAGACGTAGAGCGCGGCCGTCAACTCCTTGATGGCGACCGCCCGGTGCAGCACTTCGTCGTGGGCGCGCCACACCCGGCCCATGCCGCCGCTGCCGATGATGTCGGCCAGCCGGTAGCGGCCCGCGATGAGCAGGCCCTGCATCTGATTCACGTTGCCCCGCAATGGTCTTGTCAGGGCCAGACTAAGGACCGGCCTTCGGTCATGGAACCGCTGGGGTCCCACGGAGACAGCACTGTGACGGTTTTCGCTTTCGGCACGGAAAGTGAACAGAATCCGCCCGCCGGAACGGGAACCATACGGCTCGCACCGGCGTTGGAGCTCAGCCCGTGTACTTGTACGTCGACGACGCCTGGTCGTACAGCCGTGTGACCTCGTCCCGTTCCGACTCCGGGCCGCGGACCTGGACGATGTGGTACCGACCGTTGATCAGGAAGACCGTGTTCCGTACGAACAGGTCGCCCTGCTGACTGTCCGTCCAGGTGAACTGCCCCTCGGCGGACACCTTCTGGCCCACCGTGATGGTCCGCAGCCCGCCCGCCGTGGCCCAGCTGGAGTCCCGGTACGGCTGCAACTCCCGCTCCTTGTCGCGCTGGTACGTCATCGGGTCGTTGCCGTAGGTCGCCGCGCTGTCCCGGCCGGCCACGACGATCAGCTCGAACTTCCCGTGCGAGTAGATCACCTGGCCGCTGCCGTTGCGCGGCGAACGGCTCCAGCCCTTGGCGACGGCGACCTGGAAGCCGTCCGGGTCGTTGCGCAGGGTGAAGCCGTCGGCGGCCGTCCCGCCGCCCGTCGAACCCGCGGTGGTCTGCGTCTCGGTGGACGGGGCCGCCGTCTGCGACGGTGTCGGCGTGGGGGTCGGGCTCGGACTCGCTGCGGGACCGGTCTCGCCGGCCGCGCCCGTCCGGTCGCCGTTCGTCGCCCCGCCGTTGTCCGCGCTGTCCTTCTTGGGCAGGAAGAGCATGGCGTACGCGACCACGGCGGCCAGCAGGAGCAGCACCAGCAGAAGCAGCGTACGGCCCAGTCTGCGCGGGGACTTGGCGGCCTCCTGCCGGGCCCGCTTGTGCCGGCCGTGCGGGCTGGTCGCCGGCAGCCCGGCCCGGCGCCAGCGCACCAGCTGCCCGCGCCGGCGGACGATCGGCAGCCGAGCCGGGTCGGCGGCGGGCGGGGCGGCGACCACATGCGCGCCGGCGTCCGGCTCGGGCGCGGACCGCACCAGCGAACGCAGCCAGCCGCGCAGCTCCTCGAAGTCCAGCCGCTCGGTGGGGTCCTGACGCAGCAACGACTCCACGACCGGCCTCAGCGACCCGCACTCCTCCGCGAAGGCGGGCGGCTCCGAGCACACCAGCTGCACCAGCTCGGCCGTGGACTCCTCCGGATACGGCGCGTGTCCCTGCACGGCCCGGAACAGCAGCGCGCCCAGCGCCCACAGGTCGGTGGCCGGGCCGATGGGTGCCGCCAGCTGCCAGTTCTCGTGCACGGGGCCGGCCTGCTCCGGCGCCCAGCGCTCGGTCACCGGACCGACCACAGTCATCCGCACCTGCCGGGCCCGCTCGGCGGCCAGCGCGGTGGCGGGCCCGCGCCGCCCGGTCACGACGGCACCCGGCTCGCCCCAACGGGGGGCCTGCGCGGGCACGACCGGCCGCGGGAGGTCGGTACCGGGGCCGACGGCCGGGAGCGCGGTGCGCTCCGCGGGAGGCGTGCCGGGGCGGGGCACGGCACCGTGCCAGGGCGAGGGCGCACCGCTCACCCCGTAAGGGTCGGCGATCTGTCCGGGCGGCACACTGCCGACGGCCCGCTGCCCGCCGCCGGGCGCCTCCACCTGCGCCTGCGCCTGCGCCTGCGCCTGCCCATCGGCGTACGACGGCTGTTGGGCCGCCCCGTTGGCGTGTCCCGGGGCATACGGCGACTGGGCCGCCCCATTGGCATACGGCGACTGCGCGGCACCGTTGGCCTGCCCCTGCCCGTAGGGCGACTGCGCGGCACCGTTGGCCTGCCCCGGCCCGTACGGCGACTGCGGGGCGGGGGGTGTGGTGTCGCCGTCGGACGGTGGCCGGGCGCCGGGGAGCGCGGCCCGGCCGTTCTGCTCGGCCTCCTGGACCCGGGCCGCGGCCCTGGCCCCCGCCCGGTACGCGGCGATCGCCCCGGCCCGCGCGGCCCGGATGTCCCCACCGGTCTCCAACGCCCGCCGCTCCACCGCACCCGTACCGGCACCGCCCGAGCCCTCGTCGGGCCCGGCCCCCGGCAACCCGCCGGCGGCCCGGGCCTGGATGGCGGCGCGCCGGGCGGCCTCGGGATCCACCTCCGCCGCACCGGGCGCCGTCCGCGCGCCGGTCGTACCACCCGACGCACCACCGATGCTCCCGATGCCCCTGACAGCGAGGGCCCCCGAGCCTCCGGGACCGGCCGGACCGCCGGATGTGGCGGAACCTTCCGCCTCCCCGACACGCCGACGGCCGTCGGCCTCCGCGCCGCCCTCTCCCTCCGGCACCGGCACCGGGTCGTACCCGCAGAGCGCCTCTTCCGCCGCCCCGACCGCGAGGCCGGTCAGCATCACGCGGCCGTCGTCGCAGACGAGGACCGTGCGGGCGGTGATGTTGCGGTGCACCCAGCCATGCGCGTGCAGCACCCGGAGCGCCATCAGCACGTCCGAGGCGACCTCGGCCGCCCGGTACGGCGTCAGCGGCCGCTCGGCGAGCATCGTCGCCAACGACCGCGCGGCCACGAACTCGCTGACGATCCAGAGCGAACCGCCCTCGGCGAACACGTCGAAGACCTGGTCGAGCCGGGGATGGTCGGGGATCCGGGCGGCGGCCTGCGCGGCCTCCACGGCGCGACGCACCGCGGGATCGCTCGGTCGGCGTGTCGCCGTGCGGGCGGCCGGTGGCCGACGCGCGCCACGGTCACGGGCCGTGAAACCGTCGGGCAGCCCCTCCGCGTCGAGCACCTCCGCCTCGACGACCTCCGGCAACGGCACCTGCCGGACGTACACTTCCTGCCCGCTGTAGGTGTCGAAAGCCCGGGTCTCGGTGTGTTCGTACTCGTCGGAGGGGGGCAGGGGCAGGCGGTAGCGGTCGGCGAGCACCCGACCCGCGTAGTCGTCCACGTTGCCTCCCCCGGCCGCCCGGTGGTCAAATCCGCTCGTTTCGCGGCCCGTTCTGCATACCTACCTGGATGCGTACGGTCCGCAACCACTCACGATACGTGCCGGAGGCAATTCGCATTGTGGGGATGCGAATTTGTCACTTCGGCTCGAAGCTCGCCGTCAGCGTCTTCCAGGTGTCCTCGCGCAGCTCACTGCTCCAGTCGGCGGCCTTCGCGGTGTACATCAGCGCGTACCCCTGTTTCGGGCTGACGACGAAGCCACGGTCGACGGTCCGGTACTCGGTGCCGCCGTCGACGTAGGTGAACTCCCAGTCAGCCGTGTTCCAGCCGCGGTAGCTCACCGCCGCTATGCGGATCTTGTGGTACTGGGAGCGCACCATGTAACGCTCCTGGTTCTTCCAGTCCGCCACCGGGTCGTCCTTGGGCGTGCTCGTCCAGGCGATCAGCAGCTTCTGCCCTTCGGGCCCGGTGAACCGGTCCCCGGCGGAGCTGCCGGTCTGGAACTTCCAGCCTTTGGGCAGCCCGATCGAGTACCCCTGACCGCCGTTGTACGTCTTGACCGCCGAGGCGCTGTCACCCTTACTGCCACTGGAGTTCGACGCCGAGGAACCGTCGTCGTCCGATGCGTCGGTGTCCCCGGAGTTTCCGGAGGTCGCGGACGCCGCGGAGCCGCCGTCCGCCTGTGTACCGCCGCTCGGGTCCTCCTTGGTGGAGGACCCACCGCCGGACCCCGAACCGGAACTCGCGCTCGCTCTCGCGCTCGCGCCCGAGGTGGCCACCGCCTTGGAACCGCCGCCGCTCTTGCCACTCCCCTTGTCGTCCCCGTCGCCGCCGCCCAGCGTGAGGGCGAGCACGGTACCGAGCACCGCGAGCACCACCACCACGGCGATGATCACCAGGGTCCGCTTCGGCACCACGTCCGTGAGCGGGGCCCGGGGCACGGTCCGGGGCGCCAGGTCCAGATCCGGCGGCGGCACCACGGGCCACCCGGAACTCGCCTTGCCGGCGGCGGGCTTGGCCCCCGCCGATCCGCTGCCCGCACCGGCCCCGCCGGCAGCGGCACCGGCGAGGGGACCGGCAGCGGGACGTGCACCGTCCGCCGAGCCGGAAACCGAGCCCGAGCCGGTCGCGACCGGGCCGGCCTTGGCGGCGCCCGCCTCGGCAGCGGCGCTCTTCGACCGGGTCGCGGACGCGGCACTCGCCGCTCCCGCGGCCTTCCGCACCGACCGCAGCGCCCCGCGCAGCTTCTCCCCTGCCTCCTCGCCCCGCCTGGGCGTGGTGCCCTTCTCCTCCTGCGGCGCGTCCGGCTGCGGGGGCAGCGGCACGACCCGCGTGGCATCGACGGGCAGTTCCTCGGGCGCGTTGATCACCGCGTTGAGCATCGCCCGCGCGCCGGCGTCGTCCAGCCGCTGGGCCGGGTCCTTGGTGAGCAGACCGTAGATGACGTCCCTGAGCGGCCCCGCGTTCTTGGGCTCCTCCAGCTGTTCGGTCATCACCGCGGTCAGCGTGGCGATCGCCGACCCCTTGTCGTACGGCGGGGCGCCCTCGACCGCCGCGTACAGCAGGCCGCCGAGCGACCACAGGTCGGCCGCCGGGCCGGGCTTGTGACCGCGGGCCCGCTCCGGGGAGATGTAGGAGGGGGCGCCGACGAGCATGCCGGTGGAGGTGATCGACGGGTCGCCCTCGACCTGGGCGATACCGAAGTCGGTGAGCACGACCCGGCCGTCGCCCTCGGCGATCAGCACGTTGGACGGCTTCACGTCCCGGTGCAGGATGCCCTCACGGTGCGCCGACCGCAGCACGTCCAGGATCGCGAGCCCGACCTCGGCCGCGCGCCGGGGCTTGAGCAGGCCGTCCTCCCGGATGACCTCGGCCAGCGATTTGCCCTCGACCAGCTCCATCACGATCCAGGGCCGGTCGTCCTCCTCGACCACGTCGAAGACCGTCACCGCACTGTTGTTGCGGATCCGGGCGATCGCCTTGGCCTCGCGCAGGGTGCGCGTGATCAGGCGCCGCTTCTCCTCCTCGTCGATGTTCGACGGGAACCGCAGCTCCTTGACGGCCACCGTCCGACCGAGGGTCTCGTCCTCGGCGCGCCACACCGTGCCCATGCCGCCGCGGCCAAGCACTCGTCCCAGCCGGTACCGCCCGGCGAGAAGACGCTCACTGTTGTCCTGACGAGTCTCCTGACGAGAAGTACCCGCCCGCTCCGCCTCCGACATGCGTCCCCTCATGCAACCCGCCCTGACAGAGCCTTCATTGTCCCTCACCCGACAAGTGCCCAACGCCCAGGGTGCCCCTGACCGCACATCGGGGCCGGCCGACCGGAACCCCCGGTGACGATGGCGTCACGCAAGCCGGGATGATGGGCCGCGACAAGGGAGGAATCCGGATGCCTACGCTTCGGACACTGGTGGCCATACCAGTCTCTCTTGCCCTGCTGCTGGCACCCGCGGCGACCGGTTCCGCGTCCCCTGCGCAGGCCACGGACCCGCTCCTGTCACAGTTCGTCGCCAAAGGCCGGGCGCCCGCCGCGGCGCTCCTGGACCACGACGGCGACGACGTCCGCTATGCGGCCGCCGGCCCGGGCATCGCCCGCGCCGACCACTTCCGCGCCGGCAGCATCACCAAGACCTTCATCGCCACCGTCGTCCTGCAACTGGCCGCGGAACACCGGCTGTCCCTGTCCGATCCCGTGGAGCGTCATCTGCCGGGGCTGCTGCGCGGACGGGACACCGACGGGCGACGGATCACCCTGCGCGCCCTGCTCAGCCACACCAGCGGGCTCGCCGACTTCACCAAGGTCACCCGAGGGGCCGTCCCCCTGACCTCGCTTCAGGCCGTACGCATCTCGCTCACCCTCCCCTCGACCGGCCTCGGCCGCTACTCGTACTCCAGCACCGACTACGTCGTCCTCGGCATGGTCGTCCGCCGGGTCACCGGTCACTCGTACGCCACCGAGGCGCGGCGCCGCATCATCACTCCCCTCCGCCTGACGGGCACGTCCTTCCCGGGTGCCCGTGCCTCGCTGCCCGCGCCGCACGGCCGTGCCTACGCGGCCGACGGCTCCGACGTCACCGAGCTCGACCCGCGCGTGGCCGGCGCCGCGGGTGAGCTGCTGACCACGCTCGACGACCTGGACCGCTTCTACGCGGCGCTGCTGGGCGGCGAGCTGCTGCCCTCGCGCCGGCTGCGCGAGATGCTCAGCACCCGTGCCGCACATGGGGCGTACGGCCTGGGGATCTTTCCGGTGAAGCTGTCGTGCGGGACCACGGTGTGGGGGCACAAAGGCCGGATCGCGGGCAGCTATGTGCGGAGTGCTGCCTCGGTCGACGGCCGGCATGTCCTTACGTTCCGCGTGAACACGACGACGGTTGCGGACCCGGCCCTCGAACCCGCCCTGCTCACGGCCGAGTTCTGCCCTCGCAGTAGGTAGAACGGCCGAGGTTCCTGAATCCACCGGACGGCAGGCCCCACCGGACGCGAAGCCCGGCCGACCCCACCAGACACGAAGCCGCCGGACGGGAGGCCCGCCGGACCGCAGACGGAGGCCTACAGCGGCACGATGTCCGGGGCTCCCAGGCGGGCCGCGTCTGCCGTCTGGTCGTCCGGCTGGAGTTGGGACTCCCGTTCCGCCTCCACCCGCTTCTCGTAGTGCTCGACCTCCCGCTCGATCTGGTCCTTGTCCCAGCCGAGGACCGGCGCCATCAGCTCGGCGGCTTCGCGGGCGCTGCGGGTGCCGCGGTCGAAGGTCTCGATGGAGATGCGGGTGCGGCGGGTCAGGACGTCGTCGAGATGGCGGGCGCCTTCGTGGGAGGCGGCGTAGACGATCTCGGCGCGCAGATAGTCGTCGGCGGCCGAGAGCGGCTCGCCCAGGGCGGGGTCGGCGGCGATGAGGTCGAGGACCTCCTCGGCCATCGAGCCGTACCGGTTGAGGAGGTGCTCGACCCGGACGACGTGGATGCCGGTGCGGGCGGCGATCCGGGCCCGCGCGTTCCACATCGCCCGGTAGCCCTCCGCGCCGATCAGCGGGATGTCCTCGGTGACACACTCCGCGACCCGCATGTCGAGCCCGTGCACCGCCTCGTCGACGGCGTCCTTGGCCATCACCCGGTACGTCGTGTACTTGCCGCCCGCGACGACCACCAGCCCCGGCACCGGATGCGCGACCGTGTGCTCGCGCGACAGCTTGCTGGTGGCGTCGGACTCGCCGGCCAGCAGCGGGCGCAGTCCCGCGTACACGCCCTGGACGTCGTCGCGCGAGAGCGGCACCGCGAGCACCGAGTTGACGTGGTTCAGCAGGTAGTCGATGTCGGCGCTGGAGGCGGCCGGGTGGGCCTTGTCGAGGTCCCAGTCGGTGTCGGTCGTCCCGACGATCCAGTGCCGGCCCCAGGGGATGACGAACAGGACCGACTTCTCGGTGCGCAGGATCAGGCCGGTCGTGGAGTGGATGCGGTCCTTGGGGACGACCAGGTGGATGCCCTTGGAGGCACGGACGTGGAACTGGCCGCGCTCACCGACCATCGCCTGGGTGTCGTCGGTCCACACACCGGTCGCGTTGACGACCTGCTGGGCGTGGATCTCGTACTCCCCGCCGCCCTCCACGTCCTGCACCCGGGCCCCGACGACCCGCTCGCCCTCGCGCAGAAACCCGGTCACGCGCGCGCGGTTGGCCGCCTTCGCACCGTAGGACACCGCCGTGCGCACCAGGGTGGCCACATAGCGGGCGTCGTCCATCTGGGCGTCGTAGTACTGGATCGCGCCGACCAGGGCGTCCTTGCGCAGGGCGGGCGCCACGCGCAGGGCGTGACGGCGGCTCAGGTGGCGGTGGGCGGGCAGGCCCCGGCCGTGCCCGCGGGCCATCGACATCGCGTCGTAGAGCGCGACGCCCGAGCCCGCGTACAGGCGCTCCCAGCCCTGGTGCTGGAGCGGGTAGAGGAACGGCACCGGCTTGACCAGGTGCGGGGCGAGCCGCTCCAGGAGCAGGCCGCGCTCCTTGAGGGCTTCGCGGACCAGGGCGAAGTCGAGCATCTCCAGATAGCGCAGGCCGCCGTGGATCAGCTTGCTGGACCTGCTGGAGGTGCCGGAAGCCCAGTCACGAGCCTCGACGATGCCGGTGTTCAGGCCCCGGGTGGCCGCGTCCAGCGCGGTCCCCGTGCCGACCACTCCGCCGCCCACGACCAGCACGTCCAGCTCGCGCTCGGCCATGGCCGCCAAGGACTCCGCCCGCTGCTTGGGCCCCAGTGTCGCTGTCCTCACCGCTGCCTCCCGCTCTGCCGCCATGGGTCATGGCTCGTCGTCGGTCGTCGGTCGCATCGGCCACACCCGGCAGGCGGGGCCCATGCCCAAAGTCTGACCGCGTTGGCCGACTTCAGCCACCACGCGCCCCCAGCCTGTGGACAACGCTCACCGAACCCCCGGAAGACACACGTACACAATCCCACATAACGTTCATATTTACTCCTAGTCTGACATTGCGCTTCGCTCATCCTGTCCACAGGGCTTGCGCACCTGTCCCGCTTCGGTTACTGGGAAGGACGGCCCACGCCATGCCCGCAGACCTCGCCGTCATGGGACTCGGTCCCTTCGGCCTGCCCCTCGCCCAGGCCGCCGTGGCCGCCGGCATCCCGACGATCGGGTACGCCACCGGTCCCGAGGCGGGCTCGCTCAGCCCCGCCGAGCTGCGCCGGATGCTCTCGGGGGGCTTCCGGGTGGCCAAGGACCCGGCCGAACTGGGGCGGGTGCGGACGGCCGTGATCTGCGCGCCGACCCCGCGCGGCGCCGACGGTGGACCCGACCTGAGCCGGGTGGAGGCCGCGGCCCGCACCCTGGCCGAGCGGCTGCGCCCGCACACCACGGTGATCCTGGAGTCGCCGGTCCACCCGGGGACGACGGAGGACTTCCTGCGGCCCCTGCTGGAGAAGGGCTCGGGCCTGCGCGCGGGGCGCGACTTCCATCTCGCCTACTCGCCCAGCCGGGTGGATCCCGGCAGCCGCGACTTCACCCCGGCCAACACCCCCAAGGTCATCGGCGGTCTCACGCCGGCGTGCACGGAGTCCGCGGCCGCGTTCTACAGCCGGCTCACCGACAAGGTGGTACGCGCGCGTGGCCCGCGCGAAGCCGAGACCGTGCAGCTCCTGGAGACCAACTTCCGGCACGTCAACATCGCCCTCGTCAACGAGATGGCCGTCCTCTGCCACGACCTGGGCGTCGACCTGTGGGACGTCATCCGCTGCGCGGAGACCAAGCCGTTCGGTTTCCAGGCCTTCCGCCCCGGCCCCGGCATCGGCGGCCACGGGGTCGCCCAGGACCTGTCCGGCGCCGCCGGCCGCGGCCTGCGCATGGTGGAACTGGCCCAGCAGGTCAACAACCGGATGCCGGGATACGTCGTCCAGCGCGCCGCCGCCCTGCTCAACGAGCACGGCAAGTCGGCCCGCGGCGCGCGCGTGCTGCTGCTCGGCGTCACCTACAAGGCCGACCTCGCCGACCAGCAGGCCACGCCCGCCCGCGAGATCGCGATCCGGCTGATGGAACTGGGTGCCTCGGTGAGCTACCACGACCCGCACATCGCGTCCTGGAACGTCCTGGACCGCCCGGTGCCGCGCGCGGACTCCCTCTACGAGGCGGCCGCCGACGCCGATCTGACGATCCTGGTCCAGCAGCACCGGACTTACGACCTGCAAGGCCTGTCGGTGAAGGCACAGCTGCTGCTCGACACCCGCGGGGCGACACCGACGGGGGCGGCACACCGGCTCTGAGACCTGCTCCGCGGCCGCGGCGAAATCGTCAGGAGCGTTGTCACAGGCTCCTGTTAGTCTCCCCCCACTCGTCGCACAGGTGTGCGCACATCTCTTCACCTCGCTGTTCGCGCGGTGATCCACCAGGGGGGATCTTCTGTCATGAGCCAGTCACCACCGCCACCGCCACAGCCCCAGTCGCCGTCGCAGCCCCAGTCAGCGCCGCAGCTCCAGTCAGCGCCGCAGCCCCAGTCAGCGCCGCAGCTCCAGTCGCAGCCGGCCGACGGCAACCCGTTCGCCCAGCAGCAGGCTCCCGCGCCGTACGCCGCCCAGCCCGGCGCCGTACCCCCGCCTCCGGCGCCGCCCGCGCCGCCCCGGGGCAATGTCGCCCTCGGCGTGATCGGTGCCGCCGCCGCTGCCGTGGCCGCCGCCGCCCTCTACGGCATGGTCATCGGCCTCACCAAGCACGAGATCGGCTGGGCGGCCGTCGGCGTCGGCTTCGTCATAGGCCTCGCGGCCGGCAGGCTCGGCGGCCGCAACCCGCTGCTCGCCGTCGTCAGCACCGTCCTCGCGCTCGGCTCCGTCTACCTCGGCCAGCTGGTCGGCGAGGCGATGATCGGCGCCGACCAGCTCGACATGAGCTTCTCCGAGGTGTTCTTCCAGCACTTCGGTGTCGTCCAGGACGCGTGGAAGGAAACGGCCGACCCGCTGACCTTCCTCTTCTTCGCGATCGCTGGGTGGGCGGCGTTCTCGGGCGCCAGGAAGGCCGCCGCCTGACGGGCTTGCGGCACGCGAAAGGGCCGGTCACCCCAACCGGGTGTCCGGCCCTTCGCCCGACCTGCGGGACCTACCGCTTGTGCTGGCTGTCCGCCACCGTCACCTCGACGCGCTGGAACTCCTTCAGCTCGCTGTAGCCGGTCGTGGCCATCGCCCGTCGCAGCGCACCGAAGAGGTTCATCGAGCCGTCCGGGGTGTGGGACGGGCCGGTGAGGATCTCCTCGATGGTGCCGACCGTGCCGAGGTCGACCTTCTTGCCGCGCGGCAGTTCCTCGTTGACCGCCTCCATGCCCCAGTGGTGGCCCTTGCCCGGCGCGTCCGTCCCACGGGCGAGCGGGGAGCCCATCATCACCGCGTCCGCACCGCAGGCGATCGCCTTGGGGAGGTCGCCGGACCAGCCGACACCGCCGTCGGCGATCACGTGCACGTACCGGCCGCCGGACTCGTCCATGTAGTCACGGCGGGCCGCCGCCACGTCCGCGACGGCCGTGGCCATCGGGACCTGGATACCCAGCACGTTGCGCGTGGTGTGCGCGGCGCCGCCGCCGAAGCCGACGAGCACGCCGGCCGCGCCCGTGCGCATCAGGTGCAAGGCAGCGGTGTACGTGGCGCAGCCGCCGACGATGACCGGGACGTCCAGCTCGTAGATGAACTGCTTCAGGTTCAGCGGCTCGTGCGAACCCGACACGTGCTCCGCCGAGACCGTCGTACCGCGGATGACGAAGATGTCCACGCCCGCGTCCACGACGGCCTTGGAGAACTGGGCCGTGCGCTGCGGGGAGAGCGCGGCGGCCGTGACCACGCCCGAGTCGCGCACCTCCTTGATGCGCTGCCCGATCAGCTCCTCCTTGATGGGAGCCGCGTAGATCTCCTGGAGGCGGCGGGTCGCGGCGTCCGCGTCCAGCTCGGTGATCTCGTCGAGCAGCGGCTGCGGGTCCTCGTAGCGCGTCCAGAGGCCTTCGAGGTTGAGCACGCCGAGGCCGCCGAGCTCGCCGATGCGGATCGCGGTGGCCGGGGAGACGACCGAGTCCATGGGGGCGGCCAGGAACGGCAGCTCGAAGCGGTAGGCGTCGATCTGCCAGGTGATCGAGACCTCCTTCGGGTCCCGCGTACGGCGGCTGGGGACGACGGCGATGTCGTCGAAGGCGTACGCCCGGCGGCCGCGCTTGCCGCGCCCGATCTCGATCTCAGTCACGTCTGTGGCCTTTCCTCTGCGTTTCAGCGTCTTCCAGTATCGCCGACGGGTACGACAAGGGCGGCCCCGGTGTGTCCGGGGCCGCCCTGGAAAGGCCGTGGTGACTACTTGCGGCTGTAGTTCGGCGCCTCGACCGTCATCTGGATGTCGTGCGGGTGGCTCTCCTTGAGGCCCGCGGAGGTGATGCGGACGAACTTGCCCTTGGACTCCATCTCCTCGATGGTGGCGGCGCCCACGTAGCCCATGGTCTGGCGCAGTCCGCCGACGAGCTGGTGCAGCACGTTGGAGAGCGGGCCGCGGTAGGGCACCTGGCCCTCGACGCCCTCGGGCACGAGCTTGTCGTCGGTGGCCACCTCGGCCTGGAAGTACCGGTCCTTCGAGTACGACCGGCCCTGGCCTCGGGACTGCATCGCACCGAGCGATCCCATGCCGCGGTAGGACTTGAACTGCTTGCCGTTGATGAAGAGGAGCTCGCCGGGCGACTCCTCACAGCCGGCCAGCAGGCTGCCGAGCATCACGGTGTCAGCGCCGGCCGCAAGGGCCTTGCCGATGTCACCGGAGTACTGCAGACCGCCGTCGCCGATCAGCGGGATGCCGGCCGGGCGGGCCGCGAGGGAGGCCTCGTAGATGGCGGTGACCTGCGGGACGCCGATGCCGGCGACCACGCGCGTGGTGCAGATGGAGCCGGGGCCCACACCCACCTTGATGCCGTCGACGCCCGCGTCGATGAGCGCCTGGGCGCCGTCGCGGGTGGCGACGTTGCCGCCGATCACGTCGACGTCCACGCTCGACTTGATCTTCGACATCCAGCTGAGGGCGTTGCTGTTGTGGCCGTGCGAGGTGTCGACGACCAGGAAGTCCGCGCCGGCCTCGGCGAGCGCCTGGGCCCGCTCCAGGGCCTCGGGGCTGGCCCCGACGGCGGCGCCCACGAGCAGGCGGCCCTCGGCGTCCTTGGCGGCGTTCGGGTACTTCTCGGCCTTGACGAAGTCCTTGACCGTGATCAGGCCCTTGAGGACGCCCTCGTCGTCGACCAGCGGCAGCTTCTCGATCTTGTGCTTGCGCAGCAGCTCGATGGCCTCGGTGCCGGAGATGCCGACCTTGCCGGTGACCAGCGGCATCGGGGTCATGACCTCGTGCACGCGGCGCGAGCGGTCGCTCTCGAAGGCCATGTCGCGGTTGGTGACGATGCCGAGCAGCTTGCCGGCCGGGTCGGTGACGGGCACGCCGCTGATCCGGAACTTGGCACACAGGGCGTCGGCCTCGGCGAGGGTCGCCTCCGGGCGCACCGTGATGGGGTCGGTGACCATGCCGGACTCGGACCGCTTGACCAGGTCGACCTGGTTGACCTGGTCCTCGACCGACAGGTTGCGGTGCAGCACGCCGACGCCGCCGAGGCGGGCCATCGCGATCGCCATGCGGGACTCGGTCACCTTGTCCATCGCCGCGGACAGCAGCGGGATGTTGACCCGGACGTTGCGGGAGATGCGGGACGAGGTGTCGACCGCGTTCGGGAGCACCTCGGATGCACCCGGCAGCAGCAGCACGTCGTCGTAGGTAAGCCCGAGTGTCGCGAATTTTCCGGGCACTCCGTCGACGTTGGCAGTCATGACACCTTCCCCAAATGGCCTTGAACGGTGCGGATGTCCATGCTAACGGGAAGCACAGGCCCCAAATTCCACGGTACGACTCAGCTTCAGGCTTCGTATGTTCGTACGGAAATGAGCGCACGCCTGTTCATCGGGGGCGGCGAACCGTGCGGCTACTGCTCCGCCAGTGCGCGCAGCCGGCTCAGGGCCCGGTGCTGGGCGACCCGGACGGCGCCCGGTGACATTCCCAACATCTGGCCCGTCTCCTCGGCGGTGAGGCCCACCGCGATACGCAGGAGAAGGAGCTCGCGCTGGTTCTCGGGGAGGTTGGCCAGGAGTTTCTTGGCCCATTCGGCGTCGCTGCTGAGCAGCGCCCGCTCCTCGGGGCCGAGGGAGTCGTCGGGGCGTTCCGGCATCTCGTCGGAGGGGACGGCCGTGGAGCCCGGATGGCGCATCGCGGCCCGCTGCAGGTCGGCGACCTTGTGGGAGGCGATGGCGAAGACGAAGGCCTCGAAGGGACGGCCGGTGTCGCGGTAGCGGGGCAGCGCGAGGAGGACCGCCACGCAGACCTCCTGGGCCAGGTCCTCCACGAAGTGCCGGGCGTCGCCCGGCAGGCGGGACAGGCGCGTACGGCAGTAGCGCAGCGCGAGTGGGTGGACATGGGCGAGCAGGTCGTGCGTGGCCTGCTCGTCCCCGTCGACGGCGCGGTGGACGAGAGCGCCGATCGTCCCTATGGCGGTGACCGCCTCGTCGTCGCGCATCGGTCCATCGTGCCCTGCGGCCGTCGGCGGTGTGGCACCGCGTCCGTCGTTGTGCACCGAAGCGTTATGAGCAGGTGCGCCGGAGCTCATTCCTTGCGCCCTCCCCTTCCGCTCGAACGACTCGTCCCCGAGAGACTCCACACCTCAAGGATGCGGCATCGGCGCCGAAACGAGCAGCGCACCTCCGGCGCTCCGCCTTGCGGACCCCGCCCACCGTGGGGTAGGCGGGGGCGTCCGGTCGGTGCGCGATCCCGCTGCGGCGCAGTTCACCGCCCTGCTAACGGACCAGTCCCCAGCGGAAGCCGAGGGCCACCGCGTGGGCGCGGTCGGAGGCGCCGAGCTTCTTGAACAGGCGCCGGGCATGGGTCTTCACGGTGTCCTCGGAGAGGAACAGCTCCCGGCCGATCTCGGCGTTGGAGCGGCCGTGGCTCATGCCTTCCAGGACCTGGATCTCGCGCGCGGTGAGGGTGGGCGCGGCGCCCATCTCGGCCGAGCGGAGCCGGCGGGGCGCCAGCCGCCAGGTGGGGTCCGCGAGCGCCTGGGTGACGGTCGCGCGCAGCTCCGCACGCGAGGCGTCCTTGTGCAGGTAGCCGCGGGCGCCGGCGGCGACGGCCAGGGCCACCCCGTCCAGGTCCTCGGCGACCGTGAGCATGATGATGCGTGCGCCGGGGTCGGCCGACAGCAGCCGGCGCACGGTCTCGACGCCGCCCAGTCCGGGCATGCGCACGTCCATCAGGATCAGGTCGGAGCGGTCGGCGCCCCACCGGCGGAGGACTTCCTCGCCGTTGGCCGCCGTGGTCACGCGCTCGACGCCGGGCACGGTCGCCACCGCGCGGCGCAGCGCCTCTCGGGCAAGCGGGGAGTCGTCGCAGACGAGGACGGATGTCATGACCGCCCTCCGCAGCTGATGCGCGTCACCTTGAGCCTCCAGGCTGGTACGGAATCGTCACCTGTGCGGTCGACCGTCTCGGACGCCTGCCCGAGCGCTTGTTGTTTCAACCGCCTCCGCACTCTCAACGACGGTCACTCGAAAGAGTTACGGGGCTGCCTGCCGTCTTCGGCACTCTACGTGAGGGCGCGGACACGGTGCAGACATGGACGTCAGACCCTCAACTTTTCATCACATCCAATGCCCCATTTAGACCTTTTTCTTCCCGTTTCACAGTGTCTGGGGCTAGATTCGCAATGAGTCATATTTTCATCTCTCTAGACCGGAGATGTACGGTCGTTGGCACCGTATCCGCCCAGAACGGCTACAAGGGGTCACGTAATGGCAGATTTCTCCCGCCTTCCCGGACCGAACGCGGACCTGTGGGACTGGCAGCTCCTGGCTGCCTGCCGTGGGGTCGACAGCTCGCTCTTCTTCCATCCCGAGGGCGAGCGCGGGGCGGCTCGGAGTGCCCGTGAGAACTCGGCCAAGGAGGTCTGCATGAGGTGCCCGGTCCGCGCGGAGTGCGCGGCGCACGCGCTGGCGGTCCGCGAGCCGTACGGCGTCTGGGGCGGCCTGACCGAGGACGAGCGCGAAGAGCTCATGGGGAGGGCGCGCAACAGGCTGGTGTCGGCGTCGACGACCAGCGGCGACCCCCTCCCGCACACCTGAAAGAACCGACTCCCTCGCACACTCCTGAAAGAACGTTTCTTCTAACCGCTGCCGATCGGGCCGCCCGTCGCCCTAGGCCCGCTGGGCCGCCCGGCCCAGCTGTTCCAGCGTCGCCGCCACCGCCGGCACCTGCGCCAGGTCGGGCAGAGTCAGGGCGACGATCTCCCGCACCACCGCGGGTTCCAGCGCCACCGTGCGCGCGCCTCTCGGACGTACCGACTCGATCGCCAGCTGGGGCAGCACCGCGACGCCCAGACCGGCGCCGACCAGGCCGACCACGGCCGGGTAGTCGTCGGTGGCGAAGTCGATGCGGGGCGTGAAGCCCACCTTCTCGCACGCCTGGACCAGCTGTCCCCGGCAGCGCGGGCAGCCCGCGATCCAGGGCTCGTCGGCGAGTTCCCCCAGTGCGACCGACTCCGCGCGTGCGAGCCGGTGCCGTTCGGGCAGCAGACCGACCAGCCGGTCCGTCAGCAACGGCCGCACCACCAGGTCGTCCCACTCCTCGGCGCCCGCCGCGCCCTCGTAGCGGAAGGCCAGCGCGATGTCGCAGTCGCCCGCGCGCAGCAGCTCCACGGACTTCGGCGGCTCGGCCTCCTCCAGGGAGACCCGGGTGCCGGGGTGGGCCGCGCGCAGAGCGGCCAGCGCCGTCGGGACCAGGGTGGAGCTGCCGCTCGGGAAGGAGACCAGGCGGACCCGGCCGGCGCGCAGGCCGGCGATCGCGGCGACCTCCTCCTCGGCGGCGGTGAGCCCGGCGAGGATCCCGGAGGCGTGCCGCACGAGGGCCTCGCCGGCCTGGGTCAGCCGCATCTCGCGGCCGTTGCGCACCAGCAGCGGGGTGCCCACGGAGGCCTCCAGGGCCTTCATCTGCTGGCTGACGGCGGGCTGGGTGCAGCCCAGTTCGCGCCCCGCCGCCGAGAAGGAACCGGTGGTGGCGACAGCGCGCAGGACGCGCAGATGACGGGCCTCTATCACCCCTGAAGCATAAGGCGGGCTTGGACAGCGCGCCCCATAATGCGTCGACGCTTTGAGGCAGGTCCCGTACCTTCGGACCATGGAGCTTCTCTCGGTGAACCTCGGAACCCCGACGCCGTCACCCCACACGGACCAGAAGGACGGCGTGACCGGCATCGACAAGCGCCCCGTGGACGGCCCGGTGCGGGTGCAGGCGCCCGGGCCCAAGGGGGTCGCGGGCAGCGGACTGGCCGGAGACGCGGTGTGCGAGCTGCGCCACCACGGCGGCGACGACCAGGCGGTGTACGCCTACGCGCGCGAGGACCTCGACGACTGGGCGAAGGAGCTCGGCCGGCCTCTGCGGAACGGCTGTTTCGGTGAGAACCTCACGACAAACGGGCTGATCGTGTCGGATGCGCTGATCGGCGAGCGCTGGCGGATCGGTTCCGGGCTCGTACTGGAGGTCACCTCCGGGCGCATCCCGTGCCGCACTTTCCAGGGCCATCTGGGCGAGCGGGGATGGGTGAAGAGGTTCACGCGGAAGGGTGCCTCCGGTGCCTACCTCCGGGTGATCGAACCGGGTGAGATCCGGGCCGGGGACCCGATCGAGATCGTGCACCGGCCGGCCCACGGGGTGACGGCGGCGATGGAGTTCCGCGCGACCACCACCGAGCGGGAGCTGCTGCCGCGGATCCTCGCGGCGGGCGAGGCGCTGCACCCGGAGGCGCTGGCACTGGCCCGGAAGTACGTGGCCGCGCGGCAGGACTGAACGGCCGTCACTCCCGGGTCGTTCACCGGCGCTTCACCCTTCGGGAGAGCTGGTGCGCACAGCGGACGCCGTCAGTCCGGGTAACTACCCTTGGGCCATGACAACGGCTCTGATTACGGGATCGACCGCGGGGATCGGTGCCGCGTTCGCGCGGCGGCTGGCGGCGGACGGGCACAACCTCGTCCTGGTGGCGCGGGACACCAAACGGCTGCGCGAGCAGGCGACCGAGCTGCACGACCGGCACGGCATCGAGGCGGAGGTACTCACCGCCGACCTCGCCGAGGACACCGGCATCGAGTCGGTCGCCGGCCGTCTCGGCGACCGCAGGAACCCGGTCGACCTGCTGATCAACAACGCGGGCTTCGGCAACAAGGGCCGCTATCTGGACGTCTCGATGGCCGACGAGCTGAAGATGCTCAAGGTGCACTGCGAGGCGGTGCTGCGGCTGACCTCGGCGGCGGCCGAGGCGATGCGGGAGCGCGGGCGCGGCGGTGTCGTCAACGTGGCCTCGGTGGCGGCCTTCGTGCCCCGGGGCACCTACGGGGCCTCGAAGGCGTGGGTCGTCCAGTTCACCCAGGGCGCGGCGCGCGACCTGGCGGGGACCGGTGTCCGTCTGATGGCGCTGGCGCCCGGTTTCGTGCGCACCGAGTTCCACCAGCGGGCCGGGATGGGCACGGACAACATCCCGGACTGGATGTGGCTGGACGCCGACAAGCTGGTCGAGGCGGCCCTCGCCGACCTCTCGCGCGGCAAGACGCTGTCGATCCCGGACCCCCGGTACAAGGTGCTGACCGGTCTGGCGAAGGTGGCCCCGCGCGGGCTGCTGGGCGGCATCTCCTCGAAGACGGGACGCAAGTACGGGCCGCAGTGACGGCTGCGGTGCCGCTTCCCCCGGTGCGAAAATGGGCGTGACGGTACCGGACCCAGGGGGGCCGGAGGCGGCGGCATGACGTTCGTACAGCTCATCGAGTGCAGGACCAACCGGCCGGCCGAGATGGACCGGCTGATGGACAGGTGGGTCACGCAGGCCAAAGGGAAGCGGACGGCGACGCACGCGGTGGTCGGCAAGGACCGCTCCGACGCGTCGCACGTCGTCGAGATCGTGGAGTTCCCGTCGTACGAGGAGGCGATGCGGAACTCGAACCGGCCGGAGACCGACCAGGTCCTCAACGAGATCCTGGCGCTCTGCGACGGGATGCCGACGTTCACGGATCTGGATGTGGTCCGCGACGAGCGGTGGTACGCCGAGACCGCGCGGCGGTTCTTCGAGACGATCGCCGCGCCCGGCCCGCTGGTTCCGCTGGACGGCCTGATCACCGAGGACTACCACGACCACGAGCCGGTCGAGGGCCAGGACACCATCGGCATGGACGCGATGCGGCGCAAGCTGGAGATGTGGCGGGGGGCCTTCGACTTCTCGTTCCTCGTCGAGGACCAGATCGCCCAGGGCGACCGGGTGTGCACCAGGTGGCTCTGGACGGGTGTGCAGAAGGCGGCGTTCATGGGGGTGCCGAACACCGGTCGGCAGGTCACCATGGCCGGGACGACGATCCACCGCTTCGACGCCGACGGGAAGATGGCCGAGGGCTGGTTGCAGTACGACCGGCTCGGGCTGATGGAACGGCTCGGAGCGCTGGACGCGGTGCAGAACTGAAGTGACGGCGGCCGTGAAGTAGTACGACCGGCGAAGTGGTACGACAGTAGGAAGTACCCGCGAGGGGCGAAGCCCCCGTTCCCGGCGGACGACCCGGAACGGGGGCTTCTTCTGCCGCTGGTCTCCGAGCAGGAGCAACAGCACCCAGCGCCGTTGGTCCACCGAGTCCTGGGAGAAGCGGGAAGCCGCCGCGCTGCGGAACTGGCTGCTCGACACTGCCGAGCGCGAAGACCTCTGGTTTCGTGGACCGGGACGGGTTCACCGTGCCTCAGCCGCTCACCGTCAACCAGCTCGCCGACGCCCTGCGCCACCACAAGGACATCCAGGCCGTCGCCGAGTTGTACGCCGCCGATCAGCTCGGCAAGCGTGACGCCTCCCTCGTCACCGTCCTGGCCGCGGTCATCGAGGCCGAGCACGTGCCCTACCTCGCCGCTCTCCGCTACAAGGACACCGGGCCTGCGCAAGCGCGCCCAGTGGGAGCAGGTCTGGGAGCAGCAGCGCGAGGAGGACCGGATCGGGCAGCGTCTCGACATCAAGGTGCCACCGAAGTACACCGGCGCCGACTTCCTCCAGGAGGTGCCGCCCCCACCCCCGCCCGTCCCGGACCGCACGCCTCCACGTGCCCCGGAGCTGCAGACCCCCGGCGTCGGCGTCTCCGCACGCCTGGCCGTCCTGCGCGAGTGCGAGGGCAGTGGGTCCCGACAGCCCCACAAAGTGCCGGCCCACCCCTACAGAAGCCCTCTGTAAGGCCATCATCGCTGGTCACAGCCATCCCGGAGACGGGATCTTCGCGCCATGACGACCACCTTCGCCCTCCGCTTCTCCGCCACCCCGCGCGGCGCCCGTCTGGCCCGGCGGCTCGCCTCGCACCAGATGGACGCCTGGGGCCGGACCTACGGCAGCCGGTCCACGACACCGTCGAGCTGATCGTCGCCGAGCTGGCCGCGAACGCCGTCAGCCACGGCCGGGTGCCCGGCCGGGACGCCGAGCTGCGGCTGAGCCTCGAGGCCGGGCAGGTGCGGGTGGAGGTGAGTGACACGCGCGGCGACCGGCTTCCCGTGGCGCGCGACGGGGGCGGCTGCGAGGAGGGCGGTCGGGGGCTCGCCCTCGTCGCCTCACTGACCAAGGAGTGGGGCACCACCCCACGCCCCGGCGCTCCGGGCAAGACCGTCTGGGCGGTCGTGACCGGTTGAGCGGCGGCATCAAGTTCCGGTCCGCTCGACACTGACGATTCGTCACCATCCCTCAGAAAAGGCTCAGCTGACGACCAAGCACAAGTCAAGCAAAGGCCATGCAAGAGCAAAGTCCACCACCCGGAAACACTCTCGAAAGTGGACAGAATTGAATTGACCATGCCATTCACCTCCCGTTCATGACTGCTAGGTTCACGACGGCTCCGGACCTGACCATCCGGGACCTTGCACAACAACGGGAGGAAAACATGCGCAAGTTGGCAGTCGGCGCAATAGCCGCAGGCCTGTTCGCCGTCAGCGCGGGGACGGCGGCAGCCGTTTCATGGCACACCATTCCGACGCTGTCCACCGGCGGCGGTTCGTTCACCAGTGGCCAGTACGCCTTCTGGCCGTCGAACCAGAACCACGGCGCCTTCGAGTGGGCGGGCAACCTGAACGACACCGACAACGGTGACGGCCACAACGTCTACATGCAGGTCCGCGTCGAGGGTTACGACTGGAGCCGCTACAACGGCAAGCAGAAGCACAGCGTCCCGCTCGACAAGCTGAACTGGGACGGCGCCGCTCTGCACACCGACGACGCCTACATCCGCGTCTGCCGTGACAAGGGCTCGCTCAACCCTGACAACTGCTCGTCGACGAAGCACTACCAGAGGTAGGCAGCGCTTCGGCAGGACCGCGGGCCCAGGGGCACATCCCCCTGGGCCCGCACGCTTCTTTGGGGGAAGCCATCAGCACGTCAGACATCATCTCGGCCGTCGGAGTCGACCTCTCCTACGGCAACCACCAGGCCGTCCGCGACGCCCACCTCTCGGTCGCCCCGGGTGAGGTCGTGGCCATCACAGGGCAGAGCGGCTCCGGAAAGTCCTCGTTGCTCTACTGCCTCGCCGGCGTCCTGCCGACCACACGTGGTCAGGTGCGCTTCGAAGGGCGCTCACTCGGTGACCTCTCGGACGACGAGATCAGCGCCCTGCGCCGGGAACGTTTCGGGTTCGTCTTCCAGTACGGCGAACTGCTGCCGGAACTGACCATCGAGGAGAACACCGCACTGCCGCTGCGCCTGAGCGGACAGCGCAAGCGGCCCGCTCTCGCCAGAGCGGGCGAAGTGCTGGAACGGCTCGGCCTCGGCGAGCTGCGTGAACGCCGGCCCTCACAGGTCTCAGGAGGGCAGAGCCAGCGCGTCGCGGTGGCGCGCGCCCTGGTCCACCGGCCCGCGGTCGTGTTCGCGGACGAGCCGACGGGCTCCCTGGACAGCGCCAACGCCTCGGCCGTACTGAAGGAGTTCCTCGGGCTGGCCCGCTCACAGGGCACCGCCGTCCTTCTGGTGACGCATGATCACGGGGTGGCCGCACAGGCCGACACCCGTTACACGATGGCGGACGGGGTGCTCACGCCGCGAGGTGCGGCGTGACGGAATTCCTGCTCGGTCTGCGACTCCTCTTCGGCGCGGGGCGAGGCAACCGCACACGCTTCTTCCTGATGGCGGCCGGCGGCTCCATCGGTGTCTGCTGCCTGGCCCTCGTGCTCACCGTTCCGGCGATCCTGCACGCCCACGACGGCCGGGCCGCGGCACGACAGCCCGTCACCTCCGCCAAGGGACCGGCCGACGGCACGCTCGTCGTCCAGCGCTCCGACGCCTACGGGTCCAGGCCGTTCACCCGCGTGTTCATCGCCAGGGGCACCGAGGGAACACGGTCGGCCCCACCCGGTCTGACCCGGCTCCCCGGCCCCGGCGAGGTGTTCGTCTCGCCGCGCGTCCATCACCTCCTGCGTGAGGCACCCGCCGTCAAGGGGCTGCTGCCGGGACGGGAGAAGGGAACCATCGCGGGGGCCGGGCTCGCGCACCCGGACGAGCTGTACGCGTACATCGGCACCACGCGCGGCCGGATCGCCCACGAGGGCCGGACCCTGAAGGGGTTCGGTTACGACTACGCCCCGTCCCCCGCTGTGGAACCGTCCACGCTGACGGACGTGCGGTTCGCTCTGGCCACCCTGGTTCTGCTGCCCCTGGGGATCTTCCTCACCGTCTGTGCGCGTCTGTCCGCCGCCAGCCGCATGCGGCGCCTGGCGGCGCTGCGCCTGCTCGGCCTCAGCGTCAAGGGCACCCAGCGCGTGAACGCAGCGGAGACCGTGATGGCCGCAGTGCTCGGCGCGTTGCTCGGCCTGGGTGAGTACTGGGTTCTCAACCAGGTGATGTCCAGGACGGGGCTGCCCGCGCTGCGGTGGTATCCGGACGACGGTGCCCTGTCCGCGACCACCGTCGCCGTGTGCCTGATCGGCTGCCCGGCGCTGGCCTGGTTCGTCGGCCGCAAGAGCGCGCGAGAGGCCGCCGCCAACCCGCTGGCGGTACGCCGCACCGCGCTCCCGCGACCGCCGTCCAAGTGGGGCGGTCTCCTCCTGATCGCCGGTATGGGCATCGTGTCCGGCTTCTGCGTCAGCGGTGTGCTCGGGCACCCCGCGTCGAGTGTGGGCGTGAACGCGCTGCTCGTGGTCGGCGGCGTCGTGCTGACCGGAGTCGGGCTCGTGCTCACGCTCCCGTTGATCTCGTACGTTCTCGCCCGCCGCGTGGCGGCGTCCACCCAGTCCCTCACGCTCAACCTGGCGATGCGGCGCAACGAGGCCGAGCCCGGAAGCACGATGAGGGTCGTCACCGGTCTCGTGCTCCTCGTCTACGCCGCCTCGCTCGCCCAGGGTGTTCTCATCCAGCTGGAACAGGTCAGCCGGCCGTCCGGACCCGTGCAGGACTACTCCCTCTCCCTGTCCGCTCTGACTCCGGACCGGCAGAGGGAACTCGGCGGCCTCGCCGGTGTGCGCACCCACGCCGTCATGATGAACTCCTGGGTCGACCTCGAGAGGAAGAGCCCCGAGGACGCGTTCGCATCGTCGGCCACCGCCCTGATCGCCACCTGCGCGCAGCTGGACCGCATGGTCCAGCGCTCCCAGGGCTGCGTGGACGGCAAGGTGATGAGGCTCGTCGACCCCAACTCCAGCGTCGGATCCGGCGTGAAGCCGGGCACGCCCTTCCGGTTCCGCCTCTCGGGGAGCGGGACCGGGCACCTGGACATCGGCTTCCCCACCGACGGGATCGTCTACAGCGGGTACTCCGCGTCCGCCGTGGGCAACGCCGTGCTCCTCGTCCCGCCGTCGGCACTGCCCTCACACGCCCGGCCCCGTGACGCCGAGCTCGTGCTCACCAGCAGCTCGGAGCCGGGCCAGGTCCGCAAGGTCCTCGACGGCATCGGTGCGATCGCTCCGATCGCCGAGGTGGAGCTGGTCGGACTGAACGTCCAGGGACTCGAACAGATATCGGTCGTCGAAACCCTGCTGGCCCTCGGCATGATCATGGGGCTCGTCATCGGCGTGGCCGCGTTCCTGGTGTCCGTGACCGACCGCGCGGTCGAACGCCGTGCGCAGGTCACCGCCGTCACCCTGATCGGTGCCCGGGCGCGGACCATGCGGGCCGTGCAGTGCCTCCAGGTGGTGCTGCCGCTCGGTCTCGGTCTTGCCCTGGCGGCCGTCACCGGGAAGCTCGCCGAATCCAGCTACCTGATCACCGGTGGCGGGGCGATCCGCTGGGATGTCGCCGGCATCCCCCTGCTGTCCGTGGCGGTGGCGGGAGTGGTGGCGGCCGCGGCAGCGGGCTCACTGCCGTTGGCCGGCCGCCGGATCGATCCGGAGCTGATCCGCCGCGACTGACCGGTCGGCTCGCTATGGCGAAAGGGGCTGCCCGAAGCCGGCCCTCGGCTTCGGGCAGCCCCTCGGAGCCGAGCGAGGAGTCCGGCCGAAGCGGACCGGCGAGCCGCACACCGTCCATCCGGAGTGCGGTCGTTCACTCTGGCCCGTGCCACTCGTGAGGTCCTCCTCGGCAGCGGTCCTCCGGTGCTGCTCACTCGTCGAGCGGAGGCGGGACTCGCCGAGGCCCGGGAAACATACATCGACGTGGTTCACCCCGCCGGCACGGTCATCACCCGTCGGAGCGACGGGGACGTGCGCTGGTGGACCTGGGCCGGCCACCGGGCGAACGCCACGCTTGCCGCGTCCCTTTCCTCCGTAGGTCAGCGACACCGGCTCGTCGACGACCGCTTCATCCGGCTTCGGGACGATCTGAACCCCCAGTCGTGGCGGGCAGCGGTAGCGGATGCGGGGGCAGGCCTGACACTGCCCGAGGTGGACGCTGCTGCCGTGCGTGGCCTGAAGTTCGCGGAGGCACTGCCGCAGCGGCTTGCTCAGGCCACTCTCGCCGCGCGGATGGCGGACAAAGAGGGGGCACTGGCCGCGCTCGCGGAGCCCGTCCGGTTCCTGGTGTGGCAGGACAGCTGACGGCGGACGCGGCGCTCGCCGGCGTCCGGATCACCGCCCATCGACACACGGGGTGCCAACACCCGGACGCGCCCGGCAGTCCGGTGGGAGCACTGTGCCCCGCCGCAGAGCGGCGGGGCACAGCAACCTACTGCTCACCGGCTTTGCCGGCCTGCCTCAGTGGGAGTGACCGTGGGAGTGGCCACCGGCGGCCGGCTCCTCCTCTTCCTTCTTCTCGACGACCAGGGTCTCGGTCGTCAGAAGCAGGGAGGCGATGGAGGCCGCGTTCTCCAGGGCGGAGCGGGTGACCTTGACCGGGTCGATGACGCCGGCCTTGACCAGGTCGCCGTACTCGCCGGTGGCGGCGTTGAAGCCCTGGCCCTTCTCGAGCTCGGCGACCTTGGAGGTGATGACGTAGCCCTCCAGGCCGGCGTTCTCGGCGATCCAGCGCAGCGGCTCGACGACCGCGCGGCGGACCACGGCGACACCGGTGGCCTCGTCGCCGGTCTTGCCCAGGCCGCCCTCCAGCACCTTGGCGGCGTGGACGAGCGCGGAGCCACCACCGGAGACGATGCCCTCCTCGACCGCGGCGCGGGTCGCGGAGATGGCGTCCTCCAGACGGTGCTTCTTCTCCTTCAGCTCCACCTCGGTGGCGGCGCCGACCTTGATCACGCACACGCCGCCGGCCAGCTTCGCGAGGCGCTCCTGGAGCTTCTCGCGGTCCCAGTCGGAGTCGGTGTTCTCGATCTCGGCCTTGATCTGGGCGACGCGGCCGGTGACCGCACCGGACTCACCGGCGCCGTCGACGACCGTGGTGTCGTCCTTGGTGACCGTGACACGGCGGGCGGAGCCCAGCACGTCCAGGCCGACCTGGTCGAGCTTGAGGCCGACCTCCTCGGAGATGACCGTGGCGCCGGTGAGGATCGCCAGGTCCTCCAGCATCGCCTTGCGGCGGTCGCCGAAGCCGGGGGCCTTGACCGCGACCGCGTTGAAGGTGCCGCGGATCTTGTTGACGACGAGGGTGGAGAGCGCCTCGCCCTCGACGTCCTCGGCGATGATCAGCAGCGGGCGGGAGGCGTTGCTCTGGATGATCTTCTCGAGCAGCGGGAGCAGGTCCGCGATGGAGGAGACCTTGCCCTGGTTGATGAGGATGTAGGGGTCCTCCAGGACGGCCTCCATGCGCTCCTGGTCCGTCACGAAGTACGGCGACAGGTAGCCCTTGTCGAAGGCCATGCCCTCGGTGAAGTCCAGCTCCAGACCGAAGGTGTTGGACTCCTCGACGGTGATGACACCGTCCTTGCCGACCTTGTCCATCGCCTCGGCGATGAGCTCGCCGACCTGCTGGTCCTGGGCGGACAGCGCGGCGACGGCGGCGATGTCGGCCTTGTCGTCGATCGGACGGGCGGAGGAGAGCAGCTCCTCGGAGACAGCGGCGACGGCGGCGTCGATGCCCTTCTTCAGGGCGGCCGGGGAGGCGCCGGCGGCGACGTTCTTCAGGCCCTCGCGGACGAGCGCCTGGGCCAGCACGGTGGCGGTGGTCGTACCGTCACCCGCGATGTCGTTGGTCTTGGTCGCCACCTCCTTCACCAGCTGGGCGCCGAGGTTCTCGTACGGGTCGTCGAGCTCGACCTCGCGGGCGATGGTGACGCCGTCGTTGGTGATGGTGGGGGCGCCGAACTTCTTGTCGATGACGACGTTGCGGCCCTTGGGGCCGATCGTCACCTTGACGGTGTCGGCAAGCTTGTTGACGCCGCGCTCGAGGGCGCGACGGGCGTCCTCGTCGAACTTCAGGATCTTCGCCATGGGAGCGGTTCAGCCCTCTCGGAAAGCGTGGGTGAAACGAACCGCGCCCCCGACGCCCGGCTTCATAAGGTCGCGGGGGCCAGGGGCGCAGCTCAAAGCAGAATGTGCTTCGGGTGAACTACTTCTCGATGATCGCGAGCACGTCGCGAGCCGAGAGGACGAGGTACTCGTCGCCGTTGTACTTCACCTCGGTGCCGCCGTACTTGCTGTACAGCACGATGTCGCCGACCTTGACGTCGAGCGGCAGGCGCTCGCCGTTCTCGAAACGGCCCGGGCCCACGGCGAGGACAGCACCCTCCTGGGGCTTCTCCTTCGCGGTGTCCGGGATGACCAGGCCAGAGGCGGTGGTCTGCTCGGCGTCGAGCGGCTGGACCACAATGCGGTCCTCGAGCGGCTTGATGGCAACCTTGGAGCTGGTGGTCGTCACGATCCGACCTCCCCCTTCGGAGATCTCACGGGGTTAACTGTCTGAGGTGGCGACCAGGTGGATCCGTCGTCGCGGGTGCCGGACCTGCCCGTCGCGTTGTTGGCACTCTCATCTGCCGAGTGCCAGAGCCGAGACTATGACCGCGATTAGCACTCGGTCAAGCGGAGTGCCAATTGCCTGCGGCGCGGCGCCGAAAAAATGGTGGCCGGGGCCGCGGTGACCGCCCCTGGGGCTGCCGCCGGTCCTACAGGTAATCCTCCAGCCGCCCCACCGTCAGGCCGTTCTCCTGGACCCGGCGGAGCAGGCGTGTCGTGCGTTCGCGCAGTGTCAGGCCCGTGGCCTCGTCCGGGCCGACCAGGACGATGTCGCCGGGGCGCAACCGCTTCTCACCACGGCGGTACGCGATGCCGTCGGCCGTCATCGCCGCGCGCCACAGGACCACCGCCGCCACCCCGCAGTCGGCCGCCGCGCGCAGGGTGGTGGTGTCGTACGTGCCGTAGGGCGGGCGGAAGAGGCGGGGGCGGACGCCGAAGCGGGACCTCAGCTTCTCCTGCTGGCCGCAGATCTCGGCGCGCTGGCCGGCGTAGGGCAGGCCGGGCATGGCCGGATGGTCGAGGGTGTGGTTCTGGACGCTCGCGCCGACCTCCTGGAGGCGGGCGAAGTGGCCGTAGCCGGGGCCGACCACGCTGTCCGTGAGGAACATGCTCACCGGGAGCCGCAGTTCGCGGACCATGTCCACGAACCGGGGGTCCTTCTCGGCACCGTCGTCGTAGGTGAGGAAGACGACCTTGTCGGCGGTGGTGACGTGGTCGACGACCGGGGGGAGGCTCGTATGGAGGGCGAGCGGGTGGAGCGGGGGGTGCGGCGCCGGGAGCAGGGGCGCGGCCAGGCCCCAGCGGCGGTACGGCTGTTCGCCGGCCGGGCCGTGCGGCCGCACCCGGTCGGCCGCCTTCTTGCCCAGCCGTTCGATCGGGTCGACGGACTGGGCGCAGCCCGCCAGGAGGAGGGCGGCGGTCAGCAGCGCGGCCGTCGCCCTCGGCCGGCTCACAGGTAGTCCTCCAGGCGCGCCACCGCATAGCCCTCGCGGGTGACCTTGTTCAGAAAGCGGCGCATGTCGTCGATCATCGTGCCGTCCCAGTCGTCCGTGCCCCGGAAGTGCGTGAGCACGATGTCACCGGGGTGCAGGCCGCGGTCCCACTCGCGGTACTCCCAGTGGTCGACGAACACCTCCTCGTCCCAGATCGGCGCGTACTTGATGCCGCAGGACTTGGCGGCGCGCAGGGTGTCGCCGTTGTAGTTGCCGTAGGGCGGCCGGAAGACCGTCGGCGCCTTGCCGAACTGCTTCTTCATGATCGCCTGCATGCCGCAGATCTCGTCCCTCTGCTGCTCGTAGGACAGGCCGGGCAGATAGGGGTGGGTCAGGGTGTGGTTGTTGAGGGTGTGGCCCTCGGACTGCATCGTGCGGAAGTAGCCGTAGTCGTCCTTGACAAGGTAGTTGCTGAGGAACGCGGTGTAGGGGATCCGCAGGTCGTTCATCATCCGGAGGAACCGCGGGTCCTTGTTCGAGCCGTCGTCGATGGTCAGGAAGACGACCTTCCGCTTGGTCGGGATCGTGGTGAAGACCGGGGGCAGGTCGTCCTCCTCCTGCCCGTCCACCTCGAAGCCGTCACGCGCGGTGATCCTCGGCTTCACCTTCGGCGGGGCCGGGGGCCGCAGCGGGACCGCGTCCAGGCCCCAGCGCCTGGCGGCGGCGACCAGGGCGGCGTGGGAGTCGGGGGCGGGCGCCGCCCGGGGCGGCTGCTGGCCGGCGGCGGGACGGGCGGTGGAGCCGGTGTCCGGCCCCGCGCAGCCGGACATCAGGGCGGCCACGGCCAGCAGGCCCACTGTGCCCACCTTCAACCCTTTTTTGTCATTTTGTACGACTACTCGCATGGCGTCGGATCCTTCCAGGCCCTCCCCCGGAACCGGCGCCGACACCGCCGCCGGAGGCGAACCATCCACCGACTGGCCGACAATGAGCCGGTGAACGACCTCCTCGCCCCCCTCCTCTCCCCCGAGGGCCGCGCCCTCCTCGCCGAGGTGCGCGGCACCGCGCCCGCCGACGAACTCGCCGTGGCCACCCGGCTGCGCCGCGAGCACCCCGCCGAGCTGGTGTCGGCGGCACTCGCCCAGGCCCGGCTGCGGCAGCGGGCGGCGGCGAAGTTCGGGGAGGCGGACGCGGGCCGCATGTTCTTCACGCCGAACGGGGTCGAGCAGTCGACGCGGGCGAGCGTCGCCTCGTACCGGGCGCAGCGGCTGACGGCGCTCGGGGTGACCTCGGTCGCCGACCTGTGCTGCGGGATCGGGGGCGACGCGATCGCGCTCGCGCGGGCCGGGATCCGGGTGCTCGCGGTGGACCGGGACCCGGCGACGGCGGCCGCGGCGCGGGCGAACGCCGACGCGCTGGGGCTGGCCGGCCTGATCGAGGTCCGGGAGGCGGACGTCACGGAGGTGGACACGGCCGGCTACGACGCCGTGTTCGTCGACCCGGCCCGGCGCGGCGGCCGCGGCCGCATCTTCGACCCGGAGGCCTACTCGCCACCCCTGTCCTGGGCGATCGAGGCGGCCCGCGGTGCCTCGCACACCGCCGCGCTGAAGATCGCCCCCGGCATCCCGCACGAGGCGGTCCCGGCGGACGCCGAGGCGGAGTGGATCTCGGACGCGGGCGACGTGAAGGAGGCCGTGCTGTGGTTCGGGACGGCGCCCGGAGCGGTCCGCGCCACCCTGCTGCCCGGCCCGCGCACGCTGCTCGGCCGGGGCCTGCCCGATCCTCAGGTCCGTCCCGTGGGGCGGTACCTGTACGAGCCCGACGGCGCCGTCATCCGCGCCCATCTGGTCGCCGAGGTGGCCGAGGAGCTGGACGGCGGGCTCGTCGACCCGACGATCGCGTACATCACCGCCGACGCACTGCGTGCCACCGCCTGGGCGACGCCGTACGAGATCACCGACCGGCTCCCCTTCAACGTCAAGAAGCTGAAGGCACTGCTGCGGGAGCGCGAGGTCGGCACGCTGACCGTGAAGAAGCGCGGCTCGGCCGTGGAGCCGGAGGAGCTGCGCAGGAAGGTCAAGCCGCAGGGACCGAACGCGGCGACGGTGTTCCTGACCCGGGTGGCGGGGGGGGGGCCCCCCCGGGCCCCCCCCCCCCCGCCGGCGGCGACAGGGGCCGGGGCGGCCTGAAAGGCCGCGGGTTCGGCTGGGGCGAGCGCGCGGTCAACGCCCCGGCGGA
>NZ_JBSHAF010000003.1:327254-335511 GCF_053611365.1 Streptomyces sp. NPDC054813 | reverse complement strand
GCGGCGCGCGCGCGGCCGGGCGCGCCCCCCCCCCCCCCCGCGCCCCCCGCGGGGGGGGGGCGCGCGCGGGGGGGGGGGGGCGGGCCCCCCCCGCCCCCCCCCCCCCCCCCCCGCGGCCGGCTACTGGTGCCGGGCCGTCCTGAACGGCGTCGGGTTCCGGTCGGTCGACCGGCCGGACTTGGCCGCGGCCGAGGCGGGCTCACCGGCGTCCGTGCGCAGCGCGAAGGTGCGCGCGGCCGAGGCGACGCCGTTGAAGAACGGCCGGTACACGAAGTCGTTGCCGCTCGCGCTGATCGACGAGCCGGCCGTGTTCAGCGCGCCCGCCGTCACCGAGCCGGTGTCACCGAAGGCGATCGCGGCCTGGGTGCCGGCGGACTCGCGCAGCAGGTAGCTCTTGACCTCGTCGGACAGGGCGGGCCGGGAGGTCCACAGCACGGGCCCGTAGATGTTCATCGCCGAGCCCGCGGAGACCCCGTCCCGCCAGGAGCCGGCGTAGGCGACGGCGACCTGGCTCGGCGTGGTCCACCAGAACTTGGCGACGGCCACCGACAGCGCCTCGCTGTTGGCCCCCGTGATCGGGTAGTAGTAGTACGTCGACGGCCACGTGGAGAACGACGAGTGGGTCAGCGCGTACTTCGCGTCCGACCCGACCGTGATGACCATGGTCTTGGCCGGGTTGAGGCTGTTGAGGTACGACTTCACCGCCGACGTCAGCGACTTGCCGCTGGTCAGGACCACGCTGCCGGTGCTGCTGGTGCCCTCGGCACCAGCAGCCGCGGCTGCCGGGAGCGCCGCCTGGTAGTCGGTTCCGCTGGCCAGGAAGACGTACGACGGGCTGGTCGTGACCGTCTTCGCGGCCTTGACCGAGGTGTCGTAGCGGTCGGTGCCGGAGACCCGCTTCGGGACGTACCCGAGGGACTTCAGCTGGGTGGAGACGTTGGTGGTGAGGACCGAGGTCCCGCCGACCATCCAGACGTTCGCCCCCTTCTTCAGGGTGCGCTTCAGCTCGTTCTTCACCGCCGTCGACAGCCCGGTCTTCACGGTCGTCAGCACCGGGCCCTGCCGCTTGCCGGCGAGTGCGGTGGCGGTCGGCGCGTCGGCCGAGTCGTCCTGGTTGAGCAGCACGGCGGACTTGGCGTCCAGCAGGCCCGCCTCGCTCTGGCCGACGGTGTTCCAGCTCCAGCGCGAGGAGGCGATGTCGGTGGCGCCCGCGTCGGCGCCCCAGACCCGGGCGGTGGTGTTCTTGCGGACCGGCTGCCAGCTGGGGTTGCTGCCCTCCCAGGTCGTCGGGACCGGGGTGAACGCGCCGCTGGTCAGGTCCAGGTACTCGGTGCTGTGCGCGTCGCTGTTGTTCGGGTTGGTGTGGACGTCGTAGAGGATCCGGGTGCCGGTGGGCGACCAGGACGGGTTGGAGTACGAGCGCGTGTCGTCGGTGAGCTGCTTGACGCCGGTGCCGTCCGCGTTCGCCGTGAAGAGCTGGGAGTCACGGACGAAGACCAGCTTGGTGCCGTCGGGCGAGAAGGCGGGCTGCCCGGCGTGGCTGAGCACGAGCTTGACCGTGTCCGCGACCGAGTCGTAGACGTAGACGCCCGGGTCCGCGGAGCAGCCGCCGTTGCGGCGCTCGAAGGCGACCCGGCCGGCGTCGTCCACGGTCGGGTTGGAGTCGCAGGCGGTCGACGGCTCCTGGGCGGTCGACAGCAGCGGGCCGGGGGCCCAGGCGCCGTCGGAGGGGCCGTAGGCGAGCTGGCCGCCGTCGGAGAACACGACGTAACGGCCGTTCCAGCCGTAGGTGAGGTCCGTGTAGCCAACGTTGTCGTTCCGCATGCCCTCGGCCAGGGGCAGGGTGAGCTTGGTGGCGCCGCTGGTGCGCACGCTGCTGATCGTCTGGTACGAGCCGGTGACGAACCGGCTGCCGTCCGGCGCCCAGGCGCCGTAGAGGCCCGAGGCCACGGACGAGACGGCGGTGGCCGCGCCGGTGGCCGGGTCGATCAGCCGCGGTCCGTCGGTGAGGATCTTGCCCTCGGTTCCCGGCCAGGGTCCGGCGTCGTCGGCGACGGCGCCCGGTGCGAGCGCCAGGGTGCCCGTCGCGGCCAGTACGGCCGCGGTCGCGAGCGCCGCCGCACGGCGGCGCGTGAACATTCTCAAGTTGTCGACCCCCCATGGTCTGTACAGCCCCTGCACAGGGGCCGGGTCACTGTAGTGACCAACCAGTTGCCATGGGAACGGAGTTGCGGGTGAACAGCTGTCTGCTTCCAGGTTACGAAGCGCACTCCCGCGCCCTGGCCAGCAGCAGCTCCCGCTCCCGCTCGTTGCGCGCCAGCCCCGCCGCCCGTTCGAACTCCGCGCGGGCCTCCGCCGTACGCCCGAGGCGGGCCAGCAGGTCACCCCGCACGCTGGGCAGCAAGTGGTAGTCGCGCAGGGCGGGTTCGGCCGTCAGCGGGTCAACGATCGCCAGGGCCGCCGCCGGACCGTCCGCCATCGACACGGCCACCGCCCGGTTCAACTCGACGACCGGGGACGGGGACCGGGCCGCCAGCAGGCCGTACAGGGTGGCGATGGACCGCCAGTCGGTCTCCTCGTAGGTGTACGCGTGCGCGTGGCAGGCCGCGATGGCCGCCTGCAGGGCGTACGGCCCCGGGGCGCCCGCCGCCGTGGCGTCCGCGCGGGCCAGCGCCCGGATGCCGCGGGCGATGAGCATGCGGTTCCAGCGGCGGCGGTTCTGGTCCCTGAGCAGGACCGGCTCGCCGTCCGGGCCGGTGCGGGCGGCCGTGCGGGAGGACTGGAATTCGAGGAGCGAGGTGAGGGCGTGCACCTCCGGCTCCTTCGGCATCAGCGAGGACAGCACGCGGGCCAGCCGCAGCGCGTCCTCGCACAGCGAGGGGCGCAGCCAGTCGTCGCCCGCCGTGGCCGCGTACCCCTCGTTGTGGATCAGGTAGATGACGTCGAGCACAGAGCCGAGCCGGGCCTCGCGGTCCGGGCCGTACGGCACCTCGAAGGCGATGTTCCTGGTGGCCAGGGTGCGCTTGGCGCGGACGATGCGCTGGGCGATGGTCGGCTCGGGGACGAGGAAGGCGCGGGCGATCTCGGCCGTGCTCAGACCGCCGAGGAGACGCAGGGTGAGGGCGGTGCGGGCCTCGGGCGAGAGCACCGGGTGGCAGGCGGTGAAGACCAGGCGGAGCAGGTCGTCGTCGATGTCGTCGGGGTCGGCGGGCTCCTCCGGCGGGGCGGCCGTCTCCAGGCCGCGGCCGATCTCCGCGAGCTTGCGGGTGTAGTTCTCCCGGCGCCGGACCAGGTCGACGGCGCGGTGCCGGGCGGTGGCCATGAGCCAGGCGCCCGGGTTGTCGGGCACCCCGTCCCGGGGCCACTGCTCCAGGGCTGCGACGAGGGCGTCCTGGGCCAGTTCCTCCGCGATGCCGACGTCCCGGACGATCCGGGCGACGCCGGCGATCACGCGGGGCGACTCCAGGCGGAAGACGGTCTCGATGGCGTGCCGGGCATCGGCGTCGACGGAGGGCTGTGTGCTCACAGCCCTCCATTCGACACCCCCGGACGGCGGTACGCCAGGAGGGTCAGCCCTCCGCGATCTCCCGCACCTCGCAGGTCACCGTCCAGAACTCCTCGTGCACCTTCAGGAACCGCTTGGTCCACTCCAGGGCCTCGGCCATGTCCTTGCACTGCATGATCGCGTAACCGCCGACGACCTCCTTGGACTCGGTGAACGGCCCGTCGGTGACGGAGATCTTCCCGCCCTCCCAGTGCACCCGGGTGCCCTGGGCGGTCGGCGTGAGCCCCGCGGTGTCCAGCATCACGCCGGCCTTGGTGATCTCCTCGATCAGCTCACCCATCCGCTGCATCAGCTCCTGGCTGGGGCCCTCGGCGGGGGCGGCGCTCTCGTCGATCTTCACGAGCGACAGGTAACGGGGCATGGTGACTCCTGGGATTCCGGTGCGGTGCGGGGTCTCTCCCCGCATCTCACCCTTGCGTCGAACGCGCCGGCCCCGGATCGACACGCGCACCCGAATTTCCCGAAGTTTTTTCCGCGGCCTTTCCGCACCGGTCACAGGGCCGATTCACAGGGCCTGTCACCGGGCCTGTCACCGGGCCCAGCGCAGGCCTAGCGCAGCGACTTCCACAGGTGGCTCGCCTCGGGTTCGTTCGCGATCACCCGGTTGGGGTCCGACGGGGCCGTCACCACCGGCATCATCACGGTCTTGAGATGGTCCGAGGTCAGGCCCTTGAGGCTCTGGCCGAGGCGCATCAGTTCGCTGAGCGAGTCCAGGCCCGTGTCGGTGGTCAGGCTGGCGGTGACCGCGTCGGCGACCTCGTAGAGCTTGGCCGGGTCGGTCAGGAGGCTGATGGAGGCCATCTGGTCCAGCAGGGCCTTGACCAGTTTCTGCTGGAGGCCTATCCGGCCGAGGTCGCTGCCGTCGCCTATGCCGTGCCGGGTGCGGGCGAGCGCCAGGGCCGTGGTGCCGTCGAGGTGGTGGGTGCCCTTCTTCAGGTGCAGGTGGCTGTCGTCGTCGTCGATGTCCTGGTCGGTGGTCACGGTGACCCCGCCGAGCGCGTCCACCAGCTTGGCGAAGCCCGAGAAGTCGATCTCCAGGTAGTGGTCCATGCGGACGCCGGTGATCGACTCGACCGTCTTCACCGCGCACACCGCCCCGCCCACCGAGTAGGCGCTGTTGAACATCGCGTTGTAGGCGACGGACGTCGAGCCGCCGGAGGAGAGCGGGCAGGAGGGGCGGGTGACCAGGGTGTCGCGCGGAATGCTCACGACCGTGGCCCCGGTGCGGCCCGCGTCGATGTGGACGACCATCGCCGTGTCGGAGCGGGCGCCCGAGCTGTCGCCGCCGCCGAGTTTCTGGTTCTCCTTGCCGCTGCGCGAGTCCGAGCCCAGCACCAGGATGTTGACGGAGCCGGTGGGCAGCGGGGACGCCGACGCGGACGCGGTGGCCGTCGGGGTGGTCACCGCCCTGGCCGGGCGGTCGTCGCCGAGCGCGCTGTTGATGTCGACGCTCTTGATGTTGTCGTTGAGGTGCCAGTAGACCCACCCCGCGCCCGCGATGCCCAGCGTCATGACGCCCGCCAGGGTGAGGCCGACGATCTTCAGCCCTCTCGACCGCCGGCCCACCCGTCTGCCCGCGCCGCCTTGCTCCTCGTGTCCCGTCACGAGACAGGAACGTAAGTCCGAATTATTAGGGGACTGTTAGCGCGAGTGCCGCAAGAGCGTTTTCTTCGGAAAATCTCACCCTTCTCAGGCCGGGTTCAGCCCAGCGTCACGGACGGCACCGGATTGCTGCCGCTCCAGGACGCGTTGAATCCGAAGGTCACCGAACTCCCGTCCGCGACCGTCCCGTTGTAGGGGGCGTTCGCGCAGGAGACGGCCGCGCCCGACTGGGTGCAGACGGCGTTCCAGGCCTGGGTGATCTGCTGCCCGGCACCGTACGTCCAGTTCACCTTCCAGGACGAGAGGGAGGCGCCCGAGCAGGAGATGGTCACCTGGCCGGTGAACCCGGTGTTCCACTGGCTGCCCACGCTGTAGGCGGCCGAGCAGGCACCGGTCGGCGGCGGTGTGGTCGTGGTCCCGCCGAGCGCCTCCGCGATCCCGTAGTACGCGGGTTTCGGGGCGTAGTTCGCGTCGTACGGCGTCGCCGCCCCGTACCCCGGGAAGGTGCTGTCCACCCAGGAGTCGGAGTCGGCGAAGCCCCACACGGTGACGTTGACGCAGCGGCTCACGGCCACGCACGCGGCGACCACCGACTTGAAGTCGGCCTTCTGCTGGGCGAGCTTGGTGCTGTCGGAGGGCAGCGCCATCCGGATGTCCAGCTCGGTGATCGCCACGTCCACGCCGAGGTCGGCGAAGCGCTGGATGTTCTGCTGGAGGGTGGAAGGGACCTGGCCGAGGATCAGGTGGGCCTGCAGTCCCACCCCGTCGATCGGGACGCCCGCCGCCTTCAGGGACTTGACCAGGTTGTACAGGGCCGTGGACTTCGCGTTGACGCCCTCGACGTTGTAGTCGTTGATGTACAGCTTCGCCGCCGGATCCGCCGCGTGTGCCCAGGTCAGGGCGTTGGCGATGTAGTCGGCGCCGAGGCCGTTGTACCAGAGGGAGGAGCGGTAGGTGCCGTCCTCGTTGAAGGGCTCGTTGACGACGTCCCAGGCGGCGATCCTGCCCTTGTAGCGGCCGACCTCGGTGCTGATGTGGTTCTGCAGCAGGCTGCTCAGCTGGGCGGACGTCCAGGTGCCGTTCGTCAGCCAGCTGGGGTTCTGGCTGTGCCAGACCAGGGTGTGACCGCGCACCTGCTGGTTGTGGGCCTGGGCGAAGGCCACGATCTGGTCGGCCTCGGTCCAGTTGAAGGTGGACTGGGTGGGCTCGACCGACCCCCACTTCATCGCGTTGCCCGGGGTCAGCGAGCTGAACTGGGCGCCGGCGACGTCACCGTACGTCCCGGTGAGCTTGGAGCCGGTGACCGCGGTGCCGATGACCTTGCTCTTGGCGGCGGCGAGGTCGCGCAGCGGGGTGTCGGCGGCGTGCGCCGCGGGCGCCGCGAACAGCAGCGCGGCGCCGGTGACAAGTGCCGCCAGGGACAAGCCCGTGGATAAGCGGGGGGACAAGCGGAGGGAGAAGCGGGGGGAGAAGCCTGTTCTCAGAGATCTCATTGCGGGTGCCTCCGAAACTTTCGGTCGTACAACCGATTGGCTTCGGAGGAGTGTGGAGACACCCGCACCACCCGTCAATACGTCACCTTCCGGCCAGGCCCGTCTCAGCCGGGCGCGGGCGCCGCCGTGCTCGACCGCACCACCAGGCTGGTCGCCAGCTCCACCCGGGTCGCGGTGGTGGCCTCCTCCGCCCGCCCCATCTCCAGCACCAGCCGCGCCGCCGCCTCGGCCATCTCGGTGAGCGGCTGCCGTACGGTCGTCAGCGGCGGCCCCACCCAGCGGGCCACCGGCAGATCGTCGAACCCGACGATGCTCACGTCCTCCGGGATCCGCAGCCCCAGCTCGCGCGCGGCCTCGTACAGCCCGAGCGCCTGGAGGTCGTTGCCGGTGAAGACGGCGGTGGGCCGGTCGGGCATGCGCAGCAGCTCCAGGCCGAGCCGGTAGCCGGCGTCGTGGTGGAAGTCCCCGGCCTTGACCAGGCGCTGGTCGACCGGGAGCCCGGCGGTCTCCAGCGCGGCCCGGTAGCCGTCCACCCGGGCCCGGCTGCACATCATCCGGGAGGGCCCGCTGATCGCCCCGATGCGCCGGTGCCCCAGCTCGACCAGGTGCCGGGTGGCGGCCAGGCCCCCCTGCCAGTTGGTCGCGCCGATGGACGGCACGTCGGGCCCCGGGTCCCCCGCCGGGTCCATCACCACGAACGGGATCGACCGGCTCATCAGCAGCGCCCGCTGCGACTCGTCAAGACCCGACAGCACCAGCACCACCCCGTGCGGCCGCCGGGCCGCCACCTGGTCGGCCCAGGTCCGCCCCGGGGTGAGCCGCCCGGCGCTCTCGCTGAGCACCACGCTCAGCCCGGCGTCCCGGGCCACGTTCTCCACCCCCCGGATGACCTCCATCGCCCAGGCGCTCTCCAGCTCGTGGAAGACCAGGTCGATGAGTGGCGACCGGGAGGCCTCGGCGCGCCGCCGCCGGTAGCCGTAGGCGCGCAGCAGGTCCTCGACCCGGGTGCGGGTCGCCGGAGCGACATCCGCGCGCCCGTTCAGGACCTTCGAAACAGTCGGAGCGGACACGCCGGCCTCACGGGCGATTTCGGCGAGCGTCGCCGTCTGCGTTTCTGCGGGCTTCGGAGGCGTCATGCCCGCGATCGTATCCCTGCACTCCCCCTTGACGAAGACCTGCGCACGCCATAGGTTCCCGGAACATTCGGTGTGTTGTACGAAACATTCGTGACGGGAGTTTCATGACCACCGCTCCTTGGCGAGACCCCGCACTGCCCGCCCCGGCCCGCGTCGACGACCTGCTCCCCCGGATGACCCTGGAGGAGAAGACCGCCCAGCTCTACGGCGTGTGGGTGGGCGCCGCCACGGACGGCGAGGGCGTCGCCCCGCTGCAACGCGAGATGACCGCCGACTACGACTGGGACGAGCTGGTCACCCTGGGCCTCGGCCAGCTGACCCGCTCCTTCGGCACCGCCCCCGTGGACCCGGGGGGGGGGGGGGGGGCCCCCCGCGCCGCCCCCCCCCCCGGCCCCCCCCCCCCCCCCCCCCCGGCCCCCGCCCCCACGCCCCCCCCGCGGGGCGGCGCGCGCGCGCCGCGC
>NZ_JBSHAF010000003.1:188337-327244 GCF_053611365.1 Streptomyces sp. NPDC054813 | reverse complement strand
TGGTGTCCCACCCGCCGCCCCCCGAGCCGACGCCCCCCCGTAGCCCCCCCCCCCCGTCTCCGCCGGGGGGGGGGGGCCGCGCCCCCCCGCCCCCCCCCCCCCGGATCACCGCCGCCGGCCGGTTCGGCATCCCGGCGATCGCCCACGAGGAGTGCCTGGCCGGCTTCACGGCCTGGCGCGCGACGGCCTATCCGGTCCCGCTGGCCTGGGGCGCCGCCTTCGACCCGCCGCTGGTGGAGGAGCTGGGCCGGAGCATCGGCGCGGACCTGCGCTCGGTCGGCGTGCACCAGGGCCTGGCCCCCGTCCTGGACGTGGTCCGGGACCCGCGCTGGGGGCGGGTCGAGGAGACGATCGGCGAGGACCCGTACCTGGTGGGCACGATCGGCACGGCCTACGTCCGGGGCCTGGAGTCGGCCGGGATCATCGCCACGCTCAAGCACTTCGCGGGGTACGCCTCCTCGGCCGGCGCCCGCAACCTGGCCCCGGTCCGGGCGGGGGTACGGGAGTTCGCGGACGTCACCCTCCCCCCGTTCGAGATGGCGCTGCGCGAGGGCGGGGCCCGCTCGGTGATGGCGGCGTACAACGAGACGGACGGGGTCCCGGCGTCCGCGGACCCCCGCCTGCTGACCGAACTGCTCCGCGACGACTGGGACTTCACGGGAACCGTCGTCGCCGACTACTTCGGCATCGGCTTCCTGCAGACGCTGCACCGGGTGGCGGGCACGGAGGCGGAGGCGGCCCGCCTCGCGCTGGCGGCGGGCATCGACGTCGAACTGCCGACCCTGAAGTGCTACGGCCGCCCGCTGGTGACGGCGGTGCGGGAGGGCACGATCCCCGAGTCCCTGGTGGACCGGGCGGTCCGCCGGGTGCTGCTCCAGAAGTGCGAACTGGGGCTGCTGGACGCGGACTGGGATCCCGAGCCCCCGGCCTCGGTCGACCTCGACTCGACGGCCAACCGCGACCTGGCCCGGCGCCTGGCGGAGGAGTCGGTCGTCCTGCTGGACAACCCGGACGGCGTCCTGCCGCTGGCCCCCGACACCCGCATCGCGGTGGTCGGCCCGCGCGCGGCCGACGCCCTGGCCATGCTCGGCTGCTACTCCTTCCCGTCCCATGTCCTGACCCACCACCCGGAGGTCGACCTGGGCATCGCCATCCCCACCGTCCTGGAGTCGCTGCGCGCCGAACTCCCGGACGCGAAGGTGACGTTCGCCGAGGGCTGCGACGTCTCCGACCCGGACACCGCCGGCTTCACGGAGGCGGTGGCCCGGGCGGCGGAGGCGGACGTGTGCGTGGCGGTGCTCGGCGACCGGGCGGGCCTGTTCGGGCGGGGCACCTCCGGCGAGGGCTGCGACGTCGCCGACCTGTCGCTGCCCGGCGTCCAGGCCGACCTGCTGGACGCGCTGCTCTCGACGGGCGTCCCGGTGGTCCTGGTCCTGCTCACCGGGCGCCCGTACGCACTGGGCCGCTGGCAGGGCCGGCTCGGCGCGGTGGTGCAGGCGTTCTTCCCCGGGGAGGAGGGCGGCCCGGCGGTGGCGGGCGTGCTGTCGGGCCGCGTCAACCCGTCGGGGCGGCTGCCGGTGAGCGTCCCGCGGGTGCCCGGCGGCCAGCCCTGGACCTACCTCCAGCCCCCGCTCGGCCTGGCCGGCGAGCTCAGCAACCTGGACCCGACCCCGCTGTACCCGTTCGGGCACGGCCGCTCGTACACGACGTTCGCGTGGGAGCCGGTGTCGCAGCGCACGGCCGAGATCGGCACGGACGGTTCGTACGACGTGACCGTGGCGGTCCGCAACACCGGCGACCGGGCGGGCACGGAGGTCGTACAGCTCTACCTGCACGACCCGGTGGCGTCGGTGACCCGCCCGGACGTCCGCCTGATCGGCTACCGGCGCCTGGACCTGGCGCCGGGCGAGTCCCGCCGGCTGACCTTCCGCTTCCACACCGACCTCTCGGCGTTCACCGACCGGGAGGGGGTCCGGGTGGTGGAACCGGGTGCGCTGGAGCTCCGGGTGGGCGCTTCGAGCACCGAGGTCCGAGCCAGGGTCCGGCTGCAACTGACGGGTCCGGTACGGCGGTCGGGGCCGGACCGGGTGCTGCACTGCGAGACGGAGGTGAGGTGACCGCCGGGACGCGGCTGACGGCCTCCTGAAGTGCGGCAAGGCACTCCGCACGGGCCGCCACCGCACTAAGCGGATAGAAGTATCCGTTTAGTGCTACCGTGGCGCGTGTCGGCGTGGTCCGAAACGTGAGGAGTCCCGATGTCACGCAGCCGTCGGCTGTCGCTGGGAGCCGTCGCCCTGGTGGTGAACGCCCTGCAATGGGTGATCGCCGAAGCCGTCACCGCGGCGGCCTGGAACGATCCGCCCTACAGCTACGCCACCAACTACATCAGCGACCTCGGCGTGCCGGACTGCGGCACCACGTTCCAGGGCCGCGAGATCTGCTCCCCCTCGCACCAGCTGATGAACACCTCGTTCATGGTCCAGGGGATCCTCTTCGCGACCGGCGTGATCCTGCTGTCCGTACTGGTCAGCGGCCGTGCGCGGCGCGTCGTCGTCGCCCTCGCCGCCACCCACGGCGTGGCGTTCGTCCTGGTCGGGCTCTTCCACGGCTCCGCGCACGGGCCGGGCTACAGCCTGGTCGTCCATGTCGTCGCGGCCGCGATCGCCATCCTGTGCGCGAACACCGTCGTGATCATGGCGGGGTCGCTGCGCGGCCTCGGCGCCCCGCCGTCGTACCGCGTCTTCACTGTCACGGTCGGCGTGCTGGGCCTGCTCAGCGAGACCCTGGTCGGTGTCTCGACGAGCACCGCCGGGGTGTTCGAACGCGCCGGGGTCTACTCCTGGCTGCTGTGGGGCACCGTGACCGGCGCCCTGCTCCTGGCCGGCCGACTGTCCCGCCCGGCCGTACTGGAGAATGTCCCGGTGTGACCCGGGAAACGCAACGCCCGCTGCGCGCGGACGCGGAACGAAACCGTCGGCTGATCATGGACACGGCCAACCGCATGATCGCGCAGCGGGGTGCCGTCGTCACCCTCAACGAGATCGCCCACGAGGCGGGGGTCGGCGTCGGCACCGTCTACCGGCGCTTCGCCGACCTCCAGGCGCTGGTCGACGCCCTGTTCGCCGAGCGGTTCACCACGTTCCTGGGGCTCGCGGCGGCGGCCGAGGAGCACACCGACCCCGGCCGGGCCCTGCGCCAGTACCTGCTGGAGACGGCGCGCTGGCGGGCCGGGGACCGGGCCCTGGACGTCATCCTCGCCCACGCCGACCTCGACACCGGGCCGCTCGCCGCGATGCGCGACGAACTCGGCGGCCATGTGGACGGGCTGGTGGCACGGGCCGTGGCGGCGGGCGCGGTCCGCGCGGACTTCGCCAGCTCCGACGTGTACGCCTACCTGTACATGGTCGGCGCCGTCGTGGACCGCACCCACGACATCGCCCCCGACGCCTGGCGCCGCTACGCCGAGGTCCTGCTCATCGGCTTCGGCCTGGAACAGGCCCCGACCGCCGACACAGCGGCGATGACCGACGCCCAGATCCGCCGGACGTGGCCAAGGCCCTAGAGGGTTTCCACTCCGGCCGACTCGAAGCGCCAGCGGTGCACCGGGCGGGTCACCAGATCCCCCGGCGGGTCGGGGAGTTCGGGGCGGCCCGAGTCGTCGTACGACCCGTCCCACCAGGTGATCACCAGGACCCGGTCCTGCGGCGCCCGGAAGGTCTCCCGGCGCAGCGGGGCCGCGGGCAGGCTCTGCCCGCGCGCCCAGGTCAGCAGCTCCGCGCCCCGGCCCGCCACCGCCCGCGCCTCCCACATCAACGCGACCGTCACGAGTACAGGTTCTCCTTGCTGACCTCGTGCACGTGATCGTGGTGGTGACCCGGGACATGCGGGTCGGTCACCGGCAGGGAGCTGTCCGCCGAGAGGTCCCAGCTCGACGCGGCCCGGTTGCGCGCGACCATCTCGGCGCCGAGGGCGGCCACCATCGCGCCGTTGTCCGTGCACAGCTTCGGGCGGGGGACGCGGAGCCGGATGCCCGCGGCCTCGCAGCGCTCCTGGGCCAGGGCGCGCAGGCGGGAGTTGGCGGCGACCCCGCCGCCGATCATCAGGTGGTCGACGCCCTCGTCGCGGCAGGCCCGGACGGCCTTGCGGGTCAGGACGTCCACGACCGCCTCCTGGAAGGAGGCGGACACGTCGCGGACCGGGACGTCCTCGCCGGCCGCCCGCCTGGCCTCGATCCAGCGGGCCACCGCCGTCTTGAGGCCGGAGAAGGAGAAGTCGTACGCCGGGTCGCGCGGACCGGTGAGACCGCGCGGGAAGGCGATGGCCTGCGGGTCCCCCTCCTTCGCGTAGCGGTCGATGACCGGGCCGCCGGGGAAGCCCAGGTTCAGCACGCGGGCGATCTTGTCGAAGGCCTCGCCGGCCGCGTCGTCGATGGTCGCGCCGAGCGGCCGCACGTCGGAGGTGATGTCCGAGGAGAGCAGCAGGGAGCTGTGCCCGCCGGAGACCAGCAGGGCCATCGTCGGCTCCGGCAGCGGACCGTGTTCCAGCTGGTCGACGCAGATGTGGGAGGCGAGGTGGTTCACGCCGTACAGAGGCTTGCCGAGCGCGTACGCGTACGCCTTCGCCGCCGAGACGCCGACCAGCAGCGCACCGGCCAGGCCGGGGCCGGCCGTGACCGCGACGCCGTCCAGGTCCTTCGGACTCACGCCCGCGTCCTTCAGCGCGCGCTGGATGGTCGGGACCATCGCCTCCAGGTGCGCCCGGGACGCCACCTCGGGCACCACTCCGCCGAAGCGGGCGTGCTCGTCGACCGACGAGGCGACGGCGTCGGCGAGCAGGGTGGTGCCCCGGACGATGCCGACGCCGGTCTCGTCGCAGGAGGTCTCGATCCCCAGAACCAGGGGTTCGTCAGCCATTGATCTCGGTTCCTTGTCCGGAAGTGGGTCCGTCGGCGGGGCCGCCGCCTGGTTTCGTCGTCAGTCGCATCACCAGGGCGTCCACGTTGCCCGGCTGGTAGTAGCCGCGTCTGAACCCGATGGCTTCGAAGCCGAACCGCTCGTAGAGCTTCTGCGCACGGGTGTTGTCGACCCGGCACTCCAGCATCACCTCGGCGCACTCGAAGGCGGTCGCGGCCCGCAGCAGCTCGGTGAGGAGCTGTCCGCCGAGACCGGTGCCCCAGTGGTCGCGGGCGACGGCGATGGTCTGGATGTCGCCGAGTTCGCCCTGGGCGGCCAGCCCGGCGTACCCGACGACCCGGTCGTCCACCAGGGCGACCACATACCGCCGGGTCGCCTCCGGGCCTCTCGCGTGTGCCAGCTCGGACCAGAACATCCCCCGCGACCAGGCGTCCTCGGGGAACAGGCCCTTCTCCAGCTCCAGGACCCGGTCGATGTCCCACCAGCGCATCTCGCGCAACTGTGCGGTCACTTCGGGGTGACCACCTTGTAGTTCTTGGGCACCTGGGCGTCCGGCCGGCGCAGATACAGCGGCCGGGGCGCGGGCAGTTCCTCGCCCGCGGCCAGCCGCTCGACGGCGAGCGAGGCGAGGGCGGCCGCGGAGACGTGCCCGGGTTCGTGCACGACCGGGAAGGTGTCCGGGTAGAGCATCGCCCCGGCGCCGACGGCGGGCAGACCGGCGACCCGCTCGGCGATGTCGGCGGGCCGGTCGACGGCCGGATCCGTGAGCCGGGTGCGCGAGTCGGCGTACGTCGCCCAGTAGACCTCCTTGCGGCGGGCGTCGGTCGCCACCACGAACGGGCCCTTCTCGACGTCGGCCGCGTAGGCGAGCGCGTCGAGCGTGCACAGGCCGTGCACGGGCACGCCCAGCGCGAGCCCGAAGGTGTCCGCGGTCATCAGACCGACCCGCAGGCCGGTGTAGGGACCGGGACCGATGCCTGTGACGATCCCGGTGACGGCGTCCAGCTTGACCCCGGCCTCGGCGAGAACGCGGTCGACGGCCGGCAGCAGCAGCTCGCCGTGCCGGCGCGCGTCCACCTGGCTCGACGAGGCGATGACGGCCTCACCGTCGTGCAGCGCGACGGTGACGGCGGGGGTGGCGGTATCCAGAGCGAGCAAGAGCACGCGAACAGCCTACGGCTCCGACGCCGCGAGCACGGCCGCCAGGGGCCGACGGTCACTGGCTGCTACGGTCTGTACGAAGTACGACATATACGGCGAGTCAGAGGTGGCGCACGTGTCAGGGACCAGCTCGGGAATCGTGGCCGGCCTCACCGCTGCGGCCGTCGGGGCGGTCGGTCTCCTCGCCTACCAGGCCTCGGCCACCGTCCCACCCGGTCTCGGCAGCAGGTCCACGTCGAGCCCCGCCCCGGGAGCACCGGCGGCCAAGGCACCCCGCGACCAGCACCACCCCACCGCCCTGCCGAACGGCTCCGGAACGGGTGAACGGGTGGTGTACTCGGTGGACGACGACCGGGTCTGGCTCGTCAACGAGCGCGAGCGCGTCGAGCGCAGCTTCACGGTGAAGCCCGGCACGATCGACCCGCCCGTGGGCGCCTACTGGGTGACGTCCCGCTCGAAGGCGGTCACGGGCACGGACGGTCTCCCCATCGAACACGTGGTCCGCTTCACCACCACGAAGGACGGCTCGGCGATCGGCTTCAGCGCGGCCACCGGCACCAGCATGATCGAACCCCCCGACCCGACGGTCAGAACAGGCGGCATCCGCGAAACCCGCCCCGACGGCAACGCGATGTGGAACTTCGCGACGATCGGCGTGAAGGTGATGGTGATCCGCTGACCTTGGGGGCCAACCCCTCAAGCGCCCCTGAGGCAACGCGCCCCGTCAGGGGCGCGGGGAACTGCGCGCTCAGCCCCCACGCGCCCGCGCCGGAGACTCCACCGGCCACCCCCGCCTACGCAGCCCTACGGTGGCCCCGCTCAACCGGCCTCTGGGGCAGCTCCGGCACGCTCGGCGGCCGAGACACCGCGTCAGCCGCCGCACAGGACGCCAGAAGCTCGCGCATGGAAACTCCGGCGACCGCGAACGGCCGCCGCTCCGTGGACTGGGACGCGGGCATGGACGCCTCCTGAGCTGCGGGGGCGGACGAAGTTAGGTACACCTAACCACGGGCTGGACACCATGTGACCACGCCCGAGTCACGAAATGCAATATCTTGCCGACGCCTCGTCGGAATGTTCACGCGGCCCCCGGCCCGCACCCACCACAACGACGGACACGGCGCCGCTCGCCGCTCAGGCGGACAGCACCCCCAGATCCACCCCGGCCCACCGCTCCCCGAGCCCCGTCAGGGTCACGTGCCGCACCTCGTCCGTGGTGTCCCCCACGGCCCGGTGGATCCGTACGGCGAGCCGGTCCTCGGTCAGCTCCTCGACCTTGCCCTCGCCCCACTCCACCACGATCACCGACTCGGGCAGCGAGACGTCGAGGTCCAGGTCCTCCATCTCGTCGAGCCCGCCGCCCAGGCGGTACGCGTCGACGTGGACGAGCGGCGGCCCGTCGCCGAGGGACGGATGGACGCGGGCGATCACGAAGGTCGGGGAGGTGACGGCCCCGCGCACACCGAGCCCCTCGCCCAGCCCGCGGGTCAGCGTCGTCTTGCCGGCGCCGAGTTCCCCGCTGAGCATCACGAGGTCACCGGCGCGCACCAACTTGGCCAGTCGGCGCCCCAGCTCCCCCATCTGCCCGGGAGAGTTAACGATCAACTCCGTGCCGTTGCCGGCCTCGGCCCCGGCCAGGCCGTCAGCCTGGCTGTGCCGTGCTGCTGGTGCTTCCATAGCCACTTACCGTAGCCCCTGCCGGCACGGCACCCGCGCGGGTGAGCAGGTCGGCGAGGCGGTCGGTGACCACTTCCGGGTGTTCCAGCATGACCAGGTGCCCGGCGTCCGGGACCAGCACCAGTTCGGCGTCGGGCAGCAGATCGGCGATGACCTCGCTGTGCTCGCTGGGGGTGACGAGATCCCGCACCCCGGCCAGCACCAGCACCGGCAGGTCCTGGAAGTAGGCGAGGGCAGCGGTCTTGTCGTGGTCGGTGAAGGCCGGGTAGAACTCGGCGACCACGTCGATCGGGGTGGACTCGATCATCCGCTCGGCGAACCGCTCGACGGCCGGGTCGACGTCCCGGGACGCGAACGAGTACCGCTTGATGATCCCGGCGAACAGGTCGGCGGTGGCCCGCCGCCCCTTCTCCACCAGCGCGGCCTGGGTGCCCAGCGCCTTCAGCACACCGGGCAGCACCCGGCGCACCGCGTTGACGCCGGCGACCGGCAGCCCGAAGTTGACCTCGCCGAGCCGTCCGGAGGACGTACCGACGAAGGCGGTGGCGACGACCCGCTCACGGATCAGCTCGGGGTACTGCGCGGCGAGCGCCATCACCGTCATGCCGCCCATCGAGTGCCCGACCAGCACGATCCGCCCCTCGGGCACGGCCGCGTCGAGGACGGCCTTCAGGTCCCGGCCCAGCTGGTCGATGGTGAGCGCGATGCCGCTCTCGTGCTGGGCGACGCCCCGCCCGGAGCGGCCGTGGCTGCGCTGGTCCCAGTGCACGGTGCGGACGACCCCGCGCAGGGCCGCCCGCTGGAAGTGCCAGGAGTCCTGGTTGAGGCAGTAGCCGTGGCTGAAGACGACGGTGACGGGGGCGGGCGCCTTGCGGCCGAAGAGCCGGCGGCGGCGCGGGGAGACGGCCGGGCCGAGGTCGGGCTCCACCTCGTCCACCTCGTAGTACAGCTCGGTGCCGTCGTCGGAGGTCGCCTTGCCGGGCGTGCCGCGCAGGGTGCCGTACGGTCCCGCCGAGTCCAGGGCCAGCCGGGCCTTGCGGCGCATCCCGCGGCCGACGGTCATCCGCTCGACGGCGACCCCCGCGGCCGCCCCGGCGGCGAGCACTCCTATGGCGGCCCCGGCGATACCGGTGACCTTGAGCCAACTCCCGTCCGCCCCCGTGGCGGAAGCGACGGCCGCCGCGGCGTCCGCTACGGCCTCCGCACTGCTCTCGCTCACGTACCGCTCCTCTTCGCCGTACTGCAGTTCGCTCGTTAGGTGATACGGGTGACGCTGATGAGGTGAGTTTTCCCTCTGTTGCTGCTGTTACAGGTGTAACCGGGTTCTGCCGTCGCCGAACCCCGGAGGTCAGTCCCCGTCCCCTGGTTCTTGCCCACTCGGTTCCCCGTTCACATAGACGCGGGGAACCCGGGTTCCGATGCGGGTGACGATTTCGTAGGCGATCGTGCCCGCGGCCTGGGCCCAGTCCTCGGCGGTGGGCTCCCCCCGGTCGCCCGGACCGAACAGCACGGCCTCGGAGCCGACTTCGGGTTCGTCGCCGCCGAGGTCCACGACGAACTGGTCCATGGCGACGCGCCCGGCGACCGTCCGCCACTTGCCGCCGACCAGCACCGGCCCGGTGCCGGAGGCATGGCGCGGGATGCCGTCCGCGTAGCCGACGGGGACCAGCCCGAGGGTGGTCTCGCCGGGCGTGACGTAGTGGTGCCCGTAGCTGACACCGTGCCCGCCCGGGACGTGCTTCACCAGGGCGAGGGAGGCGGAGAGGGTCATCACCGGGCGCAGCCCGAGGTCGGCCGCGCTGCCCAGCTCGGGGCTGGGCGAGATGCCGTAGAGGGCGATGCCCGTGCGGACCAGGTCGAAGTGGGACTCGGGGAGGGTGAGGGTGGCCGGCGAGTTGGCGATGTGCCGCACCTCGGGGCGCACGCCCTGCTCCTCGGCGTGGGCGAGCATCTCGCGGAAGAGGGTGAGCTGGGCGGCGATGGAGGGATGGCCGGGCTCGTCGGCGCAGGCGAAGTGCGACCAGAGCCCCGTGATCCGGACCAGCCCCGCCGTCTGCGCGCGCACCGCCTCGGCGACCAGCTCGGGCCAGTCACCGGGCTGGCAGCCGTTGCGCCCGAGCCCCGTGTCGGCCTTGAGCTGCACGCGCGCGGGGCGGCCGGCGGCGCGGGCGGCCGCGACGACCTCCCGCAGCGCCCACATCCCGCTCACCGACACGTCGAGGTCGGCCTCGACGGCCTCCCGCCACGGCCCGCCGGGGGTCCACAGCCAGCACATGATCCGCACGTCCGCGGGCAGCCCGGGGTCCGCGCGCAGCGCCAGGGCCTCCTCGGGGGTGGCCGTACCGAGCCAGCCCGCGCCCGCCGCCACGGCCTCGCGGGCACACCGGACGGCCCCGTGGCCGTACGCGTCGGACTTCACCACGGCCATCAGGGCCGCGCCCGGCGCGAGGGCGCGCAGGGTCCGCACGTTGGCCCGCAGGGCGGCCAGGTCGATCTCGGCGCGGGCGCGCAGGGGCGCGGTCGGTGCAGTCGCTGTCTCACTCATCGCGCCCCCAGTGTCTCAGAGGCCTCCGACGACCCTCCGGCACAGGCCCCGGTACGGGCTCCGGTCACCCTCGGGTACCCCGCCGGGCACCGGGTCAGGTGCCCGTCCGGTGCCCCCACACATACACCTTGTCGCCCTTCTTCAGCACGCCCCACAGCTTCTTCGCGTCGCCGAGCTTCAGGTTCACGCAGCCCCAGGAACCGACGGTGGTGTAGATGGAGCCGTAGACGGCGTGGAAGGCCTCACCGCCGTCGAAGAACTGGGCGTACGGCATGGGCGAGTTGTACAGGGTCGACCAGTGGTTCTTGTGCCGCCAGTAGACGGTGTGCCACCCGGCCCGGGTCGCGTGGCCCTTCCGTCCGCTGCGCATCTGCACCGGCCCGAAGACCACCTTGCCGCCCTTCTGCACCCAGGTGACCTGCCGGTTGAGATCGACACAGGCGACCCGGTACGACTTCACGGGGCAGTTCTTCTTGGCGTTCGGGTTCTTCTTCGCCGAGAGCAGCATCATCTGGTACCAGGTCACGGGTCCCGCGAACCCGATGGCCGGCTTGATCTTGTACGTCTTCTGGAACTTCTGGACGGCCTTGCAGTCGGACACGGACTGCTTCCCGTCCACCTTCAGCTTCAGCCACTGCTCGATCTGCCGCTGGTACGGCCCGGTCAGCTTGGAGCAGCTCACCTTGGCGACGGCGTCGCTGAGCGGTACGTACTCGACGAGGTCGTACGCCCCCGGCGGCGCCGCCTTGGGCTCGACGGCGTCCTCCTCGGCGCTCGGCGTGTACACCTTCGGCGCCAGCATCTGGTCGGGGGTGTCGACCTGCCAGGGCTGCCCGGGCCCGGGCGGGACCCCCGGCACCAGCTCCGACTCGGCGACGGCGGTGGGGGGTTTGGGGGCGGTGTCCGCGAGGGCACTCCCGGCCCCGAGGCAGAGAACGACCACGGAGGCGACGAGGGCCCCCGCGACCCCACGCACAGAACCGCCCCAACAACGCACGATTCGTCCACTAATCATGCGATCAGACAACCCCGCAGGGGTCAGGATTCCGGGGAGCCGCGCGGGGACGTCACCCGGGGGATGCAGGGGCCTCCGGCGGTACGGGGGACGAATTGCGACCGCACTGCGCCCCGTCACGGGCGCGGGCAACTACGCCCCGTCAGGGGCGCGGGGAACTGCGCGCTCAGCCCCCACTCACCCGCACCCGGCCCACCCACCTGGCGGGACCGGGGCGGAGCTCCGTGTCGGTGCGGTTCTCTCCTACCGAGTCGGGTGAGCGGGTGAGTAAACCCCCCGCCAGGCCGACGGCAACTCCGCAGCCACCGCAAGGGCGACCGTCGGCGCCCCCTCCGCCGCGAACCGCCCCGCGAGCCCGTGCAGATACGCCGCCACGCTCCCCGCGTCCCGCCCGTCAAGACCGGACGCGAGCAGCGACCCCGCCAGCCCCGACAGCACATCCCCACTCCCCGCGGTGGCCAGCCACGGCGTCCCCGTCGCGTTCACCCGCACGGCCGCCCCTCCCCCCGCCGCCGCCACCAGCGTCGTCGCCCCCTTCAGCAGCACCGTCGCCCGATACGCCGCCGCCAGTTCCCGCACCGCCGCGAGCCGGCCGGCCTCGACCTCCTCCCGCCGTACCCCCAACAGCGCCGCCGCCTCCCCGGCGTGCGGCGTCATCAGCGTCGGCGCCGTACGAGCCCGCACCGCGTCCCGGTCGGCGAGCCGCAGCCCGTCCGCGTCGATCAGCACCGGCACGTCCGCCTCCAGCACCTCGGCGACGACCTCGGCACGGTCCCCGATTCCCGGCCCGGCCACCCACGCCTGCACCCGCCCGGCCTTGCGCGGCCCTCCCTCCGACACCAGCGTCTCGGGAAAGCGCGCCAGCACCTCGTCCGCGGCGGGCCCGACGTACCGTACGGCCCCGGCCCCGCCCCCCAACGCCCCCGCGACGGCGAGCACCGCGGCCCCGGGATAACGGGCCGAGCCGGCCGCGATCCCCACCACCCCCCGCCGGTACTTGTCGCTCTCCGCCCCCGGCATCGGCAGCAGCCGCGCCACGTCCACGTCCTGCAGCGCCTCCAGCTCGGCCTCCTCGGGCAGTTCGAGCCCGATGTCGACCAGCCGCACCGAACCGGCGTACTCCCGCGCCGGATCGATCAGCAGCCCCGGCTTGTGCGTCCCGAAGGTGACGGTCAGGTCCGCCCGTACGGCCGCTCCCCGCACCTCACCGCTGTCCGCCTCCACCCCGCTGGGCAGGTCCACGGCGACGACGGCGGCCCGCGACCGTTCCACCACGGCGACCAGCGCGGCCGCCTCGGGCCGCAGCCCGCCCGTCCCGCCGATCCCCACGATCCCGTCCACGACGAGATCGGACCGCAGGATCAACTCCTCGGCGGCACCCGCGAGTACGGCCCTGCCGCCGGCCCGGCGCAGCGCCACGAGGCCACCCGCGTGAGTGCGCTCCGGCGCGAGCAGCACGGCCGTGACCCCCGCCCCTCGCCGCGCCAGCCGCGCCCCGGCGTACAGCGCGTCGCCGCCGTTGTCGCCGCTGCCGACCAGCAGCACCACCCGGCTGCCGTACACCCGTCCGAGCAACTCGGCGCAGGCGGCGGCCAGCCCCGCGGCCGCCCGCTGCATCAGCGCCCCTTCCGGCAGCCGCGCCATCAACTCCCGCTCGGCCGCCCGTACCGTCTCCACGCTGTAAGCAGTCCGCATCCCCCGAGTCTCCCCCGGAACCGCCGGGGCGCGCATCCGCCCGCCCCGCCCGGGTCACCCCTCCGCGATCACCACCGCCGACGCCACCCCGGCGTCATGGCTGAGCGACACATGCCAGGACCGCACGCCGAGTTCCGCCGCACACGCGGCCACGCTCCCCTTCACATGCAGGAGCGGCCGCCCGCTGTCCTCCACGACCACCTCCGCGTCCGTCCAGAGCAGCCCTGGCGGTGCGCCCAGCGCCTTGGCCAGCGCCTCCTTGGCCGCGAACCGGGCCGCGAGCGAGGCGATACCGCGCCGTTCCCCGCTCGGCAGCAGCAACTCCCGCTCCACGAACAGCCGACCGGCCAGCCCGGGAGTCCGCTCCAAGGACTCCCGGAACCGGTCGATCTCGGCGACGTCGATGCCTACCCCGATGATGCTCACCCGGGCACTCTACGATCCGCCCGGCTGCCGCAGGCCCGCCCGGCCGCCCCGCCTCACTCCACCGTCACCGACTTCGCCAGGTTGCGGGGCTGGTCGACCTCGTTGCCGCGGGCCGTGGCCAGTTCGCAGGCGAACACCTGGAGAGGGACCGTGGAGACGAGGGGCTGGAGCAGGGTGGGGGTGGCCGGGATGCGGATCAGGTGGTCGGCGTAGGGGACCACCGCCTCGTCCCCCTCCTCCGCGATCACGATGGTGCGCGCGCCCCGGGCCCGGATCTCCTGGATGTTGGAGACGATCTTGTCGTACAGGACGGACCGGCCGCGCGGCGACGGCACGACGACCACCACCGGCAGGTCCTCCTCGATCAGCGCGATCGGGCCGTGCTTCAGCTCGCCCGCCGCGAAGCCCTCGGCGTGCATGTACGCCAGTTCCTTGAGCTTCAGGGCGCCTTCGAGGGCGACCGGGTAGCCGACGTGCCGGCCCAGGAAGAGCACCGTCTTCTTGTCGGCGAGGGAGCGTGCGAGCGCCCGGACCGGCTCCATGGTCTCCAGGACCCGCTCGACCTCGCCGGAGATGTGCGAGAGGTCCCGGATCACGGCGCTGACCTCGTCGCCCCACTTGGTGCCCCGTACCTGGCCGAGGTAGAGGGCGACCAGGTAGCAGGCCACCAGCTGGGTGAGGAACGCCTTGGTCGAGGCGACCGCCACCTCCGGACCGGCGTGGGTGTACAGCACCGCGTCCGACTCGCGCGGGATCGTCGAGCCGTTGGTGTTGCAGATCGCCAGCACCTTGGAGCCCTGTTCCCGCGCGTGCCGCAGGGCCATCAGGGTGTCCATGGTCTCGCCGGACTGGGAGATGGCGATCACCAGGCTCCGTGAGTCCAGGATCGGGTCCCGGTACCGGAACTCGCTGGCCAGCTCCACCTCGCAGGGGATGCGGGTCCAGTGCTCGATGGCGTACTTGGCGATCAGGCCGGCGTGGAAGGCCGTGCCGCAGGCGACGATGACGACCTTGTCCACCTCGCGCAGCTCGGCGGCGCCGATCCGGACCTCGTCCAGGGTCAGCGAGCCGTTCGCGTCGATGCGGCCCAGGAGCGTATCGGCGACCGCCTTGGGCTGCTCGGCGATCTCCTTGAGCATGAAGTAGTCATAACCCCCCTTTTCGGCTGCCGACGCGTCCCAGTCGACGTGGTACGAGCGGACGTCCGCCGGGGCGCCGTCGAAGCCCGTCACCGTCACGCCGTTCCGGCGCAGCTCCACCACCTGGTCCTGGCCCAGCTCGATCGCCGCCCGCGTGTGGGCGATGAACGCGGCGACGTCCGAGGCGAGAAAGGCCTCGCCCTCTCCGACGCCCACCACCAGCGGGGAGTTCCGGCGCGCCCCCACCACCACGTCCGGGTCGTCGGCGTGCACCGCGACCAGCGTGAACGCGCCCTCCAGACGACGGCACACCAGCCGCATCGCCTCCGCGAGATCGGCGGTCACGGAGAACTCCTCCGCCAGCAGGTGCGCGACCACCTCGGTGTCCGTCTCGGAGGCGAGGTCATGCCCGCGCTCCGCCAACTCGGCGCGCAGCGCGGCGAAGTTCTCGATGATCCCGTTGTGGACGACGGCGACCCGGCCCGCGTTGTCGAGATGCGGATGCGCGTTGGCGTCCGTCGGCCCGCCGTGCGTGGCCCAGCGGGTGTGCCCGATCCCGGTGGCACCGGCCGGCAGCGGCCGCTCCGTCAGCTCCTTCTCCAGGTTGACCAGCTTCCCGGCCTTCTTCGCCGAGGCCAGCCCGCCGTCGGCGAGCACGGCGACGCCCGCGGAGTCGTACCCGCGGTACTCCAGCCGCTTCAGCCCGGCGACCACCACATCGAGCGCCGACTGCGCCCCCACGTATCCCACGATTCCGCACATGAGCGGCAGCCTAAGCGCCGCTCCCCACCCGAACACGGCTCAGCGTGCCCGAAATCGGAAATTACACCGGGGTTCGCATCCGGCCAACCGCACGCCACCGACACCATCCACCCCTCCTCACGTGACCGACCCCACCCCCCACCCCGTTCAAACTCCGTTAACAATGGAATGTGATCTCTCCGGTCTCCCCGATGCCCCGGAGCGCCCACCGGCACAGGCCGGAGGCGACTCCCTATGTCGACCTCACCCGTTCCGAGTGGAGCGCGCTGCGCGACAAGACGCCGTTGCCGCTCACCGCCGAGGAGGTCGAGAAGCTGCGTGGCCTCGGCGACGTCATCGACCTCGACGAGGTACGGGACGTCTACCTCCCGCTGTCCCGGCTGCTCAATCTGTACGTCGGTGCCACCGACCGGCTCAGAGGCGCCCTGAACACCTTCCTCGGCGAGCAGGGCTCCCAGTCCGGCACCCCGTTCGTCATAGGCGTGGCGGGCTCGGTGGCCGTCGGGAAGTCGACCGTCGCCCGGCTCCTGCAGGCCCTGCTGTCCCGCTGGCCCGAGCACCCGCGCGTCGAGCTGGTGACGACCGACGGCTTCCTGCTGCCCACCGAGGAGCTCGAAGCCCGCGGTCTGATGGCCCGCAAGGGCTTCCCCGAGTCGTACGACCGCCGGGCCCTGACCCGCTTCGTCGCCGACATCAAGGCCGGCAAGGACGAGGTCACCGCCCCCGTCTACTCCCACCTCATCTACGACATCGTCCCGGACCGCAGGCTCACCGTCCGGCGCCCGGACATCCTGATCGTCGAAGGGCTCAACGTCCTCCAGCCCGCCCTCCCCGGCAAGGACGGCCGCACCCGGGTCGGCCTCGCCGACTACTTCGACTTCAGCGTGTACGTCGACGCGAGCGCCGAGGACATCGAACGCTGGTATCTCAACCGCTTCCGCAAGCTGCGCGCGACCGCCTTCCAGAACCCGGACTCGTACTTCCGGAAGTACACCCAGGTGTCCGAGGAGGAGGCGGTCGACTACGCCCGCGGTCTGTGGCGCACCATCAACAAGCCCAACCTGGTCGAGAACATCGCCCCCACCCGCGGCCGCGCCACCCTGGTCGTCCGCAAGGGCCCGGACCACAAGGTGCAGCGACTGCGGCTGCGCAAGCTCTGACGCCCCGCCCGCCGGGAGCGCCTGTTAAAAAGGCGTCATGCTGCATCTGCGCCTGATCACCCCGGCGGACCGCACCGACGACGTGGTCCGGCTGATCGAGACAACGGTCGGCACGACCCACCTCGTGGTCGTGCCGGGCGCCGCCCGCAACCCCGCCGGGGACGTCGTGATGTGCGACGTGGCCCGTGAGGCCGGTGACGAACTCATCGGCGAGCTGCGGGCGTTGGGGCTGGACGACACCGGGTCGATCGCCGTCGAGAACATCGACCTGAGCCTGTCCCGCAGAGCCGACAAGGCGGCGGAGGAGGCACCGGGCGAGGGCGCGGACGCGGTGCTGTGGGAGGGGCTGACGGAGGCGACCCACGAGGAGTCGACGCTGTCGATCAGCTACGTCGCCTTCATCACCCTGGCCACGATGATCGCGGCCTGCGGTGTCGTCCTGGACAACGCGATCCTGATCGTGGGGGCGATGGCGGTGGGACCGGAGTTCGGCCCGCTGGCCGGTATCTGCACGGCGCTGGTGCAGCGCCACCCCCGTCTGGCCCTGCGTTCCCTGACCGCGCTGCTCGTCGGCTTCGCCGTGGCGATGCTGGTGACCGTCGGCTTCACCTACCTCATGGACGGCCTGGGCCTCTTCACCAAGGTGCAGTTGGAGGCGGAGCGCCCGAACACCAACTTCATCTACCGCCCCGACGCGTTCTCGTTCGTGGTGGCGGTACTGGCCGGCATCGCCGGCATACTCTCCCTGACCTCGGCGAAGTCGGGCGCCCTGGTGGGCGTGGCGATCTCGGTGACAACGGTCCCGGCAGCGGCGAACGCGGCAGTGGCCTTCGCCTTCACCGAGTACCGCCAGGCCTGGGGTTCGACGGAGCAACTGCTGCTGAACCTGTTGGGCATCGTCCTGGCCGGGACGGTGACACTGCTGAGCCAGAAATGGCTGTGGAAGAAAGCGACCTGAGGCACAGCGCCCCTTCAGGGGCGCGGGGCGGTGACATGTGCGGCTCCGCCGCGTGGGCGCGATCGGCCACGACGAACCCGCAGCCCGCAACGCGCCCTCCCCGGCACCCCGAACCCGGCGAAGCAACCTACCCCAGCGCCGACTTGACGGCGTCGGCCAACCGCCCCGCCACCGACCGCGCCTGCTCGATGTCCGCGGCCTCCACCATCACCCGTACCAGCGGCTCGGTGCCCGAAGGGCGCAGCAGCACGCGTCCCGTCTCGCCCAGGTCCCGCTCCGCCTCCGCGACCGCCGCCGCCAGGTCCCCGGAGGTCTTCACCCGGGACTTGTCGACGTCCGGCACGTTGATCAGCACCTGCGGCAGCCGCTCCATCACGCCCGCCAGCTCCCGCAGCGACCGCCCGGTCTGCGCGACCCGCGCCGCCAGCAGCAGCCCGGTCAGCGTGCCGTCACCGGTCGTCGCGTGGTCGAGGATGATGACGTGCCCGGACTGCTCGCCGCCGAGGGCGTATCCGTGCTCCTTCATCTCCTCCAGGACGTACCGGTCGCCGACCGCGGTCTGGACGAGGTGCAGTCCCTCCCGCTCCAGCGCCAGCTTGAAGCCGAGGTTGGACATGACGGTGGCGACGACGGTGTCGGCGCGCAGCGCGCCCCGTTCCCGCATGGCCAGCGCCAGCACCGCCAGGATCTGGTCGCCGTCGATCTCCTCGCCGGTGTGGTCGACGGCGAGGCACCGGTCCGCGTCGCCGTCGTGGGCGATACCGAACGCGGCCCCGTGCTCGACGACCGCGGCCTTCAGCTTGCCGAGGTGCGTGGAGCCGCAGCCGTCGTTGATGTTGAGCCCGTCCGGCTCCGCGCCGATCGTGACGATCTCCGCGCCGGCCCGGCGGAACGCCTCCGGCGAGACCCCCGCGGCCGCGCCGTGCGCCTCGTCCAGGACGATCTTCAGCCCGTCCAGCCGGTTCGGGAGGACCGACAGGAGGTGGGCGATGTACTGCTCGGAGCCCTCGTCGTAGGGCCGTACCCGGCCGACGCCGGAGCCGGTGGGCCGCTCCCAGGGCTCGCCGTGCCGGTGGGACTCGTAGACCGCCTCGATCCGGTCCTCCAGCTCGTCGGCGAGCTTGTGGCCGCCGCGGGCGAAGAACTTGATGCCGTTGTCGGGCATGGCGTTGTGGCTGGCGGAGAGCATGACACCGAGGTCGGCGCCGAGTGCGCCGGTGAGGTGGGCCACGGCGGGCGTCGGCAGGACACCGCCCTTCAGCACGTCCACGCCGGCGCTGGCCAGGCCCGCGACCACGGCCGCCTCCAGGAACTCCCCGGACGCGCGTGGATCCCGTCCGACGACCGCCTTCGGCCGGTGGCCCTCGAACGTGCCCACCTCGGCCAGCACGTGTGCCGCCGCGACCGACAGCCCGAGCGCCATCTCGGCGGTCAGGTCCGCGTTGGCGACGCCGCGCACGCCGTCCGTGCCGAAGAGTCGTCCCACTTGTCCTCCTGAAGAAGCGTCCTTGCTGCCAGGAAATGATGGCAGGCGCTTAGTCATGCGATCACACCAGCCTTTGAGCGTCTTGTGTCGTTATACGCCCTTGACCGGGATAAACGAACGCCCCGGCGGCACATGTGGCGTGCCGCCGGGGCGTTCGGAGTACGCGTCGAGCCAGAACCCGGATGTGCGGGCCAGGCCCGTACGAGCGTACGAGCAGGCAGCGGGCGATTAACGCTTGCTGTACTGCGGAGCCTTGCGGGCCTTCTTCAGACCGGCCTTCTTGCGCTCGACCGCACGGTCGTCGCGCTTGAGGAAGCCGGCCTTCTTGAGCGGGCCGCGGTTGTTGTCGACGTCGGCCTCGTTCAGCGCGCGGGCGACACCGAGACGGAGCGCACCGGCCTGACCGGAGACACCGCCACCGGCGATGCGGGCGACGACGTCGTAGCGGCCCTCGAGCTCCAGCACCTTGAAGGGCTCGTTGACTTCCTGCTGGTGCACCTTGTTGGGGAAGTAGTCCTCAAGGGTGCGACCGTTGATCTTCCACTTGCCGGTGCCCGGGACGATCCGGACGCGGGCGATGGCGTTCTTGCGACGGCCCAGGCCGGCGGCCGGCTGCGGGTCGCCGAAGCGGGAGGCGAGGGACTCGGAGGTGTACTCGCCCTCGACGGGGACGTCCGTCTCCGTGGTGTAGCTGTCGATGTCGATCTCTTCGAGCGGCTGCTCGGCAGTGGTCTCGGCCACGATGCTCCTCAGATTCTCTTCAGTCTTAGGGGGTGGCCGGACTTACTGCGCGACCTGGGTGATCTCGAACGGAACCGGCTGCTGCGCAGCGTGCGGGTGGTTCTCGCCTCGGTAGACCTTCAGCTTGGAGAGCATCTGACGGCCCAGGGTGTTCTTGGGGAGCATGCCCTTGACGGCCTTCTCGATGGCCTTCTCGGGGTTCTTGTCCAGCAGCTCGTCGTAGCGGACGGAGCGCAGACCACCCGGGTAGCCGGAGTGGCGGTACGCCATCTTCTGGGTCCGCTTGTTGCCGGACAGGTGCACCTTGTCGGCGTTGACGATGATGACGAAGTCACCGGTGTCGACGTGAGGGGCGTAGATCGGCTTGTGCTTGCCCCGCAGAAGGGACGCGGCGGTGGTGGCGAGACGACCCAGGACAATGTCCTGAGCGTCGATGACGTGCCACTGGCGCGTCACATCGCCGGGCTTGGGGCTGTACGTACGCACGGTTCGTAGCCTTCGCTTCGAGTGAATGGTCCTGAACAGGTCACCGAAACGATCACGACAGCCTGAGCCACTGCGGCGACGCATACCGCGTACGTGGGGTTGCTGGTCATCGGCCCGGTGGACCGGTGTAAGGGCCCGTCCCGTGAGAATGAGCAAGCCAATACACAACGAAGAGTCAGCGTACCGGGGCGCCCCCGGACGGGTCAAAACGAGCTCGCGCAGACATCGGAGGCGCGCGACGGCGGCGGGATGCTCCACCGTGCCCCAAAGGTCCACTATCACCCTTCGTACTGTCGCACCGGTACCCCTCGACCCCCGTCTAAGATGCGCCCCATGAGCTATGGGCAGGGGGGACCCCAGTCCCAGTGGGATCCCTGGAAACCGCAGTCACAGCAGCCCTGGAGCGGCGGCGCCGACCAGACTCCGGACTGGGCCGCGCTCGCCGAGGCCTCGGAGACGCGCAACAAGCGGCGCAGAGTGCTGTTCATCGGTGGTGGCGTGGTCGCCACACTGGCGATCGGCACCGCCGTCGCCATGGCCGTGGTGTCCGCGAACGGCGACAACAACGCCTCCGGCACACCCAGCAACCTGCCCGCGAGCGCCTCGCTGCCGAGCGAGTCGGCGGACTCGACGCCGTCCTTCGCGCCGACCAGCGCGCCGCCGCCGCTGGATCCCGAGGAATTCATATCCAGCGCGAAGAAGGACACGGCGCCGCTCGGCGCCGAGACCCTCTTCCCGGGCACCCAGCTGACCATGGGCGAGACGGTGTACAAGAAGGGCGCCACGGCCGACACCAAGAAGTGCGCCACGGCCGCCAAGGGCACGCTCCCGAGCATCCTCACCAAGAACGACTGCACCCGGCTGCTGCGCGTCACCTACTTCAAGGACGGCGTCGCGGTCACGGTCGGCGTGGCCGTCTTCGACACCGAGGCGCAGGCGGCCAAGGCCAAGACCGAGGCAGACAAGAAGGGCTTCGTCACCGCGCTGGCCGGCTCCGGGGCGAAGGCCTTCTGCGCCTCCGGCGTCTGCCGTACGACGACCAACTCCTACGGCCGGTACGCCTACTTCACCACCGCCGGCTTCCTCAACGGCAAGGACGTCACCACCAAGGACACCAAGGTCTTCCAGACCGGTGACGACCTGGCCGAGTTCACCTTCCGGCAGATCCGCAGGCGGGGCGAGGCCCAGGCCTCCGCGGCCGCGAACCAGTGACGTATCCCCGGAGCGCGTGAGAGCTCCCGGGCCCGACCGGTGATCAAGGCGACCGTCGCCCGGCTCACCGTCGAGCCCGCCCGGGCCCTGACCGGCTGCACAATGGCCTCGGGTTCGGTCGGGGAGGGAACGGGGGCGGGCGAGGGTCATGCGCATGCGGGGACGGGTCGGGCTCATCGGAGCGGGTGCCGCCGCCGGGCTGCTGGGGCCGCTGGCTCTGTGGCAGGCCTGGCGGGACGACGCGGACGGTGCGCGGGTCCCGCGGCTCGCCCCCACCGACCTGCGGGACCGCGACCCCGAGGCGACACCCGCGGCCCGCCGGGTCTACGCGCTGCTGGCCGGCCTGGAGAACGACGCCCGCCGTGGCCGTGCGACCCGTACCGTCATCGGGCAGCACGTGGAGCTGCAGAACGAGCGCTACAACGCGGGGTACGGCGACTACCGGGGCACCAAGCAGCCGGGCTACTACTACCGCAAGGCCCGGGACATCACCGGACGGCTGCCCGGTTTCGTGGAGCTCGACCTCGGGCCCGGTTACGGACAGCCCGGCTGGGCGGTGGCCACGGCACGTTCCTACTCCCGGGCCTGGCCGGCCTGCCGGCGCTTCTGGGGGTACACCGAGGACGCCGTGGACCTCGCGGTCGGCGTGTGGTCGGGCCTGCCCCGGGCGGCCGACGGCTCCTACCGGCCCTCCGGCACGCACCAGGAGTGCGCCTCCGGCACCGAGGTGTCCCTGCCGCACAACGGCGGCGGCCCCGCGGGCCTGGTCGGCTTCTCCTTCCACCAGCCCTACCCGGGCAGCGCGGTCAAGGGGTTCGCGCAGACCCTGCTGCGCAACTCTCCCGGCGCACAGGACAGCGGCTGGTTCGGGCGGGTGGTCACGGCGGGCAGCGCCGAGCACCGGGCCCTGCTGCACGATCTCGACTTTCTCGCGGACCACCTCGGCTATCTCGCCGACCAGGGGGTGCCGGTGCTGCTGCGCCCGTACCACGAGATGAACACCCGGCCGGGCCACGGCTTCTGGTGGGCGGGGCAGGATCCCGCCGCCTTCCGGCAGCTGTGGCGGCTGGCCCACGACCACCTGGTGCACCGGCGCGGCCTGCACAACCTGATCTTCGTCTGGTCGCCGAGTTCCTGGGACGGCACCTACGGCCGGCGGCCCGGGGCCTACTACCCGGGCGGCCGCTATGTCGACGTCGTCGGCGTGGACGCCTACAGCGACACCCCGGCCACACCGGTCGGCGGGGCCTGGACCGAGGTCTGGTACCGGGGCCTGGAGGAGTACCGCAGGCCGCGCATCGTCGCCGAGTCCTTCTACGTCCCGCTGAACGCGGCGCAGCCCGAGACCCTCACCCGGACGCCGTGGGTCATGTGGACGGTGTGGGGCCAGGCGCTGTCGTACGACAATCTCGCCGCGCCCCGCGGGAAGAACACCACGGCCGACGTGAAGCGGACCTACGGCTCACCGAAAGTGATTACCGGTGGACGTCCCGTCCACGTTTCCGATGTGGACTGGGAAACTCTGCACAAGAGTCACTGAGGTTAACTTCTGAACACAATTCCCACACACGCATTCCCATGTACCGCACATACATGCAAGGATCACTGTTCTGTTCGGTCAGTGGTTCGGGCGCCCGGGGGGGCATCTGAGAGGCGGCTGACCGAGGCGCCTATAGAAGGCGCGGGGGGATCGATCCCGGAACAGCACAGCGGTCGTGGCGTGCTCCGCCATGCCGCGGCCCAGGTCCGTCGATGCCTCCGCGCGCCACCGATCTCACGGGGAGTTCCACAGCCGTCATGGCATCGACAACGGTCGACGGTGGTGCGCCGCAGTCGCGGCACACCACGAAACTGGCGAAGCGCACCGCTGCCTGGAAACCGGGCATCCTGCCGTTCCTGATCCCGCTGGTCTTCCTGACCCTGTTCAGCCTGTGGTCGTACACACCCAGCCACTCGCCGCTGGCGTGGCTCATCACCATCTGCTGGGCGCTTCCGGTTCCCGGTGTACTCGTGTCAGTCCAGGGGTTCTTCCTCATCCGCCGCCGGCTCCGCAAGGCGCATCTGATGACCCCGCCGGCTCCGGTGGACCAGGACTTCCTGATCGTCCTCGTCCCCACCATCGGACGGCACGACACCTACCCGGCCCTGGAGCGCTCCGTCCTCTCCTACGTGGAGCACCTCCCGGAGTGGTTCCCGTACATGCGCGTGGACGTGCTCACCGAGGAGGGCTGCGAGGCCGGCCAACGGATCGACGAGCTGGCCGCGGTCAGCCCGCTGATCCGCGTGGTCACCGTGCCCAAGGCGTACGAGACCGAGAACGGCACCCGCTTCAAGGCCCGTGCCAACAACTACGCCCACGAGCTGCGCATCGAGGAGCGCGAGGCCCTCGACCACGTCTGGGTGCTGCACATGGACGACGACACCGGTGTCGGCCCCGACACCTCGGCGTCCCTCGCCCAGTTCATCAACCGCCAGCGCCGCGCGACCCCCGAAGAGGTCAAGCACATGGCGCAGGGCATTTTGGCCTACCCGCGCGAGAACGCGGTGAGCACGCTCACCTGGTTCGCCGACGCCATCCGCCCCGCCGACGACATCGCGCGCTTCCGGGCCTTCACCGGCCTCGGCACCCCGGCCGCCGGTGTGCACGGTGAGCTGCTCGTCATCCGTGCCTCCATCGAGGCCGAGATCGGCTGGGACTTCGGCCCCAAGGAGATCGTCGAGGACGCCCGGCTCGCCCTGACCTTCTGCCGCCTCTACCCGGGTCGCAGCGACTGGTTCAACGGCCGCTGCTACGGCGCCTCACCGGCCAACGCCAAGGACTTCATCAAGCAGCGCGAGCGCTGGGCCTGGGGCCTGGTCGCCCTCTGTTTCAACCGCAGGGTCCCGCTGCGCTACCGCTGGTTCCTGACCATCTGCGTGACGAGCTGGATCCTCGGACCTCTTCAGCACGTCGGCACGATCATCTTCGTCGCCTGGTTCATCGGCGACATGAACACCTCGCCCGTGACCCAGTCCGTGGTCATTCTGTGGTCGATCAGCTTCGCGTATGTGATCTGGGCGTACTGGGAAGGGCTGCGGCTCAACGCGATCGCCTCGGTCAGCGGCCGGCGCAGGTGGTGGGAGCCCATGGCGGTCCTCCTGCTGCTGCCCTACTTCTCCCTCATCGAAGGAATCGGGGGCATCAAGGGCCTCTGGAAGTTCCTCCGCCGTGAGGAGAACAAGTTCGTCGTCATCGCCAAGCCCGCCTGACCCGGAAGAGACCTCACACCCATGAAGCGCGCACGCCTGCCCATGCTCGCCGTGCTCCCCGTCACCGTCGTCTCCCTCGTGGTCGCGGCACCCTTCGTGATCGGCGACCACCCCCTGCAGTGGTCGTCCGGTTCCCTCATGCCCCACCTGGTGCTCGACGGCAGCGAGCCCACCCACCCGGCCGGCACCAGGTCCGGCACCGACGCCGGCACCGCGGCCTCTCCGGAGAACACCGAGATCGCCAAGGTCGACAAGGAGTGGAAGAAGGGCATGCCGCAGTGGGGCGCCCAGCTCTACTGGGAGGACAACCCCGAGCACTCCCTCGAATACGTGGAGAAGCAGGCCCGGCTCCACGCGAACTACCTGGTCGGCCTGCACGCCAACTCCGTCAGCGTCTCCTTCCCGTTCTTCACCGGGAAAAAGTCGTCGACGAAGATCACCGGCGGTAGCAAGACCCCCACTCCCGAGCGGCTCGCCCGGGTGCTGGCGATCTTCCACGAGGCCGGACTGCGCACGACCGTACGGCCGCTCATGGACGAGACGTCGCTCGACATCGCGGACGGCAACTGGCGCGGGAACATCGCCCCCTCCGACCGTGACGCCTGGTTCGCCTCGTACGAGAAGTTCCTGACGCCCTACCTGAAGGCGGCCCAGGGCGAGAAGGCGGCGACCTTTGTCATCGGCACCGAGCTGAACTCCATGGAGGGCGACGACCGCTGGAACGCGCTCGTGGACAGGGCCGAGAAGGAGTTCACCGGCGAGGTCGCGTACGACGCGAACTGGGACAACTACGTCAGCGGCCCGATCTCCATGCCCGTCAGCCACCTCGGCATCGACGCGTACTTCCCCGTCAAGGTCGACGACGACGCCTCGGTGGACACCCTCGTCAACGGCTGGGACGACTGGCTGGACAAGAAGGCCACCGGCTCCCTGCCGAAGATCACCATCGCCGAGGCCGGCATCGGCGCCATGAACGGCGCCTACCACTCCCCCGGCAACTTCTACACCAAGCGCGCCGTCAACCTCCGGGTGCAGGCCAACTGGTACACCGCCGTCTGCCGGGTGGTCCAGGAACGGAAGATGAGCGGCGTCTACTGGTGGTCGATCTACTTCGACGACAACCCCAACGACAAGCCCGACGACAAGGTTGCCTCCCGGCTCGACTTCGCCGGTCGCCCCCTCTCCGAGAAGGCGATCAAGTCCTGTTTCACCTCCGACTACGCGGGCCCCGGGACTGACACCGCTAGCTGACCGAGCGAGGCAATCATGCAAGAAGCCATCATTCTGGTGGGCGGCAAGGGAACCCGCCTGCGCCCACTGACCAACCACACCCCGAAGCCGCTTCTCGGCGTCGCGGGCTCCTCCTTCATCCGCCACCAGGTGGCCAAGCTGATGGAGGCCGGGGTCGAGCACCTGGTGTTCGCCACCTCGTATCTCGCCGACCTCTTCGAGGACGAGTTCCGGGGTTTCTCCCGGGACCTGGAGATCTCCTACGCCGTCGAGGGGGTCCCGCTCGGCACCGGCGGCGCCATCCGCAACGCCGGCCGCCTGCTGCGCGGCCCGTCCGACGCCCCGGTCCTCGTCCTCAACGGCGACATCCTCTCCGGCGTCGACCTGCGCGCCGTCCTGGACCGGCACGAGGCCCGGGAAGCGGACGTCACCCTGCACCTCACCCGGGTCGCCGATCCGCGCGCCTTCGGCCTCGTCCCCACCGACGGGAGCGGCCGGGTGCTCTCCTTCCTGGAGAAGCCGAAGACGGCCGAGGAGTGCGTCACCGACCAGATCAACGCCGGTTGCTACGTCTTCCGCCGATCGGTCCTGGACGCCATCCCCGCCGACCGCGAGGTCTCGGTCGAGCAGGAGACCTTCCCGGAGCTCGTCGCCCGGGGCGGCCGCGTCTTCGGCCACACCACCGACGACTACTGGCGTGACCTCGGCACTCCGCTGGCCTTCGTGCACGGCTCCGCCGACCTGGTCACCGGCCGGGCGACCTCGCCGCTGGTGGGCCCGCCCGCCGAGGCCCAGGTCCACCCCACGGCCACCGTCGACCCGACCGCCCGCGTCACAGGCGGCTCGACCGTCGGCCCGTACGCCGTCATCGGCCCGCACGTGGTCGTCGACCGCTCCATCGTCGGCGAGCGCGTCACCGTGGCCGAGGGCGCCCGGATCCATGAGTCCGTGGTGGACCACGACGCCTCCATCGGCAGCGAATCGATTCTTCGCGAGGCCGTGGTGGGCTGCCACTCCCACGTCGGCGCCGAGAACGAGCTGCCCGCCCAGTTGCGGCTGTCCTGCGGCATCCGCATTCCCGCCCAGGGGGTGCGCGTCAGCGGTACGGCTGCCGCCTGCCCGACGGCCCACTGAATTCACCGGCCCGACCGGACAGTTACTGGAGAACCGTGACCAGCCATCGTTCAACGGCCGCGAGCGAAGAACGTCTTCGCAAATACCGGCCGGACATCCAGGGCCTGCGCGCCGTCGCCATCATGATGGTCGTCGCCATGCACTGCGGCATAGTCGACATCCACGGCGGCGTGGACGTCAGCTTCGTCCTCAGCGGCTTCCTCATCGGCGGCCAGCTGCTCGCCGAGATCGACAAGTCGGGCAAGGTCTCCCTGACCAAGTTCTGGGCCCGCCGCTTCCGGCGCCTCGCCCCGGGCATGTCCGTCGTCATCCTCGCCACCGCTGCCCTGGCATGGCTCTACGCCAGCCCGCTCAGGTTCCGCCAGACCATGGAGGACGGCCTCGCCGCCTCGCTGAGCGTCATGAACTGGCGCCTGGTCGAGACGGGCACCGACTACTTCGCCAACGACGGGACCCAGTCCCCGTACCAGCACTTCTGGTCGCTGGGCATCGAGGAACAGTTCTATCTGGCGGCCCCGCTCACCCTGTTCGTCACCGTCTGGCTCAGCCGGAAGGTGTTCCGCAACCGCGTCCTGGTGGGCGTGTTCCTCATGGCGGTGATGGCCGGGTCGCTGTACCTGTCCGTGACGCAGACCAAGTCGAACCAGCCGCTCGCCTACTTCGGCACCCAGACCCGCATCTGGGAACTCACCTCCGGCATCATGCTCGCCCTCGGTGCGCCGCTGCTCTCCCGGATGAATCGCGGGGTCGCCGCGGTGATCTCCTGGCTGGGGCTCGCCACCGCGATCGGCACCGCGCTCCTCATCTCGGCGGAGACCCCCCTGCCGGGGTACGCGGTGGCCGGTCCGGTACTGGGCGCCGCCATGATCATCGCCGGCGGGTGCGCGGCTCCCCGCTTCGGCGCGGAGTGGTTCCTGCACAACCCGGTGCTCAACTCCGTCGCGAACGTCAGCTACGGCTGGTACCTCTGGCACTGGCCGATCCTCATCCTCTGGCCCGACATCACCGGCCACGACCTCTCCTACTCGGACCGCTTCCGCGTCGCCTCGCTCTCGCTGATCCTGGCCTACGCCATGTACCACGTGATCGAGTTCCGGTTCCGGAACAACGCCCAGCTGGTGGCCCGCCCCTGGAAGGGGATCTTCGCCGGCGGCACGGCGGTCGCGGGCACGGCCGGGGCCGCCGCCATCGCCATGACCGTCCTCCCGCTGAACATCTCGGGCTCGGCCGTGGCCGTCGACTCCAGCACCATCGGTTACAGCGGCGCGGCGTCGGTGAAGAGTTCCGTGCTCCAGAAGAAACTCACCGCGGCCGCCCAGGCAGCCCTGCCGAAGTCTCCCGACGACCGGACCCACTACGGCTGCATCGACAACACCGACGTCGAGAAGTTCGTCATGCGTGACAACTGCGTCATCGGGGACCCGGCCGGGAAGAAGTCGATCGCCGTCCTCGGCGACTCCCACGCCTGGCAGTGGGGGGACGCGTTCAACGAGATCGGGAAGAAGCTCGACGCCAAGGTCGTGACCATGGCGAAGGGCGGCTGCTCCCCCGAGGTCTACGCCATCAAGAACCCCGAGCTGAACCGCGAGTACTCCGAGTGCGACAGCTGGCGTGAATCGGTGTTCGAGCAGCTCAAGGACCTCAAGCCGGATGTCATTGTCGTCACCAGCCGGGTCCGCCAGGAGGCCACCGAAGCCGGTGCCGAGAAGACCTTCCAGGCCCTGGAGGACTCCGGCGCCCACCTCATCTACATGACGGACACCCCACAGCCCGGCAAGAACGTCCCGGACTGCCTCGCCACCCACACCGGCGACATCTCCGCCTGCAATCCGGGCCAGGACGCGGCCATCGAGTTCCCCGACTTCCGGACCATGGAGGAGAAAGTGGCCACGCGCCACGGCGCGGTGATCATCGACACCCTGCCCGCGTTCTGCGCGGACAACGTCTGCCCGACGGTGATCTCCGGCCAGATCGTCTACTTCGATTCCAGCCACATCACGGCGGGTTACGCGAAGACCCTGGTGCCCTTCATCCAGCCGACGGTGAAGAAGGTGCTGGCCGGCTGACCACATGTACCTCGCCGCGTACCCGGCGGGCCTCCCGCTGCCGCTCGGCAAGCCGGTCGTCCGCCGGGTACGCGACCTCCTCCAGCGTCAGCCCGTGCGGCCGCACGACATGCACGGCGCTGTCACGCACCCGCGCGTCCAGCACCTTCCGCGGCCACTCCACACCCCGGTGCCCGTCGCCGACGAACAGCAACGCGCCCACCATGGACCGCACCTGGTTGTGGCAGAAGGCATCGGCCCGGACCTCGATCTCGACGACACCATCCACGGTACGGCGCACCCCGAAGTCGAGGATCTCCCGGACCGTCGAGGCCCCCTCCCGCTTCTTCGCGTACGCGGCGAAGTCGTGCTCCCCGACCAGTGACTTGGCAGCCGCGTCCATCACGGCGACATCCAACTCCCAGTCGTGCCACAGGACGTGATTGCGCAGCAGCGGATCCACACCCCCCGGCCGGTCCCCGACCCGGTACACGTACCGTCGCCACAGCGCCGCGAACCGCGCGTTGAACCCCGTCGGCGCCTCACCCAGCTCCCACACCCGCACGTCCTTCGGCAGCCGCCCCGCGAGCCGCTTCAGCAGCTTCTCGCGCTGCTCCTCCCACACCCCGGCCGGCAGATCGACATGCGCCACCTGCCCCCGCGCATGCACCCCGGCATCCGTCCGCCCGGCCACGGTCAGGTCGTACGTCGTCTCCTGTGACCGAGTGACGACCCGCAGCGCCTCCTCGATCTCCCCCTGCACGGTCCGCTTCCCCCCGGCCTGCTTGGCCCACCCGTGGAAGTGGGTGCCGTCGTAGGACAGGTCGAGACGGACACGGACGTGGCCGGGCTGAACTTCGTCACTCACGGGAGAATCCTCTCAGGGCAAGAAAAGCGGGCCCGTCCCTGAAAGGAACGGACCCGCTCACGCGCCCCTTCAGGGGCGCGGTGAACTGCGCGACCAACCACTACGGCGCCGCAGTCAAAGGAAGGCCTTACGCCTCCTTCGACTCCTCGGCCTCGTCAGCCTTGGCGTCCTCGACGACCTCGGTCTCCTCGACCTTGGTCTCCTCGGCCTTGACCTCGGCGTCCTTGGCGGCACGCTTGGTGGCGGCCTCGGCCTCACCCGTCGCCTGCTGCGCGACCGTCAGCGCCTCGACCAGCTCGATGACAGCCATGGGCGCGTTGTCGCCACGACGGTTACCGATCTTGGTGATACGGGTGTAGCCACCCGGACGGTTCTCGTACCGCGGGCCGATCTCGGTGAAGAGCGTGTGCACGATGCTCTTGTCCGTGATGACCTGGAGCACCTGACGGCGGTTGTGAAGGTCACCCTTCTTCGCCTTGGTGACCAGACGCTCGGCGTACGGACGCAGCTTGCGCGCCTTCGCCTCGGTGGTGGTGATGCGGCCGTGCTCGAAAAGCGCCTTCGCGAGGTTCGCGAGGAGCAGCTTCTCGTGCGCGGCACTGCCGCCCAGACGGGCACCCTTGGTGGGCTTCGGCATGGTTCTTCTCCTGTGTGTCTGCCCCGGCCGTATCAGGTACCGGAGTCAGTATCCGAGCGGGCGGTCGCCCGTCGGAGATCCGGGGCGTCCCCGAAGGGGCGTCCCGGAGGGGGCGCGGGGAACTGCGCGATCAAGCACAGCGCACCCGCACCCGAGTACGGACCGCGCGGCCCGAGCTCTTAGTACTGCTCGGTCTCCACGAAGCCCGCGTCCGCGTCGTCGTCGGCACCGAAGGCGTCGGCGGCGGCGGTCGGGTCGAATCCGGGCGGGCTGTCCTTGAGGGCCAAGCCCATGCCGGCCAGCTTCGCCTTGACCTCGTCGATGGACTTCGCACCGAAGTTGCGGATGTCCAGGAGGTCGGCCTCGGAGCGCGCCACGAGCTCACCCACGGAGTGGATGCCCTCACGCTTGAGGCAGTTGTAGGAGCGGACCGTGAGCTCCAGCTCCTCGATCGGCAGCGCCAGATCGGCGGCCAGGGCAGCGTCCGTCGGGGACGGGCCCATGTCGATGCCCTCGGCGTCGATGTTCAGCTCACGGGCGAGACCGAACAGCTCGACCAGGGTCTTGCCGGCCGACGCCATGGCGTCACGCGGCCGCATGGCCTGCTTCGTCTCGACGTCGACGATCAGCTTGTCGAAGTCGGTGCGCTGCTCGACACGGGTCGCCTCGACCTTGTACGTGACCTTGAGCACCGGCGAGTAGATGGAGTCGACCGGGATACGGCCGATCTCCTGGCCCACCTGCTTGTTCTGCACGGCGGAGACGTAACCGCGGCCACGCTCGACCGTCAGCTCCATCTCCAGCTTGCCCTTGCCGTTGAGCGTGGCGAGGACCAGGTCGGGGTTGTGCACCTCGACACCGGCCGGGGGCGCGATATCGGCGGCGGTGACCAGACCCGGGCCCTGCTTGCGCAGGTACATCACGACCGGCTCGTCGTGCTCCGAGGAGACGACCAGCTGCTTGATGTTGAGGATCAGGTCGGTGACGTCCTCCTTGACGCCCGGCACGGTGGTGAACTCGTGCAGGACACCGTCGATGCGGATGCTGGTGACAGCAGCGCCGGGGATCGACGACAGGAGGGTGCGACGCAGGGAGTTGCCGAGGGTGTAGCCGAAGCCCGGCTCCAGCGGCTCGATCACGAACCGGGAGCGGAACTCGTCGACGACCTCTTCGGTCAACGAGGGACGCTGAGCGATCAGCATGTTGTGGATCCTTCAGTTGCGGGCGCCCGCTATTTGACGCCCTGCTGGTACTGCAAGGGTACGGGCGGTACGGCCCTTTTACGGAGCCGTACCGCCCGGAAACCTCAGGCCCGAAGGCGTCGCGTCAGACGCGGCGGCGCTTCGGCGGACGGCAGCCGTTGTGCGGGGTCGGGGTGACGTCCTGGATGGAGCCGACCTCGAGGCCCGTGGCCTGCAGGGAACGGATCGCGGTCTCACGACCGGAACCCGGGCCCTTCACGAACACGTCGACCTTGCGCATGCCGTGCTCCTGGGCGCGGCGGGCAGCCGACTCGGCGGCCATCTGCGCGGCGAACGGCGTGGACTTCCGGGAGCCCTTGAAGCCGACGTGGCCGGCGGAGGCCCAGGAGATCACGTTGCCGGACGGGTCCGTGATGGAGACGATCGTGTTGTTGAACGTGCTCTTGATGTGCGCGTGGCCGTGAGCGACGTTCTTCTTTTCCTTGCGGCGCACCTTCTTGGCAGCGCCCTGACGACCCTTGGGGGGCATCTAGTAACTCCTACGGGGAGGTGGTCGGTCCTACAGCGAAGACCGCTGATGAAGCGTTGTCCGCTGAGGACTACTTCTTGCCCGGCTTCTTCTTGCCGGCGATGGCGCGACGCGGGCCCTTGCGGGTGCGGGCGTTGGTGCTGGTGCGCTGACCGCGGACGGGCAGACCGCGGCGGTGACGCAGACCCTGGTAGCAGCCGATCTCGACCTTGCGGCGGATGTCGGCCTGGATCTCGCGACGGAGGTCACCCTCGGTCTTGATGTTGTTGTCGACGTACTCACGAATCGCGACCAGCTGCTCTTCAGTCAGGTCACGGACGCGGGTGTTCGGGTCGATGCCGGTCTCGGCCAGCGTCAGCTGGGAGAGCGTACGGCCGATGCCGAACACGTAGGTGAGGGCGACTTCCACACGCTTTTCGCGCGGGATGTCAACACCGGAAACGCGTGCCACTTCAATGGCTCCTGGTGATCTTCGGAGGTCTTCCGCAGGACCGGATCCCAGCCGCCGGCCTCTTCTGTTTCAAAGAGTAGGTACGACCTGGGTCCCCGGCCTCCGAACCGGGGGTGTCGAGCCGTGTGGGGCTCGGGCCCTGCGTATGAACAAATTCAGCTTGCGTCGCGCGAATCTCTGCGATGGATGCAGAGGGATCGGTCGTGCGTCAGCCCTGGCGCTGCTTGTGGCGCGGGTTCTCGCAGATGACCATGACCCGACCGTGACGGCGGATCACCCTGCACTTGTCGCAGATCTTCTTGACGCTCGGCTTGACCTTCATGGGATTGAGGTTCTCCGGGTCAGTTGCCGGCAGCCCCGCTCACACGGGACCTGGGCAAGATCTACTTGTATCGGTAGACGATCCGGCCACGCGTCAGGTCGTACGGAGACAACTCCACCACGACCCGGTCGTCAGGGAGGATGCGGATGTAGTGCATACGCATCTTGCCGCTGATGTGTGCCAGGACCTGGTGGCCGTTCTGGAGCTCGACCTTGAACATCGCGTTCGGAAGAGACTCGACGACAGTGCCCTCGATCTCGATGGCACCTTGCTTCTTGGCCACGCTTCGCCCTTCGAATCGACTACCTTGATCGACTCCCGCGTTTTCCCTTTCGGGCGCATGCGGACATGCGGGTGCACGAGAGCCGACGAGTCAGTCTACGTCAGCGCACCCGGAAAGACGAATCGGTGAAGTCTGCCCCACAGAGCAGATCATTAAGCGCCGTGCGCTGAAGCGCCCCTGTCAGGGGCGCGGGGAACTGCGCGCTCAGCCCCCACCCGGCCACAGCGTCGAAAAATGCTCAGGCCAGCGGATCCGGCGCAGCCGTGATCCCATGCTCGGCCAGCTTCGCCCGGCCCCCGTCGGGAGACGTCAGCACCAGGGGACCCTCTTCGGTCAGCGCAACGCTGTGCTCCCAGTGCGAGGACCAGGTCCCGTCGGTCGTGATGACCGTCCAGTCGTCCTCCAGCACCTCGGTCCGCGGCGTGCCCAGCGACACCATCGGCTCGATGGCCAGGCAGAACCCGGGGACCAGCTTCGGCCCCTTCCCCCGCCGCCGGTCGACGTAGTTCAGCAGGTGCGGGTCCATGTGCATCTCGGTGCCGATGCCGTGGCCGCCGTAGTCCTCGATGATCCCGTACCGGCCGCCGCCGGGCTTCGGCTGCCGGCGGATGTACGTCTCGATCGCCCGGGAGACGTCGACGAGCCGGCTCCCCTGCTTCATCGCCGCGATGCCGGCCCACATCGACTCCTCGGTCACCCGGGAGAGCTCGATCAGCTCCGGAGCGTGACCGGAGCCCACGAAGGCCGTGTAGGCGGCGTCACCGTGCCAGCCGTCGACGATCGCACCGCAGTCGATGGAGATGATGTCGCCGTCCTTGAGGACGACGTTGTCGGCCGGGATGCCGTGGACGACCACGTCGTTGACGGACGTGCAGATGGTGGCCGGGAAGCCGCCGTACCCGAGGAAGTTCGACTTGGCGCCGTGCTCGGCGAGGACCTTGCGGGCCACCTCGTCCAGGTCCTTGGTGCTGGCACCGGGGACCGCCACTTCGCGGGTGGCCGCGTGGATGGCGGCTACGACCAGGCCCGCCGCCCGCATCTTGGCGATCTGCTCGGGGGTCTTGATCTGCACCATGGGGGGCCTGCGCTCTCCGTCACTCACGTCAACGTCATCCGGATACCTGTACAACAGTACGGCCGCGGCACCCGAGGGGGCACCGCGGCCGGAACCGCCGCAGAACTACTTCTTTTCGTCCTCGTCCCGCCCCAGCGCTTCCAGCGCCCGACGGGTGATCTCGTCCACCGGGCCCAGCGAGGAGATCGTGCGGACCAGGCCCTGCGACTTGTAGTAGTCGATGATGGGCTCGGTCTGCGTGTGGTAGACCTCCAGCCGCGTACGGACGGTGTCCTCGGAGTCGTCGTCGCGCTGGTAGAGCTCGCCGCCGCAGATGTCGCAGACACCCTCGACCTTCGGCGGGCTGTACGTCACGTGGAAGACGTGGCCGTTGTCCTTGCGGCAGATGCGGCGGCCCGCGATCCGCTTGACGACCTCGTCCTCCGGGACCTCGAGGTCGAGTACGGCGTCGAGCTTGATGCCCTCGCTCTTCAGCAGCTCGTCGAGCGCCTCGGCCTGCGAGACGTTGCGCGGGAACCCGTCCAGCAGGAAACCGCCGGTCGCGTCCGGCTGCTCCATGCGGTCCTTGGCCATGGCGATGGTGACCTCGTCCGGGACGAGGTTGCCGGCGTCCATGTAGGACTTCGCGAGTTTCCCGAGATCCGTCTGCTGGCTGATGTTGGCCCGGAACAGGTCGCCCGTGGAGATGTGCGGGATCTTCAGCTTCTCGGCGAGGCGAACGGCTTGCGTTCCCTTACCGGCACCAGGCGGCCCGACGAGGACGATTCGCATCAGCGGAGGAACCCTTCGTAATTGCGCTGCTGAAGCTGGCTCTCGATCTGCTTCACCGTCTCCAGTCCCACACCCACGATGATGAGGATGCTGGTACCACCGAACGGGAAGTTGTTGCTTGCCCCAAAACCAACCAACGCCATCGTCGGTACGAGAGCGATCAGCCCCAGATACAGCGAACCCGGCCAGGTGATCCGGTTGAGCACGTACGAGAGGTACTCAGCGGTCGGTCGGCCAGCCCGGATGCCCGGGATGAAGCCACCATACTTCTTCATGTTGTCGGCTACTTCTTCGGGGTTGAAGGAGATGGCGACATAGAAGAACGCGAAGAAAACGATGAGCAAGAAGTACGAAACGATGTAAACCGGGTGGGTGCCCTTGGTCAGGTTCGTCTCGACCCAGGTCTTCCAGCCCGAGTTCCCGCCCGCGAACTGGGCGACCAGTGCCGGGATGTAGAGCAGCGACGAAGCGAAGATGACCGGGATCACACCGGCCTGGTTCACCTTGAGCGGGATGTACGTCGACGTACCGCCGTACGACCGGCGGCCGATCATGCGCTTCGCGTACTGGACCGGGATCCGGCGCTGGGCCTGCTCGACGAAGACCACCAGGGCGACCATGATCAGGCCGACCGCGATGACGCTGCCGAACTCGATCCAGCCGCCGGCCAGGGTGCCCTGCTTCTTGATGGCCCACAGCGCGGACGGGAAGGTCGCGGCGATCGAGATGAACATCAGGATCGACATGCCGTTGCCGATGCCGCGGTCGGTGATCAGCTCACCGAGCCACATGACGACGGCCGTACCGGCGGTCATGCAGATCACCATCGTGATGGTGGTGAAGATCGCCTGGTCCGGCACGATGCTGGAGGCGACCGTGCAGCCGTTGAAGAGGGCGCCGCTGCGGGCGGTGGCGACCAGGCCGGTGCCCTGCAGGATGGCCAGTGCCACCGTCAGGTAACGGGTGTACTGGGTGATCTTCGTCGTGCCCGCCTGGCCCTCCTTCTTCAGGGCTTCCAGGCGCGGGATGACCACGGTCAGCAGCTGCAGAATGATGCTGGCGGTGATGTACGGCATGATGCCGAGCGCGAAGATCGTGATCTGGAGCAGCGCACCACCGCTGAACATGTTGACGAGACCGAACAGGCCCTGGTTGCCGGAGGCCTCGTTCACACACGTCTGAACGGCTTTGTAGTTGACGCCGGGGATCGGGATATGGGTGCCGACCCGGTAGACCACGATGATGGCCAGCGTGAAGACCAGTTTCTTGCGCAGGTCGGGCGTCCTGAACGCCCGGGCGAACGCGGTGAGCACGGTGCCTCCTGCGACCCCCGCGTGTGCGCGCGTGAGGTGGATGACTAAGGGTTTGATGGCCGGTGGAACGAGATTACGGCATGCCAAGACGGCGCTGGATACCAGCGGCCCAGCCTACCCATATAGAGGTCCCTGCGGGACACCGTTCCGCATGGCTCTTCCGGAGCAATGTCTCGAACACGTGCGCCGTCGGCCTGCTTCCGCCCCCTGCACTCCGAGTTCGGGTGCCGAATCCGCCACGGCCGACCGGCCGACGTCCGCATCGGTCCGCGTGGCCTCCTGTCGTGAAGCACGGGGCCACACGGCGTTTGCCGCCGCCCCCGAGCCGCATCCCGGGCTGGACGACGTCCCGGGCGCCCCACCACGCAGCCGCCCGTGCACGGCGTCTCCATCGCGCCTGCGTGCTCTCGGCCTCCGCCACCACCGCGGCACGAATTCCGGCGAACAGGTCGTGACCATCACCCGTGTGGCGGGAAGCAGCGGCGGCGGAACGCCCGTAGGGCCGTGAAAACGCCCGTGGCGCCGTGAAATGAGAACGGCCGGGGACGCCCTCTTGCGAGGGCCGTCCCCGGCCGTTTCCGCTGACCTGGGTCAGGTGTCTACCGGGCTCAGACGAGCTCGGTGACGGTGCCGCCGGCGGCGGTGATCTTCTCCTTGGCGGAGCCGGAGACGGCGTCGACCGTCACCTGGAGCGCCACGGAGACCTCACCCTGGCCGAGCACCTTGACGAGGCTGTTCTTGCGAACGGCACCCTTGGCGACGAGCCCCTCGACGGTGACCTCGCCACCCTCCGGGTACAGCGCGGCCAGCTTGTCGAGGTTCACGACCTGGAACTCGGTCTTGAACGGGTTCTTGAAGCCCTTCAGCTTCGGAAGACGCATGTGGAGGGGCATCTGGCCACCCTCGAAGCGCTCCGGAACCTGGTAACGGGCCTTCGTACCCTTGGTACCACGACCAGCCGTCTTACCCTTCGACGCCTCACCACGACCCACACGGGTCTTGGCGGTCTTGGCGCCCGGGGCGGGACGGAGGTTGTGGATCTTGAGCGGGTTGTTCTCCGCCATGATCAGTCGACCTCCTCGACCGTCACGAGGTGGCGGACGGTGTGCACCATTCCGCGGAACTCGGGGCGGTCCTCCTTGACGACCACGGTGTTGATCCCCTTGAGACCAAGAGACCGCAGGGTGTCACGGTGGTTCTGCTTGCTGCCGATGTACGACTTCGTCTGCGTGACCTTGAGGCGAGCCATTACGCACCCGCCCCGGCACGTGCACGAAGGAGAGCCGCGGGGGCGACGTCCTCGAGGGGCAGACCGCGGCGGGCCGCGATCTCCTCGGGACGCTGCAGGCCCTTGAGGGCCGCCACGGTCGCGTGCACGATGTTGATCGCGTTGTCGGAGCCCAGGGACTTCGACAGGATGTCGTGAACGCCGGCGCACTCGAGCACGGCACGCACCGGGCCACCGGCGATAACACCGGTACCGGGGGAAGCCGGCTTGAGCAGGACGACGCCCGCGGCCTTCTCACCCTGGATCGGGTGCGGGATGGTGCCCTGGATACGGGGGACCTTGAAGAAGTGCTTCTTGGCCTCCTCAACACCCTTGGCGATGGCGGCCGGCACCTCCTTGGCCTTGCCGTAACCGACACCCACGGTGCCGTCACCGTCGCCCACCACGACCAGCGCGGTAAAGCTGAAGCGACGACCACCCTTCACAACCTTGGCGACGCGGTTGATCGCGACAACGCGCTCAACGTACGCGGTCTTCTCGGCGGCAGCAGCGCCGCCGTCACGGCCCTTCCGGTCCCGCCGCTCGCCGCCACCGGCACCGCCACCGCGGCGCTGGGGTCCAGCCATTGGATTACCTCTCTCTTTCCGCTAGCTACAAGCGGCTCAGAACTTGAGCCCGGCTTCGCGGGCGGCGTCCGCCAGGGCGGCGATGCGCCCCGCGTACTGGTTGCCACCACGGTCGAACACCACGGCCTCGACACCGGCGGCCTTGGCACGCTCGGCGACCAGAGCGCCGACCTGCTTGGCCTGCGCGGACTTGTCACCCTCGCCACCGCGGACCGAGGTGTCCAGCGTGGACGCCGACGCCAGGGTGTGACCCTTGATGTCGTCGATCACCTGGGCCACGATGTGGCGGTTCGAGCGGGTAACTACCAGACGGGGACGCTCCGCCGTACCGGAAATGTTCTTACGGATCCGGATGTGGCGGCGCTTGATCGCGGCGCGCTTGTAGGCGTCGCCCTTGAGGATCTTCTGTCCGTATGCCATGGCTTACTTACCCGCCTTTCCGACCTTGCGGCGGATGACTTCGCCCTCGTACTTGACGCCCTTGGCCTTGTACGGGTCGGGCTTGCGCAGCTTGCGGATGTTGGCCGCAACCTCGCCGACCTTCTGCTTGTCGATGCCCTCGACCTGGAAGCGGGTCGGGTTCTCCACCTTGAAGGAGATGCCCTCGGGGGCCTCGACCAGGATCGGGTGGCTGTAACCGAGCGCGAACTCGAGGTTCGCGCCCTTGGCGGTCACGCGGTAACCGACACCACTGATTTCGAGCTTCTTCACGTAACCCTGGGTCACGCCGGTGATCATGTTCGCCACCAGCGTGCGGGACAGGCCGTGCAGGGCCTTGCTCTGACGCTCGTCGTTGGGGCGGGTCACCGCGAGAGTGCCGTCCTCGCCCTTGGCGATGTCGATCGGAGCCACGATGGTGTGGGTCAGCTCGCCCTTGGGGCCCTTGACCTTCACCGTGCGACCGTCGATGGTGACGTCCACGCCGGCGGGAACCGCGATGGGGAGCTTGCCGATACGCGACATAGCTGTTTCCTCCGTTCCCTTCTGCTACCAGACGTAGGCGAGGACTTCCCCGCCTACGCCCTTCTTGCCGGCCTGCTTGTCGGTGAGGAGCCCGTGCGACGTGGAGATGATCGCCACGCCGAGGCCGCCCAGCACCTTGGGCAGGGAGGTGGACTTCGCGTACACCCGGAGACCGGGCTTGGAGATCCGCTTGATGCCCGCGATGGAGCGCTCACGGTTGGGACCGAACTTCAGGTCCAGGACGAGGTTCTTGCCGACCTCGGCGTCCTCGACCTTCCAGCCCGTGATGAAGCCCTCCTGCTGGAGGATCTCCGCGATGTGAGACTTGATCTTGGACGCCGGCATCGTCACGGAGTCGTGGTACGCCGAGTTCGCGTTCCGCAGACGCGTCAGCATGTCTGCGATCGGATCAGTCATGGTCATGAATTGGCCTGTGGCCTCTCTCGCCGGGGTTTCCTGGTGCGCCATCCCTCTCCCCGATCCGAGACGGGGCGGGTGCGGCGCGGTGGACCTACGGCGTAGTAAGTCGTACGGGCGACTGTCAGGCGCCCAACCCTCCAAGCCTAAGCCATGAAGGGGTGGGCGCCTGACACGCCCATTGCTTACCGAGAGCCTCCGGAATCCCTAAAAGGGGGATTACCAGGAGCTCTTGGTCACGCCCGGCAGCTCGCCACGGTGAGCCATCTCACGAAGGCACACGCGGCACAGGCCGAACTTGCGGTACACGGAGTGCGGGCGGCCACAACGCTGGCAGCGGGTGTAGCCACGCACACCGAACTTCGGCTTGCGAGCAGCCTTGGCAATCAGAGCCTTCTTCGCCATCTCGCTCACGCCTCCTTGAAGGGGAAGCCGAGGTGACGAAGGAGCGCGCGGCCCTCAGCGTCGTTGGTCGCCGTGGTCACCACGGTGATGTCCATACCCCGGGTGCGGTCGATCTTGTCCTGGTCGATCTCGTGGAACATGACCTGCTCCGTGAGACCGAAGGTGTAGTTGCCACGGCCGTCGAACTGCTTGGGGGACAGACCACGGAAGTCGCGGATGCGCGGCAGCGCGAGCGACAGGGTGCGGTCCAGGAACTCCCACATGCGGTCGCCACGGAGCGTGACGTGGGCACCGATCGGCTGACCCTCACGCAGCTTGAACTGCGCGATGGACTTGCGGGCCTTGGTGACGGCCGGCTTCTGACCGGTGATGGTGGTCAGGTCGCGGATCGCGCCCTCGATCAGCTTCGAGTCACGGGCGGCGTCGCCGACACCCATGTTGACCACGATCTTGACGAGGCCGGGGATCTGCATGACGTTCTCGTACTTGAACTCGTCACGCAGCTTGCCCGCGATCTCCTCGCGGTACTTCAGCTTCAGACGCGGAGCAGTGGTGGTAGCCATCAGATGTCCTCACCCGTCCGCTTGGCAACGCGGATCTTGTTGCCTTCGTCGTCGAAGCGGTAACCGACACGCGTGACAACCTTGTTGCCGTCCTTCTCAACGACCAGCTGGACGTTGGAGACGTGGACGGGCGCCTCGGTCGTGACGATGCCGCCGGCCTGCGAACCGCGAGCGGTCGGGCCGGCCTTGGTGTGCTTCTTGACCCGGTTGACACCCTCGACCAGGACGCGGTCCTCGCGGGGGTAGGCCGCGATGACCTTGCCCTGCTTGCCCTTGTCCTTACCGGTGATGACCTGGACCAGGTCGCCCTTCTTGATCTTCATGCTTACAGCACCTCCGGAGCCAGCGAGATGATCTTCATGAACTTCTTCTCGCGCAGCTCACGGCCGACCGGGCCGAAGATACGGGTACCACGAGGGTCGCCGTCGTTCTTCAGAATGACGGCGGCGTTCTCGTCGAACCGGATGTACGAGCCGTCCGGACGGCGGCGCTCCTTGACGGTGCGAACGATGACCGCCTTGATGACGTCACCCTTCTTCACGTTGCCGCCGGGGATCGCGTCCTTGACGGTGGCGACGATGACGTCACCGATGCCCGCGTAGCGGCGACCGGAGCCACCGAGCACACGGATGCAAAGGATTTCCTTCGCCCCCGTGTTGTCGGCGACGCGCAGTCGCGACTCCTGCTGGATCACGTCTATCTCCTGTGTGTCTGCCGGTTCCCCGGGGGCCGTTCAGAGGAACGGCCCCCGGAGCCTGGCGGAACTGTCCTGCGAGGGGTGCCCCGCAGGAGACTTACTTGGCCTTCTCGAGGATCTCGACGACGCGCCAGCGCTTCGTCGCGGACAGCGGCCGGGTCTCCATGAGGAGGACACGGTCGCCGACGCCCGCGGCGTTCTGCTCGTCGTGTGCCTTGAGCTTGTTCGTACGGCGGATGACCTTGCCGTACAGCGCGTGCTTGACGCGGTCCTCGACGGCGACGACGACGGTCTTGTCCATCTTGTCGCTGACGACGAGACCCTCACGGGTCTTGCGGAAGCTGCCGCGCGCCTCAGTGTTCTCAGTCACGTTGCTCTCGCTCATCAGGCGCTCTCCACCGTCTCGATGCCCAGCTCGCGCTCACGCATCAGGGTGTAGATCCGCGCGATGTCCTTACGGACGGCCTTGAGCCGACCGTGGTTCTCGAGCTGACCCGTCGCCGCCTGGAAGCGGAGGTTGAACAGCTCTTCCTTGGCCTCGCGGAGCTTGCCAAGAAGCTCCTCGTTGCCCAGCTCGCGCAGCTCGGACGCCTTGGTACCGGCCGACATCACGCTTCACCTGCCTCGCGCTTGACGATCCGGCACTTCATCGGCAGCTTGTGGGCTGCGCGAGTCAGGGCCTCACGGGCGATCTTCTCGTTGGGGTAGGACAGCTCGAACATGACCCGGCCCGGGTGCACGTTCGCGATCCACCACTCCGGAGAACCCTTACCGGAACCCATGCGGGTCTCGGCAGGCTTCTTCGTCAGCGGGCGGTCCGGGTAGATGTTGATCCAGACCTTGCCGCCACGCTTGATGTGGCGGGTCATCGCGATACGGGCCGCCTCGATCTGGCGGTTGGTCACGTACGCCGGCGTGAGGGCCTGGATGCCGTACTCGCCGAACGCGACCGTGGTACCGCCCTTGGCCTCACCACGACGCTTCGGGTGGTGCTGCTTGCGGTGCTTGACCCTACGGGGGATCAGCATGTCGGTCAGGCCTCCGTTCCGGTGCTCTCAGCAGCCGGAGCGGCAGCGGCCTCGGCCTGGGGGGCCTCGGCAGCGGGAGCCTGCTGCGGCTTGCGACCGCGCCGCTCGCCACCACGGCCACCACGGGCCGGGCGGTCACCAGCGCCACCACCACGGGCCGGGCGGTTGCCGGCGCGGGCAGCGGCGTTCTCGGCGCGGACCTCGGCGATGTTCTTGACGTCGCCCTTGTAGATCCAGACCTTCACACCGATGCGGCCGAAGGTCGTCTTGGCCTCGAAGAAGCCGTAGTCCACGTTCGCGCGGAGCGTGTGCAGGGGCACACGGCCCTCGCGGTAGAACTCCGAGCGGGACATCTCGGCGCCGCCGAGGCGGCCACCGCACTGGATCTTGATGCCCTTGGCGCCGGCCTTCATGGCGGACTGCATGCTCTTGCGCATGGCCCGACGGAAGGAGACGCGGGAGGACAGCTGCTCGGCGACGGCCTGGGCCACCAGCTGAGCGTCCGTCTCCGGGTTCTTGACCTCGAGGATGTTCAGCTGGACCTGCTTGCCGGTCAGCTTCTCCAGGTCACCGCGGATGCGGTCGGCCTCGGCGCCGCGGCGGCCGATGACGATGCCCGGACGCGCGGTGTGGATGTCCACGCGGACGCGGTCACGGGTGCGCTCGATCTCGACCTTCGAGATACCGGCGCGCTCCATGCCGGACGTCATCATCCGACGGATGGCGACGTCTTCCTTGACGTAGTCCTTGTACAGCTTGTCGGCGTACCACCGGGACTTGAAGTCCGTGGTGACACCGAGCCGGAACCCATGCGGGTTAACCTTCTGGCCCATTACCGGGTTCCTTCCTTGCTGCTGACGACCACGGTGATGTGGCTGGTCCGCTTGCGGATCCGGTAGGCACGGCCCTGAGCACGCGGACGGAACCGCTTCAGGGTCGGACCCTCGTCGACGTACGCCTCGGAGATGAAGAGGCTGTCGGCGTCGGTGTGGTCGTAGTTGTGCGCGGCGTTGGCGATGGCGCTGTCGAGCACCTTGCCGACCGGCACGGAGGCTGCCTGCGGAGCGAATCGCAGAACAGCCTGAGCCTCCGTGGCATCCATGCCACGGATAAGGTCCACCACGCGGCGGGCCTTCATGGGCGTAACGCGGATGTACCGCGCCTGGGCCCTGGCTTCCATGGTTGTCCCTCTCAGTTACTTACGTGTCTGAATGCGATCCGCTACTAGCGGCGCTTCGACTTCCGGTCGTCCTTGACGTGGCCCCGGAAGGTGCGGGTCGGCGAGAACTCGCCGAGCTTGTGGCCGACCATCGACTCGGTGACGAACACCGGGATGTGGATCTTGCCGTTGTGCACCGCGAGGGTGTGACCCAGCATGGCCGGGACGATCATCGAGCGGCGGGACCAGGTCTTGATGACGTTCTTGGTGCCGGCTTCGTTCTGGGCGTCCACCTTCTTGATCAGGTGGTCGTCGACGAAGGGCCCCTTCTTCAAGCTACGAGGCATCTCAACCAGTCCTTAACGCTTCTTGTTCGTCTTGCGGCGGCGGACGATGTACTTGTTCGACGCCTTCTTGGGCGAACGAGTACGACCTTCCTTCTTGCCCCACGGGGAGACGGGGTGACGACCACCGGACGTCCGGCCCTCACCACCACCGTGCGGGTGGTCGACCGGGTTCATGACGACACCACGGACGGTCGGGCGAACGCCCAGCCACCGCTTGCGGCCGGCCTTGCCCCAGTTGATGTTGCTCTGCTCGGCGTTGCCGACCTCACCGACGGTGGCGCGGCAGCGCGCGTCCACCATGCGGATCTCGCCGGACGGCATACGGAGGGTCGCCATGGCGCCCTCACGGGCGAGCAGCTGCACCGAGGCGCCCGCGGAACGGGCGAACTTGGCGCCACCACCGGGACGGAGCTCGATCGCGTGGATCGTGGTACCGACCGGGATGTTGCGGAGGGCCAGGTTGTTGCCCGGCTTGATGTCGGCCCCGGGACCGTTCTCCACGGTGTCGCCCTGCTGCAGGTTGCGCGGGGCGAGGATGTAGCGCTTCTCGCCGTCCGCGTAGTGCAGCAGCGCGATGCGCGCGGTGCGGTTGGGGTCGTACTCGATGTGCGCGACCTTCGCCGGCACGCCGTCCTTGTCGTGACGACGGAAGTCGATCACTCGGAAGGCGCGCTTGTGTCCGCCACCCTGGTGGCGAACGGTCACACGACCGGCGTTGTTACGGCCGCCCTTGCTGTGCAGCGGGCGGACCAGCGACTTCTCCGGCGTGGACCGCGTGACCTCGACGAAGTCGGCGACGCTGGCGCCACGACGGCCCGGCGTAGTCGGCTTGTACTTGCGGATTCCCATTTCTCAGTCCTCGTCCGATATCGGACGATCCGACCCGCTTACGCGGACGGACCGCCGAAGATGTCGATACGGTCGCCCTCGGCGAGGGTCACGATCGCGCGCTTGGAGCCCGCGCGCTGACCGAAACCGGTCTTGGTGCGCTTGCGCTTGCCCTGGCGGTTGAGGGTGTTGACCCCGGTGACCTTGACGTCGAAGACCGCCTGGACGGCCTGCTTGATCTGGGTCTTGTTGGCGCCCGGGGCGACGATGAACGTGTACTTGCCCTCGTCGAGAAGCGCGTAGCTCTTCTCCGAGACGACCGGCTTGAGCAGCACGTCACGGTGGTCCGTGAAGGACTTGCTCAGCGGGGTCTCGACGGTGTTCTTGCCCTCGGCCTCGTGGCGGCGCGCCTTGGCGACGCGCGCGGCCTTGGCGGCCTTGGCAGCCTTCGAGGCGATGCTCGGGTGACGGGTAGCCATCAGACCTCGGTCCCTTCGGTGTCGTTGGCCTTCGGGCCGGCGACGAAGGACTCGAAAGCGGCCTGGGTGAAGACCACGTCGTCCGAGACGAGAACGTCGTACGTGTTCAGCTGGCCCGGCTCCAGGATGTGGACCTGGGGCAGGTTGCGGGCGGACAGCCACGCGGCCTCGTCGGCGCGGTCGACGACCAGGAGCAGGTTCTTGCGCTCCGAGATCTTGCCGAACAGCGTGCGAGCGGCCTTGGTGCTGGGGTTCTCGCCCTCGACCACGCCGGAGACGACGTGGATGCGGTTGTGGCGCGCCCGGTCGGTGAGGGCGTGACGCAGAGCGGCAGCCTTCATCTTCTTCGGGGTGCGCTGCGAGTAGTCACGCGGCTGCGGGCCGTGGACGACGCCACCGCCGGCGAACTGCGGGGCGCGGGTCGAACCCTGACGGGCGCGACCGGTGCCCTTCTGGCGGTACGGCTTCTTGCCGCCACCACGGACCTCGCCACGGGTCTTCGTCTTGTGGGTGCCCTGGCGGGCAGCGGCCAGCTGTGCGACGACGACCTGGTGAAGCAGCGGAACGCTGACCTTCTCTACGTCGAAGATCTCCGCGGGGAGCTCGACGCTACCGGCCTTCTCGCCAGCGGGCGAAAGGATGTCAACAGTGCTCATCGGTACCTCAGGCCCCCTTGGCCGCGGTGCGGACCAGGACGAGGCCGCCGTTCGGACCGGGAACCGCGCCCTTGATGAGCAGCAGACCCTTCTCCGCGTCAACGGCGTGGACGGTCAGGTTCTGGGTGGTGACCCGCTCGTTGCCCATGCGACCCGCCATGCGGAGGCCCTTGAACACGCGGCCCGGGGTGGCGCAGCCACCGATGGAACCGGGAGAGCGGTGCTTGCGCTGGGTGCCGTGACCGGCGCCGAGGCCCTTGAAGTTGTGACGCTTCATGACACCGGCGAAGCCCTTGCCCTTGCTCTTGCCGGTGACGTCGACCTTCACGCCGGCCTCGAAGACCTCGGCGGTGACTTCCTGACCGAGGGTGTACTCGGTGGCGTCGGCCGTCCGGATCTCGACAAGGTGACGACGGGGGGTGACGTCGGCCTTCGCGAAGTGGCCCTTGAGGGGCTTGTTCACCTTGCGCGGGTCGATCTCGCCGAAGGCGAGCTGGACGGACTCGTAGCCGTCGACGTCGTTGGTACGGACCTGGGTGACGACGTTGGGGCCGGCCTTGACGACGGTGACCGGGACGACACGGTTGTTCTCGTCCCACACCTGCGTCATGCCGAGCTTCTCGCCCAGGATGCCCTTGATCTGCTTAGCCATTCTCAGATCACCGACCCTCAGAGCTTGATCTCGATGTCGACACCGGCCGGGAGGTCGAGTCGCATCAGAGAGTCAACGGTCTTGGGGGTCGGGTCGAGGATGTCGATCAGGCGCTTGTGCGTGCGCATCTCGAAGTGCTCGCGCGAGTCCTTGTACTTGTGCGGCGACTTGATGACGCAGTACACGTTCTTCTCAGTGGGCAGCGGCACCGGGCCCGCGACCGACGCACCAGTGCGGGTCACCGTCTCGACGATCTTCTTCGCCGAAGAGTCGATGACCTCGTGGTCGTAGGCCTTGAGCCGGATGCGGATCTTCTGTCCCGCCATGGCTACTCAGTAGTCCTGTCTCTTCTTACGCTCCGGAACCCGGCGGATTCCTTCTGCTGCCTTCGTTCTCTCCGACCCACGCGGTCGGGCGTGTCGCGCTCCCGCTGACACAGATGCCCCTTGTTCGAACATCCCTGCGGGGAATGCACACGGCCCTTCCGGAACCGCAAGCCGGGGGCGGAAGGCCCACCGGGCGCCTGATCGGTGCCGCACTCCACTTCCCGAAAGATTCCCGTACGTCCGCCCCAGTGCTGCCGTAGTGGCAGTTAGGACGACGAGTACTGTGGGACTCGCTTCCGGTCCTCCCGGCGGGAGGCGCGCAGCATCAACACTCGACCGAGCAACTCCGACAGTCTGCCATACGGGACACGGGGCTGGCCAATCGAGCGGGAGAGAATACCCCCAGGGTGACGTAGGTCAAACACGAGGTCGACCCGGGCGCCCGCCGACTCCCGTCACGACCAGTCCTCTTCCTCGCCGTCCTCGGCGTCGGCGTCCGGGTCGTCTTCGCGCACCACGACCACGAGCTGGACCGGCGCGTCGGTGTCACTGTGCTTCACCCCGGCCAGTACAGCCTTGTCCGCGACCGTCCACGCACGATGGTCGACGAAGTCCTCGCCGCCGGTCAGGTCCCGGTCGGACTCCCGGAGCCGGGGCCCGAGGGCTCCTGAGGTCAGCTGCGCGACGACGGCCGGCAGCTCGGCCAGGGCAACGTCGTACAGCTCTTCGACGTAGGTGTCCGGGTCCGGCCGCTCGTCCTCGACGTCGCGGTGCCAGAGAGTGAACTGCACCTCCACGGGCGCGTCCCCCTGCACCCAGGCGCTCGCACCGTCGCGCCGCCAGGTGGTCGCCCGCGCCTTCGCGGGATTCCTGCGCTCCCCCGCCCACCCCGCACCGGCGAGCACCGCCTCGACGGCCTGTCCGGTGAGCCCGTCGACATCGGCCAGCCGACTCAGTTCAGCGCTCACGTCGACCATGCCTTCCGCACTCATGCGGCCTTCCTGCAACCTGCCGGGGGAGCCTTGTCCGGCGTGCGGCCGGAGCCGGGGCACCGTTGAAGGTTGCGGGTGTCGTTGCGAGAGTCGCTCCGGCGAGGTCGCCTCTTGGAGGTCGGTGGATGGACGCGGGGCACGACAACAGGTGGTCGGTGGTGGGCAGGGAGATCCTGCGCGGCGAGGTCGAGGTGAGGGCCGCTCGCTGCCCGCACTGCGACGCTCAGGCCCTGACGTGCCGGGAAGTGGGCAGCCGCACGGGCAGGACGGGGTACGCGGACGTGCGGTGCGGGGACTGCGGGCATGGCATCTACATCGTGCGCGCCTTCGGGCAGGACGGTTATCCCGCCCCGCCTTTCATCGGCGACGAAGGGCGCTCGGATCCGGGTCCGGAGTGAAGACCGGGTGCGGATGCGGAAAGTCACTGGGAAACACATCCAACCGCGTCGTCCCGGACAGGATGGCCACAAGGAATTCCACGATTCCGCCTTCGAAGTGCGGCCACTTTGTGTTGCGGGCTCCGTTCGCGGTCACAGTCCACGCGTTCGGATCGCCTTCGGGACTGGTAATCCAATAGATCGTGTCACCATTGTCGGTTTTTCCAGCCGCCAGTAGGTCATCGATCGCGTACGGGACTTTCTTCTGCAGACTCTCAGGCATTTGCTCCAGGAGTTCAGCCGCACGTTCAGCTGCGTCGACGAGGCGCGTCGGGTAGAACCGGGAACTCGGATGCAAGATGGTCATGAATTGATCGAAGGATCCGGACCCGTACCGCTCCGCCAGCCATTTGTAGTCGTCGGGCAGCGAGATCCCCAGCTCGTCCTCGACTCGCTCCCAGTCGATGTCCGTCGCTACGTCCGCCGGAGGCGGCACCAGTCGCAGCAACTCTTCTCGTGCGGTCACAGCAGCTCCGTCTCTCCGAGTCCGAACATACCGGCAGGGTTCTCCAGTTCTTCGTCGAGGGTGAACCCTTTATCCCCCCGGGCGTGGAACGTCAGTTTATGGGGTGCCACGTCGCCCGGTTCAGGATAGTGGGCTCGAACCTCGTACCTGACGGTCTCGCCGGCGTCCACCGCGTCATAGATCTTTTGCTCGATCTGATCTCGCATGATCGGGGTATTGGTGGGGTCCTGAGTCAGAGTCACCAGGTTCTCCTCCAGATCCCCCCTTCCTCCCAGGCGATCCGCCAGCAGATGCCCGCGGCCTTCATTGAATTTCGTACCGTGCCCGCTCCATCCGGACGGGTGGACATCCTGAGCCGCGGAGGTTCCGGTGTCGAGCATGTCCTTCGAGATCACGGCATTGACTCCGGTCGCCCGCCCGTCGGCATCCAACGGCAGATAGTGGACGTTCCCGTTGTGTGCGTATACGCCGTTGCACGGTCCCAGGCCGAGTGGGTCGACCCATCGCCACGGGTTGTGGACATAGGTGACCGGGTTGAAGGCGAACTCGAGGCCTACCGGGTCCTGAGAGGCGTACCGGCCGGTTTCCGGGTCGTAGTACCGGTGAAAGTTGTAGTGGAAGCCCGTCTCCGGGTCGTGGTACTGCCCGGGGAAGCGCAGTGGTGTGAACGCGGTGCTGTCGGCGGCCTGGGCCGTGACACCCCACGTCGTCCTCCTCGATCGCCACGAGACCGTGCCGGCCTCGTCCACGAGTTCGGTGGGAGCACCGATGATGTCGGTGACGATGGCGAAGAACCGGGAGTCGATGTCCTCACGGGTCGCCGTGTCGGTGATGCGTTCCGTCTGCGCGAGCGGGCGCAGACCATCGTGGTCCCAGGTCAGGGTGACGGGGTGCGGCAGGTCGTCGGCGACCGTGGTCTGCTCGGTCAGGATCTCGCCGTCCCAGACGAATCGCGTGACCTCGACCGGCGTCACGCCGTCGGCCGCGCACTTCGTCTTCGACATCCGGCGTCCCATGGGGTCGTAGGCGTACCGCCAGACCGTCCCGTCCGGTGTGGTGACGGAGGTCAGCCGGTCCTCGGCATCCCATGCGTAGGACCAGACATCCGCCTTGCGTGACAGGAGGCGCTTGCGCCTGGCGATCACCCGCCCGGCCCCGTCGAACTCGTACCGCACCGGGCCCGCGCCATGGTGCGGCCACGTCGCTTCGACCTGGTTGCCGGCCTCGTCGTAGGCGTAGGACTCGACCCAGTCATGTGCACGCACGCCGGTGACGCGCCCGGCGGTGTCGAGGTCGATCGAGGTCGGCCCGGTCAGCGTGTCCGCCATACCCACCAGGTAGCCGTCGGGGCGGTACGAGTAGGCGCGCTGCTCCACTGTCTCGCCTGCCGCCGACAGCCTCTGGCCGACGAGGCGACCCGCCGGATCCCAGCTGTGTTCCAGCAGCAGTGAGTCGCCGATGAGGCGCGATGTCTCGCGTCCCGCCGCGTTGTGGGCGAAGTCGAGGCGGTGCCCCGAGGTGGTCAGTGACGTGGTCCGTCCTGCCGCGTCGAGCGTGTACTCGGCCACCGCGCCGGCCGGTGTGGTGCGTACGCTGCGGCGTCCCCGGGCGTCGTAACGGAAAGCGAGCGTACGGCCGTTGATCGTCTCGGCGGTGACGCGTCCTGCGCGGTCCCGGTGCCGGACCATCTCGCAGCCCGGGCCCAGGGCTCGGCTCAGCAGGCCGTTGGCGTCGTACGCGTACGAGGTGACCGTGCCGGCGGCGTCCTTCGCGACGGTCCGGCCGACCGCGTCCAGGCTGTAGCGGACGGTCTGCCCGAGTGGGTTGGTGCGGGCGACGAGCCGGCCTGCGGCGTCCCGGACGTAGGTGACCCGACGGTCCTCGAAGTCCTTCTCACCGATCAGCCGGCCTGCCGCGTCATAGGTGTACTCCCAGGTCAGCCCTCTTGGGTCGGTGACCGTGGTCAGGTTTCGGGTCGGTACGCGCGCTCAACAGGTCGAAATGCGTGTACTCGTACGTCGTGACACCGCCGCCCGCGTCCACGTGACGGGTGCAGTTGCCCTCTCCGTCGTACTCCCACGTTTCGGCCGCCCCGTCCGGGCCGACCCTCCTGGCGAGCTTTCCCTCAGGCGTCCATCGATAGCGGGTGACCCTTCCCTCCGGGTCCGTGACGCTGCGGACCCGGCCGAAGGCGTCGTACGCCTTCGTCACCCGGTTGCCCAGCGGGTCCGCCAACTCGACGCACAGTCCGCTCGGGTTGTTCGTCAGCCGTGTCCTGGAGCCCAACGCGTCGACGACACCCACGAGAGCACCCGTGTCGTCGTACTCGTAGCGCGTCGTGGCGCCGAGGGGATCGGTGACCGCGACGCAGTTGCCGCGACTGTCGTACTCCCTCGCGAGCGATGCACCGCCCGGCAGCACGACGGTCGCCAGCTGTCCTCTGTCGGTGTAGGAGTAGTGCGTCGTCGCCCCGTCCGGACGGGTGGCGGCGGTGAGCCGGCCGTCGGGTCCGTGGGTGAAGCGTGTCGAGTGCCCCAGGGCGTCCGTCCACGTCACCAGCTGCTGGCCGCTGCCGTACTCGTTGACCGTCACACCACCGCATGCGTCGATCTCGGCCTCGATCAGGAACCGCTCGTCGACCACGAAGCGGGTGACCGCTCCTTCGGAGTCGGTGTAGGTCGTGATGCGCTTTCCGGGCCAGGCGTCGTCGGTGCCGTCGTAGTCGAGGACGGCCGTCAGGTGCCCGGCTTCGCCGCCTTGCGCCACGCACCGGTCCCGCTCGTCGTACGCGTAGGTGTAGGTGCTTCCGTTGGTGTCCGTCCACGAAGTGACGCGCAGTCTGTCGTCGTAGCCGTACCGCAGCGGCAGGGCGGACGAGTTGACGACCTCGGTGAGATCGCCGTCCGTGTAGCCGTACCGCATGACCTCGGTGTCCGTGCCGTCCTCGGCCGCGCCCACCAGGTGGAGCGCCGTCACGCGCCGGCCTTCGGTCGTGATTCTCACGTGGTAGCCACCCGTGTGCCGGATGGCGGCCGGCGCCCCGTCGGGGGCGTAGTCGAACTCGACGGCGTTGCCGTGGCGGTCCGCTATCCGCAGCAGAGGGCAGAGCCCGTCGGCGGGCCTGCCGAAGTGGCGGGTCAGGCCGGACGCGGGATCCTGCACCCGGTACCCACCGCCGTCGAGACGGCGGAGGGGCCAGCGGGGCCCGGTCGCCGGCAACGTCGGGGTGTCGGGATCGGCGGGATGCGCGTACGCCAGCAGCCGGCCGTCCTCGGTGACGAAGACGACGCCTTGCTCGTCGATCTCCAGGCGCTGGTCGATCGTGGATGCCCAGGACGGCCCGAACCACCAGCCTGTCCGGTATCCGGACGCCACCTGCCGGGACAGACCCAGCGGCAGGGTTCCGGGGAGATTCAGATCCGTCTGCGTGAGGAACATCCAGCCGGTCGCCATGTCGATAGGGTCGCCACAGCCCCGGATCCGCGACTTCAGGCGGCCGAGCGCGTCCTTCCCACCGGTGAGGGCGTCGTCGAGCATCCGGCGCCCGCTCTTGCCCAGCCCGCGGACGGCGAGGCTCATGGCCTTCATGCCGCCGCGGAGGTTCTTCATCTCCTTCAGCCCCTTGGCGAGCTTGCCGAGGCTGGTGATGCCCTTGCCGCCGGGTATGCAGTCCAGCGCCGCGAACGCCACATCCCATAGAGACGCTTGGCCCTTGGAGTATTTGTAGAGCGTGTCGGCGAGCACGACGAGGGCGGCGACGAGGACGATCGCGCCGAGGATCGGCCCGCCGATGATCATCGCGATGATCCCGACGACCGCGACGACGACCTTGCAGACGGTGACGATGGTGTCCCAGTTGCCCTCGAACCAGTGACCCACGTCCTGCCACCAGTGCCGGTTCGGAATCCCCGCGTCGGACGCCTCGTCGATCTTCCGCTTCGCCTCACCCGCCGCGTCGTCCCGCATCTTCCGGGCGTCCTCGGCCATCTTCTTCGCCGCGTCGAGGGCGTTCTGCGCGCTGGTGACGTCCGACTGCGCCTTGGTGTGCGCGGACTTGGCGCTCTGCACGTCCCGGGTGGCGGCCCGCACCTTCGCCTCGTCCGGCTTGTCACCGTCCGACTTGCTGCCGGTGGGATCGTCCTTGTACTTGTCCGCTTCCTTGCCGGCCCGGGTCACCCACGAATCGGCCGAGGACAGCCGGGACTTGGCGGAGGAGAGGTCGCTCTGGGCTTCCTTCGCCTTGACCAGGGCCTTGTCGGCCAGGGCCTGCGCGCGCTCCAGCTTGGGCCAGTAGTCCGCGAGCGCGTCGCCGCGCAGTTCGTACGACTTCTTCAGCTTCTTCAGGTTCTTCGGGACGTCCTTGAACTGCTCCTTGAACACCTCCGCCGACTTGCCCGCCCACTGGAGAAGGGTGTCCTCGCCGGCCATGCCCTTGACCAGGCGCAGGGCGTCGGAGACATCGTCGGCGAAGTCATGCAACTGCTTCGCGAGGGAACGGACACGCTGCGGGTCACCCGGGGTGGGGTCCCTGTCGAGGTCGAGTGGATGCCAGTCCGCCGGCCGATAACCCGCAACCCCCGTCGCGTACGCCCCGTCAACAAGCCTGTGCACACGCGAACTTACAAGGAACGGCCGTTCGAGGTGAGGCCCAGCGGGACAGGCTCACAACGCGATCGGACGGTAGGCCAGAGCCTGGTCCACCACTTCCTCAGCCGTGAGCTCCGGGTCCGAGTAGTAGATCAAGTCGCTCACCCGGGGATGCAGGACACTCTGCTTCAGTCCCTCCAGCAGCGCGTCATGTTCCCGCTCGGGGAGGCGCGCGTCCATGATCTGCTGAACCAGCCGAATGAGCTCGTCACGCGTTTTCGAAGGCACGTAAGCATCCTCTCGGCTCAGCCGAAGTGTTCGGCGAAGTCGCTGTGTTCAGTCCTGGCCGTCTGTTCGCGAACTTCTTGCGGAGAGGGATGCGGACCCCGGCGGTGGTGGTACGAGTCGTAGCAGCTCTTCGTGTGCGGTGGTCGTCACTGCTCCATCCGTTCACCGGTGGCTGCGGCCGCGCAAGGTCCGCCAGCCGTCTTCGATCGCGTCCGGGGAGCGCAGCCAGCAGTACTCCAGCTTGTCGCGCACCGTGACGTACCTGCGCCGGCGCTTGAACCACGGTGGCAGGTCCCGGTACGGCACGAAGGCCAGCGTGTCCCTGATCGGGTGCTCGGCGACGCCGCCGAGGCCTTCGGCGCGCAAGGCCTCGAACAGTTCCGGAGTCAGCCGTCGGTTGAGCCGTGCCGCGTGCCCGGCCGCGACGAAGGCGTTCGTTCGCTGGAGTCCGTCCCGGAACCCCATCACCTTGACGATCCGGGGCGACGCCGCCTCCAGCGGGCAGTGGAACGCCAGCCCGATCACCGCCGTGCCGAGATGGTCCTCGCCGCGCTCGAACGCGGCATCCCACTCTTCAGGATCGTCGAGCCCCAGCAGGCCTTCGCCGCTCTCCCAGTCCAAGGAGCCGGCCCGCTCAGTCCGCGAAGCGGAACGTCGACGTGATCGCGTCGAAGATGTCGAAGAAGGAGTCGGCGAGGTCGAGGACCTGGCTGCTGCCGGCGACCAGGGCGACCTTGCCCTCCTGGCCGGGGACCGGGATGAACGTCTGCATCAGGACCGCGCGGATCGTGCGGTTGAGGCTGTCCTCGGGGACCGGGATGTCCTCGATGCCGTACGTCCGGGCGGCCGGGCCCACGCCGGGGATGTCGACGGTCGTCACCTTGCGCCAGGAGTCGCCCTCCCGGTTCGCCTCCTTCGGCGCGAGCTGGGCGGCGATGGCCGCCGGGTCGTTGGAGAGCGGCGCCCCCTCGCGCGTCCGGCCGCCGACCAGCGACACCGTGACCGAACCCGTGATCGGGGTGTCGCCGCCGAAGCTCTCCGCCATGCAGCCGCAGTACATCGCGCCCGACTTCCACGCGTCGGCCGCGGACTTGCGCAGGAAGCCGACGTACGTGTCCCGGTACTGGGCCAGTTCCGGGTGCTGGGCCACCCGCTCGTTCACCATCCGCCGGATCGAGTCGTCCCGCGACTCCGGCCGGACGTCGAACTCCCACCACGACTCGGGCACCTTGATCCGGAATCCGCCGCGCTCGATGGTGAGCGTTTCTATGTAGCGGGCCATGGTGTACGTCGTCCCCCGTCTGATGGTGTGATGTACGGTGCGGGCCCAGACTACGAGACACGCGAACGGGGGACGGTCACGTGGGCAAAGGCAAGAGCGATCTCGCGATACCGCTGAGCGAGCTGGAGGACTACGGCCGTCAGCTGCGCTCCATCAAGGAACGTCTGAACCACACCAAGAAGATGTTCGAGTCCTTCAAAGACGACGTCGGCAGCGGCACGGTCTACGACGCCCTTGACGACTTCGAGTCCAACTGGCACGACGGCCGCGAGGACATCACCAAGCAGATCGACTCGCTCGCCGACATGTCCGACACCGTCGTCCGCGAGTTCAAGAAGCTGGACGACGACCTCGCGAAGAAGGCGAAGGACGCGGTACGGCCGGAGGAGCAGCAGCAGGGTGGCGGCGGGCCGAAGGCGGAGTAGTACGCGCTCAGCCGGGACCGGTCGCCCGGCCGGTCATTCCCCGGGGTCCACGTTCCAGGTCTGCGGCAGTTCGCCGCCGCAGAAGACGCAGGCGAAGTCGGACTCGCGGACGATGTTGCGCTCCGCGCAGCGCGGGCAACGCCGGAACACCACCTCGTGCATGAAGCGGGCGGGGTGGCCGAGCGGGATGCCGTCGAGTGCGCGGGCGACCGCGGGCCACGACGTGACGTCGGGGCAGTAGCCCGTCGACTGGTTCCTGACCTCGCCGACCAGCCGGTGCCCTGCCTCGCGTACGAAGGTGATCTCCCCGGCGCCCAGTACCGCCCCTCCCCCCGGACAGGCCACGTGCTCGCTACGGCGGGGAGCCAGCCGTATCCGGCCGTCGAGGCCGACGACGTAGGTGAACGGCTCGGCCAGCTCCGTCGGCGACTGTCGTCCGGCCCACGAGTCGAAGTCGGCGGCGGATGCGATACCTGCCCCGGTGCCGGTGGGCCGCGTCACCGCGGCGGCCAGCTCGGCGGGGCCGACATAGCGGTAGCTCCGCTCCGGCGGGCTCGTGAGCGACTCCTCCAGGCCGCTGTCGCCCACGCGCAGCGGCGTCCGTCTCACGCGACTGCTCACGGCCGCTCGCAGCGGAGCAACTACGGGCGTGGAGGCTGCGGTCGGAGGACGCGGCGCAGGACGGACGCCGTCGGCCAGCCCGTAGGGCGCTCCATCCGGTTTTGTTAGACCGCCGTCCCGTCGGCGGGTTACCGTACGGACACGTCGTGTTGCCCACGGTCACCCGAGGGGGAGCCCTGTGTCATCGCCCTGCGATCCCGAGTACGCCCCCGCCGGTGACGTGGGTGCGGCGCTCATGATGATCGACTCCCGGCTCAGGTCCATCTACGACGGCAAGGCCGGGATCGACCCCGAACAGCAGGAGCTGATCGACCAGTTCACCGCGTCGATGGGGCCAACGGGCGTCGACGACCTGGTGGAGGGCGCGTGCACCCTCATCTACATGTACATGCAGTGGCTGCGGATGGCGTACGAGGACCACGACAGGGACGTGATCGAGTACGTGGTGCCCAGCTTCGTGGCGTCGACCCGCATGATGCGCAAGAGCGTCCGCCCCGAGGTCATCCCCACCATGACCGGCCTGCTGGTGGCGGCCGGCACCGGCCTGAGCCCCAGCCTGTGGCGCAGACAGTACGGGGACTGGACCAAGGACGAGATGAACGCCCTGGAGGCTACGGCCGTGCTGCTCGCGGAGCATATCAACCGGCTCACCGACGACCAGGACTTCGCCACCCGGCTGATCACCGAGGCCCTGACCCGCTCGAGCGAAGAATGACCCACCTCAGGAGAAAGGAAAGGTGAATTCCAAGTTATTCGGAATGGTTGCCGGATGAAATAGCCGCTCGCATGCGCCTGTGACCAGCCCTTACGGAATATTTTCGGACCCTGTGACAATTCCTGGCCCTGGCTTTACCATCGCCCAATGCGCATTTCCGAGGTCGAAGCAGCCAATGCCCGCATGCTGGCCCACGCACCATCGGTCCGGCCCGTGGCCACCGGCGACATCATCCGCGTGCACCGCAAGAAGTTCCCGTACCGCGGCTACGTCGAGATCGACTCGCCGTACTGTCCGCCGTTCGTGATGTTCTGCGTGAACGACGATGCGGTCGCCATGGACACCCTGTGGAACGGGAAGTTCGGCTACGAGCCCGGCACCCTCGCCACCTGGTCCCGGCTGGCGGCGCGGAGCGCGACGATCGCGGACGTCGGCGCCCATGTCGGCTACTTCTCGATGATCGCCGCGCACGCCGCCCCGAAGGCGAAGGTGCACTCCTTCGAGCCGGTCGACCAGATCCACTCGAGGCTGTCCGTGAACGTCCGCTCGAACGGCGTCCAGAACGTCAAGCTCCACCAGGCCGGCGTCTCCAGCGAGCCCGGCTGGGCTGACATCAGTGTCCGGTTCTCCGGGAACCTGCTGTCCACCGGTTCGACCCTGGAGGGCGCTGCACCCGACGCCCAGCTCAAGCGCATCCAGCTCGTCACCCTCGACGAGGTGTTCGCCGACACCAAGCTGGACCTCGTCAAGATCGACGTGGAGGGCCACGAGATGTCGGTGCTGCGCGGAGCCCGGCAGGTGCTGCGGCGCGACCGGCCCACGCTGGTGATGGAGGCCCTGGTCGACGCCGACCTCGACGACCTCATCGCCCAGTTCGAACCCCTCGGCTACGACGTCCACTGGATCGCCGAGCACGACGGTTCGCTGGTGCACTGGAAGGCACCCCGACCGCCGCACACCCGGAACCTGCTCTTCGCACCGCAGGCCTGAGCGCCGCGGGCCTGAGGCTGTCCCCACCCCCGGCCCACCCGTCTGCCGGATGGTCGTAGCTCCTCGGCGTCCGGCACCGTGAGGAGCGGAAACGCCAGTCGCGTGTGGGTGGAAGGACGCCATCGTGCGAAACGCCGTCGGGACCGCAGCTCTTCTCCTCGCCCTCGCCGTGCCGGCCATGGGGGCGGCACCGGACACCAGCGCCGCCACCGGTCTGTGGCGCATGGACGGGTACGGGACCATCCTCGCCGTCGACGGCCGAGGGGCGCAGGAGTACCAGACGACCGCCGTCAGCTGCCTGAAGGGGTACTTCGCCAAGGCGACCGCGAAACCGGGGACGTACGACGTCGAGGGCGCCGTGCTCACCGTGCGGCCCGCCCCCGACGGGGAACACGCCCGGTTCGGCGCCGACGTCGCGGTGGGGCACCGGCAGCTGCGCCGGACCGGCTCCCTGCCGGCCGCCTGCACCCGGCCGCCCGCGACCCGCTCACCGTCAGCGATCCCGAGGACCGGCCGGCCGGTGCCCGTGACCAGTCCACCCGCACCTCCACCCGGACCTGCCGCGTAACCCGGCCCCGCGGACGATCCACCACCAGCCAGGGCACCGACGTCCGCACCCGGTAGTCGAAGGGGGTACGGCCCCGGTTGAACACCTCGACGTACTGCTGCGGCCGGGTCTGGTACGGGCTGAACGACGGCAGATCCAACGAGTCCCCGTCCGGGTCTCCGTCCCCGTCCACCGACACCCCGAGCCCCGCCGCCTCCGGCACCTCGATCCGCCGTACCGCCGGGAAGAGGACGTCCGGCAGGGCCACGTTGTCCTTCTCCGGCTGCTGCCAGGGCGCGTTGGGGCCGTACCGGTCCACGTCCCCGTAGTCGACGTGCGGCTGGCTCTGGAAGCCCCGCCATTTGCCGCCCGCCACACCGGAGTTGAAACGCTCGGCCAGGGCGAAGTCGCGCAGCAGGCCCTGTTCCGCCTCCGCCGCTCGGTCGTTGGCCGCCGCCCTGCCCTCGCGCGCGTAACGCAGGTTCGTGAACTCGGCCTGCCGCAGCGCGTAGAGGTTGGCGGTCGCCGTCACCTCGTACCCGACCAGTTCGAACCACGCGTCCCGTACCGCCGCCGGCAGCCGGCGCTCGATCCGCGTCGCCCTTCTCCCCAGCTCCCGCCACTCCTCCGTCACCCGCTCCAACTCACGGTGCTCGAAGGAGAAGGGCGTCTGCTGATCGTCGTACAGCACCTGGCCGTCGTCCGCGAGCGTGATCCGGCGGTTCAGCAGCTCCGGCTTGCGGCGCGCCTGCAACTGGCCGTACAACGCGAGCAGTTCGCCGACCTCCCGGGCCGCCGCCTCGCCGAAGTTCTGGCGTGCGTATCCCCGTTCCCATGCACCGAGTCGGTCGATGTCCCAGCGTTCCGGATTCCAGGCGTAGTCGAGGAAGAACTGGGTCGGCAGTTCGTTGCCCTTCAGGTCGCCCACGTTGGCCACCCACAGGCCGTGGTTGCCGTAGGCGTGCGCCTGGTGGAGCTGGTCCCAGACGTTGCGCAGGTTGGCCGTGTCGACCCACTTGTAGTTGCGGCCGGCACCGACGTAGTCGAAGTGGTAGTACAGGCCGTATCCGCCGCTCCGGGGCTCCGCCGGGGAGGGGTGTCTGCGGATGTTGCCCCAGTTGTCGTCCGTCAGGACCACGGTGACGTCGTCGGGAGCCCGTAGCCCCCGGTCCCAGTAGCGCTGGACCTCCTTGTAGAGCGTCCACACCTGGGGGGTCTCGGCGGCCGGCCGCCCCGTCACCTCCTCGATGATCTGCCGCTGCGCCGCGATGATCTCCTGCATCAGCTCGATGCCGTCGCCGTCGGGAAGGCCGGTGTCGCCGTTGCCGCGCATGCCGAGGGTGACCACGCCCTCGAAGCCCTGGTCCACCATGCGCTGGATGCCGGCCCGCCAGTACGCCCTGATCGCCGTCGGGTTGCGCAGGTACGACCACTCGCCCGTGCCCCCGTAGGGGTCGGTGCCGTTGGCCGCGTGGCGGTTCCACTCCTCGATCCCCCGCATCATCGGGGCCTCGTGAGACGTGCCCATGACAACACCGTACGCGGAGGCCCTGCGGTGGTTCTCCGGGTCGTCCTCCGCGAACGCCCGCCCCCACACCGCCGGCCAGAGGTAGTTGCCCTTCAGCCGGAGCAGCACCTCGAAGACGCGGGCATAGAAGTCCCCGTTGAAGCCGCCGGGATAGCCGGGGGCCTTGCCGGGTCCGAACCAGGCCGGGGCCCAGGTCCCGAGCGCCGGGTTCTCGTCGTTGACGAAGAAGCCGCGGTACTTCACCGCCGGCGTGCCCTGGGTGTGGCGGCCCGGCAGCACCCACACCCGGTCGCGGTGGACCGGCGGCACGTCGTCCCACCAGTACCAGGGCGAGACCCCGATGCCGCAGGAGACGTCGTACGCCCCGAAGATCGTGCCGCGCGGGTCGCTGCCCGCGATGACGAAGGCCTGCTCCACGCCGGGCAGCGGATGCTCGACCACCGTCTGGAGCGAGGTCTCCCAACGGCCCCGGACCCCCGTCACGTCCAGCCTGCCGGACGCCACCAGGCCGTCGATCAGCGGGCTGCGCCCGATCGTGCCGACGAGCACCACGTGCCGGGCGATCGTCGAGCCCGGCCGGACGCCGGTCACCCGCTCGATGTCGGCACGGAGGTCGCCCGCCACCCGTACGACTCCGGGGTGATCCTCGGCGCTCACCACGACCGGGGCGCCGACCAGCGAGAACGCCCCGCCCGTGAAGGAGATGTACGCCCCGGGGTCCGTCACCCTCGGTTCGCCGTCGCCGCCCGCCCGGGCGAGACCCGACGACAGCACCGGTACGGCGGCGGCACCCGCGCCCAGCACAGCCCTGCGGCTGACAGACATGGCTCACCCCTTCACACGAATTTGGTCAGCGGCATGACAAATAGTGGGGTGAGTGGCTCCCGGGAGCCAGGGGTCGTGCCCGCCGAATAGTTTCGGAGCGACTCGGAACTGCTCGGAGCAACGGGGACAACGGCGAAGGGGCCCGTACGACCGAAGTCGTACGGGCCCCTTCAGATACCTACCGGGTCAGCCCTTGCGGGCCGAGATCACTTGTTGATCTTGGTGACCTGGCCGGCGCCCACCGTGCGACCACCCTCACGGATGGCGAACTTCAGGCCCTCCTCCATGGCGATGGGCTGGATCAGCTCCACCTTCATGTCGGTGTTGTCGCCCGGCATGACCATCTCGGTGCCCTCGGGGAGGGTCACGACGCCGGTCACGTCCGTGGTACGGAAGTAGAACTGCGGGCGGTAGTTGTTGAAGAACGGCGTGTGACGGCCACCCTCGTCCTTGGACAGGATGTACGCGGTCGCCTCGAACTCGGTGTGCGGCGTGACCGAACCCGGCTTGATGATGACCTGGCCGCGCTCGACGTCCTCGCGCTTGATGCCACGGAGGAGCAGACCGACGTTCTCACCGGCCTGGCCCTCGTCGAGCAGCTTGCGGAACATCTCGATGCCGGTGACCGTGGTGGTGGTCTTCTCGGTCTTGATGCCGATGATGTCGACAGTCTCGTTGACCTTGAGGACACCACGCTCGATACGACCGGTGACGACGGTGCCACGACCGGTGATCGTGAAGACGTCCTCGATCGGCATCAGGAACGGCTTGTCGACGTCACGCTCGGGCTCCGGGATGGACTCGTCCACGGCCTTCATCAGGTCGAGGACGGACTGCGTCCACTCGGCGTCGCCCTCGAGGGCCTTGAGCGCGGAGACCTTGACGACCGGCAGGTCGTCGCCCGGGAACTCGTACTCGGAGAGGAGCTCACGGACCTCGAGCTCGACGAGCTCCAGGATCTCCTCGTCGTCCACCATGTCGGCCTTGTTCAGGGCGACGACGATGTACGGCACGCCGACCTGGCGGGCCAGGAGCACGTGCTCCTTGGTCTGCGGCATCGGACCGTCGGTGGCGGCGACGACGAGGATCGCGCCGTCCATCTGCGCGGCACCGGTGATCATGTTCTTGATGTAGTCCGCGTGACCGGGGCAGTCGACGTGGGCGTAGTGACGGGTCTCCGTCTGGTACTCGACGTGCGCGATGGAGATGGTGATACCGCGCTGACGCTCCTCGGGCGCCTTGTCGATGTTGTCGAACGCGGTGGCCTCGTTCAGGTCCGGGTACGCGTCGTGCAGCACCTTGGTAATGGCGGCCGTGAGGGTCGTCTTACCGTGGTCGATGTGACCGATGGTGCCGATGTTGACGTGCGGCTTAGTCCGCTCGAACTTCGCCTTCGCCACTGGGGTCCTCCTGGGAGTGGTTCTGTACGCCTTGATTCGATCGGCGCCAGGTGATCTTTGCTGTTGGTTCCCGGGCCCCGGGCCATTCCGCCACGAATGCGGAGGAACGGCCCGTGAGGCTCCGGGGTCAAGCCTAAAGCGTCGTAGCGCGGTGCGTTACTCGCCCTTGGCCTTCGCGATGATCTCCTCGGCGACGTTCCGCGGAACCTCGGCGTAGGAGTCGAACTGCATGGAGTAGCTGGCCCGGCCGGACGTCTTGCTGCGCAGGTCGCCGACGTAACCGAACATCTCCGAGAGGGGCACGAGGCCCTTCACGACGCGGGCACCGGCCCGCTCCTCCATGGCCTGGATCTGACCACGGCGGGAGTTGATGTCGCCGATGACCTCACCCATGTAGTCCTCGGGCGTGGTGACCTCGACGGCCATCATCGGCTCAAGGAGCACGGGGGACGCCTTGCGCGCGGCCTCCTTGAAGGCCTGCGAACCGGCGATCTTGAACGCGAGCTCGGAGGAGTCGACCTCGTGGTAGGCACCGTCGAGAAGCGTGACGCGGACGCCCGTCATCTCGTACCCGGCGAGGATGCCGAACTGCATGGCCTCCTGCGCACCGGCGTCCACCGAAGGGATGTACTCCTTCGGGATACGGCCACCGGTCACCTTGTTCACGAACTCGTACGAGGCGTCGCCGCTCTCGATGGGCTCGATCGCGATCTGCACCTTGGCGAACTGACCGGTACCACCGGTCTGCTTCTTGTGGGTGTAGTCCACGCGCTCGACGGCCTTGCGGATCGTCTCGCGGTACGCGACCTGCGGCTTGCCGACGTTGGCCTCGACCTTGAACTCACGGCGCATACGGTCGACCAGCACCTCGAGGTGCAGCTCGCCCATACCACCGATGATGGTCTGGCCGGTCTCCTCGTCCGAGTGGACCTGGAAGGACGGGTCCTCCTCGGCCAGGCGCTGGATCGCGACGCCCAGCTTCTCCTGGTCGCCCTTCGACTTGGGCTCGATGGCGACCTGGATGACCGGCGCCGGGAAGTCCATGGACTCCAGGATCACCGGCTGCTTGTCGTCGCAAAGCGTCTCACCGGTCGTGGTCTGCTTCAGACCCATGACGGCGATGATGTCGCCGGCGCCCACCGACTCGATCTCCTCACGCTTGTTCGCGTGCATGCGGTAGATCTTGCCGATGCGCTCCTTCTTGCCCTTGACGGAGTTCAGCACGGCGGTGCCGGACTCCAGGCGGCCCGAGTAGACCCGGACGAAGGTGAGCTTGCCGAGGTGCGGGTCGCTCATGATCTTGAACGCCAGCGCGGACAGCGGCTCGTCGTCGGACGGCTTGCGCTTGACGACGACCTCGGGGTCCTTGACGTCGTGGCCCTCGATGGCCTCGACGTCGAGCGGGGTCGGCAGGTAGCGCACGACCGCGTCGAGCAGGGGCTGGACACCCTTGTTCTTGAACGCGGTACCGCAGAACACGGGGGTGACCGTGACACCGTCGGACTTGCCGGACGCGATGGTGATACGACGGATCGCGGCGTACAGCTGCTCCTCGGTGGGCTCCTGGCCCTCCAGGAACAGCTCCATGATCTCGTCGTCGTTCTCCGCGACGGCCTCGACCAGCTTGCCGCGGTACTCCTCGGCAGCCTCGGTGTGCGTGGCCGGGATGTCGACGACGTCGTACATCTCGCCCTTCGCCGCCTCGGCGGACCACACGAGCGCCTTCATGCGGACCAGGTCCACAACGCCCTTGAAGTCCATCTCGGCACCGATCGGCAGCTGCATGACGAGCGGCACCGCACCCAGACGGTCCGAGATCATGTCCACACAGCGGTGGAACTCGGCGCCGGTACGGTCCAGCTTGTTCACGAAGCAGATGCGCGGCACGCCGTAGCGGTCGGCCTGACGCCACACCGTCTCGGACTGGGGCTCGACACCGGCGACACCGTCGAACACCGTCACGGCACCGTCGAGGACGCGCAGCGAACGCTCCACCTCGACGGTGAAGTCGACGTGGCCCGGGGTGTCGATGATGTTGATCGTGTAGTCGTTGTCCTCAAGCGGCCAGTGACAGGTGGTGGCAGCAGAGGTGATCGTGATGCCACGCTCCTGCTCCTGCTCCATCCAGTCCATGGTGGCAGCGCCGTCGTGGACCTCACCGATCTTGTACGACACACCGGTGTAGAACAGGATCCGCTCGGTGGTGGTCGTCTTGCCCGCGTCGATGTGGGCCATGATCCCGATGTTGCGGACCCTGGCCAGGTCAAGTGAAGTGGTAGCCATAAGGCTTCAGTCTTCTCTCGGTCTCGATGTGGGTAGCGACTACCAGCGGTAGTGCGCGAAGGCCTTGTTGGACTCGGCCATCTTGTGGGTGTCCTCGCGCTTCTTGACGGCCGCACCAAGGCCGTTCGAAGCGTCGAGAAGCTCGTTGAGCAGACGCTCGGTCATGGTCTTCTCGCGACGGGCGCGGGAGTAGCCGACCAGCCAGCGCAGCGCCAGGGTGTTGGCGCGGCCGGGCTTGACCTCGACCGGCACCTGGTAGGTGGCGCCACCGACACGGCGGGACTTGACCTCAAGCGTGGGCTTGATGTTCTCCAGCGCGCGCTTGAGCGTGATGACCGGGTCGTTGCTGGTCTTCTCGCGCAGGCCCTCCATGGCGCCGTACACGATGCGCTCGGCGGTGGAGCGCTTGCCGTTCAGCAGCACCTTGTTGATGAGCGAGGTGACAAGAGGAGAACCGTAGACCGGGTCGATGATGACCGGGCGCTTCGGGGCAGGGCCCTTACGAGGCATTCTTACTTCTCCTTCTTGGCGCCGTAGCGGCTGCGGGCCTGCTTGCGGTTCTTGACACCCTGGGTGTCAAGCGAGCCGCGGATGATCTTGTAGCGAACACCGGGCAGGTCCTTCACACGGCCGCCGCGCACGAGCACGATGGAGTGCTCCTGCAGGTTGTGTCCCTCACCCGGAATGTAAGCAGTGACCTCGATACCGCTGGTCAGACGCACACGCGCGACCTTACGCAGGGCCGAGTTCGGCTTCTTCGGGGTGGTCGTGAACACACGCGTGCAGACGCCACGACGCTGAGGGGAACCCTCGAGTGCGGGCGTCTTGTTCTTCTCGACCTTGTCCTGCCGGCCCTTACGGACCAGCTGCTGGATCGTAGGCACTACTTCTCCGGTTTCTGTGTGCCGAATGGTGAAGCTAACCTGGAACGTCGCCGACCCACGCGGTCGGGTGTGTCGGATTCCGCGGACTCCTGCCGAACGGCAGAAGGGGGCGCGGATCGCGGTGGCCACTTCGTCACTCCGGTGCGGTTTGAAGGCACGCACGAGGATCAGGGCACACCCCAGGCACAAGGTCTGAGCGTACCCAGCGCAATCACTTCGGTCAAAACAAAAGAAGCGGGACCGGTCGAGGAGGGCCTGAGCTGCGGTTTCGTAACCGCCTTCCGATATACCACGAACACGAACGACACGCGAACGGAAGAGGACACGGGCTGCCGAGGCTTGGTTCGACGCCTGTACAACGCCGATCAGACCTTCTGATCGGCGGGTCACCTCAGCCTGGTGGTGTTCTTCAGCACGGCCGCGGTGGCGTCGGGGTGGTAGCGCACTACGTGATCTTCGAGTCGGGGAATCCGTGGCCGGCGCCGTTCAGGTGCCGTCGACCACGGCCAGGTACTCGGCGACGAGGCCGTTCGGCAGGCGCCCCTTGGAGCTGACCGGCCGTCCGTTCGTCTCGGCCCAACGCCGCACCTGTTCCGGGGAGACATCAGGAGCTGTACGCCAGATGCCGCGAACCGTCAGCGCACCTTCGCTGAATTCGATGTCATTCTCGCAGTTCCCGCTCTCCCAGAGAGCAGGACCGGGTCCGTCTTTCGAAAGGAATTCCGGGATTCACCGACGTGCATCAGAAAGCATGGTCGACCATCTTCACGGCCGAGGCTTCGGCTGGCTTGTTTCTTCGTTTGCGCGAGGAGATGAAAGGTGAGCCGACGTGTCAGCTCCCCGCGGGAGAGCCGACGAGCAGGGAACCGGAGAGTCAGCCGGCGCAGGGCCGCCCCGGTTTCCGACTCCTCGCAGCGAGCCGACAGAACCCCTCCGACCAGCGCGACCTTGCCACGCAGGATGCGCACGAGGTCGAGCGAGTTCCCGGAATCGAGCCACTCGACGGGCACCGGCGTAGGGGCGAAGGCGTGAGTGCCGGCCGGTTCGAGGAGCGAACCGCCGCCGGCGAGGTACCCCCACTGTGGCTTGCCGGCTTTGTCTCAGGCGCTTTCTGATACATGCCGATGAATCCCGGAATTTCGTTCGTCTGTGCCGGCTGGAGAGTCCCACAGCTCACGTAAGTTCGGGATCAGCTGGTCCATATCTACGGGAATCCAAGGGCAGTCGAGAGCTTCGCGGATGGGGTTAATACCCCAGTTTTCACATTGCCTTGGCGGATAAATTCACCACTCAACTGTGCAACGTGATCAATATCGGCCGCCCCGATATGCCGTGTGCGAGTCCGGACACGCCGAAGGGCGGCCACCCCATACCGGGGTGACCGCCCTTCGGAACCAACTACTACTGGTTGTACGGACCGTAGTCGTAGTCCTCCAGCGGAACGGCCTGGCCGGAGCCGGTGCCGAACGGCGAGTAGTCGATGTCGTCGTAGCCGACGGCCGAGTACATCGCGGCCTTCGCCTCCTCGGTCGGCTCGACCCGGATGTTGCGGTAGCGGGACAGACCCGTACCGGCCGGGATGAGCTTACCGATGATGACGTTCTCCTTGAGGCCGATCAGCGAGTCGGACTTGGCGTTGATCGCCGCGTCCGTGAGGACTCGCGTCGTCTCCTGGAAGGACGCCGCAGACAGCCAGGACTCCGTGGCCAGCGAGGCCTTGGTGATACCCATGAGCTGCGGACGACCGGAGGCCGGGTGACCGCCCTCCTGGACCACACGACGGTTCTCGTGCTCGAACTTCGAGCGCTCGACCAGCTCGCCGGGCAGCAGCTCGGCGTCGCCGGACTCGATGATCGTCACGCGGCGCAGCATCTGCCGGATGATGATCTCGATGTGCTTGTCGTGGATCGACACACCCTGCGAGTTGTAGACCTTCTGGACCTCGCCGACCAGGTGGACCTGGACGGCACGCTGACCCAGGATGCGCAGCACGTCGTGCGGGTTGGTGGCACCCACGGTGAGCTTCTGACCCACCTCGACGTGCTCGCCCTCGCTGACCAGGAGCCGGGCGCGCTTCGAGATCGGGAACGCCGTCTCGTCGCTGCCGTCGTCCGGGGTGATGACGATCTTCTTGGTCTTCTCGGTCTCCTCGATCCGCACGCGGCCCTGGGCCTCGGAGATCGGGGCGACACCCTTCGGGGTACGGGCCTCGAAGAGCTCGACGACACGCGGCAGACCCTGGGTGATGTCGTCACCGGCCACACCACCGGTGTGGAAGGTACGCATCGTCAGCTGGGTACCGGGCTCACCGATGGACTGGGCGGCGATGATGCCGACCGCCTCACCGATGTCGACCAGCTTGCCGGTGGCCAGCGAACGGCCGTAGCACATGGCGCAGGTGCCGACGGCGGACTCACAGGTCAGGACCGAGCGGGTCTTGACCTCGGAGACGCCACGGGCGACCAGTTCCTCGATGAGGACGTCACCGAGGTCGGTGTTGGCCGGAGCCAGCACCACGCCGTCGACGACGATGTCCTCGGCCAGCGCACGTGCGTACACGCTGGTCTCGACGTTCTCCGCCTTGCGCAGCACACCGTCCGCGCCGACCTCCGCGATGTGCAGCTTGAGGCCGCGTTCGGTGCCGCAGTCCTCCTCGCGGATGATGACGTCCTGGGAGACGTCGACCAGACGACGGGTGAGGTAACCCGAGTCGGCGGTACGCAGAGCGGTGTCCGCCAGACCCTTTCGAGCACCGTGGGTCGAGATGAAGTACTCCAGCACCGACAGGCCCTCACGGAAGGAGGCCTTGATCGGACGCGGGATCGTCTCGTTCTTGGCGTTCGACACCAGACCACGCATACCGGCGATCTGGCGCATCTGCATCATGTTTCCTCGGGCACCCGAGTCAACCATCATGAAGATGGGGTTCGTCTTGGGGAAGTTCTCGTTCATCGCCTCGGCGACCTCGTTGGTCGCCTTGGTCCAGATCGCGATGAGCTCCTGAGTGCGCTCTTCCTTGGTGATCAGACCGCGCTCGTACTGCTTCTGGACCTTCTCGTCCTGCGCCTCGTAGCCCGCGACGATCGCCTTCTTCGCCTCGGGGACGACGACGTCGGAGATGGCCACGGTGACACCGGAACGGGTGCCCCAGTAGAAGCCGGCCGCCTTCAGGTTGTCGAGCGTCGCCGCCACGATGACCTTGGGGTAGCGCTCCGCCAGGTCGTTGACGATCTCGCCGAGCTGCTTCTTGCCCACCGAGTAGTCGACGAACGGGTAGTCCTCGGGCAGCAGCTCGTTGAAGAGCGCGCGGCCCAGGGTGGTACGCAGCCGGAAGGTGTCACCGGTCTGGTACTCCGGCTCGCCCTCCTCGACGGCCGGCGGGGTCCAGCCGCGCGGCGGGATGGTGCCCACCGGGAAGCGGATGTCGATCGCCGACTGCAGCGCGAGCTCGCCGGCGTCGAACGCCATGATCGCCTCGGCGGTGGACCCGAAGGCCCGGCCCTCGCCCTTGACGTCACGCAGTTCGCCGTCGGTGGTGAGGAAGAACAGACCGAGGACCATGTCCTGGGTCGGCATCGTCACCGGACGGCCGTCGGCGGGCTTGAGGATGTTGTTCGAGGACAGCATCAGGATGCGGGCCTCGGCCTGAGCCTCCGCGGACAGCGGAAGGTGCACGGCCATCTGGTCACCGTCGAAGTCCGCGTTGAACGCGGTGCAGACGAGCGGGTGGATCTGGATGGCCTTGCCCTCGACCAGCTGCGGCTCGAAGGCCTGGATGCCGAGACGGTGCAGGGTGGGCGCACGGTTCAGCAGCACCGGGTGCTCGGCGATGACCTCTTCGAGGACGTCGTACACGACGGTGCGGCCGCGCTCCACCATGCGCTTGGCGGACTTGATGTTCTGCGCGTGGTTCAGGTCGACCAGGCGCTTCATCACGAACGGCTTGAAGAGCTCCAGCGCCATCGCCTTCGGCAGACCGCACTGGTGCAGCTTCAGCTGCGGACCGACGACGATCACGGAACGCGCGGAGTAGTCCACACGCTTGCCGAGCAGGTTCTGACGGAATCGACCCTGCTTGCCCTTCAGCATGTCGCTGAGGGACTTCAGCGGGCGGTTACCGGGACCGGTGACCGGGCGACCACGACGACCGTTGTCGAAGAGGGCGTCCACGGCCTCCTGGAGCATGCGCTTCTCGTTGTTCACGATGATCTCGGGCGCACCGAGGTCGAGAAGGCGCTTCAGGCGGTTGTTGCGGTTGATCACACGGCGGTACAGGTCGTTCAGGTCGGAGGTCGCGAAGCGGCCACCGTCCAGCTGCACCATCGGACGCAGGTCCGGCGGGATGACCGGGACGCAGTCCAGGACCATGCCCTTGGGGCTGTTGGACGTCTGCAGGAACGCGGAGACGACCTTCAGCCGCTTCAGGGCGCGGGTCTTCTTCTGGCCCTTGCCGGTGCGGATGATCTCGCGGAGCTTCTCGGCCTCCTCGTCGAGGTCGAAGGACTCCAGGCGCTTCTGCAGCGCCGCGGCACCCATCGAACCGTCGAAGTAGGTACCGAAGCGGTCGCGCAGCTCGCGGTAGAGCAGCTCGTCGCCCTCCAGGTCCTGGACCTTGAGGTTCTTGAAGCGGGTCCACACCTCGTCGAGGCGGTCGATCTCGCGCTGCGAACGGTCGCGCAGCTGCTTCATCTCACGCTCGGCACCCTCGCGCACCTTGCGGCGCACGTCGGCCTTGGCGCCCTCGGCCTCCAGCTCGGCCAGGTCGCTTTCCAGCTTCTTGGCGCGGGCCTCCAGGTCGGAGTCGCGGCGGTTCTCGACCTGCTGGCGCTCCACCGAGACGTGCGCCTCCAGGGAGGGCAGGTCGCGGGTACGGCGCTCCTCGTCGACGAACGTGATCATGTACGCCGCGAAGTAGATGACCTTCTCCAGGTCCTTCGGGGCGAGGTCGAGCAGGTAGCCCAGGCGCGACGGGACACCCTTGAAGTACCAGATGTGCGTGACGGGGGCGGCAAGCTCGATGTGGCCCATCCGCTCACGGCGCACCTTGGCGCGGGTCACCTCGACGCCGCAGCGCTCACAGATGATGCCCTTGAAGCGGACACGCTTGTACTTACCGCAGTAGCACTCCCAGTCCCGGGTGGGGCCGAAGATCTTCTCGCAGAAGAGCCCGTCCTTTTCCGGCTTGAGGGTGCGGTAGTTGATCGTCTCGGGCTTCTTGACCTCGCCGTGGCTCCACTGACGGATGTCGTCAGCGGTGGCCAGGCCGATCCGGAGCTCGTCGAAGAAGTTGACGTCGAGCACTATGCGTCAATCCCTCTCAGGGTTGTGAGTCTTTGGTCTGATACGGGGGCCTGGGGGTCGGCGGGGGCCTCACACGGTGGCGAGGCCCCTACCGGACTCCCGTCAGACCTCTTCGACGCTGCTCGGCTCGCGCCGGGACAGGTCGATGCCGAGCTCCTCCGCCGCGCGGAAGACGTCCTCGTCGGTGTCACGCATCTCGATGGACATACCGTCGCTGGACAGCACCTCCACGTTCAGGCAGAGCGACTGCATCTCCTTGATGAGGACCTTGAAGGACTCGGGGATGCCGGGCTCGGGGATGTTCTCGCCCTTGACGATGGCCTCGTAGACCTTCACGCGGCCGGTGACGTCGTCGGACTTGATGGTCAGCAGCTCCTGGAGGGCGTACGCGGCGCCGTAAGCCTCCAGCGCCCACACCTCCATCTCGCCGAACCGCTGGCCACCGAACTGGGCCTTACCACCCAGCGGCTGCTGGGTGATCATCGAGTAGGGGCCGGTCGACCGGGCGTGCAGCTTGTCGTCGACCAGGTGGTGCAGCTTGAGGATGTACATGTAGCCGACCGAGATCGGGTCCGGGAACGGCTCACCGCTACGGCCGTCGAACAGCCGCGCCTTGCCGGACGGGAGGACCAGGCGGTCGCCGTCGCGGTTCGGGATGGTGTGCTGCAGCAGACCCGCCAGCTCGTCCTCGCGGGCACCGTCGAACACCGGGGTGGCGACGTTGGTGCGCGGGGCGACCTGGTCGGCGCCGATGACCTGGAGACGCTGGGCCCACTCGTCGGCGAGGCCGGAGACGTCCCAGCCGCGGCTGGCGAGCCAGCCGAGGTGGATCTCCAGGACCTGTCCCGGGTTCATTCGGGACGGGACACCCAGCGGGTTGAGGATGATGTCGACCGGGGTGCCGTCCTCCAGGAACGGCATGTCCTCGATCGGCAGGATCTTGGAGATGACACCCTTGTTGCCGTGCCGGCCGGCCAGCTTGTCACCGTCGGTGATCTTGCGCTTCTGCGCCACGTACACGCGCACCAGCTGGTTGACGCCGGGCGGCAGCTCGTCGCCCTCCTCGCGGTCGAAGACGCGGACGCCGATGACCTTGCCGATCTCGCCGTGCGGGACCTTCAGCGAGGTGTCACGGACCTCACGGGCCTTCTCACCGAAGATCGCGCGCAGCAGGCGCTCCTCCGGCGTCAGCTCGGTCTCACCCTTGGGCGTGACCTTGCCGACGAGGATGTCACCGGCGACGACCTCGGCACCGATCCGGATGATGCCGCGCTCGTCGAGGTCGGCGAGGACCTCCTCGGAGACGTTCGGGATGTCCCGGGTGATCTCCTCGGGGCCGAGCTTGGTGTCACGGGCGTCGACCTCGTGCTCCTCGATGTGGATCGAGGAGAGGACGTCGTCCTGCACGAGGCGCTGCGACAGGATGATCGCGTCCTCGTAGTTGTGACCCTCCCACGGCATGAACGCCACGAGCAGGTTCTTGCCGAGCGCCATCTCGCCGTTCTGGGTGGCGGGACCGTCGGCGAGCACCTGGCCCGTGATGATCCGGTCGCCCTCGTTGACGATGACCTTCTGGTTGACCGAGGTGCCCTGGTTGGAGCGGGAGAACTTGGCCAGCCGGTAGGTGATGTAGGTGCCGTCGTCGTTGGCGGTGGTGATGTAGTCCGCGGAGACCTCCTGGACCACACCGTCCTTCTCGGCCTTGACCACGTCACCGGCGTCGACGGCGGAGCGGTACTCCATGCCGGTGCCGACGAGCGGGGACTCGCTCTTGATGAGGGGCACGGCCTGACGCATCATGTTCGCGCCCATGAGGGCACGGTTGGCGTCGTCGTGCTCCAGGAACGGGATCATGGCGGTCGCGACCGACACCATCTGGCGCGGCGAGACGTCCATGTAGTCCACGTCTTCACCGGCGACGTAGTCGACCTCGCCGCCACGGCGGCGGACCAGGACGCGGTTCTCGGAGAAGCGCATGTCGTCGTTGAGGCCGGCGTTGGCCTGCGCGATGACGAATCGGTCCTCTTCGTCGGCGGTCAGGTAGTCCACCTCGTCGGTGACCTGGTCGTCGACGACCTTGCGGTACGGCGTCTCGACGAAACCGAACGCGTTGACCCGACCGTAGGAGGCGAGCGAGCCGATCAGACCGATGTTCGGGCCTTCGGGGGTCTCGATCGGGCACATACGGCCGTAGTGCGACGGGTGCACGTCACGGACCTCGAAGCCGGCCCGCTCACGGGAGAGACCACCCGGGCCAAGAGCCGACAGACGGCGCTTGTGGGTGAGACCCGACAGCGGGTTGTTCTGGTCCATGAACTGGGACAGCTGGCTGGTGCCGAAGAACTCCTTGATGGAGGCGACGACCGGCCGGATGTTGATCAGGGTCTGCGGCGTGATCGCCTCGACGTCCTGGGTGGTCATGCGCTCACGCACGACGCGCTCCATACGGGCCAGACCCGTACGGACCTGGTTCTGGATGAGCTCGCCGACGCTGCGCAGACGACGGTTGCCGAAGTGGTCGATGTCGTCGGTCTCGACGACGATCGAGCCACCGCTGTCGCCGACCGTCTCGGTCTCGCCCGCGTGCAGCTTCACCAGGTACTTGATCGTCGAGATGATGTCCTCGACGGTCAGGATGCCGGCATCCAGCGGGGCGTCCGCGCCCAGCTTCTTGTTGACCTTGTAGCGGCCGACCTTGGCGAGGTCGTAGCGCTTCGGGTTGAAGTACAGGTTCTCCAGAAGCGTCTGCGCGGCCTCGCGCGTGGGGGGCTCGCCCGGACGCAGCTTGCGGTAGATGTCGAGCAGCGCGTCGTCCTGGCCCTGGGTGTGGTCCTTCTCCAGGGTGGCGCGCATCGACTCGTACTCGCCGAACTCCTCGAGGATCTGCTCGGTGGTCCAGCCGAGCGCCTTGAGCAGCACGGTGACCGACTGCTTGCGCTTGCGGTCGATACGGACACCGACCATGTCGCGCTTGTCGATCTCCATCTCCAGCCAGGCACCCCGGGACGGGATGATCTTGGCGGAGAAGATGTCCTTGTCGGACGTCTTGTCGATCGAGGAGTCGAAGTAGACACCGGGCGAACGGACCAGCTGCGACACCACGACACGCTCGGTGCCGTTGATGACGAAGGTGCCCTTGTTCGTCATGAGCGGGAAGTCGCCCATGAAGACCGTCTGGGACTTGATCTCACCGGTCTCGTTGTTGGTGAACTCCGCCGTGACGAAGAGCGGGGCGGCGTACGTGAAGTCGCGCTCCTTGCACTCGTCGATGCTGTTCTTCGGCGGCTCGAAACGGTGGTCGCGGAACGTCAGCGACATCGACCCGGAGAAGTCCTCGATCGGGGAGATCTCCTCGAAGATCTCCTCCAGACCGGACTTGGTGGGGACGTCCTGACCGGACTCCAGAGCCTCCTCGACCCGACTCTGCCAGGCGGTGTTGCCGAGCAGCCAGTCGAAGCTCTCGGTCTGCAGCGCGAGCAGGTTGGGAACCTCGAGAGGCTCCTTGATCTTTGCAAAAGAGATGCGCAGCGGGGCGGTGCTGGCGCCGTTGTTCGTATTCGCGTTCGAGGCAGTGCGCGAGGCGGCCAAGAGGGGGTCCTTCCGAGGGCTCGGACTCACTACGCGCTCCCCGGTCCCTTCCCGGACACAGAGACAGAAACCCCAAGTCAGAGGAGGTTCGGTCGTCGGCATTCGGGTGAGGGCAGACCCCTGGTGACGGGCAGGGGACAGCTAACAGGCAGCGCAAAGGGTCAGTGTAGCCACTTGGCACACTGATGTCCAGTCTCCATTTTCTGAGACCCTCGCCATCGTCAACGCCTGCGTCCTGCCTGCCCTCAACGCACGTTGATACTGCCCTCTTCGTCGCCGATCCATGCCTCGGATTCGGACCGTTTGGCGACGCGTCCTGAGAATTGCGCGCTGCGTGCGGTTCGTCAAGGCCCCCCTGCGCAAACCCGGTGCGCCAGGGACACGACGAAGATCACCATACCCCCCGCCGGAGCGGGTGCAAGGCAACCGTGGTCGGCCTCCCAGGAACGCCGAAGAGCGACCACCCGGATGGATGATCGCTCTTCGCGGTCCGCGCGTTACAGCCCCGAAGGACGTGTTTCAGCGCACAGAGGTCTGGTCGACCTCAGAGGCCTTACTTGACCTCGACGGAGGCGCCGGCGCCCTTGAGGGACTCGGCGGCCTTCTCGGCGGCGTCCTTGGCGACCTTCTCGAGGACGGGCTTCGGGGCGCCGTCCACGAGGTCCTTGGCCTCCTTCAGGCCGAGCGAGGTCAGCTCACGCACGACCTTGATGACCTGGATCTTCTTTTCGCCGGCACCGGTGAGGATGACGTCGAACTCGTCCTTCTCCTCCTCGACCGGGGCGGCGGCGGCCGGACCGGCCGGGCCCGCGACGGCAACCGCGGCGGCGGCGGTGACGTCGAACTTCTCCTCGAACGCCTTCACGAACTCGGAGAGCTGGATGAGGGTCATGCCCTCGAACTCGGCGAGCAGTTCGTCCTGGGTGAGAGCCACGATGGCTTTCCTTCCACTAATTCGGCTGGTGCCGGGATGTACATGTCTGGCGGGCGTACGTTCGGCCCGCTAACGACCTCTGCCTCGGGCGGGAAGCCTCAGGCGGCGGTCATTTCGGGAGCCGAATTACTCGGCACCGCCCTGCTCGTCCTGCTTGGCACGGAGCGCGTCCACGGTGCGGACGAGCTTCGAGGGAAGCGCCTGGAAGAGCTGAGCAGTCTGCGTCTGCTTGCCCTTCATGGCGCCCGCCAGCTTGGCGAGCAGAACCTCGCGGGACTCGAGGTCCGCAAGCTTCTTGATCTCGTCGGCGGACAGCGCCTTGCCGTCAAGGACACCGCCCTTGATGACGAGGTTCGGGTTGTCCTTGGCGAAGTCACGAAGACCCTTCGCCGACTCCACCGGGTCACCGGTGACGAAGGCGACCGCCGTCGGACCGTTGAACAGGTCGTCGAGCGTGGAGATCCCGGCCTCGTTGGCCGCAATCTTGGTCAGCGTGTTCTTCACCACGGCGTACTGGGCGTTCTCACCGAGCGAACGGCGCAGCGTCTTGAGCTGCGCCACGGTGAGACCCCGGTACTCGGTCAGCACGGCGGCGTTCGAGCTGCGGAACTGCTCCGTCAGCTCGGCTACCGCGGCAGCCTTGTCGGGCCTTGCCATAGAGCGTCGGCCTCCTTCCGGGTGATGAGGACCGCTCAGAAGGGGCTGGGAAAACGAAACGCCCCGGCGCAGGCGCACGGGGCGTAGCTCGACCGATCACACACACCTGAGCGCGTGTCCCGGGAGTACTTCCACAGTCACCTGCGCGGGTCGTCCGCGGTTCAGCGGATCCTTCGGCCACCGCGCCCTCTTACGAGCACACGGCAACGACCAGCGGTCTTTGGCTTCGTTAGGAGAGTACGGGACCGGTGCACTGTCGAGCAAATCCGGCCCTACGACGTTGCCGTGCGGGGCTCAGGAGGCGGTGCCGTCCAGCTTCTTCAGCAGTGTCCTGAAGTCCTCGGTGTCGCCGGCCGGGGGCCGCTCGGCGCTGACCCGCACGCCGTAGTCGCTGTAGTAGGCGGTCTGGGTCAGCGCGCCGTTCGCCGTGGCGGCCTTCTCGACCTTCTTGACCAGCAGGTCCTTGTCGTCGACCCAGATGTCGACGGTCTCGGTGCCGACGCCGGCCTGGGTGAACTGGTCGCGCAGCTCGCTCTGGCCGCTCAGGTCGGAGACGCTCACCGTGCCCGAGTAGTGGGTGGTGTGCACGCCGGAGACCTGCTCCTCGCCGGTCCTGCGTACGTCCCCGGAGGCGAGCAGCAGTCGTACCGACCGGTTGGGCGTGGTGTTGCGCATCAGGTCGGTCATCATCGCGCCCGAGCCGCCGCCCAGGGTGGCGAGGTAGTCGTACGGGTACTTGATCCAGTGCCTGCCGCCCAGCCTGCGGGCGAAGGCGGGGCCGACCTTGGCGTAGTAGGCGTCCTGGAGGTAGCGGGTCTCCAGGGACGTGGAGTCGAGGCTGCGCATCAGGTCGGCGGTGCTGCCGCCGGTGTAGGTGATGGTGAGCGTGCCGGTGAGGCCGTCCGTCCAGCCGAGGGCGCCCTCGGCCTTCGTGGACATCAGCGAGCCCAGGGCCGTGGTGGAGCGCACCCGCACCGACCGTGCCCGGTGCGTGGACCGCTCGGCGGAGCGCAGAGCGGCGAGGGCGTGGACCTGAGGGGCGGTGCCGCTGCCCTCGGGGTCCGGGCCGGACGCGGAGGTGCAGGCGGCCGCCCCGGTCAGCGTGGTCGCCACCGCGATCGCCAGAGCCGCCCGGCGCACCCTCGACCTCGTCATGTCGGCCCACCCCCTACGAGTCCCGCAGCCCTGACGCTAACCCAGGCCACTGACAGCCGTGGCGGAAGCCCACCGAAGGCCGGGCCTGCGCACCCGGGAGAACAGGGCGGGCCAGTGCGCGTGGAAGCAGAGCGGTCCCGGCACCGGAAAACGGGACGGGCCCCGCAACCCTCTCGGGTTGCGGGGCCCGTCCTGGTGCTGACGCGTCCCTGACGCGGCTGCCGGACCGAGCGCGGGGCTCAGACGGCGGCCGGGTCCTCCTCGGTGAGGAGGTTGCGGGTGCGGTTCGAGTCGACCGGGATGCCGGGGCCCATCGTGGTGCTGATGGCGGCCTTCTTGATGTAGCGGCCCTTGGCGGCGGACGGCTTCAGACGGAGGATCTCCTCCAGCGCGGCGCCGTAGTTCTCCACCAGCTTGTCGTCGTCGAAGGACGTCTTGCCGATGATGAAGTGCAGGTTCGAGTGCTTGTCGACGCGGAACTCGATCTTGCCGCCCTTGATCTCGGTCACGGCCTTGGCGGTGTCCGGGGTCACGGTGCCGGTCTTCGGGTTCGGCATCAGACCACGCGGGCCGAGGACGCGGCCGAGGCGGCCGACCTTGCCCATGAGGTCCGGGGTGGCGACGACGGCGTCGAAGTCCAGACGGCCCTTCGCCACCTCGTCGATCAGTTCGTCGGCGCCGACGATGTCGGCGCCCGCGGCACGCGCGGCCTCGGCACGGTCACCGGTCGCGAAGACCAGGACCCGGGCGGTCTTGCCGGTGCCGTGCGGGAGGTTCACGGTGCCACGGACCATCTGGTCGGCCTTGCGCGGGTCGACACCCAGACGGAAGGCGACCTCGACGGTGCCGTCGAACTTGGTCGTGGAGGTCTCCTTGGCGAGACGGACGGCCTCGAGCGGGGCGTACAGCTTCTCCCGGTCGATCTTCTCGTCCGCAGCGCGAAGGGCCTTGCTGCGCTTGCTCACAACTTGCTCCTGTGGGTTCTGAAGGAGTCGTGGTGTACGGGCCGAGCAGGCCCTACCACGGTGGTTCTACGAAGGTGGGGTTCAGCCCTCGACCGTGATGCCCATGGAACGGGCGGTGCCGGCGATGATCTTCGACGCGGCGTCCAGGTCGTTGGCGTTCAGGTCGGGAAGCTTGGTCTGGGCGATCTCCCGGACCTGCGCCTCGGTGATCTTGGCGACCTTGGTCTTGTGGGGCTCGCCGGAGCCCTTCTCGACACCAGCGGCCTTGAGGATCATCTTCGCGGCCGGCGGGGTCTTGGTGACGAAGGTGAAGGAGCGGTCTTCGTAGACCGTGATCTCGACCGGGATGACCCAACCGCGCTGCGACTCGGTCGCGGCGTTGTAGGCCTTGCAGAACTCCATGATGTTGACACCGTGCTGACCGAGCGCGGGGCCGACCGGCGGGGCCGGGTTCGCCGCACCGGCGTTGATCTGGAGCTTGATAAGCCCCGTGACCTTCTTCTTCTTGGGAGGCATAGCTCTCCGGGTCCTTTCCATTCGGGTCCTGCCCACATCCGGGGACCACCCGGACACAGGCATACCGCACAACGATAACGGGTATGGATGCGCGGCCAAAAACGAAGAGGTCAGGGGGCTCGCCTAGGAGCCGACCCTGACCCGTCCCACCAGGGGCGCGGGGCTGCATCGAATATGCAGCTACCGCCGCGGGGGGCGCGACCAGCCCCCACGCACCCGCAGCCGACGAACTACCGACTCAGTTCTTCTGAATCTGGTCGAACGAAAGCTCGACGGGCGTCTCACGCCCGAAGATCTCCACCAGACCCTTGACCTTCTTGGAGTCGGGGTTGATCTCGTTGATCGTCGCCTGCAGCGTGGCGAACGGACCGTCGGTCACCGTCACCGAGTCGCCCACCTCGAAGTCCAGCACCTGGACCTCGACCTTGCGCTGCGGCGCCGGCTTGCCCTCGGCCTCCGCCGCCTCGCGCGCCGCCTTCTCCTCGGCCTCCGGTGCGAGCATCTTGACGATCTCGTCCAGGGTCAGCGGGTAGGGGTCGTAGGCGTTGCCGACGAAGCCGGTGACACCCGGGGTGTTGCGGACGACGCCCCAGGACTCGTTCGTCAGGTCCATGCGGACGAGCACGTAACCGGGCAGCTTGTTCTGCTTGATGGTCTTGCGGTCGCCGTTCTTGATCTGGACGACCTCTTCCTGCGGCACCTCGGCCTGGAAGATGTAGTCCTCGACGTTCAGCGAGACGGCGCGCTGCTCCAGGTTGGTCTTCACGCGGTTCTCGTAGCCGGCGTAGGTGTGGATGACGTACCACTCACCCGGCAGCAGACGCAGTTCCTCGCGGAGCGCCTGGACGGGGTCGACCGGCTCGGCGGGCTCTTCCTCAGCGGCCTCTTCGGCCTCGTCGGCGTCTTCCTCGGCAGCCTCGTCGGCCTCTTCCGCGTCGACGGCCTCGTCCTCGTCCTCGACGTGGACCGCGGTCTCCTCGGCCGGCTCCCCCAGTTCGGCCTCTGCAGCCTCGAACTCGTCCTGCTCGTCCGCGCCCTCGACGATGTCGAGCTCGTCGTCGACCGTCTCGGCCGCCTGCCCGCGGGGCTCGGTGGCGTCGTCGTTCAGGTTCGGGTCAGACACGATGGCTGCTTCTTCCTGGATACATAGGGGTGGAACATGCGAAAACGGGCGCCGGTACCACGGCGCCCTTCGCTCTGTGCTCAGCCGAAGACGTACTTGGCAGCGTGGTTGAGTCCATAGTCAATCACGGTCACCAGAGCGATCATGATGGCGACGAAGAAGATCACCACGGTGGTGTACGACGTCAGCTGGTTACGAGTCGGCCAGACGACCTTGCGGAGCTCCGCGATGATCTGGCGATAGAAGGTGGCAAGGCGCTTCAGCGGGCCCTTCTTGGCACGCTTACCGCCCTTGCGGGCCTTCTTCTTGGACTCCGACACCTCGTCCTGGGCATCAGGCGTATCGATGGAGCCCACGGCGTCCGTCATTCATCCTCACCTGATCCCGGGTCGTGGCCGTGCCGCGCCCGGTTCCTGAGCCGCACGGCGGTGCAATGCTTGTACGTACATGCGCACACATCCTGGCGGTGTGTGTAGCAGGGCCGGAGGGACTTGAACCCCCAACCGCCGGTTTTGGAGACCGGTGCTCTACCAATTGAGCTACGACCCTTTGCTGTGTCCCCCAACGTACCGCATCCGGCCGAGTGCTCGGAGTGCACCCGCTCGGTCGCGCCTGCTGAAGGCCAACGAGGAGAGAGTGTACGTGGTCCGCGGCGCCGCGTCGAACAGAAAGTGGCAGTCCGGCGCGACCGTACGGAAGATCGTCCTGGCCGGGGGCGGGATCCGCACGCTTGTTCACGGTCCGGCCCGTGGTTGTTCAGTCTGTGAAACCGGCGTGCCAGGCAGGTTTCCGGTCTGAAACGATGGGCCCCATGAGCGCTGCAACCCCTCCCACCGAGCGCCGGGTCTCCGCCCGAGTCGGCGCGATCTCCGAGTCCGCCACCCTCGCCGTGGACGCCAAGGCCAAGGCCCTGAAGGCCGCCGGGCGCCCGGTGATCGGCTTCGGTGCCGGTGAGCCCGACTTCCCGACCCCGGACTACATCGTCGACGCCGCGATCGAGGCCTGCAAGAACCCGAAGTACCACCGGTACACGCCGGCCGGCGGTCTGCCCGAGCTGAAGGCCGCGATCGCCGCGAAGACGCTGCGCGACTCCGGCTACGAGGTGGACGCGAGCCAGGTCCTCGTCACCAACGGCGGCAAGCAGGCGATCTACGAGGCCTTCGCCGCGATCCTGGACCCGGGCGACGAGGTCATCGTCCCCGCCCCGTACTGGACGACGTACCCGGAGTCGATCCGTCTCGCCGGCGGCGTCCCGGTGGAGGTGGTCGCGGACGAGACGACCGGCTACCGCGTCTCCGTGGAGCAGCTGGAGGCGGCGCGCACGGAGAAGACGAAGGTCGTGCTCTTCGTCTCCCCGTCCAACCCGACCGGCGCGGTCTACAGCGAGGCCGAGACCGAGGCGATCGGCCGCTGGGCCGTCGAGCACGGCCTGTGGGTGCTGACCGACGAGATCTACGAGCACCTCGTCTACGGCGACGCGAAGTTCACCTCGCTGCCGGCGATCCTGCCCGAGCTGCGTGACAAGTGCGTCGTCGTCAACGGTGTCGCCAAGACGTACGCGATGACGGGCTGGCGGGTGGGCTGGGTCATCGGCCCCAAGGACGTCGTCAAGGCGGCCACGAACCTCCAGTCGCACGCCACCTCGAACGTCTCCAACGTGGCCCAGGTCGCCGCCCTGGCCGCCGTCTCCGGCGACCTGGCGGCCGTGGCGAAGATGCGCGAGGCCTTCGACCGGCGCCGCAGGACCATCGTGCGGATGCTCAACGAGATCGACGGCGTGGTCTGCCCGGAGCCCGAGGGCGCCTTCTACGTGTACCCGTCGGTCAAGGCGCTGCTCGGCAAGGAGATCCGCGGCAAGCGCCCGGCCTCCTCGGTGGAGCTGGCCGGGCTGATCCTGGAGGAGGCCGAGGTCGCGGTCGTACCCGGTGAGGCCTTCGGCACGCCCGGCTACCTGCGGCTGTCGTACGCGCTCGGCGACGAGGACCTCGCCGAGGGCGTGAGCCGGATGCAGAAGCTGCTGGCCGAGGCGCAGGACTGACCCTCTTTCCGCGCTCCACGCGCGCGTGCGGGCCGTTTCCCTACCGGGAGGCGGCCCGTTCGCGTGTGCGAGCAAGGCCACTAAAGGGGAATCGGCTACCGGTACGGCGGTCGCGTACGGCAGGATCCTGGAATGGAGCACGTACGTGATGTCTCTGAGCTGCCGAAGGCTCATCTGCATCTGCACTTCACCGGTTCGATGCGGCCGGCGACCGTCCTGGAACTGGCCGACAAATACGGCGTACGCCTTCCCGAGGCGCTGACCGACGCCCTGACCAGCGGCGAACCACCAAGACTGCGGGCCACCGACGAACGCGGCTGGTTCCGCTTCCAGCGGTTGTACGACGCCGCGCGCTCCTGCCTGAGAGAGCCCGAGGACATCCGACGGCTGGTCCGGGAGGCCGCCGAGGAGGACATCAAGGACGGCTCGGGCTGGCTGGAGATCCAGGTGGACCCGACGTCCTACGCCCCCAGGCTGGGTGGGCTGATCGCGGCCCTTGAGATCATCCTGGACGCGGTGGAGACGACCTCCCGGGAGACGGGCCTCGGTATGCGCGTCCTGGTGGCCGCGAACCGCATGAAGCACCCGCTGGACGCGCGCACGCTCGCGCGGCTGGCCGTGCGGTACGCGGACCGGGGTGTGGTCGGCTTCGGGCTCTCGAACGACGAGCGCCGGGGTATGGCACGGGACTTCGACCGGGCGTTCCACATCGCGCGCGAGGGCGGGCTGCTGGCGGCCCCGCACGGCGGCGAGCTGACCGGGCCGGCGTCGGTGCGGGACTGCCTGGACGATCTGCACGCCTCCCGGATCGGGCACGGCGTGCGGGCGGCGGAGGACCCGCGGCTGCTCAGGCGTCTGTCGGAGCGGGGCATCACCTGCGAGGTGTGCCCGGCCTCCAACGTGGCCCTGGGCGTCTACGAGAAGCACGAGGACGTCCCGCTGCGCACGCTCTTCGAGGCGGGCGTCCCGATGGCGCTGGGCGCCGACGACCCGCTCCTGTTCGGCTCCCGCCTGGCCGCCCAGTACGACATCGCGCGCGTGCATCACGGTTTCACGGACGCCGAACTGGCGGAGCTGGCGCGGCAGTCGGTACAGGGTTCGGCGGCGCCGCAGGACGTGAAGGCGAGGCTCCTGACAGGCGTCGACGAGTGGCTCGCCGCGCCGGTTTCCTGATCGGGGTCTTCGCCAGGGCCTTCGTCAGGGCCTTCGGAACTGGGTGTACGGCGGGTACGCCTTGAAGCAGACCAGCACCTCGACGGGGTGCCCGCCGCCGGGCGGCTGTCGCAGCCCCCACAGCCCCGACAGCAGTGCCGAGTGTCCCTCGGCCACCCGCTTCTGCCGGGGCCCCCAGCCGGCCGTGTAGGCCAGGGACATGGCGGTCTCGGCGAAGGCGTCCCGGCCGCCGAAGAGGAAGAAGGTGTTCGCGTGGGTGGTATGCCGTAGCTCGTCCCTGCGGTCGTGGTACCGCCACCGCGCGCGCCAGGCGGCGGCGTCCCGCGCGGTGCGCGCCTCGTCGGTGCGGACGGTGAGTGAGACGCCGCCGTGCCGCAGCCGCCGGCGCAGCCCGGGCCACTGCGAGGCGCGCAGGCCGAGCGGGCCGTGGGCCAGGACGAGATCGACGAGCGGCCCCTGCCCCTCGTCGGGCGGCACCCCGTCCCGCAGCGGCACATGGACGATCGTGTGCGGTGAGTGGGCGGCGAACGAGAACAGCCCGGCGAGCCGGTTGAGCCCGTCGTGGTCGCCCATGAGTGTGCCGACGGGCGCGGGTTGGCGCAGGGAGGTGTGGCGCAGGGGCTGTCGGGGCTGGACGACCCGGTACTCGTGCGGGCCGGTGCGGGGCCGGAACTCGCGGAGTCTCAGCTGCATGGGGCGTGCCTCATGGCATCAGGATCGCGGGCGGCCGGGATCCTCGGCAACGGAGATTCCGTCGAGCAGGGTGCGGACGAGCCGGGCGGCGAACGTGTCCAACGGGGGGCGTTGGCCGGTCGGGGTCGCCTCGAAGGCGAAGACGCGCTGTACGCAGGCGCCGAGCAGCAGGGAGGCGGCGGCGAAGGTGTCGGCGCCCTGGCGGATCCGGCCGGCGGCCTGTTCGGCGCGCAGATAGGCGTCGAGGGCGTGGATCGGCACATGCGGGCCGGCGCCGATCGTCCGCAGCTGCTCGTCGAGCCGGTGTTTGAGCTGTTTCTCGGCGTAGAGGGACGCGGCGATCGGGAAGCTCTCCTCGTAGAAGAGCGCGGCCTGGTGCGCGATCCGGGTGAGGTTCTCCTCCAGGGAGCCCCGGCCGGGTTCGTGGGAGAGCTCGCCGAGCAGCGGGATCAGCCGGGGCAGCCGCTCGGACAGGACGTGCACGAACAGCTCTTCCTTGCTGGGGAAGTACTTGTAGAGCGCCGCCTCGGAGCAGCCGGCCGCCCTGGCGATCTCCTTGGTGGTGGTGCGGGCTAGCCCGGCGGTGCGCATCAGTTCGTGAGCGGCGTCGAGGATGCGGACGCGGGCCGGTTTCTGCTGCATGACGCCCAAGGATCACATGCCCTTTCCTGCGGGTGCGACGGATGTCCCGAAGAGCCTTGACGGGTAGGTGAGTGCTTACCCACTCTAGAGACAAGCAGGGGTGAGTGAGTACTCACCCACCCCTGGCGCACGCCTACGCACGCGATGCATGAGTACACGGGAGCAGTCATGAACCTCACTGTCTTCGGCGCGACCGGCGGGATCGGCCGGGAGATCGTCCGCCAGGCGCTGGCGTCCGGTCACCGGGTCACGGCGGTCGTTCGCGACCCCGCCAGGCTGACCGTGACCGGCCCCGGCCTGGAGGTGGTCCGCGCGGACCTCAGCGACGCCGAGGCGGTCCGCCCCGCGGTCGCCGGCCGGGACGCGGTCCTGTCGGGTCTGGGCCCGCGTGGCCGGGGGGACGCCGGGGTCGCCGCTCGCCTGACCCGCACGGTCCTGGCCGCGATGCAGGCCGAGGGGGTACGGCGCCTGGTCGTGGTCAGCGCGGGCCCGGTGGGCCCGGAACCGGCCGACGGCCTCCTGGACCGCACCGCGCGCGGCCTGGTCGGCAGGGTCCTCAAGCCGGTCTACGACGACCTGCGTGAGATGGAGGCGGAGCTGTCCGGCAGCGGCACCGACTGGACGTCGGTGCGCCCGCCCCGCCTTCAGGACAAGCCCCTCACAGGCACCTACCGCACGGTGATCGGCGGCTTCCCGGCGAAGGGCCGCTTCATCGCACGCGCAGACGTGGCCCACGCGATGCTGTCGATGATCGAGGACGCGGGAACGGTGAAGCAGGGAGTGGGCGTGGCGTACTGAAGCGGCCCGCAAGAGGCGGAGGCTGCGCCGAATGCGGCCCCGCACCCCTCAGTACGGCCGCTACAGGCTCACGCCCACGGTCACCGGCTCGTTGACTAGCGTCACACCGAACGCCCTGTGGACACCGGCGACGACTTCCCGCGCCAGCTCCAGCAGGTCCTCGGTCGTGGCCCCGCCCCGGTTGGTCAGCGCCAGCGTGTGCTTGGTGGAGATCCGGGCCGGCCCGCTGCCGTACCCCTTGCCGAACCCGGCCTTGTCGATCAGCCAGGCCGCCGAGGTCTTGGTACGCCCCTCCCCCGCCGGGTAGGCGGGCGGCTCGGCCCCGTCCCCGAGCCGCTCGCGCACGCGTGCGTGGAAGTCGGCGAGCTGCTCGTCCGTGAGGATCGGGTTGGTGAAGAAGGACCCCGCCGACCAGGTGTCGTGGTCCTCGGGGTCGAGCACCATGCCCTTCCCGGCGCGCAGTTCGAGTACCGCCTCGCGCGCGCGGGCCAGCGGCGCCCGGTCCCCCTGAGCCACTCCGAGTGCCCGCACGGCCTCGGCGTACCGCACCGGCGCCGACAGCCCGCCGGCGTCCTCCAGCCCGAAGCGCACACGCAGGACGACATAACGCTCGGGGTCGGCCTTGAACCGGCTGTGCCGGTACGAGAAGGCGCACTCCTCGTTGGCCAGCGTCACCGTCTCGCCGGACCGCCGGTCGTAGGCGACGACCTCGGTGATGGTCGAGGAGACCTCCTGGCCGTACGCCCCGACGTTCTGGATGGGCGTGGCGCCCGCGGACCCCGGGATCCCGGCGAGGCACTCGATGCCCGCGAGACCCGCCTCGACGGTGCGGGCGACCGCGTCGGTCCACACCTCGCCGGCCGCCAGCTCCAGCGTCGTACCGCGCGCTTCGAAGCCGGTGGTGGCGATGCGCAGGGCAGTGCCGTCGAAGCCCTTGTCGCCGATGACCAGGTTCGAACCGCCGCCGATGACCAGCAGCGGGGTCCCGCTGTCGTCGGCCTCGCGGACGGTGGCGATCACCTCGGCGTCGGTGGTCGCGGTGACCAGCCGGGTGGCGGGGCCGCCGAGCCGGAAGGTGGTGAGGGGGGCGAGGGGGGCGTCGTGGAGTTCCTGCACGCGCCCAAGACTACGAGACGTCACCGACACTCCCTCCGCGCTCTCCCCGTCACGAGCCGCACGCGCGCGTGGAGTCAGCTGCCGACACTCTCCAGAGCCAGGGCCGGTTCCCCCTCGGTCACCGTCCGCGCGGCGCGGCGGCGGCCGGGGATGAACAGGGCGGCGATCCCGGCGAGGGCGACCACGGCGGAGCCGGTGACCAGGGCGGGCCGCAGCCCGTCCACGAAGCTCTGGGCGCTCTCGTAGCCGCCCTGGGCGGCGAAGATGGACGACATGACGGCGATGCCGAGTGCGCCGCCCACCTCACGCAGCGCGTTGTTGGCGCCGGAGGCGATGCCCTGTTCCTGCGGGCGCACGGCGGACATCACGAGGTTGGCGGCGGGGGCGAAGTACAGCGCCATGCCGATACCGCTGATGATCAGACCGGGCAGCTGGACGCCGTAGGAAGCGTGGGCGGTGACCACGGAGGCCATGTAGCCGAGCCCGGCGGCCTGCAGGAAGAGTCCGGCGGCGGCGACCGGGCGGCCGCCTATCCGGTCGGAGAGGATCCCGGCGATCGGTGCGACGAGCATCGGCATGCCGGTCCAGGGCAGCATCCTGAGGCCCGCCTCGGTGGGCGAGTAGCCGAGGACACCCTGCATGTACTGGCTGAGCAGGAAGATCGAGCCGAACATCCCCAGGAACATCAGAAGGCTGGCCGCGTTGATCCCGGAGAAGGCGCGGGAGCGGAAGAGCCGCATCGGCAGCATGGGGTTCTTGGCGCGGCTGCCGTGGATGACGAAGCCGACGAGCAGGGCGCCGCCCGCGAACAGCCCGGTGAGCACGAGGGAACTGGTCCAGCCGTCGGCGGGCCCGCGCACCAGGCCGTAGACGATCCCGAAGAGGCCGCCGCTGGCGAGCAGGGTGCCGGGGAAGTCGAGCGGGGCGCCGGCGCCGTGGGACTCGGCGAGACGGAGACGGGCGAGCGGCAGCAGAGCGAGGCCGAGCGGGACGTTCAGCCAGAAGATCCAATGCCAGGACACGTGTTCGGTGAGGCTGCCGCCGATGAGCGGCCCGGAGGCGACCGCGAGTCCGTTGACGGCGCCCCAGATGCCGTACGCCATCCCGCGCCTGGCCTCCGGCACGGCCGCCGTCAGCAGGGTGAGCGTCAGCGGCATCATCACGGCCGCGCCGACACCCTGCACCGCGCGGGCGGCGATCAGGGAGTCGATGCCGGGCGCCATGGCCGCAGCGGCGGAGGCGCCGGTGAAGACGGCGAGCCCGGCGAGGAAGAGCCGACGGCGGCCGAAGCGGTCACCGAGAGCCGCGCCGAACATCAGCAGGACGGCGAAGGTGAGCGTGTAGGCGCTCACGGTCCATTCGAGGTCGTCCAGGGCACCGCCGAGGTCCTTGCGGATGGAGGGCAGTGCTGTGGTGACGACGAGGTTGTCGAGGGCCGCCATGAATCCGGCGACACTGGTGATGACGAGGGCCCATACGGCGCCCCCACGACGTGCGGTCTCTTTCTCTTGTGACATCGCTCCCCCAGAGCGTCCTGCGTGGATTAGTTATTGATCACTAATTTTCTGGCCCACGAAAAGGCCCGGGCCGGGACGGCGAACCGCCCCCCTCACCCGTCGCTGCACTTCTCCAGCCGCCCGGTGGTCCCGGCGTCCGGGTACATCCCCTGCCAGACCCGGTGCCCGGGCGGAAACCCCATGGCCGCATAGGTATTGATGAGCATCCCTTTGGCCAGGAAGGTCGTGGTGCGGTCGACGTCCGCCCCTGAGAGCAGATGGACGGTGTCCCACAGCCGCCCCCAGCCGGCCCGCACGAGCTCGCCGAACTCGTGCTCGCCCTCCGCCTCGGCGGCCGCGACGGTGATGTACGTCTGCATCTGCATCTGGAGCCGCTCCGGCCGCTCCTGGATGAGCTGCACATACGCGTCACCCATGGCGTACAGGGCCTCTTCGCCCCGCAGCCCCTCGGCCGCCTTCTCGAAGAGCTCGCGCATCTCGTCGATGCAACGCTGCGAGGCGGCGGCGAAGATCGCCTTCTTGCCCGGGAAGAGCCGGAAGAGATACGGCTGCGAAACCCCGACCCGCTTGGCGATCGCCTCGGTGGAGGTGCCGTAGTAGCCCCTCTGCGAAAACTCGGCGATCGCCGCACGGACGACACTCTCGCGCCGTTCCTCAGCACTCATCCTGACCATGCGATGAAGTTAGTACTCAATCACTAACCAAGTCAAGGAGCCGGGAACGCCATCTCCTCCCGGCCCGTTTCACAGGTAGGGGGCCACACATGCGTAAGGGGCGCCCCGCAATGGGAAGCGCCCCTTACCGAGCGGTAGAACTCACCGACCGGGTCGGGGAACTCACCGGACCGAGCCGTCGAACCCCCTGGACCGGACCGTCGAGCTCACCGGACCGAGCCGTCGAACCCCCTGAACCGGACCGTCGAACCCGCCAGGCTCAGCCCAGCCGTACGACCGCCCGTGACATGCCCAGCACCTTCTGGCCCGCGCTGGTCGCCGTCAGGTCGACGCGCACGGTGTTGTCGTCGAGCTTGGCCGCGACCTTGCCGCTGACCTCGATGAGGGCGCCCTGGTCGTCGTTCGGGACGATGACGGGCCGGGTGAAGCGGACCCCGTACTCGGCGACCGCACCCGGGTCGCCGGTCCAGTCGGTGACCACGCGGATCGCCTCGGCCATGGTGAACATGCCATGCGCGATGACGCCCGGCAGGCCCACCTCCTTGGCGAACTTCTCGTTCCAGTGGATGGGGTTGAAGTCCCCGGAGGCGCCCGCGTACCGCACCAGCGTGGCGCGGGTCACGGGGAAGGTCTGGGCGGGCAGTTCGGTGCCGACCTCGACGTCCTCGTACGCGATCTTCGACGTCATCGGATCCTCACGCCTCGCCTTCTTCTACGTCCGCCGCGCGGGCCACGAGCTTGGTCAGGGCGCTCACCACGAGTTCGCCCGCCTCGTCGTGGACGTCGCCGCGGATGTCGATGACGTCGTTGCCCGCGAGGGACTTGACGGCCTCGATCGTCGAGACGACGGTCAGGCGGTCGCCGGCACGCACCGGACGCCGGTAGGCGAACTTCTGGTCGCCGTGCACCACCCGGCTGTAGTCCAGGCCCAGCTGCGGATCCTCGACGACCTGCCCGGCCGCGCGGAAAGTGATCGAGAAGACAAAGGTCGGCGGGGCGATCACATCGGAATGACCGAGCGCCTTGGCGGCCTCCGGGTCCGTGTACACGGGGTTGGTGTCGCCGACCGCCTCGGCGAACTCACGGATCTTCTCCCGGCCCACCTCGTAGGGCTCGGTGGGTGGGTAGGTCCGTCCCACGAAGGACTGGTCGAGCGCCATTGGCCCGGCACCTCCTGATGTCTGCTGTGATGTCCCACAAACTAGCGGGAAAGCCAACTGCCGAAACGCCGTGAGGCCGCCCCCAAGTCGGGGACGGCCTCACGAACGAGCCTGTTTTTATCGCGTTTCGCGGTGCGCAGTGTGCGCGTTGCAACGCGGGCAGTGCTTCTTCATCTCAAGACGGTCCGGGTTGTTACGCCGGTTCTTCTTGGTGATGTAGTTCCGCTCCTTGCACTCCACGCAGGCCAGCGTGATCTTCGGGCGGACGTCGGTGGCAGCCACGTGAGTGCTCCTAAGACGAACGGATGGACTGATTCAACGCAAAAAGAGTAGCCGATCGAAGGACCGACCCCGCAATCGGCTACTGTCAGTAGCGGTGACCGGACTTGAACCGGTGACACAGCGATTATGAGCCGCTTGCTCTACCGACTGAGCTACACCGCTTTGATGAGATCAGTCCCGCCTCGCGACGGGACCTCTCACACCAGAGCCCCAATACGGAATCGAACCGTAGACCTTCTCCTTACCATGGAGACGCTCTGCCGACTGAGCTATTGGGGCGAGCGATGAAGACATTACACGCTCGGCCGCCGTTCACCCAAATCCGTTTCCCGCCGCTCCACCGGGCCCCTTCCGCCCGGCTCACGGCAGCCTCTCGGGCCCCTTCAGACGCTCCTCACGCGCGCGTGCCGAAGCCGTTCCCGGCCGGTCCGACGAGGTTCCCGACCGGTCCGACGAGGCCGGTACGACTATTGCGCTCCTCCCCGCCCCGCACTGTTCGTCACCCTAGGCTCGACTCACTCTGCGTGATCTTGAGTCCCCGCCCGGACCGACCTTCCTGGAGCGCGATGCCTGACAGCCAGCCGCAGCCGCCCTCGTCGTCGTCCAACTCCCCGGGCTCCTCGGGACAGTCCGAGCCGACCGGTCTCCTGCTGTGCGGGGCACGGCTCACCGACGGCCGGACCGTGGACGTACGGCTGGGCGGCGGGCGCATCGAGGCGGTCGGTACGGCCGGCAGCCTGGCACCGGGTCCGGCCCGCGCGGGCGGCGCGCGCGTGGACCTCAGCGGCTACCTCCTCCTGCCGGCCCCGGCCGAACCGCACGCTCACGGTGACACCGCACTCTCCGCCGATCGCGGCGGCCCCGTCTCGTACGACCCCGACGACGTCCAGCGCCGCGCCACCGAGGCCGCCCTGCTGCAACTCGGCCACGGCGCGACGGCGGTACGCGCGCACGTGCGCGTGGGCGACGTCCAGGGTCTGGCCGCCCTTGCCGCCGTTCTCCAGGCGCGCCGTTCGCTGCGCGGGCTCGCGGAGCTGGCGGCGGTCGCGATGCCGCGCGTGCTGACCGGGGTGGCCGGCGCGGAGGGGCTGGCGATACTGCGGGACGCGGCGAAGATGGGCGCGTCGGTGCTGGGCGGCTGCCCGGACCTGGACCCCGATCCCACGGGCTATGCGGAGGCCGTCCTGGAGGTGGCCTCCGAGCACGGCTGCCCGGTCGATCTGCACACGGACGCCGTCGACCCGGCCCGGCTGGCGAGACTCGCTGCGATGGCGGGGGGCATGCGCCCCGGCGTGACGCTCGGCCCGTGCGCCGGGCTCGCGCGCCTGCCCGCCGAGGCGGTCGCCCGGGTCGCGGACCAGCTCGCCGCGGCCGGTGTCACGGTGGTGTGCCTGCCCCAGGGCGGCTGCGGCTCCGTCGACCGCCGCGGCACGGCCCCGGTACGGCTGCTGCGCGCGGCCGGGGTGCGGGTCGCCGCCGGCAGCGGCGCCCTGCGCGACCTGTCGAACCCCGTCGGCCGCGGCGACCCCCTGGAGGCCGCCTACCTCCTGGCCTCCCGCCACGGCCTGCGTCCCGAGGACGCCTACGACACCGTGAGCGCCTCCTCCCGTGCCGCCCTCGGTCTTCCCGAGGTCCGTGTCGAGGCCGGCTTCCCCGCCGAACTCCTCGCCGTACGCGGCGACCACCTGGCCGGCGCCCTCTCCCTCGCCTACAGCCGGATCGTGGTGCACCGGGGGCGCGTGGTGGCACGCACGAGCGCGGTCCGCGAGTACTGCAACTCGGCGGCGACAGCGGAGCTGGGGCTGCCTCGGCAGGGGCGGGGCGAGGTGTCCTGAGGGGGGCGCCTGGGGCGGAAGCGCCGGGGCGCGTGTCGCGGGGCGCGAGCGGGCGCTGAAGTGGAGGGACCGCCGCGTGGTGATGGCAGCGCGCGGGGGCGCGTGGCGTGGAGGCGGGCGTCCCGGCGGGCGAGCGCGCACCGGAGGGTGTGAGCAGGCGGGCGGGCGCCCGGGCTTGTGGGCGTTGGGAGGCGCGTTCGGGAGCGTGGACGCCTGCGTGCGGGTGAGTGCACGGGAGCGCGCGGCGCGCAGGAGCGCGCCCGCAGAGACGGCGTCAACCCGGCGGGCCGCTTCACGAGGCCTGCGCGAGCGCGTGGGGCGCGTGAAGTCGTGCGGCGGATGCGGGGCTTCGGGCGTACGGTCGGAAACATGCGCATTGTCATCGCTGGTGGTCATGGTCAGATCGCGCTGCGGTTGGAGCGGCTGCTCTCCGCGCGTGGGGACGAGGTAGCGGGAATCATCCGGAAGGCCGAGCAGAGCGACGATCTGCGAGCGGCCGGTGCCGAACCGGTGCTGCTCGACCTGGAGTCGGCATCGGTCGAGGAGGTCGCGGCGCATCTTCAGGGAGCGGACGCGGCGGTGTTCGCGGCAGGCGCGGGCCCGGGCAGCGGCACGGCCCGCAAGGAGACGGTGGACAAGGGCGCCGCGGTGTTGTTCGTGGAAGCGGCGGTACGCGCGGGCGTGCGCCGTTTCGTGATCGTCTCGGCGATGGGCGCGGACCCGGCGCACCAGGGCGACGACGTCTTCGACGTGTATCTGCGGGCCAAGGGCGAGGCCGACGCGTACGTCACCCGGCAGAGCGCCCTCGACTGGACGATCCTGCGCCCCGGTTCGCTGACGAACGAGCCGGGCACGGGCCTGGTGCGTCTGGAGGCGCACACGGGGAGGGGTTCGGTCCCCCGCGACGACGTGGCCACCGTACTCGCGGAGTTGGTGGACACGTCGGCGACGGCCGGTCTGACCCTGGAACTGATCGGCGGTTCGACGCCGGTCACGGTGGCCGTGAAGTCGGTGGCCGGGAACTGAACTCGCCGCCCGGCCGTTGGGACTTGTGACGGTGGCGACGGCCGGGCGCAGCCCTCAGAACAGCGGCAGCTGCCCGGGAAAGTCCGGCACGGCGTAACCGTCCAACGACGGCTGGGCCGCCCCGATTTGGGCTTGCCGCCGCGAGCCGGAGCAGGAGACCAGGTCGCCGGTGTCCCGTGCCCCGGGCGGGTCGTGCCGCGCGAAGCGTCCCGCGACGACGGCGATTTCGCGGCGGCACACCGGGCAGGTTCTACGTCGGGAGGACATGAGCCCAGTGTGCCCCGGGGCGTGACACACGTACCGGGGGCCACTGGCGTCCCGGGCAGCTGATCCGAGCGACCGCGGTGTCGCCGGCGCTCACGCCGACAGTGCGGTCGTGAGGGCGCACCGGTTGCGGGGGCCAGCCCCTCCGCGCCGGCCCCGCGGGGGCCTGCGACGGCGCCGGGGCACCAGTGTCGTCACGCGCGCTCGCCCGGCGCCCGCCTCCGCATTCCCACACACCTTCAGAAGCGGCCGCATCGACGCCGAGGTGGGGCACGTCTCACCTCCGCTCGACGCGCTCACGACACAACGAAGAGACCCCCTCCGATCTGTGTTTCCACAGTCCAGAGGGGGTCTTCCCCAAAGTGGCGGCGCCAGGATTCGAACCTGGGAAGGCGAAGCCGGCAGATTTACAGTCTGCTCCCTTTGGCCGCTCGGGCACACCGCCGGGGTTTGCCACCAAGTCGAACCGTTTTTCGGCGGTGCTCCCTGGCAACGACGTAAACAATACCCGATACCGAGGGGTGCTCCGCCACCCGATTGATCTGCGCTCGCGAGACGTGGGGTGGCTAGGCTGGTGCGGATGCGGCCCGGTCCCCACACCAGGCGCGGTCGCCGTCGCGCGCCGGAACGCATCCCGTTACGCCCCCCGATACAAGGAGCCACAGGACATGGCCGACTCCAGTTTCGACATCGTCTCGAAGGTCGAGCGGCAGGAGGTCGACAACGCCCTCAACCAGGCCGCCAAGGAGGTCTCGCAGCGCTATGACTTCAAGGGCGTGGACGCCTCGATCGCCTGGTCCGGCGAGAAGATCCTGATGCAGGCGAACTCCGAGGAGCGGGTCAAGGCCATCCTCGACGTCTTCCAGTCGAAGCTGATCAAGCGCGGCATCTCACTGAAGGCGCTCGACGCGGGTGAGCCGCAGCTCTCCGGCAAGGAGTACAAGATCTTCGCGTCGATCGAGGAGGGCATCTCCCAGGAGAACGCGAAGAAGGTCGCGAAGATCATCCGGGACGAGGGTCCCAAGGGTGTGAAGGCCCAGGTCCAGGGCGACGAACTGCGCGTCAGCTCCAAGAGCCGCGACGACCTCCAGGCCGTGATCGCCCTCCTGAAGGGCCAGGACTTCGACTTCGCGCTCCAGTTCGTGAACTACCGGTAGTCACCGTAGGCCGAGGCACGACGAAGGGTGGGCGCCCCCGGTACCCACCCATCTCCTCTGCTGGCCGCGGCCGGGCGCTCAGTCGCGTGAATTGCCGAAGAGGAGGCGGTACAGGATCAGCAGGACCAACGAGCCGCCGATCGCCGCCACCCAGGTCGCGCCGTCGTAGAAGTCCTTGGTGATGGGGTGGTCCAGCCAGCGGGCCGATATCCAGCCGCCGAGGAACGCGCCCACGATGCCGATGAGGGTCGTGCCGATGAAGCCGCCCGGGTCGCGTCCCGGCAGCAGGATTTTGGCGATGGCGCCGGCCAACAGTCCCAGGATGATCCAACTGATGATGCCCATGCCCTGAACCTGCCCTTCCGCGCTGTGTTCGCACTGTTCCGGCCCTGTGATTTCGTTCTCGGCCGGCTGTGTCGGACAGGCCGTCCGAGTCATCCGCAGATGGCCGTCCCGCGCGTGTTCGTGCCCTGTCGATGACGAGGACGCCATGGCGACACCTCGCGGTTGCGGCGATCAGTAGGGTGCGGCGCATGGCTTCCTCACCTCCCGGCCTGCGGCGCACGCTGGGCGTGCACGACGCCGTGGTCGTCGGTCTCGGCGCGATGATCGGAGCAGGCGTGTTCTCGGCGCTGGGCCCGGCGGCCCGCGCGGCCGGGTCGGGGCTGCTGCCGGGGCTGGCCGTCGCGGCACTGGTCGCCTACTGCAACGCCATGTCCTCGGCCCGCCTCGCCGCCCGCTACCCGCAGTCCGGCGGCACCTACGTGTACGGGCGAGAGCGGCTCGGCGCCTTCTGGGGGTATCTCGCGGGCTGGGCGTTCGTCGTCGGCAAGACGGCGTCCTGCGCCGCGATGGCGCTGACCGTGGGCGCCTACGCGTGGCCGGGGCAGGCGCACGCGGTTGCGGTCGCGGCAGTGGTGACACTGACCGCCGTGAACTACGGCGGTATCCAGAAGTCGGCCTGGCTGACGCGGCTCATCGTCGCCGTGGTCCTGGCGGTCCTCGCTTCCGTGGTGGTCGTGTGCCTGACGTCCGGGCGAGCGGACGCCGGGCGGCTGGACATCGGACTGTCATCGGGTGTGGTCGGCGTGCTTCAGGCGGCCGGCCTGCTGTTCTTCGCGTTCGCCGGGTACGCGCGGATCGCGACCCTCGGTGAGGAGGTGCGGGACCCGGCGCGCACCATCCCGCGCGCGATCCCGCTGGCCCTGGGTATCGCGCTGGTCGTGTACGCGTGCGTGGCGGTGGCCGTGCTCTCCGTGCTCGGCGCCGACGCGCTGGGACGGACGGGGGCGCCCCTGGCCGACGCGGTACGGGCGGCCGGGGTGCCGGGGCTGGTGCCCGTGGTGCGGGTGGGGGCGGCGGTGGCCGCGCTCGGCTCGCTGCTGGCGCTGATCCTTGGCGTGTCACGGACCACGCTCGCCATGGCTCGTGACGGCCATCTGCCCCCGGCGCTGGCCGCCGTGCATCCGCGTTTCGAGGTCCCGCACCGCGCGGAGCTGGCCGTCGGCGCGGTGGTCGCCGTGGCGGCGGCGACGGTGGACCTCCGAGGTGCCATCGGTTTCTCCTCCTTCGGTGTGCTGGCGTACTACGCGGTGGCCAACGCCTCGGCCTGGACACTCGATCCGGCCCCGCGTGCCCGCGTGGTTCCGGTGGTGGGCCTGCTGGGCTGTGCGGTGCTCGCCTTCGCGCTGCCGGTCGTTTCGGTGGCCACGGGGGCCGCCGTACTGGCCGCGGGCGCCGTGGCGTACGCCGTACGGCGGCGGGTGACGGCTCGGTAGCCGGCAGCCGCCCTCAGGAGGCCCGTTCCCTCAGGAGGCCTGCTCCGGAGCCGGAGCCGTGCGTATCCGGAGGTCGTCCCACGGCGCCAGATCCGTGCCCTCGTCGGTCTCCTCGTACCAGCCCGTGCCGTTCAGCCAGACGCACAGCCAGTCGGTGAGGGTGGGTGCGTCCACGAACCAGGCTCCGTCGGCGCCGTCGGCGTTCGGCTCGTAGAGCAGGACCGTCGCCTGCGGGGTGCGGCAGTCCACGCACGCGTACATACCGCAGCCCCAGTGGGAGATGGGCAGGACGCCCTCCGGCCAGGGCCACTCCGGGTTCTTGCGGCCGTATTCGCGGTTGGTGAGGTACTGGGCGACGGCGGCGGGTTCGCCGGAGGGAGCGGCGTCGAGCAGGGGCAGCAGGCCGTACGACGGGCCGAAGCCTCCGTCGCCAACCTGCTCGTAGAGCGCGGTGAGGAGTCGCGGCAGGGGGAAGCCCAGGGCCTCCCGGGCGCGGTCGAGGGTGGCTGCGTCGACGGGCGCGGGAAGTGCGGGCCAGCCCCACGGACGGGAGTCGCGGGCCTGTACGGCCACCCGTGTCAGCAACTGCTCGATCTCGGTCATGGCTTCATCATGCAGGCCGCCGCTGACAATCGCGGTGGCCTGTGGACAACCCTTGGCCCCGGTGCGGGCCTGTGGACAACTCGTGCGCGGCAAGCGCCGGATGAGGTGTGGTCAGCGGCTCGCGAACGGCTGGTCCGTGGGCACGATCTCGCGCCCCAGCGGAAGCAGGGAGACCGGAATCAGCTTGAAGTTGGCGATGCCGAACGGGATCCCGATGATCGTCAGGCACATCACGACACCGGTGACGATGTGAGCGAGGGCCAGCCACCAGCCCGCGAGGACCAGCCACAGGACGTTGCCGACACAGGAGGGGGCGCCGGCGTCCCGCCGCTCGACGGTCGTGTACCCGAAGGGCCACAGGGCGTAGACGCCGATACGGAAGGCCGCTACGCCAAATGGAATGCCGATGATCGTGATGCAGAGGATCACGCCCGCCAGCAGGTAGCCGAGGAACAGCCAGAAGCCGCTCAGGACGAGCCAAATGACGTTCAGGATGGTCTTCACTGCGGGCGACCTGCCATCTTCTCCAGTCGGGCGATCCGCTCCGCCATGGGCGGATGCGTCGAGAACATCTTGGACAGTCCCTGGCCCGGGCGGAAGGGGTTCGCGATCATCATGTGGCTCGCGGTCTCGATCCGGGGCTCGGGGGGCAGCGGGAGCTGCTTGGTGCCGGCCTCCAGTTTGCGCAGGGCGCTGGCCAGGGCGAGCGGGTCGCCGGTGAGCTGGGCGCCGGAGGCGTCCGCCTCGTACTCCCGGGAGCGGCTGATGGCGAGCTGGATGAGGGTGGCGGCGAGCGGGCCCAGGATCATGATCAGCAGCAGGCCGAGGAAGCCGGGGCCGTCGTCGTCGTCCGAACGGCCGACCGGGATCAGCCAGGCGAAGTTGACCAGGAACATGATCACCGAGGCGAGGGCGCCGGCGACCGACGAGATGAGGATGTCGCGGTTGTAGACGTGGCTGAGCTCGTGGCCGATCACACCCCGCAGTTCGCGCTCGTCCAGGATGCGCAGGATGCCTTCCGTGCAGCACACGGCGGCGTTGCGCGGGTTGCGGCCCGTCGCGAAGGCGTTCGGGGCCTCCGTCGGGGAGATGTACAGGCGGGGCATGGGCTGACGGGCCTGGGTGGAGAGGTCGCGGACCATCCGGTACAGGGCCGGCGCCTCGAACTCGCTCACCGGGCGTGCGCGCATCGCGCGTAGCGCCAGTTTGTCGCTGTTCCAGTACGCGTACGCGTTCGTGCCGAGGGCGACGAGGACCGCGACGATCAGACCCGTCCGGCCGAAGAAGCTGCCGATGACGATGATGAGTGCCGACAGTCCCCCGAGGAGAACTGCCGTCCTGAGTCCGTTGTGCCGGCGGTGCACGGTACGCCCTCCAAGTCGTGCGGCAGGGGAACCCTTTGCCTGCGGTGCTGCCTTCCGATCTGCGATGCCACCGGTGTCGTGGTGTCACGTCCAGTGGACCCTTCCGCACTGGTCAACGCCAGGCGACGGCCACTAGTTCCCTTGTGTCCGCTGTGCGCCGCGTGAGTCGTCCGGGTGAGAGCCGCGCCGTCGCGTGCGGTGGTCCGCACGCGCGCGTGGAGGGCGTCAGAACAGGCCGGTGGCGGCGAAGCGGAGCACCAGCTGGGGTGCGCCTGAGAGGGCGACACCGAGGGCGCCGGTGAGGGCGAGTGCGGCCGTGAGGGGGGCCGGGAGGCGGTGCTTGGTGGTCTCGCCTTCGGGGGCGCGGAACAGCAGGGCCGTCCACTGGAGGTAGTAGTAGAGGGCGATCACGACGTTGACGGCCATGACGACGGCCAGCCAGCCGAGACCGGCGTCGACGGCCGCCGAGAAGACGGTGACCTTGGCGAACAGTCCGACGAGGCCGGGCGGGAGTCCGGCCAGGCACAGCAGGAAGAACGCCAGGAGCAGCGCGGTCAGCGGGTTCTTGCCGTACAGGCCTCGATAGTCGGAGAGCCGGTTGAGTTCCTTCGTACGGCCGACCAGGGCGGCCACTGCGAAGGCGCCGAGGTTCACGGCCGCGTACATGAGGGCGTAGGCGACGGTGGAGCCGATGGCCTTCTGGGGGTCCTTGGCGTATCCGGCGGCGGCGATCGGCACGAGCAGATAGCCGGCCTGGCCCACCGACGACCAGGCAAGCAGTCGTACCGCGCTGTACGCGCGTGTGGCCTGCTGGCGCAGGGCTGCGACGTTGCCGACGGTCATGGTCAGGGCGGCCAGGGCGGCGAGTGCGGGGCCCCAGACGTCGGCGTACGACGGGAAGGCGACGACGGTGACCAGGATCAGGCCGGAGAAGCCGACGGCCTTGCCGACGACCGACAGGTAGGCGGCGATGGGGAGCGGGGCGCCGACGTAGGTGTCGGGGACCCAGAAGTGGAAGGGGACGGCGGCCGTCTTGAACGCGAAACCCACAAGGGTGAGGACGACGCCCGTCTGGGCGAGGGTGTGCAGCTGGCCGTCGACGTGTTGTATGCGGTCGGCGACCTGGGTGAGGTAGAGGCTGCCGGTGGTGGCGTACACGAAGCTGATGCCCAGGAGGCTGACGGCGGTCGCGGTCACTGAGGACAGGAAGAACTTCAGGGCGGCTTCGGAGGACTTCGCGTCGCCGTGCCGGATGCCGACGAGGGCGAAGGCGGGCAGGGAGGCGACCTCCAGGGCGACGATCAGGGTGGCGAGGTCGCGGGAGGCGGGCAGCAGGGCGGCGCCGGCGGCCGAGGAGAGCAGCAGGAACCAGAACTCGCCCTGGGGGTAGCGGCGGTTGCCGTCCTTGAGGGTGGTGACGGACAGCAGGGCCGTGAGCAGGGCGCCGCCGAGCACCAGGAACTGCACGACCAGGGTGAACCGGTCGGTCGTGTAGCTGCACGCGCGCGTGGCTGCCGTCAGGCAGAAGGTGCTGCGGTCGTGGTCCAGGAGCGGCAGCAGCAGGACGGCGGAGGCGGCGAGTCCGGCGACCGAGACCCAGCCGAGGAGCGGCTTCCTGGCCTCGGGCAGGAACAGGTCGGCGACCAGGACGGCGAGTGCGACGACCGCGGTGAGGGTGGGCGGGGCGACGGCGAGCCAGTCGACGGACTGGACGAGGTCCGCGGCCGGCGGCTGGGCCAGGGTGCTCATCGGGTGCCTCCTGCGAGGAGTTGCTGCACGGCCGGGTCGGTCAGCCCGAGCAGGGCCTTGGGCCACAGTCCGGCGATGACGGTGAGGGCGACGAGCGGGGTCCAGGCCGCGAACTCGTAGGTGCGGACGTCGGCGAGTTCCGGCATGTTCTGCGGTACGGCGCCCATGCAGACGCGGCGGACCACGGCCAGCATGTACGCGGCGGTGAGCAGGGTGCCGAAGGCGGCGATCGCCATGAAGGTCAGGAAGGCCGGGCGGCTGAGGTCTGCGGCGGGCTTGAACGCGCCGAAGAGGGCCAGCATCTCGCCCCAGAACCCGGCCAGTCCGGGCAGCCCGAGCGAGGCGACGGCGGCGAACGCGAGCAGTCCGCCGAGGCGCGGTGCCTTGCCGTACAGCGCGGCACCCGTCTCCTTGGCGAGGGTGTCCAGGTCGGTTGTGCCGGTACGGTCCTTCAGGCCGCCGACCAGGAAGAACAGCAGGCCGGTGATGAGGCCGTGGGCGATGTTGGCGAACAGGGCGCCGTTGACGCCGGTCGGGGTCATGGTGGCGATGCCGAGCAGGACGAAGCCCATGTGGCCGACGGAGGAGTAGGCGATCAGGCGCTTGAGGTCGCCCTTCGCGCCCCGTTTGGCCAGGTTCAGGCAGGCCAGGGACCCGTAGATGATCCCGACGACGGCGAATGCGGCGAGGTACGGCGCGAAGGTGCGGAATCCGTCCGGCGCGACCGGCAGCAGGATCCGGACGAACCCGTACGTACCCATTTTGAGCATGACACCGGCCAGCAGGACCGAGCCGACGGTCGGCGCGGCGGTGTGGGCGTCCGGCAGCCAGCTGTGCAGGGGCCACATCGGGGTCTTGACCGCAAGCCCGATCCCGACCGCCAGAACGGCGATGACCTGCACGGATGTGCTCAGCGACCGGCCGTTGTCAGTGGCGAGTGCCACCATGTCGAACGTGCCCGCCTTGATTCCGATCAGGAGCAGGCCGAGCAGCATGACGACGGACCCGAGCAGGGTGAAGAGGATGAACTTCCAGGCGGCCCGCGTGCGCCCCGCGCCGCCCCAGCGGGCGATGAGGAAGTACATCGGGATGAGGACCGTCTCGAACGCGACGAAGAACAGCAGCAGGTCGAGGACGGCGAAGCTGGCGAGGGTGCCGGATTCCAGGACGAGCAGCAGGGCGACGAAGGCCTTCGGGGACGGGCCCGCGGGCATGTTGAAGTAGGTGTAGAGCGCGCAGAGGAAGGTCAGCAGCGCGGTCAGGACCACAAGGGGGAGGGAGATGCCGTCGATGCCGAGGTGGATGCGCACGTCGAGTGCGGGGATCCAGCTGATGTCGGTCGTGGCCTGCATCCTCGACGGATGGTCGTGGTCGAAGCCGAGGGCGAGGACAATCGCGGCGATGAGGATCGCGCCGGTCACGGTCACGCCGTGGCGGAGCACGGCCTGCTCGGGTGACTTCCCCTTCAGCCCGGGCGGGGCGGGGAGCAGGGCGGCGACGGCGCCGAGGAGCGGGCCGACCACGATCAGTGCCAGAAGGAACTGCATCACGGACTCGTTGATATCGATCACGCCTGCTCACGCTCCCGTGGCGACGAGGAGGACGGCGACCGCCAGGACGACGGTGCCGGCGAGCAGCGCGCTCACATAGGTCTGGACATTGCCGGTCTGGGCGCGGCGTACGGCGGCGCCGAGCAGGCGGGGTGCGGCGGCCGCGCCACGGACGTAGGTGTCGACGACCTCGCGGTCGAGGAACTGGACGAGGCTCGCCGCGGCCAGGACCGGGCGGACGAACAGCACGTCGTACACGGCGTCCAGGTGGAATCCTTCGGCGGCGTGCCGGCGCAGCGGGCCGAGCAGCAGCCGGGCGGGGTCAGCCGGATCGGGTGCATAGGCCACGTCGCCGAAGGCGGGCTCGTGGGTGGCGATGGCCTCGGCCTCGACCAGTCCGGCGTCGCCCTCGGGGTGCGCGGCGACGGCGCCGATCGGGGCGCGGGCGGCCAGCGCCCTGGTGCGCTGCCATACGCCGTAGGTGAGGAGTCCGCCGACGAGCGCGAGGCCGGTGCCGAGGATCGAGGTGGTGAGGGTCGGGGTGAGGTCGCGGCCGTCGAACCAGCCGGGCAGCGACCGGTAGGCGAGCCCGCCGAAGGCGAGGGACGGGACGGCCAGGACCCACAGCACCACGGTCATGGACAGCGGCTGTCGGCCGTGGTCCGGGGCCTCGCTGCCCCGGCCCCGGAAGGCGAGCAGCCACAACCGCGTCGCGTACGCGGCGGTGAGCAGGGCGGTGACCAGGCCGGCGACGAGGACGATCCAGCCGGCGCTGCCGGGGGCGTGCGAGGTGTGGCCGGTGGCCGCGTGTTCGGCGGCACCCAGGACGGACTCCTTGGAGAAGAAGCCGCTGAAGGGTGGGATCGCGGCCAGCGCGAGGAGCGCCACGGTCATCGTCCAGTAGGCGTCCGGGACGCGTTGGCGTAGTCCGGAGGTGCGGGACATGACGGCCAGCGAGTTGGTACCGGCGGCGTGGATGACCACGCCGGCCGCGAGGAACAGCAGCGCCTTGAAGGCGCCGTGGGACAGGAGGTGGAAGACGGCGGCACCGCGGTCGCCGACGGCGAGGGCACCGGTCATGTAGCCGAGCTGGCCGATCGTCGAGTAGGCGAGGACGCGCTTGATGTCGTCCTGGGCGAGTGCGGCGAGGGCCGAACCGATCATCGTGACGGCGCCCATGGCGGCGAGCACGATCATCACGGCCGCACTGGCCTCGAAGACCGGAAGGAGACGGGCGACGAAGTAGACACCGGCGGCGACCATCGTGGCGGCGTGGATCAGCGCGGAGACGGGGGTCGGGCCCGCCATGGCGTCGGGGAGCCAGGTGTGCAGCGGGAACTGCGCCGATTTGCCCGCCACTCCGCACAGGAGCAGCAGAGCGACCAGTGCCGGATGGTGCAGTCCGCCGTTCGCGACGGTGCCGAGGATCGTCGTGATGCGGAAGGACCCGGCGTCGGTGGCGAGCGCGAACAGGCCGATCAGGAACGGCACGTCGCCGAGCTTGGTGACCAGGAAGGCCTTGATGGAGGCGGCGCGGGCCTCGGGGGTCTCCCAGTAGTGGCCGACCAGGAAGTAGGAGCAGATGCCCATGACTTCCCAGCCGACCAGCAGCACGATCAGGTCGCCGGAGTAGACGACCAGCAGCATCGCGGAGGTGAAGAGGGAGACGAGGGCGGCGTACGAGGCGTAGCGCGGGTCGTCGCGCAGGTAGCCGGTCGAGTAGATCTGCACACAGGTGGCGACGAAGGCGACCAGCACGGCGACGAGGGCGGCGAAGCCGTCGATGTACAGGGCGAGTTCGATCGGGACCGAGCCGGTCGGGGTGAGCTCGGTGTGGGCGTCGACGGCCCGGCCGCCGCCCTGGTCCACGGCGACCGTGATGGCCAGCGCGAGCGCGGCGAGGGTCGGCAGGACCGCGAGCGGGCGGACGAAACCGGGGGCCGTGCGTCCCACGAGCAGGCCGGCCGCGGCGGCGAGGAAGGGCAGGAGAGGGACGAGGACGGCGAGGTGGGTCGTGGTCACGCGGTGGCCTCAGCCTTCTCGTCGGCCGTCCCGTCCGTGGGCGTGCCGTGCTCGTGGCCCTCGGCGGTGTCGCGGAGCCGGTCGATGTCGGAGGTGCCGCGGTTGCGGTAGACGGCGAGGACGATCGCCAGGCCGATGCCGATCTCGGCGGCGGCGATGGCGATGGTGAACAGGGTCAGCGCCTGGCCGGAGTGCAGGGTGTCCCGGGCGGCCTTGCTCAGCCACACGTCGAAGGCGACGAGGTTGAGGTTGACGGCGTTGAGCATCAGCTCGACCGACATCAGGACCAGGATCGCGTTGCGGCGGGCGAGGACACCGTACAGGCCGGTGCAGAAGAGGAGCGTGGAGAGGACGGCGGGATAGGCGAGATGCATCAGCGGGCGCCTTCCTGCTCGATCGGGTGAATCCCGGAATCCGTGATCGAGGGGGAACTCTGTGTGACGGCCCGGCCGTTCACAGGGGGCGGGGCCGAGTCCGCCTTCGCCTTCCGGGACAGGACGATCGCGCCGACCAGGGCCGCGAGGAGGAGGACGGAGAGGGCCTCGAAGGGCAGGACCCAGTTCTGGAAGAGGCTCTCGCCGGTGACCTTCGTCGAACCGGCGGCGGGGCCGTCCAGGTCGATCCAGGTGGTACGGAAGGCGTCCACGACCACCCAGACCAGGGCGGCCGCGGCGACCACGGCGACGGCCAGCGCGGCCCAGCGGTTCCCGGAGTCGGCGTCCGGGGAGCGGCCGATCGGGGCCTTGGTGAGCATCAGACCGAAGAGAAGGAGGACGACTACGGAGCCCACATAGATGAGGACCTGCACCCAGGCGATGAACTCGGCGGTGAGCAGCAGGTATTCGATGGCGAGACCGCCGAGCGTGACCACCAGCCACAGGGCGGCGTGCACCAGCTGGCGGGTGGTGACCGTGACTAGGGCGGCGCCGAAGGTGACCAGGCCGACGAGGAGAAAGGCGATCTCCACACCGGTCGGGGACAGGAAGCCGTGCGGCGCCTGGGCGAGGGGGCTCACGACTCCCCCTCCCGCGGCTCGGCCTGCGCGGCCGTGAGCTTTTCGGCGGTCTTCCGGGCGGCGGCGATCTCCTTCGGTTCCTCCGCGCCGGGGTCGAGGGCGGGCGGGGCCGGGACCGTCCACATCCACTCGCGGAGCTTGTCGCGCTCGTGGGTGAGTTCGTGGATGTCGGTCTCGGCGTACTCGAACTCCGGGGACCAGAACAGGGCGTCGAAAGGACAGACCTCGATGCAGATACCGCAGTACATGCACAGGGAGAAGTCGATGGCGAAGCGGTCCAGGACGTTGCGGCTGCGTTCGCGGCCGCCCGGGGCCGCCGCCGGGACTGTCTCCTTGTGGGAGTCGATGTAGATGCACCAGTCGGGGCACTCACGGGCGCAGAGCATGCAGACCGTGCAGTTCTCCTCGAACAGGCCGATCACGCCGCGGGTGCGGGGCGGGAGCTCGGGCAGGGCGTCCGGGTACTGCTCGGTGACCGTCTTCCGGGTCATCGTGCGCAGGGTGACGGCCAGGCCCTTGGCGAGGCCGCTGCCGGGAATGGGGGCCACGGTTAGGAGATCACCACCTTGACGATGCCGGTGAGGGCGATCTGAGCGAGAGAAAGGGGGACGAGGAGGGTCCAGGAGAACTTCTGCAGCTGGTCCTCGCGCAGCCGGGGGTAGGTCACGCGGAGCCAGATCACGACGAAGGCGAGGAGCGCCGCCTTCAGGAGGGTCCACAGCCAGCCGAGGCCGTCGGCTCCCCACGGGCCGTGCCAGCCGCCGAGGAAGAGGACGGTGGTCAGACCGCACAGGACGACGATCCCGGCGTACTCGGCGAGCAGGAACAGGGCGAAGCGCAGACCGGTGTACTCGGTGTACGCGCCGAAGATGATCTCCGTGTCGGCGACGGGCATGTCGAAGGGGGGTCGCTGGAGTTCCGCGAGGCCTGCGACGAAGAAGACCAGGCCTCCGGTGATCTGCCAGGGCAGCCACCACCAGTGGAAGGCGCCGACGATGCCCGGCAGGGAAACCGTGCCGGCCGCCATCGCCACGGAGGCGGCGGCAAGCAGCATGGGGAGTTCGTAGGCGAGGAGTTGGGCGGCGGAGCGCAGACCGCCGAGGAGGGAGAACTTGTTGGCGCTGGCCCAGCCGGCCATGAGCGAGCCGAGGACGCCGATGCCCATCACGGCCAGCACGAAGAACACACCGGCGTCCAGGACCTGGCCGACGGCACCCTCGCCGGGGCCGATCGGGATGGCGAGGAGCACGAGCAGATACGGGAGGAGTGCCACCGCGGGCGCCAGCTGGAAGATACGGCGGTCCGCACCCGCCGGGACCACGTCCTCCTTCTGCGCGAACTTCACGCCGTCGGCGATCAGCTGGGCCCAGCCGTGGAAGCCACCGGCGTACATCGGGCCGAGGCGGCCCTGCATATGGGCCATCACCTTGTGCTCGGTCTGACCGACGATCAGGGGGAAGGTGAGGAAGACGACGAACACGACGAGGAGTCGCAGGCCGACGTCCAGGGCGTCGTTCACTGCGGGCCTCCTGGCGGGTCTTCGCGGGGGGCGGGTTGTTGTTCGGAGGTGACGTCGTCCGGGGTCGGGGCTCCAGGGTTGGGAGGAGCGTCGGAGGCCGGAGCATCGGAGGCCGGAGCGTCGGAGGCCGGGTCCTGAGGGGCGGGAGCGTCGGGGGCTGAAGCGTCGGCGGAGTCGGGGGGTGAGGTCTCAGGTCCGGCGTCCTCTGAAGCCTCGGCGTCCTCGGGAGCCTCTGAGACCTCGGGCGCGGCAGGCTTCGCCTCGGCCAACTCGGTCAGCTCAGTCGCCTCGGCCAACTCGGTCAGCTCAGTCGCCTCGGCCAACTCGGTCAGCTCAGTCGGCTCGGCCAACTCGGTCGGCGAGACAGGTTCGGTTGGCGTGACCGACTCTGTCGGCTCGGTCGGCGTAACCCGCTGTTCTCCGCCCCCGGGTTCGTCGAAAGCCGGGCGGGCGTGATGCCACGGGGCGTCGGGGGTGCGCGGGGTCGAGGGGCGGGCCGGGGTGGCCGGTTCTGCCGCCGGTGCCGGCTGCTGCGCGCGCTGCGACGCGGAGCCACCCGAGGCGCTACGTTCCCGGCGTGGCCCCCGGGGAGCAGCCGCCGTCGGCAACTGCTCAGACACGTCCCGCTGGGAAGCAGACCCCTCCCCCACACTCGGCCCCCGGTCCGGAGCCATCGGAGACTGCTCCCCAGAGGCGGCTCGCTGGGAGGCGGAGCCTTCGGTCGCGCTCCGCGCCCGGCGCGGGGTGGCCGTCGGCGGCTGCTCCCCGGACGCGGCCCGCTGCGAGGCAGACCCCTCGGTCGCACTGCGCCCTCGGCGCGGAGTGGCTGTCGGGTGTGGCCCGGTGGGCGACGCCTCCGCCGTGGGCGTCGGCGCGGTGGGCGATGCCTCCCCCGTGGGCGTCGGCGCGGTCGGGTCCGCCGCGTCGGCCGTCTGGCCGACCGAGCCCTCCGCTGCCGTGCGGGAGCGGCGTACCGGGCGTTCGCCGGTGGGGCGGGTCGGGCGTTCGCCGGTGGGGCGGCCCGCGGTGGCTCGGGCCGGGCGGGCGGGGGCAGCGGGGAGCTGACCCTTCAGGGGGCCCCATTCGTTGGGGTCGGGGACGCCTGGGGGGAGCATCTGGCGGCGCCTGGGGCCGCCGTGGTCGGACTCTCCGGGCTCCTTGGCGCCGGGCCAGGCCTTGGCGACGCGGGCCGCCAGGACGAAGTCCTTGCGGAGAGGATGGCCCTCGAAGGATTCCGGGAGGAGGAGATGGTCCAGGCCGGGGTGGCCGGAGAAGCGGACGCCGAACATCTCGTGGGTCTCGCGTTCGTGCCAGCGGGCGCCCGCGTAGACGCCGACGGCGGAGGGGAGTTCGGCGGCGGAGTGCGGCACGGTCGTCCGCAGGAGCAGGCGGCGGACCGGGGCGAGGGCGACGACGTGGGCGGAGACGCGAAAGCCGGTACCGGGTTCGTCGACCGCGCTCATCCAGTCGAAGAAGGTGCAGCTCAGGGTCGTACGGGCGGTCTCCAGGGCGGTGAGCCAGGAGGCGGCGGGGACGTCGACCGTGAGGAGCTCGTAGGACTCCTCGGCCGTGGCGTCCGGGCCGAAGAGTTCGTCCACGGGGGCGGGGAGCCAGCCGGTGGGGGCCGTCATCACGCGTCCCCTTCGGCGGCGGGGGCCGGTGGCCGCACCAGGCCGCTCTGGAGGGCGGCGGCGGACGGGCGGGGGGTGGCGTAGCGCTCCCCCAGGGACTCCGCCGCGATCTTCTCCTGGAGTTTGAGGATGCCCTGGAGGAGGGCCTCGGGGCGCGGCGGGCACCCGGGGACGTAGACGTCGACCGGGATGATCTGGTCGACGCCCTTGGTGACGGAGTAGGAGTCCCAGTACGGGCCGCCGCAGTTGCTGCACGCGCCGAAGGAGATGACGTACTTGGGCTCGGGCATCTGCTCGTACAGGCGCTTGATGGCCGGGGCCATCTTGTCGGTGACCGTGCCCGAGACCACCATCAGGTCGGCCTGGCGGGGGCCCGGTGCGAAGGGGATCACCCCGAGGCGGATGAAGTCGTGGCGGGCCATCGACGCGGCGATGAACTCGATCGCACAGCAGGCGAGGCCGAAGTTGAAGACCCAGAGCGAGTACCGGCGGCCCCAGTTGAGGACGACCTTCATCGGCTCGGGGGCGAGACGGGCGAGCGCGCCCAGCCGTTGCGGTTCCGGGAGCAGCACGGGCTCCGACGGCGTCACGTCCATGTCAGGACGCCCTTCTTGTATGCGTACAGCAGGCCGACGGCCAGGAAGCCGAGGAAGACGAACATCTCCACGAGCGTGGTGGCACCGTAGCCAGGGGCGGCGAAGACCGTCGCCCAGGGGAACAGGAAGATCGAGTCGACCGCGAAGATGACGTAGAGGAAGGCGTAGACGTAGTAGCGGACCTGGGTGTGTGCCCAGCCCTCGCCGACGGGGTCGACACCGCACTCGTAGGTCAGGAGTTTCTCGGGCGTGGGGACCACGGGGCGCAGCAGCCGGCCGGTACCGAAGGCGACGGCGACGAAGAGCACGCCGAGCAGGGCCAGCAGTCCTACGACCGAGTAGGACGCGAAGTAGTCCGCGGCGACGACCACGGTCGGTTCACCGTTCACCGTCTCCCACATCGTCCGTCCCCTCACTCCCTCGACAGACAGAGGGCCGGCCCGGCCCCGCGTCGTGACCTCAGTCAACTCTTGATTCGACGATCTGTACGCACGGGAGTCTAGGCCCTGATAAAGACACGGTAAGCAGCCCGTCACGCGGTGAGAAGTGACACCGGGGGCGACTGGTGGGGTTTTCCCCAGGGTGGCCCGGGCGGCGAACTCCATGGCATTGCGTCACGGCACACGGCACGCTGGCGCATATGACCGCACCAGCACCCCGTTCCCGCAGCCTGGCCGACGGCGACGAAGACCGCGACCGGCTGCCGCCCGTCCGCTACGCCTACGACGGTCACACCTGGAAGGAGATCGCGCACCTCCTGCTGAACCTGCCGGTATCGGTGTTCGGCTTCATCTACGTGTTCACGACGGTGTGGGTGAGCGGGGTGCTGACGATCACGGTGATCGGCATCCCGCTGCTCGCCGGCACACTGCTGGGCGCCCGGCAGCTGGGCAAGCTGGAGCGGGCACGCGCGCGTGCGCTGCTCGGGGTGCGAGTGGAGGAGCCGACTCCGCTGCCGTTGGGCAAGCGGGGTGGCGGCACTCAGCGGCTGTGGATGGCGCTGAAGGATCCGGTGGGCTGGCGGACACTGCTGTACGACTTCATCCGGCTGCCCTGGGGCATCCTCACCTTCTGCACCGTGCTGACGTCGTTGTTCGTGCTGTGGCCGGTGCTGCCGTTCATCGCGCGCGGGCTGGCGAACGCGGACCGGGCGATGGTCCGCGGTCTGCTGTCGCCCTCCGACGAGCTGGAGCGCCGGATCGCCGAACTGGAGTCGGACCGGGGGGTCGTGGTGGACACGGCCGCCGCCGACCTGCGGCGCATCGAACGGGATCTGCACGACGGCGCCCAGGCCCGCCTCGTCAACCTCGCGATGGGGCTCGGTCTGGCCAAGGAGAAGCTCCTGGAGGATCCCGACGGGGCCGCGGCGATGGTCGAGGAGGCACACGGCGAGGTGAAACTGGCCCTGCAGGAGCTCAGGGACCTCGCCCGGGGCATCCACCCGGCGGTGCTGACCGACCGGGGGCTGGACGCGGCGCTGTCCTCGGTCGCCTCGCGCTGCACGGTACCGGTCCAGGTGACCGCCGACCTGCCGTCCAGACCGGCGCCCGCGATCGAGGGCATCGCCTATTTCACCGTCTCCGAGCTGCTGCAGAACATCAGCAAGCACAGCGGGGCGCGCAGCGCCTCGGTCGACGTGTGGCGCACCGACGACCGGCTGTTGATCCAGGTGACGGACGACGGGCGGGGCGGCGCGAGCCTGGACGGCGGCACCGGGATGCGCGGGCTCGCCGACCGGCTGGGCGCGGTGGACGGCCTGTTCGTCGTCGAATCACCGGCCGGCGGCCCCACGACGGTCACCGCCGAGCTGCCCTGGCGCGACCGGTCGCAGCGAAGCAGGGGGTAGGGAAAACCCCCCGTTCAAGATGCCGACGGCCTCCATGGCTCGTGGACCTGCGGCACAGCAGGGTGGAGGTACGGCAGGGACAGGCCTGACGGGACGAGCTGGAACAGACAGCACAGGACGGACGGGACGGCACCGATGGCCACGGAGTACCGGCACGGGCAGGGGCACGGATACGGGCACGGGTACGGGTACGAGCAGGACCACGAGTACGGATACGGCCACGACCCCTACGGTGAGCGTCGCCACCGGACGCCGGCCGTGCTGCGGGCGCCGTTCGAGGCGCGCAGCTGGCGTGAGTTCGCCTATGTGCTGCTGGGCCTTCCGATCGGCGTCGCACTGTTCGTGTGGACAGTGACGATGCTGTCCCTCGGCGTCGGGCTGCTGGTGACCTTCATCGGGATCCCCGTGCTGGCCGCGGCCCTGGCCGGCTGCCGGGGCTTCGGGGCGCTGGAGCGGGCGCGGGCGCGCGGGCTGTTGCGCCTGGAGGTGGCCGACCCGGAACCGTTGCGGATGCGCAAGCCCGGGGTGATGGCGTGGATCGGCGCGGTGCTGAAGAGCGGCACGTCCTGGCGCCATCTGCTGTACGCGGTCCTCCAGTTCCCCTGGTCGATGTTCTCCTTCGTCGTCGCCCTCAACTTCTGGGCGTACGGCTGGGCCCTGCTGACGTACCCGCTGTGGTTCTGGGTCTTCCCGATGTACGCCGGGCAGGGCGGTCTCCAGCTGTACGGCGACGCGCACCACAGCGTCTACCTCGACAACCCGTTCGAGATCACCGTGACCGCGCTGGTGGGGCTGCTCTTCACGCTGGCCACACCGTGGATCGTACGGGCGCTGACACTGGTGGACCGGCTGATGGTGCACGGGCTGCTCGGGCCCTCGAAGCTGGCGTCGCGGGTGGTGGAGCTGGAGTCCGACCGGGGGGTGGTCGTCGACACGGCCGCGGCCGACCTGCGGCGCATCGAGCGGGACCTGCACGACGGGGCGCAGGCCCGGCTGGTGGCGCTGGCCATGGATCTGGGGCTGGCGAAGGAGAAGCTGCAGGAGGACCCGCAGGTCGCCGCGCGGATGGTGGACGAGGCACACGGTGAGGTGAAGACCGCGTTGCAGGAGTTGCGGGACCTGGCCCGGGGGATCCATCCCGCGGTGCTCACCGACCGGGGGCTGGACGCGGCGCTGTCGGCGGTGGCCTCGCGGTGCACGGTGCCGGTGCGGGTGGAGGTCGACCTGGCGGAGCGGCCGGCGGCGGCGATCGAGGGGATCGCGTACTTCACGGTGTCCGAGTTGCTGCAGAACATCAGCAAGCACAGCCGGGCGCGCGGCGCCTCGGTCGACGTGTGGCGGAGCGAGGACCGGCTGATGTTGCAGGTCGTGGACGACGGGGTGGGGGGTGCGGACACGGAGAAGGGGTCCGGGCTGGCGGGGCTGGCCGAGCGGCTGGACGCGGTCGACGGGATCCTGGTGGTGGACTCGCCGGCGGGTGGGCCCACACGGGTGACGGCGGAGCTGCCCTGGCGGGGCTGAGGCCGCGGTTCTCCGCCCCCGCCGCCCCTACCCGTCCCATCACCAGGAGGCTCGGCCCCCTTCGCCCCCCCGCACCCTGGGGGCTGCCGCCCCAGGCCCCCCGCATCGGCCTCAACGGCCTGGTCCTCAAACGCCGGACGGGCCGAACAGAGGGTGTACCTCGGACACCGGGCGGCCTGATCGGGGGGTGTTGTCCGGACACCAGGCGGGCCGGTCGAGGTGATGTCCGGACACCGGGCAGGCCGGTCGAGGTGATAGCCGAACGGTCGGATGGGCCGGTCGGGCTGTTGTCCGGGCCTCGGGTGGGCTGGTCGGGGTGTTGTCCGGGTGTCGGGTGGGCTGAATTGGCTCGTCTCCTCTCATGACCGCGCCGCGCGGTGCTGCGAATGCTGGAATGCTGGTCTTTCGGACAGGGCAGGCATGTACGCCGGACGGGGTTGTGGGGGGCCGGGAGATCGTGGAGGACAGGGTGCGGGTGGTCATCGCCGAGGATTCCGTGCTGCTCAGAGAGGGGCTGACCCGGCTGTTGACCGACCGCGGACATGATGTTGTCGCGGGTGTCGGCGACGCGGAGGCGCTGGTCAAGACCATCGCCGATCTCCACGCGCAGGGCGCCATGCCCGACGTGGTGGTGGCGGACGTACGGATGCCGCCGACGCACACCGACGAGGGCGTGCGAGCCGCCGTACGCCTGCGGAAGGCGCATCCGGAGCTCGGGGTGCTGGTGTTGTCGCAGTACGTGGAGGAGCGCTACGCCACCGAACTGCTGGCCGGTTCCAGCCGGGGCGTGGGCTATCTGCTCAAAGACCGGGTCGCCGAGGTCCGGGAGTTCGTGGACGCGGTCGTGCGGGTCGCCGAGGGCGGTACCGCGCTCGACCCCGAGGTGGTCGCGCAGCTGCTCGGGCGCAGCCGCAAGCAGGACGTACTGGCAGGGCTGACCCCCCGCGAGCGGGAGGTGCTGGGCCTGATGGCCGAGGGGCGGACGAACTCGGCGATCGCCCGGCAGCTGGTCGTGAGCGACGGAGCCGTCGAGAAGCACGTCAGCAACATCTTCCTCAAGCTGGGGCTCTCCCAGAGCGACGGGGACCACCGGCGCGTTCTGGCCGTTCTGACCTATCTGAACTCCTGACGGGGCCGACACCGTGTCGGAGCCGGAAGGCAGCCAGGGGGAGGGAAAATCATGACAAGTCAGGGCGACAGGTCGTCTCAAAACGCCGTCCATCATGTGAGCAGGCGCGGGAAGGCGACCCTAACCGACGTAGGGTTGAACGTGGGATGGTCCGTGGGACGGCCACGCCCGGACAGCCGCCTCGAAGGAGGTCCAGTTCAGTGACCAGCCAGGTCAGCAGGACAACGGAACAGGCCGACGGAACCGTCGTGGGAGAACAGCGCAGGCCGGGCGGTGTGAAGGCCGTCCGGCGCCTCGATCGGGTGATCATCCGGTTCGCGGGGGACTCGGGTGACGGTATGCAGCTCACCGGTGACCGGTTCACGTCGGAGACCGCATCCTTCGGCAACGATCTCTCGACCCTCCCGAACTTCCCCGCCGAGATCCGTGCCCCGGCAGGCACCCTGCCCGGGGTCTCCTCATTCCAGTTGCACTTCGCCGACCACGACATCCTCACCCCCGGGGACGCGCCGAACGTGCTGGTCGCGATGAACCCGGCCGCCCTGAAAGCCAACATCGGGGACCTGCCGCGGGGCGCGGAGATCATCGTCAACACGGACGAGTTCACCAAACGGGCGATGCAGAAGGTCGGCTACGACGCCTCCCCACTGGAGGACGGCTCACTGGACGGGTACAGCCTCCATCCGGTGCCGCTGACCACACTGACGGTGGAAGCCCTCAAAGAATTCGACCTCACCCGTAAAGAGGCCGAGCGCAGCAAGAACATGTTCGCGCTCGGCCTCTTGTCGTGGATGTACCACCGGCCCACCGAGGGCACGGAGCGGTTCCTCAAGCAGAAGTTCGCCCGCAAGCCCGAGGTCATGAACGCCAACCTGGCGGCCTTCCGCGCGGGCTGGAACTTCGGGGAGACGACCGAGGACTTCGCGGTCTCCTACGAGATCGCCCCGGCGACCACCGCGTTCCCGGTGGGCACCTACCGCAACATCTCCGGGAACCTGGCCCTGGCCTACGGCCTGGTCACCGCCTCCCGCCAGGCCGACCTGCCGCTCTTCCTCGGCTCGTACCCCATCACCCCGGCCTCCGACATCCTGCACGAACTGTCCAAGCACAAGAACTTCGGCGTGCGGACCTTCCAGGCCGAGGACGAGATCGCCGGGATCGGCGCGGCACTCGGCGCGGCCTTCGGCGGCGCGCTCGCCGTGACCACCACCTCCGGCCCGGGCCTGGCGCTGAAGGCGGAGACGGTCGGACTCGCGGTGTCGCTGGAGCTGCCGCTGCTGGTGGTGGACATCCAGCGTGGCGGGCCCTCCACCGGCCTGCCGACCAAGACCGAGCAGGCCGACCTGCTTCAGGCGATGTACGGCCGCAACGGCGAGGCCCCCGTCCCGGTGGTCGCTCCGCGGACCCCGGCTGACTGCTTCGACGCGGCGCTGGAGGCCGCCCGGATCGCGCTGACGTACAGAACCCCGGTGATGCTTCTCTCCGACGGCTACCTGGCCAACGGCAGCGAGCCCTGGCGGATCCCGGAGCTGACGGAACTCCCCGACCTGCGCGTCCAGTTCGCCCAGGGCCCCAACCACACCCTCGACGACGGCACCGAGGTCTTCTGGCCGTACAAGCGCGACCCGCAGACGCTCGCCCGCCCGTGGGCGATCCCGGGCACGCCCGGTCTCGAACACCGCATCGGCGGCATCGAGAAGCAGGACGGCACGGGCAACATCTCCTACGACCCCGCCAACCACGACTTCATGGTCCGCACCCGGCAGGCCAAGATCGACGGCATCGACGTCCCGGACATCGAGGTCGACGACCCGGACGGCGCGCACACCCTGGTCCTGGGCTGGGGCTCGACCTACGGGCCGATCACGGCCGCGGTACGGCGGCTGCGCCGGGCCGGCGAGGCGATCGCGCAGGCGCACCTCCGCCACCTCAACCCCTTCCCGCGCAACCTGGGTGCGGTCCTGGGGCGGTACGACAGGGTGGTGATCCCCGAGATGAACCTCGGCCAGCTCGCCACCCTCATCCGGGCGAAGTACCTCGTGGACGCGCATTCGTACAACCAGGTCAACGGCATGCCGTTCAAGGCCGAGCAGCTCGCCGAGGCGCTCAAGGAGGCCATCCATGACTGACACCGCCGACGGACTGCTCCAGCTCGTGCCCAAGGCCGAGGCCAAGCAGTCCATGAAGGACTTCAAGTCCGACCAGGAGGTGCGCTGGTGCCCGGGCTGCGGTGACTACGCGATCCTGGCCGCCGTACAGGGGTTCATGCCGGAACTCGGGCTGGCGAAGGAGAACATCGTCTTCGTCTCCGGCATCGGCTGCTCCTCCCGCTTCCCGTACTACATGAACACCTACGGGATGCACTCCATCCACGGCCGCGCCCCCGCCATCGCCACCGGACTGGCCACCTCCCGCCGGGACCTGAGCGTCTGGGTCGTCACCGGGGACGGCGACGCCCTCTCCATCGGCGGCAACCACCTCATCCACGCCCTGCGCCGCAACGTCAACCTGAAGATCCTCCTCTTCAACAACCGGATCTACGGGTTGACGAAGGGCCAGTACTCACCGACTTCCGAAGTCGGAAAAATCACCAAGTCGACACCGATGGGCTCCCTGGACGCCCCCTTCAACCCGGTGTCCCTGGCGATCGGCGCCGAGGCCTCCTTCGTGGCCCGCACCATCGACTCCGACCGCAAGCACCTCACCGACGTGCTGCGCCAGGCCGCCGCCCACCCCGGCACGGCCCTGATCGAGATCTACCAGAACTGCAACATCTTCAACGACGGCGCCTTCGACACCCTCAAGGACAAGCAGTCCGCCGAGGAAGCGGTGATCCGCCTGGAGCACGGACAGCCCATCCGCTTCGGCACCGACGGCACACGCGGAGTCGTACGCGACCGGCTCACCGGCGACCTGACGGTCGTCGACGTGACCCCGGACAACGAGTCCGAGATCCTCGTCCACGACGCCCACTCCCCCTCCCCCACCACGGCCTTCGCGCTCTCCCGGCTGGCCGACCCGGACACCCTGCACCACACGCCCATCGGCGTGCTCCGCTCGGTGGAGCGACCCGTCTACGACGTCCAGATGTCCGAGCAGCTGGACACGGCGGTGGAGCAGCACGGCAAGGGCGACCTGGGGGCACTGCTGGCCGGCGGGGACACCTGGACGGTCGTCGGCTGACCGTCATCGAGCAGTGCGCGCGAGCGGGCCCGGACACCGCGTCCGGGCCCGCTTCGCGTTCAGGCGCGCTTCGCCTCGTCGTACGCCTCCCGGGCCCGGGTGACGTCCGCCATCCGCCGCTCGGTCCACAGCGCCAGGTCCCGTACCTGCCGGGCGGCCTCGCGGCCGAGGTCGGTGAGGGAGTAGTCGACCCGGGGCGGGATGACGGGCTTGGCGTCCCGGTGGACAAGGCCGTCCCGTTCCAGGGTCTGGAGGGTCTGGGTGAGCATCTTCTCGCTGACCCGGCCGATGGCGCGGCGCAGTTCGCTGAAGCGGTGGGGGCGGTCGAGGAGCTCGATCAGGACCAGGACGCCCCAGCGGCTGGTGACGTGCTCCAGGACCAGACGGTAGGGGCACATCGCCTCGCCGACGGCGTACTTGTCGGCCCGCGCCGGGGGCACGTCGGGGCGGTTCTCGACTTCAGGGGTACTTACGGCCATGCCAGTACCTTACTTCAAAGTGGGTACTTTCTTCTGGTTAGCGCACCTCCTAAGGTTAGTGACATCGGAACCCCACAAGGAGATCGCAGACCATGAGCATCGTTGTCACCGGAGCCACCGGACACCTCGGCCGTCACGTCGTGACACAGCTGCTGGAGAAGGTCCCGGCCGAGCAGATCACCGCCGTCGTGCGCGACGAGGCCAAGGCCGCCGACTTCGCCGCCCGCGGCGTCAACATTGCCGTCGCCGACTACAACTTCCCCGAGACCTTCGACGGCCTCTTCGCCACCGGCGACAAGGTGCTGCTGATCTCGGGCAACGAGTTCGACAAGGGCCGCCCGCAGCAGCACAAGGTCGTCATCGACGCGGCCAAGGCGGCCGGCGTGGCCCTGTTCGCCTACACCAGCGCCCCGGGCAGCCTGAACGCGTCGCTGGTGGACGACCACCGCGCCACCGAGGAGCTGCTGCTCGCCTCCGGCCTGCCCTACACCCTGCTGCGCAACGGCTGGTACCACGAGAACTACACCGAGAACCTCGCCCCGGTGCTGGAGCACAACGCCGTCGTCGCGGCCGCCGGTGCCGGCCGGGTCTCCTCGGCCTCCCGAGCCGACTACGCGGCCGCGGCCGTCGCCGTACTGACCGGCGAGGGCCACGAGAACCGGACGTACGAGCTGGGCGGCGACGTCGCCTGGAGCTTCGACGAGTACGCGGCGGAGATCGCGCGGCAGACCGGCAAGGAGATCGCCTACAACTCCGTGCCCGGCGAGGTGCTCCAGTCCATCCTGACCGGCGCCGGGGTGCCGGAGATGTTCGCCGCGATCCTGGTCGACGTCGACGCGTCGATCGCCAAGGGCGAGCTGGTGGTCGACTCCGGCGACCTCTCCCGCCTGGCCGGCCGCCCGACCTCCCCGATCTCCGAGGCCGTCGCGGACGCGCTGAAGTAGGCCCTGAGCCAGGCAGGCCCTGCGAGGCCTGAGGCGCCTGAGGGGGCCTGAGGGCCTACACCCCCGTCTGTCATGACCGTATGCCGATACGGCCATGACAGACGGGGGTGCTCGGCGCTACCTTCGTCCCGGTGTGCTGGAGCTGGGCGTGAGGGCGTAAGGAGGGCCGGTGGCCGATATATCGAGGGGTGAGCGGCGGGCAGGGCTGGTGAACGGCTTCGCCGCCTACGGGATGTGGGGCCTGGTCCCCCTCTTCTGGCCGCTGCTCAAGCCCGCCGGGTCGCTGGAGATCCTGGCCCACCGGATGGCGTGGTCCCTGGTCTTCGTCGCCGTCGCGCTGGCCTTCGTACGGCGCTGGGCGTGGGCCGGCGAGCTGCTGCGGCAGCCGCGCCGGCTGGCGCTGGTGGCGGTCGCCGCCGCCGTGATCACCGTCAACTGGGGCGTCTACATCTGGGCCGTGAACGCCGGGCACGTCGTCGAGGCCTCACTCGGCTACTTCATCAACCCCCTGGTGACCATCGCCATGGGTGTGCTGCTGCTGAAGGAGCGGCTGCGGCCCGCCCAGTGGACGGCGGTGGGCGTCGGTTTCGCCGCCGTGGTCGTACTGACCGTGGGCTACGGGCAGCCGCCGTGGATCTCACTCGTCCTGGCCTTCTCCTTCGCGACCTACGGACTCGTCAAGAAGAAGGTCAACCTCGGCGGCATCGAGTCACTCGCGGCGGAGACGGCGATCCAGTTCCTGCCCGCGCTCGGCTATCTGCTGTGGCTGGCCGGCCACGGCGAGTCCAGCTTCGTCAACGACGGGCCCGGGCACGCCGCCCTGCTGGCCTCCACCGGCATCGTCACCGCGCTCCCGCTGGTCTGCTTCGGCGCCGCCGCGATCCGCGTCCCGCTCTCCACGCTCGGGCTGCTGCAGTACCTGGCGCCGGTCTTCCAGTTCCTGCTCGGCATCCTCTACTTCCACGAGGCGATGCCCGCCGAGCGCTGGGCCGGCTTCGCCCTGGTCTGGGTCGCCCTCGCCCTGCTCTCCTGGGACGCGCTGCGCACCGCCCACCGGTCCGCGCGTGCGCTCGCGGCGGCGGCTGTACCACGGCCGGTGACGACGGCCGCGGAGACTCCCAGAAGTCAGGTGTGAGGCCCACGGCCGTCGGCTATAAGTGGGCGCCATGACGCAGACGCCCGCACCCCTGCACTGGAAGCTCGTCGTCGACGCCCGCGACCCGCACGCACAGGCCGACTTCTGGGCCGCCGCGCTGCACTATGTGCCCGAGGACAACAGCGCGTTCGTCGAACGCCTGCTGGAGCTGGGTGCACTGCCCGGCGCGGCGACCGTGGAGTACCACGGCCGTGCCGCCTTCCGTGACCTGATCGCCGTACGGCATCCGGACGATCCGTTCGACCAGGAGCGCGGGACCGGGCTGGGACGGCGGCTGCTGTTCCAGCGGGTACCGGAAGGGAAGTCCGGCAAGAACCGGCTCCACATCGACCTGCACGCCGGGGCGGGCAAGCGGTCGGAGGAGGTGGCGCGGCTCGAAGGGCTGGGCGCAACGGTGGTGCGCCATGTGTCCGAGCCGGCCGGGGAGTGGACGGTGCTGGCCGACCCGGAGGGCAACGAGTTCTGCGTGCAGTGACCGGCTGACACTGCCGGCTGCCGACCGACCCGACTGACGCTCAGGCGTTCTCGGCCGCGCGGCGGGCTCGTTCGCTGAGGCGGGCCATCCGGGCGCGGGCGGAATCCAGTTCCTCCGGGTCGTCGGCGGCCGGGCCGTCCTCGGTGGTGAGCTGCGCCCACAGGTCGATCAGGTCGCGGCCGAGGCGCAGCCCGTGCTCCGGGTCGCGCACCGCGCGCCAGGCGGTGGCCGCGCTCCGCACGTTCCCGTACGCTCCCTCGCCGTCCCGGGCCTGCCGGTGCTGCCGCGCCAGGTCGAGGGAGAGGTGGAAGGCGCGCAGCGGGTCGCCCGCCAGGTAGGCGATGTACGCGGTCAGCTCGCGCAGGTGCAGCACCTCGGTGTGACCGTCGCCGAGTGTCGCGGAGGCCTCGGCGACGGTGCGCTCCGCAAGTTCGGCCGCCGCTTCGATACGGCCCGCCCGGACGGCCTCGTTGATCCGCGACACCGGCTCGGTGAGCAGCGCGGCCCCCTCCGCCGTCACGGTCACCGGCTCGTCCCCGAGCACCTCCTCGGCGACGGCGTCGAAACCGCGGGCCGGGGTGTGCCTGGGATCGGGGTCGAAGACGCGGGCGGCGGCCTCGGGCTCCACAAGGAGCTCTACGCGGGACTCCATGAGGGGCTCTGTCAGAGACTCGACGCGAGGGGCGGTCCTAGGCGCCTGCCGAGGCCCGGTGACGGCCTGAGCGGGGACGACGGCGGGAGCGGGGGCGGTTACGACGGCGGGGGCGGGGGTTCCGTCCATGACGGGCGGCGGGCCGAACACTCCGGTCGGCGGCTGGACCGTACCCGGCACCGGCGGTGCCGCTACCGGCGGTGCTGCTACCGGCGGTGCCGGGACCGCCCGCAGCGGGTGCACGGGAGCCGTTTCCGTGGCTGCCGTGGTCGTGACCGCCGCCTCCGCGACCCGCACGCCCGCCACCTCCGCGACCGGCCCCTCCGCGACCGGCCCGTCCGCGACCGGCCCGTCTGCGGCAGGCGGCTCTGCGGCCGGCGGCTCGTCGACGGCGTGCAGGAGATGCGTCGGCCTGTCCCGGCGGGGCTGTTGCGCCGGCTCCGGGAGGACGGGCGCGTTCGGCGTACCGGGCAGGGCCATCCGTACCGGATCGCCGGTGAAGCTGCTGGAGCCGTCCAGGTTCACCTGGAGGCGGACGACGTAGCCGATGCGGCTGTCGTGGACGGTGGCGAGGACGGGACGGCCGGTGGTGCGGGCGAGGCGCTGGAGATGGTTGAGGACCGCCTGCTGGGGCTCTTCACCGGGCGCCGGGAACAGCGGTACGCCGTCCACGGTCGCGGCGCCGCCTGTCACGCGGACCTCGACCGGTTCCGCCGACCGGTCGGTCTGCTGAGCTTCCCGCTTCGTCTCGCGGCTGAGTCGGGACATCGGCCCTCATTCCCCCGGCGTCACCGTCCGGTCGTACCCGTGCGTACGGTCAAGTCTGGCCGCTCCCCTCGGCCCACGCGTCACCGCGACGTCACAGCCTCGCATCAGGAAGGGGGCCATCCGGTGTCCGGTCCGGCGGTGGCACCCCTGGTCAGAGTGAATGCATACGCATAAGATGCAGACAGCTTTATCCACTGCACGCCGCTCACCTGGGGGATCTCGTGACTCGCCGCTTCCTGTTCGTGCTGGGCAGTTCCCGTCCCGACGGCAACACCGAACTCCTGGCACGACGAGCCGCCGAACAGCTGCCCGAGGACGTCGAACAGCGGTGGATCAGCCTGGCCGACCATCCGCTGCCGGACTTCGTGGATCTGCGACGCGACGCCGACCACGTGCGGGCGCCCTCGCACACCAACACCGGCCTGCTGCTCGACGCCACGCTCGCCGCGACCGACATCGTGATCGCCTCGCCGGTGTACTGGTACTCGGTGTCCGGTCTCACCAAGCGCTACCTGGACTACTGGTCGGGCTGGCTGCGCACCCCCGGTCTCGACTTCAAGGCGGCCCTGGCGGGGCGCACCCTGTGGGGGGTGGCCGCGCTGGCGGACGACGAGCCGTCCGTCGCGGACCCGTACGCCGGACTGCTCCACAACTCGGCCGCCTACCTGGGCATGCGCTTCGGCGGGGTGCTGCTCGGCAACGGCAGCGCGCGAGGGGATGTCCTCAAGGACACCGAGGCGCTGGCGCGGGCCAAGGAGTTCTTCGCCGGGGAGGCGCCCCTGGCCCGCTTCGCGGTGGACGAGACGTCCGCCGCCGCTACGCCGTGATGTCCTTCGTCGTGAACCGCGCCCAGGCCGCCGACCCGAACACCGCCACGTACAGGGCCTGCAGCTCCAGGTTTCTGACCAGGTCGTCCCAGTAGACGGGATCGCGCACCAGGTCGGCGAAGGACAGCCAGTAGTGGGAAAAGAAGTACGGCTGGAGCGCGTGCAGCTGGGGGATCTGGTCGAGGATCTGGACGGTGATCAGCAGACCGACGGTGGTCGCCATCGCCGCGATGCCGCTGCTGGTCAGCGTGGAGACGAACAGGCCCAGCGCCGCTATGCCGGTCAGGGAGGCCGCCACCACCAGGGCGATCAGCAGGGCCCGGCCGAGGCCCTCGGTGAACGAGATCTGGGTGCCGGAGATGGTGGTCAGGTCGCCGAGCGGAAAGAGGATCGCACCGACGGCGAGGGCGGAGGCGGCCACCACCAGGGTGGCCAGCAGGCAGAAGGCCATCGTCGTCGCGTACTTGGTGAGCAGCAGGCGGGTGCGGCCGGCCGGGGCGACCAGCAGATAGCGCAGGGTGCCCGCGTTGGCCTCGCCGGCGATCGCGTCCCCGGCCACCACACCGACGGCCATCGGCAGGAAGAACGGGAGGGTCGCGGCCAGTGCCGTGAACACCAGGAACAGTCCGTTGTTGGTGATCTGCGCGATGAACGCCGGGCCGCCGCCCCCGCCTCCGCCGACCTGGCCGTCGCCCTGCGTCTCGATCTTGACGGCGACCCCGACCAGGACCGGCACCGCTGCCAGTACGCCGAGCAGCGCGAGGGTGCGCCAGCGCCGCAGGGTGACGGCCAGCTCGCTGCGGAGCAGGCCGAGGGTCCACAGCGGGTTCGGCCGTGCGGCCGGTCCTTCCACGACCGCCACGTCAGCCTGCGACATCGAATCCCTCCCCGGTCAGGGCCACGAACGCGTCCTCCAGCGAGGCCCGTTCGAGTGTGAAGCCGCGTACCCGCACGCCCGCCGCAACGAGCGCCGCGTTGACCTCGGCGAGGTCGCGCTCGGGCGGCTCGCCGGTGACCCGGTCCTCGGTGATGACGACGTCCGCGATGCCCTGTTCCTTGAGTATCCGGGCCGCCTCGCCGGTGTCCGGGGTGGTCACCACGAGCCGGCCGCGCGCCCCGGCCGCCAGGTCGGCCACCGCGCCCTGGGTGATCAGCCGGCCCTGCGCCATCACGGCCGCGTGGGTGCAGACCTGCTCGATCTCGTCGAGGAGGTGGGAGGAGAGGAAGACGGTCGTGCCATCCCCTGCCAGCTCGCGCACCAGGGAACGGATCTCCCGCATGCCCTGTGGGTCGAGGCCGTTGGTCGGCTCGTCCAGGACCAGCAGCTTGCGGGGCTGGAGAAGTGCGGCGGCCAGCCCCAGGCGCTGCTTCATGCCCAGGGAGTAGGCCTTCGCCTTCTTCGCGGCGGCCGCCGTCAGGCCCACCCGGTCCAGCGCGGCCTCGACGCGGGTACGCCGGGTGCGCGGGTCGGCGGTCGGGTCGGCGGAGTCGTACCGCAGCAGATTGTCGCGGCCGGAGAGGAAGCCGTACAGCGCCGGGCCCTCGATGAGGGCCCCGACCTGGGGCAGTACGACACGGGAGGCGCGCGGCATCGGACGGCCCAGGACACGGGCCGTGCCCGAGGTGGGCGTGATCAGGCCCATCAGCATGCGGATGGTGGTGGTCTTGCCGGAGCCGTTCGGACCGAGGAAGCCGAAGACACTGCCCGCCGGGACGGTCAGGTCGAGACCGTCCACGGCGAGCTGTCCGCCGGGGTAGCGCTTGGTGAGGCCGCGGGTGTCGATGACACCCGCGCGTGCCGGGTCGTCCTGGCCCGTGTCGCCCTGGCCCTGCTCGTCCGACTCCTGCTCCGTGGCGGACGGTCGGTCCATCGGCTCCCTCGATTCGTCGTGCGGCAGGGGGGACGGGGCACCCGTCCCGCCCTTGTTACCCCGCGTTCGCCGCCTTCACCAGCGCCGCCTTGTCCACCGCGCCGACGTACACCTTGCCGTCGTCCGTGATCAGGGCGTTGATCAGCCGGGTGGAGAAGACCGTGCCCTTGCCGAACTTTCCGGAGACCGGGTCGCCGAGCGAGCCGAGGAAGCCGCCCAGGTCACCACCGCCGGAAGCGGAGCCGCTGGGCAGCCCGCCCTTGTTGCCGGTGTCGATGACGGCTATGGAGTTCCAGCCCTTGCCGAGCACGTCGAAGCCGTTCTTGCCGAGCTCCTCGGGAGTGCTCTGGCCGGGCGCCTTGGTGATCTTGTCGCCCTTGTCGCCCTTCTCTGCCTTGTTCGCCTTGTCGAGGCGGTCGCCCTCGGTGACCTTGGCGCCCTTGGGCGGGGTGAAAGCGAAGGTCGAGGCGGCCGGCTTGGCAAAGCTGACCTGGGTGTAGCCGGCGTCGATCACGGCCGCGCCGCCGCTCGACGGGGTGAGCGTGAACTTCAGCGGGGTACCGGTCTTGGCGTCCACCGCGATGCTGATCGCGCCGACCGTCGTACCGGACTGCTTGGGCTTGACGACCAGCCGGTAGGCGTCGCGGCCGGCGACCTGGGCGGTGCCGTCGACCTTCACCGACGTGGTGTCGTCGACCGACTTGAGGACCTCGTCGGCGAAGTCCTTGGGCGTGGCCGGGGTTTCGTGCTGCTCGGCCTTGCCGGAGTCGGCGGCGGTGGAGTGGTAGACCTCGTTGGACTTGCTGTCGTAGCCCCACACGTCCGTGCCGTTGTGGATGAGGCTGTACTCGGCGCCGCTCTCCAGCAGCGACACCTTCTGCTTCTCGGGGCCGTCGGCGGCCACGCGCAGCGTGTGGGTGCCGGAAGCCAGCTCGGTGAGCTTGGTCGACGGGTCGGCGGACGAGCCGTCGCCGCCCTGGGCCGCGCCGGACATCAGGCCGCTCTCCAGACCGCCGAGGTCGGGCAGGCCGAGATCGGTGCTGATCTTCACGGTGCCGGACAGCTGCTGCACGTCCGACTTGGCGATCTTGTCGATGAGTTCCTGAGCGGTGATCTTCGGCAGGTCGGGGTCGCCGGAGTCGGCGAGCGCCGGGACCAGGCCGATCGTGGCCGCGGCCACTCCCATGACCGCGACCGGGACGACGTATCGCGCGGCCTTGCGCCGCCGCTCGGCGCGCAGCTCGTCGTCGGCCTGCGCTGCTCCCGTGCTGTCCTCGGTTTCGTACGGTGCCATGTGTGCCTTACCTCCGTCGTCGGCGGCGGCTGTGCTCGCACGTGTCCCACCCTGAGCCGCCATTCTCACCCGAATCGGTGAGTGGTGGTGATTTCCGTGGTTTCCATCTCACCAAATCCGGGCCTCTCAAGCGTCAGACCCGGGAGCCAACTCCGCGTACGCCTCCGGTATGACACAAGGGTGGAGGCGCCTCCCCCGACCCGTAGGGGTCGTGCGGCGAAGGCGCCTCCTGTCACTGTCTGTCACGTACTCCGTTCGCTCAGTGCTGCTGCACGAACACGTAGTCGGCCCGGTAGGGGACGCCGACCACGGCACCCGGGGTGCAGGAGCCGGCCGGGGCGACGCCGCCGACGGCGTTCAGGCGCAGGACCTCCCCGGTGTGGGCGAGCAGGCCGTGCTTCTTGCCCGACTGCGTGGCCTTGAGGTCCAGCTCGGGGATGTTGCCGTCGCCGTTCGGCGTCTTGGTCAGGACCGCTCCGGTGACCGCACTGCCGTCGGGCGCGACCCACTGCGGGGTGCCGGAGCCGGGGGCGACGAAGGAATGCCGGATGCCGCCGCCGAGCTTGGCGCTGACGTCACGCTGGGCGAAGGCGTAGCCGCCGCCGTCGGCCGCCTTGCACTCGTAGATCTGCTTGCCGGTGACGACGGAGGCCTGGAGGCCGCCGCCCCTTAGGTCGGTGACGGTGGTGACGGCGTGCAGCTGGCCGCGGACCGCCCCGCCCGGGAACCGGGCGGTGTGCAGGTTGGCGTAGAAGCCGCCGGGGTCGGTGGTGAGCTGCTTGAGCAGGGCCTTGTCGGTGACCTTGACGCTGCCGGTGACGCTGTGGCCCTTGGCCTTCTTCAGCAGCTTCCCGAAGTCGATCTTCACCCCGCCGTTGGCGCCCTTGACGCCCTGATGGATGTGCAGGTCGGTCGGCCTGCCAGTGCCGCGCCAGGTCACGGCGACGGTCACCTTGTCCCCCTTGACCTGGATGAACTCCAGCGCCGCACCGTCCTTGTCCCCGACGGCGGCCCCACCGGCGACGGGCACCTCGTTGGCGCCGCGCAGGCCGGCGACGAGAACGACGGAGCCGGTGGAACCGTGAGTGATGGAGCTGTGGCCGGTGGAGCCGTGGCCGGCGGCGGACGCCGGGACGGCGGCACCGCCGAGAGCGGTCACGGTGACGGCGGCGGCGACGAGGGTCTTGCGACACGTTGCATTGATGACCATGATTCCGTTTTCTCCCCGTATGTCAGCCAACGCCCCCTGCGTCGGCTTCTGGGGAGAGGTACGGAACGGATCCTAGATTGGACTCAGTCCAACAATGTGATGTACGACACAGGGGTGAGCCCTTGGGCTCACCCCTTGAGGAACCGGGTCGACAGAGCGACCAGGGGGCTATCCCGCCCGGTGCACCACCGCGTCGCAGAGCTCCAGGAGCGCCACCTTGGAGTCGCATTCCGTCAGCGGGGCCAGGGCGGCCCGGGCCTCCTCCGCGTACCGGACCGTGTCCCGGCGCGCCTGCTCCAGCGCCGGGTGCGCCCGCAGGGCCGTCAGGGCCTCCGCGTGCCGCGCGTCGTCCGTGAGGTCGGAGTCCAGCAGCTCGCACAGCGCGATGTCCTCGGCCAGGCCCAGCCGCGCCGCCCGCTCCCGCAGCCGCAGCACCGGAAGCGTGGGCACACCCTCGCGGAGGTCGGTCCCCGGCGTCTTGCCGGACTCGTGGGAGTCGGAGGCGATGTCCAGCACGTCGTCGGCGAGCTGGAAGGCGACACCGAGACGTTCGCCGTACTGGGTGAGGACGTCCACGACCGTCTCGTCGGCGCCGGACATCATCGCGCCGAAACGGCAGGAGACCGCCACCAGCGAGCCGGTCTTGCCGCCGAGCACGTCGAGGTAGTGGTCGACCGGGTCACGCCCGTCCGACGGCCCCGCCGTCTCCAGGATCTGACCCGTCACCAACCGTTCGAACGCGAGGGCCTGGACCCGCACCGCCTCGGGTCCGAGATCGGCGAGGATCTGCGATGCACGGGCGAAGAGGAAGTCACCGGTGAGGACGGCGACCGAGTTGCCCCAGCGGGTGTTGGCGCTGTCGACGCCACGCCGCACGGCCGCCTCGTCCATGACGTCGTCGTGGTACAGCGTGGCGAGGTGGGTCAGCTCGACGACCACCGCCGACGGCACGACGCCCGGCGCGTACGGGTCACCGAACTGCGCGGCCAGCATCACCAGCAGCGGCCGGAACCGCTTCCCGCCGGCCCGCACGAGGTGCTGCGCGGCTTCCGTGATGAACGGGACCTCACTTTTGGTGGCTTCTAGCAAGCCCTCCTCGACAGCCGTCAATCCGGCCTGGACATCGGCTTCCAGAGCCTGGTCCCGCACGCTCAGCCCGAACGGCCCGACGGTCACGAGGGGTCTCCTGTCTGCTGGTGTCCACTGGCGATTACACGGTTTGTCGATAGGTCGCTGCCATCACTCAAGTCAGCGTATCCGGTCAGGTTTCGATCACCGATAGCGCCCACCGTTACACCCCGGGCGCTATCGGATCACGACCGGTATGTTTTTGATCAGCCGATACGACCTGACATCCAATGACTTAACAGGAAGTACCGACGCTTGTCCCGAACCGGGGCGTAAGCCGTGTCCCGGACCGGAGCCCGAACCCCGTCCCGGACCAGCGACGCCACCGGGTCCGGTGCCGGACCGCCCGGCAGGTCCCCGACCACGGACGGCCACAACTTCGCCGGCCGACTTCACCTGCCCGGAGGTACCCCCTCCGCCGTCCGCCAAAGCCGACGGGAGCACTCCGTTCCGATCCGCACCCGCCCGTCCGCCCCTTACAAGATCACGCACGAGGACCTCCGTACCCCCTTCGCCGCCCTGACGTCGCCCCACGCGCGCGTGGCACCCACGGAAGGACCAGTCCGCCCACGGCCGTCCCTCGAACACCTTCCCCACCGGCACCACCCGTCCTCCATGAGCCACGGACATGTCTCCACCGACGGTCCGGGCGCACCCGCGACCGCCGGTCGGCCGACGGCGCGGCCCTAGCGCGACGGGGGCGTGGGTGCAGTCGGCGTCTCCCGCGGTCGCCCCCCCCGGGACAGCTGCGTCTCCCTCCGGACGGCGACTCTCGTCCCCCAGCCGCTCAAGCGGTCGCCGCGGCCCGCGAGCCACGGACGGCCGCCATGACAACGACACGCGGTACGGCGGAGGTTCCGCCCTCACGGAGGACATGCGCGCGCGGACGGGCGCCCTGCCACAGCCGGGTCGGCGAGCCCGCAGCCCCGGCCCCCGGCGTGACCGGCATCATGCACAGCCGTCGCGTTCGAACTCCCGGCACGATCCGGGGTATTGGGCCGACCGGCCGCCTTCGAGACGCCCGGGCGGGACAGAGCCGCCGAGTGTCGGCCTCCCCGCGACACCCGATCAGCGGCACGCGCGCGTACTCCTGACCACACGCACCCGCGCGCGTACCCGGACCGTACGGAGTTCTCGGGAGGGCGAGACCGGAGACTTGCCCGACCGGATGAACCAGACGGACCGGGTGGACGGCCCCGCCGCCGACCCTCACCCGGTCGGGCTCGTCCGTGCACCCACGCCCAGCCGGAATTCCACCCAATAAGGCAATTCGGACAATCTCCTGAATTACCTGTGACGCGTGCCACTTCCGCTCGCCTCAATCAGGGCAATCCACACGAATGGCAGCGAGGAGCTTTTCCACCGATGCCCGGAAAAACGGATTCCGCGAATCCCTCTTGTCCGATTCGCCGTAATTGCCGTTTCGTGAAGTAGGTCACGTGGCCCTGAGTGCCACAGAGGCGGTAAGGCGACCCTTTCTGCCCTTTCCCTGTGGGCGAGTTGAGGCTTGGCAATCGCAAAGGATCAAGCACCCCATACGACTCAGATCAAGGTCAATCGGTGTGTTGTGTGCATCAGGTACTTGTTCCGGACATCTGCTCTCGCATACGTTCCGGCTCGCCGGGCGGACGCCGAATCCTGCCACCGCCCGTCGTGACCCATCGACGAGTCCATTCGCACGGCAGGAGCGGGGGAACCAGGTAAGTCGCCGGACCGGGCGACCGACGTCACCGACCGACGTCGTACCGGAACGGCTAGGGGTGAAGTCGCCTCGCCTCAGGGCGGCGCGACCGGGCACTCCCCGGGCCCGAACCCGACAGCTCACCCCGCAGGCGACGGAGAGGAACTACGACATGTCTGCTGCCGTTCAGCACCGCCGTCCCCGCCGTAACCGCATTGTCCGCACGCTCGCCATCGTGGGTACCGGCGCCGCCGTTCTCGCCCTGCCGCTCATCGGGGCGACCGCCGCCTCCGCCGCCACTTCCACCACCTCGACGGCCTCCACGACGCTCGCCGGGTATCCGAACAACCTCGACGGCTGGATCCGCGAGTCGCTCGCGATCATGGCCGAGAAGAACATCCCCGGCAGCTACAACGGCATCTACCGCAACGTGATGCGTGAGTCGTCCGGCAACCCGCAGGCCATCAACCTCTGGGACTCCAACGCGGCCGCCGGCATCCCGTCCAAGGGTCTGCTCCAGGTGATCGACCCGACGTTCAAGACCTACCACGTGGACGGCACGTCGTTCGACATCTACGACCCGGTCGCGAACATCACCGCCGCCTGCAACTACGCCGCCGCACGGTACGGCTCGATGGACAACGTGCACGGCGCGTACTGACCGGCGCCGTCAGTCGAAGAGTCTTTCGAGGACGACTGCGAGGCCGTCGTCCTCGTTCGACAAGGTGATCTCGTCGGCCACCGCCTTGAGTTCGGGATGTGCGTTGGCCATGGCCACCCCGTAGGACGCCCAGTCGAACATCGGGATGTCGTTGGGCATGTCCCCGAAGGCGACGGCCTGTTCGGGGCTCAGCCCCAGATGGCCGGCGGCCAGCGCCAGCCCGGTCGCCTTGGTCACCCCGCACGGCTGGAGCTCGACGGTCCCCGGCCCCGACATGGTGACCGTCGCCAGCGACCCCACCACCGCGCGCGCGGTCGCCGCCAGCTCGTCGTCGGACAGGGTGTGGTGGCGCAGCAGCACCTTGCTGATGGGCGCGCACCACAGGTCGTCGCGCCGGTCGACGCGCAGCGCGGGCAGCGTGGGGTGGGGCATCAGATAGCCCGGCTCGATGAGCGTGAGCCCGTCCACGCCGTCCTGGTCGACCGCCGCGTACACCTGCCCGACCTCGGCCTCGATCTTGCCGAGGGCGGTCTCCGCCAGCTCCCGGTCCAGGGTGACCGACCACAGCAGCCGCTCCGCGCCGGCGTCGTACACCTGGGCGCCCTGGCCACAGACCGCGAGTCCCGTGCAGCCGAGGTCGTCCAGGAGGGGGCGCACTCTCGGCGCGGGGCGGCCGGTCACCACGAGATGCCGGGCGCCGGCCCGGCCGGCCCGCGCGAGCGCGGCGAGCGACCGTTCCGAGAGGGTGTCGTCGGCGCGCAGCAGCGTGCCGTCCAGGTCGGTGGCGATCAGTGCGTACGGGGTGGGTGCGACCATGATCAGAGAATACGGACAGCACGCCGCTGAGACTCACTGTGCGTTCCGGCCTCAAGTGGCGCCCGCCGTCCCGGTGATGGGGCGTTGTCAGTAGGGCGCGTTACGTTGGCGGTGGGTCGACGGCACCGATCGGACGGGGGCGGGCGTGGTGACGGACGTACCGGGGGACTTCCGGGCGCACCTGCTGGAGGCGGCGACCGGGGTGCTGGAGCGGTTCCCGCGGGAGCCGCGGCCGGAGATCTACGCGCTGTCGTTCCGCATCTGGCGGGTCGAGGACGACGACCGCAGACCGTACGTGGCGATCGGCTACAACACCGAGAGCCAGTACGAGGCCGAACGGAACCCTACGGACCCCGGCGAGGCGCGCTGGAACTACGCGTGCTGGCTCCTCGACGGCTTCGAGATGCTCGGCAACTGTCCCGAGGACCCGGTCGGCGGCGCGCTGTACACCGAGGAGGTCCGGCGGCTCGGACTCTGGTTCGACGGGGACGGCGACGACGCCGAACTGGACGCGAAGCACGACCTGTTGGGGCTGCACTTCGCCGACGCGTGCATACGGCTGGCGCGGGATCTGCATTCCGGCGGCCGTATCGAGAAGGCCCTCGGCCGGGCGCTGCCGGTGGTGGTCTTCGACATGTACTGCCCGGGCTGGGAGGTCGAGGCCACGGAGGCGGCCAACCCTCCCGAGCTGATCGAGGAGTTCCTGGCCTGGCAGCGGGCGGCCGAGCAGGCGTAGCCCCGGGGCCGGGTGGCAGCCCGGCCCCGGGACGGGTGACGCCCCGGCTCCGGGGGCATGTGGTGGGCCGGCCCCGGGGCGGTTGTCAGGCGAGGGCGGCCGCCAGGTGCTTGGCCAGACGCGGCGAGGCGAACTCCGTACCGCACACGAACCGCATCACCGGGCCGTACGAGGCCGCCGCGGGCAGGCCGGTGAAAGAGGCCGGGGACGGAGGAGACGTATCCGGCGCCGAGTTTCGGGGCGCCGCGGCCGACCGCGACGCGGGTACGCAGCTCGGGGCCGAGGAAGTCCATCGCCGCAGTGTCCACGTGGTAGCCGGTGGCGGCGACGACGTGGTCGGCGGTGAGCCGGTCGGTACGGCCGTCGTGGGTGCGGACGGTGAGGACGGGGGCACCGTCGGAGGTGTCGGCGCCGGTCACTCCGGCGACCTCGTGGACCTGGACCTTGCCCTCGAAGCGGTCGCGCCAGCTGACCATGGGGTCGCCGAAGACCCGGACGGGGATGCCGCGTGCCCGCAGGTGGGCGGCGGTGGACAGGCCGAAGGGCCCGGCGCCGATGACTGCTACCGGTTGGATCACGAAGTCCCTCCCCGGGAACGTGGCGCCTACTTCGTGGAGGTGCCGGAGCCGCGGCGGTTGGTGCGCCACAGCTGATAGAGGTGCTTCGCGCCCGGACGCACGAAGCGGGCGAGCATCGTGACGAACGGCAGCGGGTCGTCACCCGCGAGCCAGGCCAGCTCGGTCCCGCTCGGCCGCTCCGGCGCGTGCGGCGTCGTGTAGCCGCTGCGGCGGTAGGCGAGGAGGGCGGGCAGGTCGATGTTCTCCACGACGTACCGGTGGCCGGCCCGCTGTTCCCCCTCCGGAACGCGGCGCCCGGTCAGATCCAGGTGCATGGCGCGGACCACGTCCACCCCCGACTCGCTCTCGAAGAGCCGGAACTGGGCGCCCATGCGCGGGTTGAAGTCGAGCAGCTTGTACTGCCCGTCGCGGCGGTCGAAGCGCAGGTCGAGGTCGATGATGCCGCTGAAGCCGATCTGTTTGATGAAACGCGCGGCGAGATCGGCGAGTTCCGGGTTGTCGACGACGTACGCGTTCGCCGTCATACCCGCGTGCGGCGGCCACGAGCGCACCTTGACGCCGGTGAACAGGGCACGCGGGTTCGAGTCGGCGTCGAAGTAGGCGTGCACGATCCAGTCCTCGGCGTCCTCCCTCGGGAGGTACTCCTGGAGGATGACACCCGGATGGGTGCCCCAGTCACGCGCGAGAGTGAGCAGTCCCTCGCGAGTGGCGATCTTCGTCGTGCCGTTGACGGCGGGTTGACTGCGCCGGACGAAGGCCTCGCGGTTCTTGGCGACGATCGGGAAGCGGGCCTTCTCGGCGAAGTCGACGATGTCGTCGTACGACTCCGGGAAGGCGGCCGCCGGACTGGGGATGCCGTGTTCCACGCACAGTTCGTGCAGCCCCTGCTTGCTGGCGAGCCGGCGCGGCAGCGCGGCCTCCACGCGCGGGAAGAGAAAACGGTCGCCGAGCGCGTCCTGGTGCTCGGCGATCAGGACGGCGGCCTCCTCGTCGGTGGGGATCAGCACGGTCGGACGGCCGATGCGGCGGCCGATGCGCAGCAGTCCCTCGACGAGATGATCCGGTTCTTCGGCGCCTGTCGTCGGCCACACGAACGCCCGTTTGAGATACCGGGAGGAGGCCGCCGGCGTGTAGGCGTCCTCCGTGATCGCGTACATGGGAACGCCCAAGCGGCCCAGACTGCGAATCGCGCCGACCCCACCGTGATGCAGCGGATAGTCGCCGAACTTGACAATCAGGCCCGGCACGTCGCGATCCGCATCGAACGGCATGCTGACGGCATTCCCGGCCACGGGTCCCCCCACGTGTCCCCCCTACGGACCGGACCCACCCCGTCCGTGTCCCCCAAAGGACGCTAAGCCGGAATTGCCCCCTCCGACAAGGCTTATTCGGACATTGCGAACTCTTTAGACACTGCCACGACAGCCAACTCACCCGTAACGTGTGGCGCGACCACATGGAATGCCGCGCAACGCCAGAGCGACGTCACCACATAGTCGGCCCGGCGCGGCACGGATGAGAGCGAGGCAGCCACCCCATGCCCCCCTTGCCCCCCTTCGAGGTCCCCGAGGGTGACCCCTTCGGCCCGCACAATCTTCCGTATGGCGTGTTCTCGACCCCCGAGAGCACGGAACGGAGGGTTGGCGTCCGCCTCGGCGACCACGTCCTCGACGCCGGTGCCGCGGCTCTCGCGCTCGGCTCCCCCTACGCCTCGCTGCTGGCCCGCCCGACCCTCAACCCGTTGCTGGCCGCGGGCCGCACCACCTGGTCGGACGTAAGGCGCGCCCTGACCGCCTGGGTGACCGTGCCCGCACATCGCGAGGTGCTCGAACCCCTCTTCCACCCGCTGTCCGCGGTGGCCCTGCACCTGCCCTTCGAGGTCGCCGACTACGTCGACTTCTACGCCTCGGAGAACCACGCCCGGAACGCCGGCCGCATCTTCCGCCCCGACGCCGCCGAACCGCTCACCCCCAACTGGAAGCACCTGCCGATCGGTTACCACGGCCGCGCGGGCACGGTCGTGGTGTCGGGAACGGACGTCGTACGGCCGTCGGGCCAGCGCAAGGCGTCATCGGACCCCTCGGAGGCGCCGGTGTTCGGCCCGTCGGTCCGGCTGGACATCGAAGCCGAGGTCGGCTTCGTCGTCGGCGCACCGTCGCAGCAGGGGCGGCCGGTGGCGCTGGGCGACTACCGGGAGCACGTGTTCGGGCTCACCCTCCTGAACGACTGGTCGGCGCGCGACATCCAGGCCTGGGAGTACGTCCCGCTCGGCCCGTTCCTCGGCAAGTCCTTCGCCACCTCGGTCTCGGCGTGGATCACCCCGCTGGACGCCCTGGAGGACGCACGGGTCGCCCCGCCCCGGCGGACGCACCCGCTGCTGCCCTACCTCGACGACTCCGCCGAGGAGCCCGCGGGGTACGACCTGCGGCTGTCGATCGCGATCAACGGTCACGTGGTGTCCGAGCCGCCGTTCTCCACCATGTACTGGACCGCGGCCCAGCAACTCGCCCACCTGACCGTCAACGGCGCCTCACTGCGCACCGGCGACCTGTACGGCTCCGGCACGGTGAGCGGTACGGAACCGGGGGAGCGCGGGTCGCTGCTGGAGCTCACCTGGAACGGGCGGGACCCGCTCGAACTCCCGGACGGCAAGCGGACGTACCTGGAGGACGGAGACGTGGTGACGCTGTCCGCGTGGGCGCCGGGGCCGGGCGGGAGCCGGGTGGGACTCGGGGAGGTCAGCGGGCGGATCGTGGCGGGGTGAGGGGCGGTCGGGTCGGGGGCGCTTGTGGCCGTAAGGGCGCACAGTCCGCCGGGGTTTGGTGAGGAGGGCACCCGGATCCTCGTCGGTACCTGACTCGGGGCACCCCGTCCCGTCATACTGACGGGACACGCACCATGCGATGCGCCCGCACGCGCACCATGCGAGGCGACGGCGCACGTGTCACGTGATGCGCCGGCGTACGCACTCTGTCGCGCAACGGCGCATCACCCCGCACCACCCGCCACCCGCACACCCCTCCGATCGGGAAACGGAGCCTTGGCATGACCGTCTGCCTGCTCCTGCTGAGCGTCGTCGCCCTGACGGCCGCGGTGCCCACGCCCCGCGCGCTGGTACAGGCCCTGTGGCCCGAGCGGGAGCCGGTGGTCGCGCTGTGGGTGTGGCAGTGCCTGGTCGCCACCGTGCTGATGTGCTGCCTGACCGCGCTCGTCCTGGGCGCGGCGGCCGTCTTCCACACTGTGCGCGACCGGGTGTTCGCGCCGGCGCCACCGGCGGTCACCGCGGCGTACGACCTCTCCGTCGCGCCCCTGTGGGCGGTAGCGCTCACGGTGCTGCTCGCGTGCGGGGCCGCGTGGACGACGGCGATGCTCGCCCGCGAGCTGGTCGAGACCCGGCGGCGCCGCGGCCAGACCCGCGCTCACCTGCGCGAACGGGCACCGGAACTGCCGGCGGGGCTGCCTGCGGCACGCGGGCCGATGCTGGTGCTGGAGGACGAATACCCGGACGCCTGGTGGATGCCCGGGCATCCGCCCCAGCTGGTCGTGACGACCGGGGCGCTGCACCGCCTCACCGACCACCAGCTCGACGCCGTACTCACCCATGAGCGGGGCCACGCGCGCGCCCACCACGACTGGCTGCTCTACCTGTCCAGTGCGCTGGCCACGGGCTTCCCGCGGGTGCCGCTGTTCTCCCACTTCTGCGACCAGACCCACCGGCTCGTCGAACTCGCCGCCGACGACGCGGCGTCCCGCCGCTGTGGCCACCTCACGACCGCACTGGCCCTGATCGAACTGAACCAGCACCGCGGGGTCCTGTCCTGCGCGTCCAGCCGCCGGCTGCTCGGCGAGCGGGTCGACCGGCTCCTGGAACCACCGCCACGGCTGCTGCGCCGTCAGCGGGCGCTGACGACGACGGTGGCCGCGCTGGTACCCCTGCTGCCGCTGCTGATCACGTTCGCACCGGGTCTGACGGCGCTCGGGTAGGGCTTCTGTCACAGCTGGAAGTCCGGCGACGGCCGCGCAGCGCAAGGGACGACCTGTGCGCGGGTCGTGGGTGGACTTGAGCGGCTCGCCGTCCGCGAAATCCTCGGCGGCTGCCAGGGGGCGCGGATAGCCTCAGCACTGCCATTGTCCGACGGGGAGGGGCAGGACATGCCGGACATGCAAGGTCAGGACTGGGTCGCGCATGCGGGAGAGCTTTTCGAAGCGGCGATGTTCGGCGGCGACACATCCGCATTGGACCGGTCCGACGACGTGCTGGACGCTGTCGAGGCGCCGCTGTCCATGGCGCGGGGCAAGGTGCTGCATGTGCGCTTCCTGAACGACCGTGAGGAGAACACCCAGGAATTGGTGCTGTTCGAGCGGGCGGCCGAGCTGTACCAGCGGCTGGGGAACGCGTCGGGTGAGGCGGACGCGTTGTTCTGGATCGGCTGCTGGCACCAGGTGGTGAAGGGGGACGGTGCGACCGGCAGACCGTACTTCGAGCAGTCGTACGCACTGGCGAAATCCGTCGACGACCGGATGACGATGTCCTACGCGATACGCCACCTCGGCTTCGCCGACAAGGACGCGGGCGACCTCGACCAGGCTCGTGAACGGTTGACCGAGTCGGTGTCGCTGCGCCGGGCGATCGGATTCAGGCCCGGGGAAGCGGCCGGCCTGGTGGCACTGGCCTACCTCGCGGCCGAGACGGGGAACAGATCGGTCGCGCTCCACCACCTCGACGAGGCGCAGGCGGTCGCCGAGAGCTGCGGCGCCAAAGCCGTGACCGGGTGGATCGAGCAGGCCCGCACGATGGTCCAGGCATAACCGTCTGACGGCGAGGCTACGTGGCCCGCCGAAGTGCGGGCCCGGCTCTCCCTCGCCCTGGAGTCCTTCGAGCGGATACAGGACGACATCGCTGCCCCGGACGCCCGCACCCGACACGAGCTGATGCGCTGCGCCGAGGTGATGAGCCGCCGGTGGCCACCGGACCGGTGGCGGCCACTCCCGCGCGGCCCGTGGTGCCCGACCGGGCCGAGCCGGCCTGGCAGGTGCGTGTCGGTGCCGCCAGGGCGCTGGGTGCGGCGGGTGCCGCCGTAGCGGTTCCCGCCCTCGCCAAGTCGCTTGCCGATCCGAACGCCGACGTCCGCAAGGCGGCCGTCGTCGCCCTGACCCGGCATACCGGCATCGAGGAGGCCCGCGCGGCGCTGGCCACGGCGACGGCGGACGCGGACGTCAGGGCGTATGCGGCGCGGGGGCTCTGAGCAGGGCCCCCGTCACGCGGCCGGATCGGGCTATATCCAGTCCTCCGGCTCCGGCTCGGCATCCATCTCGGGCCAGTGGTCCTCGTCCCCGGCTCCCGCCGCCGCAGGAGCCAAGGCCGGAGCCAAGGCCGGGGCCGGGGCCGGGGCCGGGGAGGACGGCGTCTTCAGGGACGCCAGCACCTCGAGCACGCCCTCCCCGTAGGTCATGAGCTTCTTCTCGCCGACGCCGCCGACGGTGGCCAGTTCGGCGACCGACTCGGGCCATCGGCCGACGATCTCCCTCAGCGTGGCGTCGTGGAAGATCACGTACGCCGGTACGCCCTGTTCGCGGGCCTGTTCGGCACGCCAGGCGCGCAGTGCCTCGAACGCCGGGAGCAGATCCTCGGGCAGCTCTGCCATGGCAGCCTTCGCCTTGCCCTTGCCGGAAGCCCCGGAGGATCCGGATGTCCCCGAGGACCGGGAGACCACCGGTTTCTTCGGCTCCTTGCGGAGCGGAACCTCCCGCTCGCGCCGCAGTACCGTCCCGCTGCCTTCGGTGAGCACCAGCGTGCCGTACTCGCCCTCGACGGCCAGCAGCCCCTGGGCGAGCAGCTGCCGGACGACGCCCCGCCACTCGCCCTCGTCGAGGTCGGTGCCGATACCGAAGACGGACAGCTGGTCGTGGTCGAACTGGATGACCTTGGCGGTGCGCTTGCCGAGCAGGATGTCGACGATCTGGACGGCGCCGAACTTCTGCCCGCGTTCGCGCTGCAGTCGTACCACCGTGGAGAGGACCTTCTGGGCAGCGACGGTGCCGTCCCAGGTCTCCGGCGGCGTGAGGCAGGTGTCGCAGTTGCCGCAGCCGGCCGGGGCGGGGTCCTGGCCGAAGTAGTTGAGGAGTTGCCCGCGGCGGCACTGAGCGGTCTCGCACAGGGCGAGCATCGAGTCGAGGTGGGCCTGGGCGCGGCGGCGGAACGCCTCGTCGCCCTCGCCGGACTGGATGAGTTTGCGCTGCTGTATGACGTCGTTGAGGCCGTAGGCCATCCAGGCGGTGGAGGGCAGGCCGTCGCGGCCGCCGCGGCCGGTCTCCTGGTAGTAGCCCTCGACGGACTTGGGCAGGTCGAGGTGGGCGACGAACCGGACGTCGGGTTTGTCGATGCCCATGCCGAAGGCAATGGTGGCGACCACGACCAGGCCGTCCTCGCGCAGGAAGCGGGACTGGTGGGCCGCGCGGGTGCCCGCGTCCAGGCCGGCGTGGTAGGGGACGGCCTCGATGCCGTTGCGGGACAGGAATTCCGCCGTGGACTCGACCGACTTGCGGGAGAGGCAGTAGACGATGCCCGCGTCGCCTTCGTGTTCCTGCCGGAGGAAGGTGAGCAGCTGCTTCTTGGGGTCGGCCTTGGGGACGATCCGGTACTGGATGTTGGGCCGGTCGAAGCTGGCCACGAAGTGCCGGGCGGCCGGCATGTGCAGCCGCTGGGTGATCTCCTCGTGGGTCGCGTGGGTGGCGGTGGCCGTGAGCGCGATGCGCGGGACGTCCGGCCAGCGCTCGCCGAGGAGGGAGAGGGCGAGATAGTCGGGGCGGAAGTCGTGGCCCCACTGGGAGACGCAGTGCGCCTCGTCGATCGCGAAAACGGCGATCTTGCCGCGGGCCAGCAGGTCCAGCGTGGAGTCCAGGCGCAGCCGCTCCGGCGCCAGGTAGAGCAGGTCGAGCTCGCCGGCGAGGAACTGGGCCTCGACCACGCGCCGCTCGTCGAAGTCCTGGGTGGAGTTGACGAACCCGGCGTTCACACCGAGGGCGCGCAGGGCGTCCACCTGGTCCTGCATGAGGGCGATGAGCGGTGAGACCACGATGCCCGTACCGGGTCTGACCAGGGCGGGGATCTGGTAGCACAGCGACTTTCCGCCGCCGGTGGGCATGAGGACGACGGCGTCTCCGCCGGCCACCACATGCTCGATGATCGCTTCCTGTTCGCCCCGGAAGGCGTCGTACCCGAAAACCCTGTGCAGCGTGGCCAGTGCCTCGCTGTCCGCCGGTCCGGGCGTCTGCCGCGTCCCCGGCGGCTCGGTCGTCCCTGGCATCTCGTCGGTTCCGCCCGTCCCACCCATCGTCGTGTCCCCCGTACGTCGTCCCTCGACCACTGCCTCCACGATAGGGGCACGGACCGACAGCGCCGGAGTTATCCACAGGCCCGCCGTCCGCGTCCCTCCCGGCTTCCGTCCCCGTGTCCCTCTCTCGAGGAGGGACACGGGGCGGGGTCCCCGGTCCGGCGGGGTCCCCGGTCCTTTGGCCGTTCAGCCCTTTGGCCGTCCTCGCGTGGCGGCCCGGAAGCGGCGCGGGCCATGCTGCACGGGCGGGACCGGGGAGGCCCGCGCTGTACGGAGGCGCAGCACTCGCGTGCCTCTTCCGCCCCAAGGAGCATCAGGATGTCTCTCAGGTCCCGCACCGCCGGCGCCGTTCTGGCGCTGGCCGTGCCGTTCGCTCTGGCCGCGGTTCCCGCCGACGCGGCTCCCGTCCCCGAGGCCGACCCGTTCGTGTGGACGGATCTGACCCCGACGTACACGGCGACCGCGGACTACCAGTACGAGCCGTTCGCGGTCACGGACGGGTACCGGCCCATCGGCAAGTGCGCCCAGGACACCGGGACGGCCAAGGGAGGCGCGGGCTACCACTACGTGAACCCCGCCCATGTCGGCAGCCTCGACCCGGCCGAGCCCGCGGGTCTCCTCTACGAGACCGACAGCAACGGCGGCCGTGCCCTGGTGGGGGTGGAGTGGATCGTGCGCGCCGACACCACTGCCACCGCGCCGACGCTGTTCGGGCAGACGTTCCAGGGGCCGGCGAATCTGGACGGTGTGGGTTCCGTGTACACGCTGCACGCCTGGATCTGGAAGGACAATCCGAGCGGTCTGTTCGCGCCGTGGAACCCGACGGTGACGTGCCCGTAGCCACGGCCGCGGCCGTGGCTACGGGCACGTCAGCCACGGCCGCGGCGGCACGTGAGGTGCCGGCAGCCCGTGGCTCAGCGGCCCAGGACCGCCCACGCGCGCGTGGGGCCCCCGTACACGCGAGGAACCCGGGGGCCCCGGCGGCGCCCGGCCGTCGCCGGCCGAAATAAACCCGCCGGGCGGCGCCGGGCGCGGAGAGAAGCAGGGG
>NZ_JBSHAF010000003.1:129995-188327 GCF_053611365.1 Streptomyces sp. NPDC054813 | reverse complement strand
GCCGCCGCGCGCGGGGGGGGGCGCGCGGCCGCGGGGCCGCGCCGCGCCCCCCCCCCCCGCCCCCCCCGCGGGGGGCGGCGCGGCGCGCCCCCGCCCCCCCCCCCCCCCCACGGCCGTACCGGAGCGGTCAGCGCACGAAGACTCCCGCCTGGCTCGCCAGGTCCAGGAAGTACTGCGGTGCCACGCCGAGCACCAGCGTGACCGCGACGCCGACGCCGATCGTCGCCATGGTCAGCGGTGACGGAACGGCGACCGTGGGGCCGTCGGGCCTGGGCTCGCTGAAGAACATCAGCACGATCACGCGGATGTAGAAGAACGCGGCGATCGCCGACGAGATCACACCGACGACGACCAGCGGGGCCGCCCCGCCCTCCGCCGCCGCCTTGAACACGGCGAACTTCCCGGCGAAGCCGGAGGTCAGCGGGATACCCGCGAAGGCCAGCAGGAACACCGCGAAGACGGCCGCGACCAGCGGCGAGCGGCGGCCGAGGCCGGCCCACTTGGACAGGTGCGTGGCCTCGCCGCCGGCGTCGCGCACCAGGGTGACCACGGCGAAGGCGCCGATGGTCACGAAGGAGTACCCGGCCAGGTAGAACAGGACGGACGACACGCCGTCCTTCGAGGTCGCGATGACACCCGCGAGGATGAATCCGGCGTGCGCGATCGACGAGTACGCGAGCAGTCGCTTGATGTCGGTCTGGGTGATCGCGACGATCGCGCCGCCCAGCATGGTGATGATCGCGACGCCCCACATGACCGGCCGCCAGTCCCAGCGCAGGCCGGGCAGGACCACGTACAGCAGGCGCAGCAGCGCGCCGAACGCGGCCACCTTGGTCGCCGCTGCCATGAAGCCGGTCACCGGGGTGGGCGCGCCCTGGTAGACGTCGGGCGTCCACATGTGGAAGGGGACCGCGCCGACCTTGAAGAGCAGGCCCATGACGACCATCGCGGTGCCGATCAGGAGCAGTGCGTCATTGCCCATGGTGTCGGCGAGGGCGGGGTCGATGCTGGTGACGGTGCCGTCGACGACCTGGGAGATGGTGGCGTACGACACCGAGCCGGCGTAGCCGTACAGCAGGGCGATGCCGAACAGGGTGAACGCGGAGGCGAAGGCGCCGAGCAGGAAGTACTTGACCGCGGCTTCCTGGGACATCAGGCGCTTGCGGCGGGCCAGGGCGCACATCAGGTAGAGCGGGAGGGAGAAGACCTCCAGGGCCACGAAGAGCGTCAGCAGGTCGTTGGCCGAGGGGAACACCAGCATGCCGGCGACCGCGAAGAGGAGCAGCGGGAAGACCTCGGTGGTGGTGAAGCCGGCCTTCAGCGCGGCCTTCTCGCTGTCGCTGCCGGGCACGGAGGCGGCCTGTGCGGCGAAGGAGTCGACGCGGTTGCCGTGGGCGGCCGGGTCGAGGCGGCGTTCGGCGAAGGTGAACAGGCCGAGCAGGCCGGCCAGCAGAATCGTGCCCTGCAGGAACAGGGACGGTCCGTCGACGGCGATCGCGCCCATGGCGGCGATGTGCGCCTTGGTGGTGCCGTAACCGTCCGCGGCCAGCGCGACGACCGCCGCGAAGGCCGCGCACAGCGCCACGGCGGAGACGAAGACCTGCGCGTAGTAGCGGGACTTGCGCGGGACGAACGCCTCGACGAGCACCCCGACGATCGCCGCGCCGAGCACGATCAGGGTGGGGGACAATTGTCCGTATTCGATCTTCGGCGCGTCGATCTTCGAGATCGGCTCGGCCGCGGTTGTCCACAGGCTGTGGACGGCTGCTGCGCTCACTTGGCCGCCTCCACTGCGGGCTTGGGGTCGGTCTTGTGTACGTCCGACATGGTCTGTTTGACCGCCGGGTTGACGATGTCCGTGACGGGCTTCGGGTAGACGCCCAGGAAGATCAGCAGAACGATCAGCGGGGTGACGACCACGAGTTCACGCGCGCGCAGATCGGGCATCGCGGAGACCTCCGGTTTCACCGGGCCCGTCATCGTCCGCTGGTAGAGGACGAGGGTGTAGAGCGCGGCGAGGACGATGCCGAGGGTGGCGATGATGCCGATGGCCGGATAGCGCGTGAACGTGCCGACCAGGACCAGGAATTCGCTCACGAAGGGGGCGAGACCCGGCAGCGACAGGGTGGCCAGGCCGCCGATCAGGAAGGTGCCGGCGAGCACCGGGGCGACCTTCTGCACACCGCCGTAGTCGGCGATGAGCCGCGAGCCGCGCCGGGAGATCAGGAAGCCGGCGACCAGCATCAGCGCGGCCGTGGAGATGCCGTGGTTGACCATGTAGAGGGTGGCGCCGGACTGGCCCTGGCTGGTCATCGCGAAGATGCCCAGGATGATGAAGCCGAAGTGCGAGATGGACGCGTAGGCGACCAGGCGCTTGATGTCCCGCTGGCCGACGGCGAGCAGGGCGCCGTAGATGATGCTGATCACGGCGAGGACGAGAATGGCGGGTGTCGCCCACTTCGAGGCCTCCGGGAACAGCTGGAGGCAGAAGCGGAGCATCGCGAACGTGCCCACCTTGTCGACGACCGCGGTGATCAGGACGGCGACCGGGGCGGTGGACTCCTGCATGGCGTTGGGCAGCCAGGTGTGCAGCGGCCACAGCGGTGCCTTCACCGCGAAGGCGAAGAAGAAGCCGAGGAACAGCCAGCGTTCGGTGCTGGTCGCCATGTGCAGCGAGCCGTTCGCGCGGGCCTGCACGATCTCCGCGAGGGAGAAGTTCCCGGCGACCACGTAGAGGCCGATCACCGCGGCCAGCATGATCAGGCCGCCGACCAGGTTGTAGAGGAGGAACTTCACGGCCGCGTACGACCGTTGGGCCGCCGCGTTCTCGTCGGAGCCCGCGTGGGCACGGTCCCCGAAGCCGCCGATGAGGAAGTACATCGGGATCAGCATGGCTTCGAAGAAGATGTAGAAGAGGAAGACGTCGGTGGCCTCGAAGGAGATGATCACCATCGCCTCGACGGCCAGGATCAGGGCGAAAAAGCCCTGGGTGGGCCGCCACCGCTTGCTGCCGGTCTCCAGCGGGTCGGCGTCGTGCCAGCCCGCGAGGATGATGAACGGGATCAGCAGGGCGGTCAGCGCGAGCAGGGCGACCGCGATGCCGTCGACGCCCAGTTCGTAGCGGACACCGAAGTCCGAGATCCAGGCGTGGGACTCGGTGAGCTGGTAGCGGGCGCCGCCCGGGTCGAAGCGGACCAGGACGACGATCGCCAGCACGAGCGTGCCGAGCGAGACCAGCAGCGCGAGCCATTTGGCGGCGGTGCGCTGTGCGGCCGGTACGGCGGCCGTCGCGACCGCCCCGACGGCGGGGAGCGCCGCCGTCGCTGTCAGCAGAGGAAAGGACATCGGTATCAGACCGCCCTCATCAGCAGGGTCGCGGCGACCAGGAGGGCAGCGCCGCCGAACATCGAGACCGCGTACGAGCGCGCGTAGCCGTTCTGGAGCTTGCGCAGTCGGCCGGACAGCCCGCCGAAGCCCGCCGCCGTGCCGTTGACGACCCCGTCGACCAGGGTGTGGTCGACGTAGACCAGGGAGCGGGTGAGGTGTTCGCCGCCGCGGACCAGGACGACGTGGTTGAAGTCGTCCTGGAGGAGGTCGCGGCGGGCCGCACGGGTCAGCAGCGAACCGCGCGGGGCGACGGCCGGGACGGGACGGCGGCCGTACTGGAGGTAGGCGATGCCGACGCCGATGACCAGGCACACCATGGTGGCGCCGGTGACCGTGGCCGCGCTCAGCGGGGAGTCGCCCTCGCTGTGACCGGTGACCGGCTCCAGCCAGTGCAGGAAGCGGTCGCCGATACTGAAGAACGCGCCGCCGAAGACCGAGCCGATCGCCAGCACGATCATCGGGATGGTCATGACCTTCGGGGACTCGTGCGGGTGCGGCTCGTGACCGTGCTCGTCGGGCTGCCAGCGCTTCTCGCCGAAGAACGTCATCAGCATCACGCGCGTCATGTAGAACGCGGTGATGGCCGCGCCGAGCAGGGCGCAGGCGCCGAGGATCCAGCCCTCGGTGCCGCCCTTGGCGAACGCCGCCTCAATGATCTTGTCCTTGGAGAAGAAGCCGGACAGGCCCGGGAAACCGATGATAGCGAGGTAGCCGAGGCCGAAGGTGATGAAGGTGACCGGCATGTACTTGCGCAGGCCGCCGTACTTGCGCATGTCCACCTCGTCGTTCATGCCGTGCATGACGGAACCGGCGCCGAGGAACAGTCCGGCCTTGAAGAAGCCGTGCGTCACCAGGTGCATGATCGCGAAGACGTAGCCGATCGGGCCGAGGCCGGCAGCGAGCACCATGTAGCCGATCTGCGACATGGTCGAGCCGGCGAGGGCCTTCTTGATGTCGTCCTTCGCGCAACCGACGATGGCACCGAACAGGAGGGTGACGGCGCCGACGACGGTGACGACGAGTTGCGCGTCCGGGGCCGCGTTGAAGATCGCTCCGGAGCGGACGATGAGGTAGACGCCGGCGGTCACCATGGTCGCCGCGTGGATGAGGGCCGAGACCGGGGTCGGGCCCTCCATGGCGTCCCCGAGCCAGGACTGCAGCGGGACCTGGGCGGACTTGCCGCAGGCGGCGAGCAGCAGCATCAGGCCGATCGCGGTGAGCCTGCCCTCGGAGGCGTCGGTCGCGTGGCTGAGGACCGGGCCGAAGGCGAACGTGCCGAACGTCGTGAACATCAGCATGATCGCGATCGACAGACCCATGTCGCCGACCCGGTTGACCAGGAAGGCCTTCTTCGCGGCGGTGGCCGCGCTGGGCTTGTGCTGCCAGAAGCCGATCAGCAGGTACGAGGCGAGGCCGACGCCCTCCCAGCCGACGTACAGCAGCAGGTAGTTGTCGGCGAGGACGAGCAGCAGCATCGCCGCGAGGAACAGGTTGAGGTAGCCGAAGAAGCGGCGGCGGCGCTCGTCGTGCTCCATGTACCCGATCGAGTACAGGTGGATGAGCGAGCCGACGCCGGTGATCAGCAGGACGAACGTCATCGACAGCTGGTCGAGGCGGAAGGTGACGTCCGCCTGGAAGCCGGCCACCGGGACCCAGGTGAACAGGTGCTGCATCAGGGTGCGGTGTTCGGCGTTCTTGCCCAGCAGGTCCGCGAAGAGGATCACGCCGAACACGAAGGAGGTCGTCGACAGGAGCGTGCCGATCCAGTGGCCCACGCCGTCCAGGCGGCGACCACCGACCAGGAGGACGGCCGCTCCGAGCAGGGGCGCCGCGATCAGCAGCGCAATGAGGTTCTCCACGATTCAGCGACCCCTTACAGCTTCATCAGGCTGGCGTCGTCGACCGAGGCCGAGTGGCGGGTACGGAACAGCGACACGATGATCGCGAGCCCGACCACGACCTCCGCGGCGGCGACGACCATCGTGAAGAAGGCGATGATCTGGCCGTCGAGATTGCCGTGCATGCGGGAGAAGACGACGAACGCGAGGTTGCAGGCGTTGAGCATCAGCTCGATGCACATGAAGACGACGATCGCATTTCGTCTGATCAGCACACCGGTGGCGCCGATCGTGAACAACAAGGCGGCGAGATAGAGGTAGTAGACCGGGTTCACTTCGACGCCTCCTCGGGCCGCTTGAGGTTCTCCGGCTCGATCGGGGTCCGCTCCAGCCGTTCCTCGGCGCGCTGTTCCAGGGCCCGCAGGTCGTTGAGGGCCTCCGCGGACACGTCACGGATCTGGCCGCGGTCGCGCAGCGTCTTGTTGACCGTGAGCTCGGACGCCGTGCCGTCGGGCAGCAGGCCGGCGATGTCGACGGCGTTGTGCCGGGCGTAGACGCCGGGGGCGGGCAGCGGCGGCAGGTGCTTGCCGTCGCGGACGCGCTGTTCGGACTGCTCGCGCTGGGTCTTGGCGCGCTCGGTGCGCTCGCGGTGGGTGAGCACCATGGCGCCGACGGCCGCGGTGATGAGCAGGGCACCGGTGATTTCGAAGGCGAAGACGTACTTGGTGAAGATGAGGGCGGCGAGGCCCTCCACATTGCCGTTGGCGTTCGCCTGGCCGGTGCCGTTGAAGTTCTTGAGGGAGGCGTTGGCGATACCCGCGAAGAGCAGGACGCCGAAGCCGACCCCACAGAGAAGGGCCAGCCAGCGCTGGCCCTTGATGGTCTCGGTCAGGGAGTCGGCGGCGGTCACGCCGACCAGCATCACCACGAAGAGGAACAGCATCATGATCGCGCCGGTGTAGACGACGATCTGCACGATGCCCAGGAAGTAGGCGCCGTTGGCGAGGTAGAACACCGCCAGGACGATCATGGTGCCGGCGAGGCAGAGGGCGCTGTGCACGGCCCTCTTCATGAGGACGGTGCCCAGGGCGCCGATCACGGCGACGGTGCCGAGGACCCAGAACTGGAAGGCCTCCCCGGTGGAGGTGGCGTAGGCGGCGAGCTGCGGGCCCATCATGCCTCCACCCCCTCTTCCTCCGGCTTCTCGCCCTTCGAGACGGCCACCTGCTGGACGGTCCCGGGCGCGGCCTCGGTCACCAGGCCCCGGTAGTAGTCCTGTTCGTCGGTGCCCGGGAAGATCGCGTGCGGGCTGTCGACCATGCCCTCTTCGAGGCCGGCGAGCAGCTGCTCCTTGGTGTAGATGAGGTTGGCGCGGCTGGTGTCGGCGAGCTCGAACTCGTTGGTCATCGTGAGCGCGCGCGTGGGACACGCCTCGATGCACAGGCCGCACAGGATGCAGCGGGCGTAGTTGATCTGGTAGACGCGGCCGTAGCGCTCGCCCGGCGAGTAACGCTCCTCGTCGGTGTTGTCGGCGCCCTCCACGTAGATGGCGTCGGCAGGGCAGGCCCAGGCGCACAGTTCGCAGCCGACGCACTTCTCCAGGCCGTCCGGATGGCGGTTGAGCTGGTGCCGTCCGTGGAACCGCGGAGCCGTGGTCTTCTTCTGCTCCGGGTACTGCTCGGTCAGCCGCTTCTTGAACATGGCCTTGAAGGTCACGCCGAAGCCGGCCACGGGGTTCAGGAAACCGGGCTCGGTCTCCTTGGGCTCCTCAGCCATCGGACGCCTCCTTTCCATCCGTAGATCCGTCACTGACAGTGTCCGGTCCACCACTGACAATCAGCTCCCGCTCCCGGCGCGGGCTGCGCCGGGGCACCGGCGGCAGCTCCTGTCCGGGCAGCGGCGGCACGGGGAACCCGCCTGCCATCGGGTCGAACGCGACCGGCTCGGCGGCGGGCTGGGCGCCCTCCCTGCCGCCCTTGTCGCGGAACATGTCGACGACGAAGGACAGGACCAGCAGAGCGAGGATTCCGCCGCCGACGTAGAGGGCGATGTCGGTGAAGCCGTAGTTCTCGTTGCGGAGGGTCCGTACGGTGGCGACGAGCATCAGCCAGACGACCGAGACCGGGATGAGGACCTTCCAGCCGAGCTTCATCAGCTGGTCGTAGCGCACCCGCGGGAGGCTGGCGCGCAGCCAGACGAAGACGAACAGCAGCACGACGACCTTGGCGACGAACCAGAGCATCGGCCACCAGCCGTGGTTGGCGCCCGCCCAGACGGTGCTGATCGGCCAGGGGGCGCGCCACCCGCCGAGGAACAGCGTCGTCGACACGGCAGCGACCGTCACCATGTTGACGTACTCGGCGAGCATGAACATCGCGAACTTGATCGACGAGTACTCGGTGTTGAAGCCGCCGACCAGGTCGCCCTCGGACTCCGGCATGTCGAAGGGGGCGCGGTTGGTCTCGCCGACCATGGTGACGACGTAGATGATGAACGAGACCGGCAGCAGCACGATGTACCAGCGGCCCTGCTGCTGGTCGACGATCGTGGACGTCGACATCGAGCCCGAGTACAGGAACACCGACGCGAACGCGGCGCCCATGGCGATCTCGTAGGAGATCATCTGCGCGCAGGAGCGCAGGCCGCCGAGGAGCGGGTAGGTGGATCCGGAGCTCCAGCCGGCGAGGACGATGCCGTAGATGCCGACGGAGGCGACCGCGAGGATGTAGAGCATCGCGATCGGCAGGTCGGTGAGCTGCATCGTGGTGCGGTGGCCGAAGATCGAGACCTCGTTGTCGGCCGGTCCGAACGGGATGACCGCGATGGCCATGAACGCCGGGATGGCCGCGACGATCGGCGCGAGGATGTAGACGGCCTTGTCGGCGCGTTTGACGATGAGGTCTTCCTTGAGCATCAGCTTCACGCCGTCGGCGAGCGACTGGAGCATGCCCCAGGGGCCGTGCCGGTTGGGGCCGATGCGCAGCTGCATCCAGGCGATGACCTTGCGCTCCATGACGATGGAGACCAGCACGGTCACCATCAGGAAGGCGAAGCAGAAGACCGCCTTGACGACGACCAGCCACCAGGGGTCGCGGCCGAACATGGAGAGGTCTTCAGCAGCGAGGTACGGGTTCATGCCTCCACCTCCTTGGGGGCCTCACCGGCGGTGGCCGCCGGGCCGATGCGGACGAGGTCGCCGGGCAGCGCCCCGGTGTCGGAGGCGACGCCGCCGCCCACGGAGTTCAGCGGAAGCCAGACCACGCGGTCGGGCATCTCGGTGATCCTGAGCGGGAGTTCGACGGTGCCGGCACGCGAGGTGACGGCGACCAGGTCGCCGTTCCCGATGCCGGCCTCGGCGGCGGTCGCGGCGGACAGGCGGGCGTGAGCGGCGTGCCGGGTGCCGGCGAGGGCCTCGTCGCCTTCCTGGAGGACGCCCTGGTCGAGCAGGAGCCGGTGTCCCGCGAGCACGGCCTCCCCGGCCGCCGGCCGCGGCAGCGGTCCCGCCGTCTCCAGCGGCTCGGAGGCCTTCGGCCCGTCCCAGGCGCCGAGCCGGTCGAGTTCCGCGCGCGTGGTGCGCAGGTCGGGCAGGCCGAGGTGGACGTCCATGGCGTCGGCGAGCATCTGCAGCACGCGCGCGTCGGTGGGCGCGAGCCGCCGGATCATCTGTTCGGGCTTGAGCGCGGCCTCGAAGAACCGAACCCGGCCTTCCCAGTTGAGGAAGGTGCCGGCCTTCTCGGCGACGGCGGCGACCGGGAGGACGACATCGGCGCGCTCGGTGACCTCGCTGGGCCGCAGCTCCAGCGAGACCAGGAAGCCGACGGCTTCGAGTGCCGCACGCGCACGCGTGGGGTCGGGCAGGTCGGCGACCTCGACGCCGGCGACCAGCAGGGCGGAGAGTTCGCCGCGGGCGGCGGCCTCGATGATCTGGCCGGTGTCGCGGCCGTAGCGGAGCGGGAGTTCGGACACGCCCCAGGCGGCGGCGACCTCGTCACGCGCGCGTGGGTCGGTGGCCGGGCGGCCGCCGGGCAGCAGCGACGGCAGCGCGCCCGCCTCGATCGCACCGCGCTCACCGGCCCGGCGCGGGATCCACACCAGCTGTGCGCCAGTGGCGGTGGCGGCCCGTACGGCGGCGGTCAGGCCACCGACGACCGATGCCAGCCGCTCGCCGACGACGATCACCGCGCCCTCGGTGCGCAGCGCCGCGGCGGCCTGGGTGCCGGGCTCCTCCAGGCCGACGCCGCTCGCGAGCGCGTCCAGCCATTCGGTCTCGGTGCCGGGCGCGGCCGGCAGCAGCGTGCCCCCGGTCTTCTCCAGGCCGCGCGTGGCGTGCGTGGCGAGCGAGAACACCTTCTGCTTGTGCTTGCGCCAGGCCTTGCGCAGCCGCAGGAAGACGCCGGGCGCCTCCTCCTCCGACTCGAACCCGACCAGCAGGACGGCGGGCGCCTGTTCCAGCGAGGTGTAGGTGACGCCCGTACCGTCGAGGTCGCGGCCGCGGCCTGCGATCCGGGCCGCCAGGAAGTCGGCCTCCTCGCTGCTGTGCACGCGCGCGCGGAAGTCGATGTCGTTGGTGTCGAGCGCCACGCGCGCGAACTTGCTGTACGCGTAGGCGTCCTCGACGGCGAGTCGGCCGCCGGTGAGGACACCGGCCCGGGAACGGGCCGCGGCCAGTCCCTGGGCGGCCGCGTCGAGCGCCTCCGGCCAGGAGGCGGGTTCGAGCACGCCCTGCGCGTTGCGGACCAGCGGGGTCTCCAGGCGGCCCTTCTGCTGCGCGTACCGGAACGCGAAGCGTCCCTTGTCGCAGATCCACTCCTCGTTGACCTCGGGGTCGTTGGCGGCGAGCCGCCGCATGACCTTGCCGCGTCGGTGGTCGGTGCGGGTGGCGCAGCCGCCCGAGCAGTGCTCGCACACGGACGGCGAGGAGATCAGGTCGAAGGGGCGGGAGCGGAAGCGATACGCCGCCGAGGTCAGCGCGCCCACCGGGCAGATCTGGATGGTGTTCCCGGAGAAGTACGACTCGAAGGGGTCGCCCTCGCCGGTGCCGACCTGCTGCAGCGCGCCGCGTTCCAGGAGCTCGATCATCGGGTCGCCGGCGACCTGGTTGGAGAACCGGGTGCAGCGCGCGCACAGTACGCACCGCTCGCGGTCGAGGAGCACCTGGGTGGAGATGGGGAGGGGCTTCTCGTAGGTGCGCTTCTTGCCGTCGAAACGGGACTCGGCGTTGCCGTGCGACATCGCCTGGTTCTGCAGCGGGCACTCGCCGCCCTTGTCGCAGACCGGGCAGTCCAGCGGGTGGTTGATGAGCAGCAGCTCCATCACGCCTTGCTGGGCCTTCTCGGCGACCGGGGAGGTGAGATGGGTCTTCACCACCATGCCGTCGGTGCAGGTGATCGTGCAGGACGCCATGGGCTTGCGCTGGCCCTCGACCTCGACGATGCACTGACGGCAGGCGCCGGCCGGATCCAGCAGGGGGTGGTCGCAGAAGCGCGGGATCTCGATGCCGAGCTGCTCGGCGGCGCGGATGACCAGGGTGCCCTTGGGCACGCTGATCTCCACGCCGTCGATCGTCAGCGTGACGAGGTCCTGCGGCGGGACCGCCGCCGTCCCCCCCGAGGAGGGGGAACTCGTGGTCACGGTCATGCGTTCACCTCCGGGCGGTCCGCCCAGGCCGTCGACTTGGCCGGGTCGAAGGGACAGCCCCGGCCCGTGATGTGCTGTTCGTACTCCTCGCGGAAGTACTTCAGCGAGGAGAAGATCGGGGACGCGGCGCCGTCACCGAGGGCGCAGAAGGACTTGCCGTTGATGTTGTCGGCGATGTCGTTCAGCTTGTCGAGGTCGGACATCACGCCCTTGCCGGCCTCGATGTCGCGCAGCAACTGCACCAGCCAGTAGGTGCCTTCGCGGCACGGGGTGCACTTGCCGCAGGACTCGTGCGCGTAGAACTCGGTCCAGCGGGTGACGGCGCGCACGACGCAGGTGGTCTCGTCGAAGCACTGGAGGGCCTTGGTGCCGAGCATGGAACCGGCCGCCCCCACCCCTTCGTAGTCGAGAGGGACGTCGAGGTGCTCGTCGGTGAACATGGGCGTCGAGGATCCGCCCGGTGTCCAGAACTTCAGGCGGTGGCCGGTGCGCATCCCCCCGCTCATGTCGAGGAGCTGGCGCAGGGTGATGCCGAGCGGTGCCTCGTACTGGCCGGGGCTGGTGACGTGGCCGCTCAGCGAGTAGAGCGTGAAGCCGGGTGACTTCTCGCTCCCCATCGACCTGAACCAGTCCTTGCCCTTTTGCAGGATGGCGGGAACCGAGGCGATGGACTCGACGTTGTTCACAACAGTCGGGCAGGCATAGAGCCCTTCGACAGCCGGGAAGGGGGGACGCAGTCGCGGTTGACCACGGCGGCCTTCGAGCGAGTCGAGCAGTGCGGTCTCCTCACCGCAGATGTACGCGCCGGCGCCGGCGTGCACGGTGAGGTCCAAGTCGAGACCGCTGCCCAGGATGTTCTCGCCGAGGTAGCCGGCCTCGTAGGCCTCGCGCACGGCCTCGTGCACCCGCCGCAGGACGGGCACGACTTCACCACGCAGATAGATGAAGGCATGCGACGACCGGATGGCATAACACGCGATCACGATGCCCTCTACGAGGCTGTGCGGGTTCGCGAAGAGGAGCGGGATGTCCTTGCAGGTCCCGGGCTCCGACTCGTCGGCGTTGACAACCAGATAGTGCGGTTTGCCGTCTCCCTGCGGAATGAACTGCCACTTCATCCCGGTGGGGAATCCCGCGCCGCCCCGGCCGCGCAGTCCGGACTCCTTGACGTAGGCGATCAGGTCGTCCGGTGACATGGCGAGCGCCTTGCGGAGGCCCTCGTATCCGTCGTGCCGCCGGTAGACGTCCAGCGTCCAGGACCGGTCCTCGTCCCAGAAGGCCGACAGCACGGGTGCGAGCAGCTTCTCGGGGCTGGTGTCCTTGAGATCGGGTACCACCGTCATCACTCCCCCTCCTCGGCGGCAGGCCCTGCCGGGTGCGACGGGTCGGAGGCCGAGGTCTCCTGCGGCGCGTCATGGGAACTGAGGTGCTCGGCCGGCGACGGCTCGTGCACCGTCCGGCCCTGCGGCCCCGGGCGCGGATGGACCACGCGCGCGGGTGCGGACTCTCCCCTGGCCAGGCGGAGGCCGACCAGCGAGGCGGGTCCGGAGCTACCGCTCTCCTCGACGGCCCCGGGCCGCTCGTCGGGGAAGCCGGCCAGGATCCGCGCGGTCTCCTTGAAGGTGCACAGCCGGGCCCCGCGCGTGGGCTCGACGTCCCGGCCCGCACGCAGGTCGTCGACCAGGCGCCGGGCGCTCGCCGGGGTCTGGTTGTCGAAGAACTCCCAGTTGACCATCACGACCGGCGCGAAGTCGCAGGCCGCGTTGCACTCGATGTGCTCCAGGGTCACGCTGCCGTCGTCGGTGGTCTCGCCGTTGCCGATGCCCAGGTGCTCCTGGAGGGTCTCGAAGATGGCGTCGCCGCCCATCACCGCGCACAGGGTGTTGGTGCAGACGCCCACCTGGTAGTCACCGGAGGGCTTGCGCCGGTACATCGTGTAGAAGGTGGCGACCGCGGTGACCTCCGCCGTGGTCAGCTGCAGTACGTCGGCGCAGAACCGCATCCCGGTGCGCGTGACGTGTCCCTCCTCCGACTGCACGAGATGCAGCAACGGGAGCAGGGCGGACCGGGAGTCGGGGTAGCGCGCGATGATGTCGCGCGCGTCCGTCTCCAGTCGGGCCCGGACGTCGTCCGGATACGCGGGCGCGGGCAGCTCGGGCATGCCCAGGCTGACGCCCCGCTCCGAAGAAGAGGTGTTCACCGGTCGACGCCTCCCAGTACCGGGTCGATGGACGCGATGACGACGATGACGTCGGCGACCTGGCCGCCCTCACACATCGCCGCGATGGCCTGCAGGTTGGCGAAGGACGGGTCGCGGAAATGGACCCGGTAGGGGCGGGTGCCGCCGTCGGAGACGACGTGCGCCCCGAGTTCGCCCTTGGGTGACTCGATGGCCGTGTAGACCTGTCCGGGCGGGACCCGGAAACCCTCGGTGACCAGCTTGAAGTGGTGGATCAGGGCCTCCATGGAGGTGCCCATGATCTTCTTGATGTGGTCGAGGGAGTTGCCGAGTCCGTCCGGTCCCAGGGCGAGCTGCGCGGGCCAGGCGATCTTCTTGTCGGCGACCATGACCGGCCCGGGCTGGAGCCGGTCCAGGCACTGCTCGACGATCCTGAGCGACTGGCGCATCTCCTCCAGGCGGATCAGGAAACGGCCGTAGGCGTCCGAGGTCTCGGCGACGGCGACGTCGAAGTCGTAGTTCTCGTAGCCGCAGTAGGGCTGGGACTTGCGCAGGTCGTGCGGCAGGCCGGTGGCCCGCAGGATGGGCCCGGTGGCACCGAGGGCCATGCAGCCGGCCAGGTCGAGATAGCCGATGCCCTGCATGCGGCCCTTGAAGACGGGGTTCCCGGTGGCGAGCTTGTCGTACTCGGGGAGGTTCTTCCGCATCTTCTTGATGAACTCGCGGATCTGGTCCACCGCGCCGGGCGGCAGGTCCTGGGCGAGTCCGCCGGGGCGGATGTACGCGTGGTTCATCCGCAGGCCGGTGATGAGCTCGAAGAGGTCGAGAATCATTTCACGATCACGGAATCCGTAGATCATGAGCGTGGTGGCGCCCAGCTCCATGCCGCCGGTGGCGATGGCGACCAGGTGCGAGGACATCCGGTTCAGCTCCATCAGGAGCACCCGGATGATCGTGGCGCGGTCGGGGACCTGGTCCTCGATGCCGAGGAGTTTCTCGACGGCGAGACAGTAGGCGGTCTCGTTGAAGAAGGACGTCAGGTAGTCCATGCGCGTGACGAAGGCGGAGCCCTGCGTCCACGTGCGGTACTCGAGGTTCTTCTCGATGCCGGTGTGCAGATAGCCGACGCCGCAGCGGGTCTCGGTGACGGTCTCGCCGTCGATCTCCAGGATCAGCCGGAGCACGCCATGGGTGGAGGGGTGCTGGGGACCCATGTTGACGACGATGCGTTCGTCGTCGGCGCGGGCCGCGGACTGGACGATCTCGTCCCAGTCGCCACCGGTGACCGTATATACGGTGCCCTCGGTGGTCTCGCGCGCCGAGGCGGTCGACGCGGCGGATGCTGACTGTGTGCTCACGAGTACGACCTCCGCTGGTCCGGAGCCGGGATCTGGGCGCCCTTGTACTCGACGGGGATGCCGCCGAGGGGGTAGTCCTTGCGCTGCGGATGGCCCTGCCAGTCGTCCGGCATGAGGATGCGGGTCAGGGCCGGGTGACCGTCGAAGACGATCCCGAAGAAGTCGTAGGTCTCCCGTTCGTGCCAGTCGTTGGTCGGATAGACGGAGACCAGGGACGGGATGTGCGGATCGGCGTCCGGGGCGCTGACCTCCAGCCGGATCAGCCGGTTGTGGGTGATCGAGCGCAGGTGGTAGACGGCGTGCAGCTCGCGGCCCTTGTCGTGGAGGTAGTGGACGCCGCTGACACCGGTGCACAGCTCGAAGCGGAGCGCGGGGTCGTCGCGCAGGGTGCGGGCGACGCGCAGCAGGTGCTCGCGTTCGATGTGGAAGGTGACCTCGCCGCGGTCGACGACCGTCTTCTCGATGGCGTTGGCGGGCAGCAGGCCCTGTTCCTCCAGGGCGCCCTCCAGCTCGTCGGCGACCTCGTCGAACCAACCGCCGTACGGGCGGGTCGCCGGCCCGGGGAGCCGGACGGAGCGGACCAGGCCGCCGTAGCCGGAGGTGTCGCCGCCGTTGTTGGCGCCGAACATGCCGCGCTGGACGCGGATCTCCTCGCCGCCCTGGCCGCGCTGGCCGGGGAGGTTGTCGGCGGCGAGGTCCTTCTCGGGATTGGCCCCGTTGTGGCCGTTCGCGTCGCTCACCGCAGCAGCCCCTTCATCTCGATCGTGGGCAGGGCCTTGAGCGCCGCCTCCTCCGCCTCGCGGGCCGCTTCCTGCGCGTTGACGCCGAGCTTGGAGCTCTGGATCTTCTGGTGGAGCTTGAGGATCGCGTCCAGCAGCATCTCGGGGCGGGGCGGGCAGCCGGGCAGGTAGATGTCGACCGGGACGATGTGGTCGACGCCCTGGACGATGGCGTAGTTGTTGAACATGCCGCCCGAGGAGGCGCAGACGCCCATGGAGATCACCCACTTCGGATTGGGCATCTGGTCGTAGACCTGCCGCAGGACGGGCGCCATCTTCTGGCTGACCCGGCCGGCGACGATCATCAGGTCGGCCTGGCGCGGTGAGCCGCGGAAGACCTCCATGCCGAACCGTGCCAGGTCGTACCGGCCCGCTCCCGCCGTCATCATTTCGAAGGCGCAGCAGGCGAGGCCGAAGGTGGCGGGGAAGACGGACGCCTTGCGCACCCAGCCCGCGGCCTGCTCGACGGTGGTCAGCAGGAAACCGCTCGGCAGCTTTTCTTCGAGTCCCATGACTTAAAAGCCCCTCAGTCCCATTCCAGGCCGCCGCGCCGCCATACGTACGCGTACGCGACGAAGACGGTGAGCACGAAGAGCAGCATCTCCACGAGCCCGAAAACACCCAGGGCGTCGAAGGTGACGGCCCAGGGGTAGAGGAAGACGATCTCGATGTCGAAGACGATGAAGAGCATCGCCGTCAGGTAGTACTTGATCGGGAAACGCCCGCCGCCGGCCGGCGTGGGGGTCGGCTCGATTCCGCACTCGTAGGCTTCGAGCCTGGCGCGGTTGTACCGCTTCGGACCGATCAGCGTGGCCATGACCACGGAGAAGATCGCAAAGCCTGCCCCGAGGGCTCCCAGTACGAGGATGGGCGCATACGCGTTCACCGCTCCTCGCTCCTCTCAGTCGGCACTGACTGGTGGCGGTTCGACCGGGCCCACTCGCCTCATCCGTCACACGAACCCCGCGCGTCCCGGGCGAAGATCGCGAACATGTGAAGCAGGTCACAAGCCCAGCTGCCTCGCATCTTATGCCCGTCGCTCTGTGATCTGCGACACGGGGTATTACACAAGCTTTGTGATCTCCACCACCTGACGATCGATCATGAAGTCGGATGAGTGGTGATCTTCGCACTCGAAGCGTTCACCTGATCACCAGAGGTGACATTTTCAACCGTCGACGCAGGCGGGAGGGGGTTTAGAGGAGGCGTCTCCATATCAAGAGGGTTCCGCTGCATGCAAATTCGCGATGGACGGATCGTCTTGGTAGAGGACCGCGTTCACACGTCAGAGGGAGGCGCGAGGGGCGATGTGGACGCGTGCACACGTTCACGAACTCGGACGGGCTCGACCCGCGCACGAGACGCACCCCTCCTGGTAACCGTTCCGTGACCTCCGCCACATTGATGAGAGGCCCCTGAGAACCGGGCTTGGCCAATCATCTCAACCGATGGTAGGTGGGGGGCAATTCGGACGTTATGGCGAAAGAACGTGATCACAGGCGTGATCACGGGCGCCCGCAATGTCCGTTACGGCGTCAATAAGGAATGACAAGCGCAGGATTCACGGCCCCGATTGAACAACTGTGGCGCACCACACGTTTCTTGAAGATATGAAGGAGCCCCTGGTACCGGTTGTTCCCATGTCCCACACCGCTCACATACGCAGCCACCGGAAAGCCCGCCGCAGCGCGACGACAAGCATCGCCGTGCGCGCCGGAGTTGCCAGTGGCGTCCTCGGCATGGCAGCGGCGGGCGCGGCCTCGGCGAGTGCCGCCGAACCCGTGACGCAGACGCTCGAACTGCCCACCCTGACGGCCGATCTGGCCACCCAGGTGGCTCAGTCCGCCGACGCCACACAGCAGGCCGCCGCGAACTACGCGCTCCAGGCCGAGCGCGACGCGGCTGCCGCAAAGGCCGCGAAGCAGGCCAAGTCGGACCTCGCTGAGGCGAAGAAGAAGGCCGAGGCCAAGAAGAAGGCCGAGGAGGCCCGCAAGGAGGCCGCTGAGCGCGCCGCCTCGCGCAGCGCCGAGCGGACCACGCTCAGCGCCACCTCCACGAGCTCCAGCGCCTCCACGAGCACGTCCACGGCGACGGGTTCGGCCGCCGCTGTGGTCGCCTTCGTGAAGGCACAGATCGGCGACGCCTACGTCTCCGGCGGCACGGGCCCCAACTCGTGGGACTGCTCGGGTCTCGTGCAGGCCGCCTTCAAGTCGGTCGGCGTCAGCCTGCCGCGCGTCTCCCAGGACCAGTCGACGCAGGGCACCCAGGTCTCGCTGAGCAACCTGCAGCCCGGCGACATCCTCTACTGGGGCAGCTCCGGCAGTGCGTACCACGTGGCCGTGTATGTCGGCGACGGCATGTTCGTGGGCGCGCAGAACCCTTCCAGCGGCGTCGGGGAGCACCCGCTGTCGTACGACCCGCCGACCGGCGCGGTGCGGGTGCTCTGACAACAAGGGCGACCTGAGATAATCCGATACAACTCGGGCATCGCACAAGCACGGTAGGGCCGCAGCCGCTCGGGGGCAGCGGCCCTTCCGGCATGTCGTCCCGCGGACGGCGGCCCGCGGCAGCCCTGCGGCACCCCTGTGGCGGTCCACCCCCACCGCGGGTCGCCCCCGCCCACCGTGGGCCGTCCTGCCGCCGCGGGCCGTCCTGCCGCCGCGGGCCGCCCTGCCGCCGCGGGCCGCCCTGCCGCCGCGGGCCGCCCTGCCGCCGTGGATCGTCACCCTTGCCTCCGGTTTTCCACAGCCCCCCTCCCCCTCGCCAGGGTTTTCCACAGGCCTGCCCGTGATCCGGTGGCTCCTGGGATCCTCGATGCATGCCGCTCGCACGGAGCGGCCCGAGACCCGAGAAGGGGACACCGCGATGCCACGCGTCTTCGTCCAGGGAAACCCCATGGACTACTACCCCCGTCATGCCCCCGAGGCCCGGCGCGGTTCGGTGCGCCGGATCACCGAGACCGGCGAGGAGGTCCTGCACAAGCCGTGCCGGGACGTCACCGAGTTCGGACCCGACCTCGCCGCGCTCATCGACGACATGTTCCTCACCATGTACATCGCCGAGGGAGCCGGCCTCGCCGCCAACCAAGTCGGGGTCGATCTGCGGCTGTTCGTGTACGACTGCCCCGACGACGAGGGTGTCCGACATGTCGGGCACATCGTCAATCCCGTCCTGGAGACGCAGGGCCCGGCCGGGCGACGGCTGCTCGACGACAGCGAGGGCTGCCTGTCGGTGCCGGGTGCCGTCATGGACGTACCGCGCCCGGACCGCGCGATCGTGCACGGGCTGGACAAGCACGGCGATCCGCTCACCCTGGAGGGAACAGGGTATTTCGCCCGCTGCCTCGCGCACGAGACCGACCATGTGAACGGACGCGTGTATCTCGACCGGCTCTCCGGGCGGGAGCGGAAAGAGGCACTGCGGCAGGTGGCGACCCGGCGGGAGGAGGTCTACGCCCGCAGAGCCGCCAACATCGAGGCGCTCACCGCCTAGCGGCGCTCACCTCGTGCCGGCACTCACCTTGTGGCGGCGCTCACCTCGTGCCGGCACTCACCTTGTAGCGGCGCTCACGCCTTCGGGGCCACCTTGCTGAGGCCGTTGATGATGCGGTCCATCGCGTCACCGCCGGTCGGGTCGGTGAGGTTGGCCAGGAGCTTCAGGGTGAACTTCATCAGCAGCGGGTGGGTCAGGCCGCGCTGGGCCGCGATCTGCATGACCTTCGGGTTGCCGATGAGCTTCACGAAGGCACGGCCCAGCGTGTAGTAGCCGCCATAGGTGTCCTTGAGGACGCGCGGGTAGCGCTGCAGGGCGGTCTCCCGCTGGCCGGGCGTGGCCCGCGCGTGCGCCTGGACGATGACGTCGGCGGCGATCTGGCCGGACTCCATGGCGTAGGCGATGCCCTCGCCGTTGAAGGGGTTCACCAGGCCGCCGGCGTCGCCGACGAGGAGCAGGCCGCGCGTGTAGTGGGGCTGGCGGTTGAAGGCCATGGGGAGGGCCGCGCCGCGGATCGGGCCGGTCATGTTCTCCGGGGTGTAGCCCCAGTCGGCGGGCATGGAGGCGCACCAGGCCTTGAGGACCTCGCGCCAGTCCAGTTCCTTGAAGGAGTCGGAGGTGTTCAGGACACCCAGGCCGACGTTGGAGGTGCCGTCGCCCATGCCGAAGATCCAGCCGTAGCCCGGCAGCAGGCGGTCCTGCGGGCCGCGGCGGTCCCAGAGCTCCAGCCAGGACTCCAGATAGTCGTCCTCGTGACGGGGGGAGGTGAAGTAGGTCCGTACGGCCACGCCCATCGGGCGGTCCTCGCGGCGGTGCAGGCCCATCGCGAGGGAGAGGCGGGTGGAGTTGCCGTCGGCGGCCACGACGAGCGGCGCGTGGAAGGTGACTTCGCGCTTCTCCTCGCCGAGCTTGGCGTGCACACCGGTGATCCGGCCGGTGCGGGCGTCGATGATCGGGGCGCCGACGTTGCAGCGCTCGAAGAGGCGGGCGCCCGCCTTCTGCGCCTGACGGGCGAGCTGTTCGTCGAAGTCGTCGCGTTTGCGGACCAGACCGTAGTCGGGGAAGGAGGCGAGATCCGGCCAGTCCAGCTGGAGGCGGGTGCCGCCGCCGACGATGCGCAGGCCCTTGTTGCGCAGCCAGCCGGCCTCCTCGGAGATGTCGATGCCCATGGCGACCAGCTGCTTCACCGCGCGCGGGGTCAGTCCGTCGCCGCACACCTTCTCGCGCGGGAACTCGGTCTTCTCCAGCAGGAGCACGTCGAGACCGGACTTGGCGAGGTGGTACGCCGTCGTGGAGCCGGCTGGCCCCGCGCCGACGACGATGACATCGGCGGTGTTTTCGGAGAGGGGCTCGGTCACGACAGGGTCTCCCCAAGGCTCGAAATCTGCGTGCCGACCGGCACTGGACATGGGCAGTCTATTCAGCGGTACTGATCACCCGGCTGAAGGGCTGCCCCTGTGAACCGAGCTCTCCCCGCGGTACGGCTGCGTGTGCCCACGCACGAGGACGCGTTCGCCTGGTACCGGGTCTTCGACGACCCGGACGTCATGGAGTTCCACGGCGGCAGGTCCGCGGAGCTGTCCGTCTACGAGGAGCTCACCGCCCGGCAGCGCCGGCACGACGCGGAGTTCGGTTTCTGCCTGTGGACGATGGCGGACGAGTCCGGGCGGGTCATCGGCTTCACCGGCGCCCAGCCGTGGCCGCAGGACTGGGGACCCAAGGGCGAGATCGAGATCGGCTGGCGGCTGGGCCGGGAGTACTGGGGCAAGGGGTACGCCACCGCCGCGGCGCTGACGACGCTGGAGCGGCTGCGGGCGGCGGGCGTGCCGAAGGTGGTGGCGATGGTCCGGCCGGGGAACGAGCGGTCGGTCGCGGTGACCCGCCGTCTCGGGATGGAGCTCGCGGAGACGTTCCCGCACCCGCGGCTCCAGGAGGACGCGCTCTGCTTCCGACTCGACCTGCAGGATGGTGACACAGAGTAACGATCTGCTACAGAAAGACACTTGGCGCTTCCGGCTGCCATATGCCGGGGGTTACCCTTCCAGTACCGCTGGGGGTGACATCTGTGCATATAACACCCAAAACACCCGAAGTGCGCGTGCCGCGGCTGGTAGGGCTGATGGCCATGGACGCGCGCGAGACCGCCCAGGCGCGGGGACTGTTCCTCAACGCGCCGGACCGGCCGGACTTCCATCTCACGGTCGTCGACTACGTCGTACGCCAGTTCCCGCAGCCCGGTGCCGAGGTGCCGCGGGACTCGTTGGTGTACGTGTGGTTCGACTTCGGTGAGGGCGAGGGCGGCGGAGGCGTACGCGAGCCGCGCCTCCCACGGCCACCGACGGGCGGACTGCAACGGGAGCTGGACCAGCCCGGTGACACCTTCGAGGTGATCGGCGGGTGACGCCCGGGACGGGGCGCAGGCCGCCCGGAAGCGGGCTCAGGCCTCCTTGAAGCCCCGGTGCAGGGCGACGACCCCGCCGGTGAGGTTGCGCCAGGCCACCTTGGACCAGCCTGCCTCGCGCAGCCGTCCGGCCAGCGCGGGCTGGTCGGGCCAGGCGCGGATGGACTCCGCGAGGTAGACGTAGGCGTCGGGGTTGGAGGAGACCGCGCGGGCGACCGGCGGCAGCGCGCGCATCAGGTACTCGGTGTAGACGGTCCGGAAGGGCGCCCAGGTGGGGTGCGAGAACTCGCAGATCACCACCCGGCCGCCGGGCCGCGTCACCCGGTACATCTCCCGCAGGGCGGCGTCGGTGTCCTGGACGTTGCGCAGGCCGAAGGAGATCGTCACCGCGTCGAAGGTGTCGTCCTTGAACGGCAGCCTGGTGGCGTCCCCGGCGGTGAAGGGCATCCAGGCGGTGCGCCGCTTGCCGACCTGGAGCATCCCGAGGGAGAAGTCGCAGGGCACCACGTAGGCGCCGGCCTGGACGAACGGCTGGGAGGAGGTGCCCGTGCCGGCCGCCAGGTCGAGGACCTTCTGCGCGGGCCGCGCGTCCACCGCCCGGGCGACCTCCTTCCGCCAGTGCCGGTCCTGGCCGAGCGACAGCACGTCGTTGGTCAGGTCGTACCGTTCCGCCACGTCGTCGAACATAGAGGCGACTTCGTGCGGCTGCTTGTTCAGGGAGGCGCGGGTCACCTCGCCATTCTTGCAGCCCGCCGTCACGGCAGAAGCCGGGGCTTCTTCTTCGCCGCCACGTCCTCCACCCAGCCGCACAACAGGATGAACACCGCGATCAGGATCCAGCCGACGCCGAACATGAACCACTGGCTGTCCAGCGGGAGCCACTTCTCGAACGCGGGCACGTTCCACATCTGGTCGATCAGCGGGACCGCCAGGATCAGCGCGATCTCGTGCCAGAGGTAGATCGTCACCGCGCGGGCGTTGAAGACGGTGACCGTGCGGTCCAGCCGCCGGAAGCGGGTCAGCCAGGCGAAGTCGATCCTGAAGTACGCCTTCGCCCACATCAGCAGCAGCACGAACCCGGCCGACCAGAAGGCCTGCGCGAGGGGGTTCTCGTCCAGGTCGTAGGTGCCGAAGTCGGCCTGGTGCGAGAAGGCGTACCAGCCGCCGTACCCCATCGCGGCGAGCGAGGCGACGACCACCAGGGCCGGCTTCATCCGCTGGAGCACGCCGTCGCGGTGGGCGAAGCCGAGGATCCAGCAGAAGAGGTACGTCGACAGGTCCCACAGGGCGCTGCCGAGCCGGTTGTCCGGGCCCGACCAGACGAAGTTCAGGATCAGGATCGGGACGAGGGAGAGGACGAGGACCGGGACGGGCGCCTTGCGGAAGATCCACAGCAGGGCCGGGGAGAGGAGGACGAACCAGAGGTACGTCCGCAGGTACCAGAGGATCTCCCAGGCCTGTTCGCCCCAGGCGTTGCCCGGCGGGTCGCCGAGCGGCACGACCCAGTAGACGATCTGCCAGCCCGGCATCCAGTCGTGGACCAGCATCGCCAGCACGACGAACAGGCCCCAGAACCAGAACGGCGGGAGGAGGCGGCGCAGCCGGCTCTTGACCACCTTGAGCGCCGGACGCTCCAGGGACTTCGCCATCAGCGTGCCGGCCAGGCCGAACATGATGCCCATGGAGGGGAACACCATGCCGCACCAGGCCCAGCCGAAGGTGTGATAGGTGACGACACGGATCAGGGCGACCGCGCGGAGGGTGTCGAAGTAGCGGTCCCTGCCAGGGGGCTTGGGCTGCGGATCGGGAGCGGGTTCCGGGTCCTCGACAGGAGACTGCGGCTCCGGCGCCGCCCCGTACTCGGGCTTCGGTTCCACCGCCGGGAGCGGGGCCGTCTGCTCCGCCACCGGGGCGGGCCCGTACTCGAGGTACTGCTGTTGCTGCGGATACGGCTGTTGCGCGTACTGCGGCTGGCCGTACTGCGGCTGCTGACCGTAGCCACCGTGGTCGTAGCCGCCGTGGTCGTAGCCGTAGCCCTGCTGGTACGGGTTCTGCTGCTGGTCCCAGGTCATCAGCCGCTCACTCCCGCCGGGGTGCCTACCTCGCCGGTGCGCTTGAGTTTCTGCCAGCGCAGGCGGCCGCCGGTGAGGGCGGTGATGCAGGAGTGGATGAGGACGAGGTACATCATCTGACGGTAGGCCAGCTGCTGGAGCGGCATCATCAGCAGGTAGCGGTACCGCTCCTTGTCCAGCCGGAACGCATAGGCGGCGCAGCCGAGTTGGATGCCGAGAACCGCCAGCCAGGCCAGCAGGGCCGCCTCGAAGTCGACGAAGACCATGGAGTAGACCGTGAAGACGTCGATGAGCGGGGCGAAGACGGGCGTGACGATCTGGAAGAGCACCACCAGCGGCATGCCGACCCGGCCGAAGCGGCCCGACGGGCCCTTGTCCGTCAGGGACTTGCGGTGCTTCCACAGCGCCTGCATGGTGCCGTACGACCAACGGTAGCGCTGGGACCACAACTGCTTGAGCGAACCGGGCGCCTCGGTCCAGGCCTTGGCGTGCTCCTGGTAGACGACCCGCCAGCCCGCGCGGTGCATGGCGATGGTGATGTCGGTGTCCTCGGCGAGGGTGTCCTCGCTCATCCCGCCGACCTGGAGCACCGCGTCGCGGCGGAACGCACCGATCGCGCCGGGGATCGTCGGCATGCAGCGCAGCAGGTCGTACATCCGACGGTCCAGGTTGAAGCCCATCACGTACTCGATGTGCTGCCAGGCGCCGATGATCGTGTTGCGGTTGCCGACCTTGGCGTTGCCGGCGACCGCGCCGACCTCGGGGTCGGCGAAGGGCTGCACGAGGTGCCGTACCGTCTCCGGCTCGAAGACCGTGTCGCCGTCCATCATCACGACGATGTCGTAACTGGCGCTGCGCACGCCGTTGTTGAGGGCGGCCGGTTTGCCGGCGTTCTCCTGGCGGACGACCCGGACGTTGGTCATGCCGAGCTTGTCGGCGGCGGCGCGGGCGATCTCCGAGGTGCCGTCGGTGGAGCCGTCGTCGACGACGATGACCTCGATCGGGTGGGTGCTCCGCGCCAGCGACTCCAGGGTGTTGGCGATGCACTCCTTCTCGTTGTACGCCGGGACGATCACGCTCACCGGTCCGGTGACCGTCGGCCCCCAGCTGAACCGGCGTCTGTTGCGCAGCCGGTAGTGGCGGCGCGCGATGAGCAGCATCATGCCGAAGCGGCCCATGACCGCGACGCCGACGACGAACAGCAGGACCGACAGCACCGGCAGGGCCCACTCGGCGATCGCGACCGCCACGAGGAGCGCCTTGCCTTCGTAGAGGGTCATGCCGGTGGCGGTGCGATGGGCGGCCTGGAGTCCGGTGGTGAGGGAGTTGCGGCTGGTGTTGCCGTTGCCTGTGCCGGTGCTCGGGGCGTTCTCGCCGTTGGGGGCGGTTCCGCCGGGCGTGGTGCCGGTGCCGGTGCCGTTTCCGCTGCCGGATCCCGTGCCCGTGCCGGAGAGGGCGCCGGCCTCGGCGACTCCCGTGGCGGACGTGCCGCCGCTCCCGCCGGTGCCGCCGGCCGTCGTGGCGGACTGGCCGTTGCCCGTGCCCTGCTTCTGGATGACACCGCTGATGGTGGTGAAGGTGTAGCCCTTCGCCTGCATCTTCTTGATGTACTGCGGCAGCGCCTTGATCGTCTGCGAGCGCTCACCACCGGCGTCGTGGAAGAGCACGGCGGCGCCCTTGTTCTTCTTCGGCGTGGCCCAGTCGATGATCTTCGAGACGCCCGGCTTCTTCCAGTCGTCGCTGTCGGTGTCGACGAAGACGCTGGTGTACCCCTCTTTGCCGAGCTTCTGGTACACGGGCCAGCTGTAGTTGTCGATGGCGTCCGTCTCCGAGGAGTAAGGCGCGCGGAAGAGGGTCGTCGTGATCCCGGCCGCGCCCGCGAGCGCGAGCTGGGTCTGCTGCATCTCGCGGTTGATCCGGGCGTCGCTCTGGTACGACAGGTCGACGTGCGTGAAGGTGTGGATGCCCACCTCGTTGCCCTGCTCGACCATGGTCTTCACGATGCTCGGGTAGCGCGACACCATCGAGCCGACCAGGAAGAACGTGGCCGGGACGTCGTACTGATCAAGGATCTTGAGGACCTGCGGGGTGTAGGTCGGGTTGGGACCGTCGTCGAAGGTGAGCGCGATGGTCTTGGAGGGGACCGAGACGGTGGTCGCCTGCCCGCCCCGGAACGTGAGGATCGGGCCGCCGTCGAGGACCTTGTCCGGCACCTTGCCGGAGCTGGCGCCGGTGCGGACCCGCTGGTCGCCGCCGACCTCTGCGCGCAGATAGCCGTCGAGCAGCATCACGCAGGTCAGCGCCAGCAGGAGCAGCAGGGCGAGGATGACACGTGGTTTCTGCAGCGCCGCGGCCCGGCCGGCCGCCCGCTCGATGCGGGAGGGGGCGCGCCTGCGGCCGCGTGAGGACGTCGGTGTAGTCATGGGAAAAGGGCCTGCGTTCCGATCAGTTGGCAGAGGCGGACGCGGATTCGGATGCGGATGCCGACGAGGTGGCGGCCGCCGAGTGCGGCGCCGACGGGCGGCCGCTGGGCAGGCCGGCCTGACGGCCGATGCCGCCCTGCGGGCGCTCACCGCCGGGGGCGTTGCCCGCGCGCGCGAAGTCGGGGATCAGCGAGTCCGGGGTGAGCGAGGTGCCCCAGCCCATGAAGGCGGCACCGAGCACGCCCGTGTAGGCGAGGCAGACGACGCCGAGGAGAAGGCCGACGCGGCGCAGCAGCTTGGACCGGCGTCCGGAGGAGTCGACGAACACGGGCCCCTCGGCAGACCCGTTGCCTTGTTTGCGGCGGCGACCGCGCCCGGCGGCGCGGCTTTCGATGGCAGGCTCGGATTGCATATCCCGAGATATTAGGGAGCCTTTATGTGATCGCCTTCGGAGTTCTTGTGAGGCGCCCATGAGAAACGCCTTAGCCTGTCTTTTCGCTGAGAGATTCTATGAACACCTGCGAGGACCACACGGGAGGGGAAACTGGCTCAACACCCCTTTTGCGTCGTCCCATTCACCCGATCCACCCCCTTCATTCCATGAGTTTTCTATGTATCGATCGAACCGTTGAACACCATGTACGTGTGAGACGTTTTCCTTTCGAATCAGGGTTTGTTTCGGTCCTGAGACGCAAATCACGAGAGCGGGTGCATCTTAATGCGGGGTTTCCTGAGGCCGGCCGCCGGGCTTACCTGCCTGTTTGCCATGGCAGTGACGGGGTGCTCCTCGGGCTCCAACGGCACGTCGGACGCGGCGCCCGCACCGTCGAAGCGGGGTGCGTCCACCTCGCCGAGCGCGACCGAAGGGTCCGGCACATCAGGCGCATCGGGCACATCCGATACGTCGAGTACGTCCTACGCGCCTTACGTCAGCGCGACGGAGGCCGCCGACACGGACGACGCGGGCGCGCCCTCGACGTACAACCTGGCCTTCGTGATCTCCGACGGCAGCAGCTGCACGCCGAAGTGGAACGGGACGACCGCCATCGGCAGTTCGGCCGTGAAGTCCCGTATCTCCCGGCTGAAGCAGGACGGCGGGTCGGTCCGGGTGTCGTTCGGCGGGGCCTCGGGCAAGGAGCTGGCGACGACCTGCTCCAGCGCGTCGAAGCTCGCCGCGGCCTACGGCGCCGCGCTGGACGCCGCGGACTCCACCCAGGCCGACTTCGACATCGAGGGCGACACGCTGACCGACTCCGACTCGGTCGCCCTGCGGTCGCAGGCGATCGCGCTGCTCCAGAAGGGGCGGCCCGACCTGGAGGTCTCCTTCACCCTGCCCGTGATGCCGTCGGGGCTCGACTCCGACGGCCTCGCGCTGCTGGAGTCCGCGAACAAGTACGACGTGCAGGTCTCGACGGTCAACATCATGACCATGAACTACGGCGAGTCGTACGACGGGGACATGGGCGACTACGCGGTCACCTCGGCGAAGGCCACGCACACGCAGTTGAAGAAGGTGTTCGGGCTGTCGGACGCGGGGGCGTGGGGCGGAATGGCGCTGACCTCGATGATCGGGGTGAACGACGTGGACGGGGAGACGCTCACGCTCGCGGACGCGGCCGATGTGCGTTCGTTCGCGGAGGAGAAGGGGATCGCCTGGGTCTCGATGTGGTCGACGTTCCGGGATGTGCAGTGTGAGAGCGGGAGTTCCGGGGCTGACGACGCCGCGACCAACTGCAGTGGTGTCAGTCAGGGTTCGGGGGCGTTCGGGAAGGCGTTCGGGGGCTGAGTGTCGTCCGCGGGGCGGTGGGGGTCGGTCGCGCCCACGCGGCGGAGCCGCATACGGATACAGCCCCGCGCCCCTGGCGGGGCGCTCTACTTACGTCTGTGGACAAGGCGCCCCGCGCACACCGTCGCGATGCACCGCCCCGCCTCGTCGAACACGGCGAGGTCGGCCCTGGCCTTCTCGGTGAGCTGTGCGGGGCGGGCCGCGGAGACCACGGAGACGTCGTTGCGTTCCGCCGCGGCCCGGAGTCCGGGTGCGTCGGCGTACGCCTCCAGGACCATCGTCGCTCCCAGCTTCAGCACGGCGTGCACGCGCTCGCGCGGGCTGGGGGCCTCCGGAAGGGGGCCGTCGTGGACCCGGGCGGGGCCGAGGGATCCCGGCCACCGGCGTACCCGCGCCTGCGGGAACCGCTCACGCAGCTCCTCGTACGGCCCGACGGCACCGATCCGGTCCTGTACGACCACCACGGCGCCGTTCTCGACCGGCTGCTCGGAGTCCCAGGCGACGAAGACCCGGTCCGCCGTGTGAATCGTCTCCACGGCCTGGTCAGTTGGAGGTGAGGAGCTTCAACTCCGGGTGTGCGGTCCCGCCCTCGATCGCCGTCGACGAGATGTGGGACATCACCCGCTCGTCCACCGGGTCGTTCGCCGGGTCCTCGTGGACCACGAGGTGCTCGTACGTCGTCGCGCGCTGCGCCGGGACCCGGCCCGCCTTGCGGATCAGGTCGATGATCTCCAGGCGGTTGGAGCGGTGCTTGGCGCCGGCCGACGAGACGACGTTCTCCTCCAGCATGATCGAACCGAGGTCGTCGGCGCCGTAGTGGAGCGAGAGCTGGCCGACCTCCTTGCCGGTCGTCAGCCAGGAGCCCTGGATGTGGGCGACGTTGTCGAGGAAGATCCGGGCGATCGCGATCATCCGCAGGTACTCGAAGAGGGTCGCCTGCGTGCGGCCCTTCAGATGGTTGTTCTCGGGCTGGTAGGTGTACGGGATGAAGGCGCGGAAGCCGCCCGTGCGGTCCTGGACGTCCCGGATCATCCGCAGGTGCTCGATGCGCTCGGCGTTGGTCTCGCCGGTGCCCATGAGCATCGTGGACGTGGACTCCACGCCCAGCTTGTGCGCCGCCTCCATGATCTCCAGCCAGCGCTCACCGCTCTCCTTGAGGGGCGCGATGGCCTTGCGGGGGCGCGCGGGAAGGAGTTCCGCGCCGGCGCCCGCGAAGGAGTCGAGGCCCGCCTCGTGGATGCGGGTGATGGCCTCTTCGACCGAGACGCCCGAGATCCGGGCCATGTGCTCGACCTCGGACGCCCCCAGGCTGTGGATCACCAGCTGCGGGAACGCGTCCTTGATCGCCTTGAAGTTCTGCTCGTAGTACTCGACGCCGAAGTCGGGGTGGTGGCCGCCCTGGAACATGATCTGGGTGCCGCCCAGCTCGATCGTCTCCGCGCACCGGCGCAGGATGTCGTCGAGGTCGCGGGTCCAGCCCTTGGCCGTGTCCTTGGGGGCCGCGTAGAAGGCGCAGAACTTGCACGCCGTGACGCACACGTTCGTGTAGTTGATGTTCCGCTCGATGATGTACGTCGCGATGTGCTCGGTACCCGCGTACCTGCGGCGGCGTACGGCGTCAGCGGCGGCGCCCAGTGCGTGCAGGGGCGCGTCGCGGTAGAGGTCTAGCGCCTCTTCCGGGGTGATCCGCCCACCGGCGGCGGCGCGGTCGAGGACAGACTGGAGGTCGGCCTTCTCGGTCACCAGGAGGTCCCTTTCGTCAAGGGTTGTGGACGGACCCCGCCAGCCTACGCCAGGCCTTCGAGCGGCCCGACCTCAGGCTGTGTACGCGCCGACCAGCAGCCCCGCGAACGCGCCCGCGATCAGGAACGGCCCGAACGCGATCGCCGTCTTGCGCCCGGCCCGCCGTACGACGACGAGCGCGCCGCCGTAGAGCGCGCCGAACAGGAAACCGGCGAAGGTGCCGAGCAGCACGGTGGGCCAGCCGTACCAGCCGAGCACGGCGCCCATGCCGAGCGCGAGCTTCACGTCGCCGAAGCCCATGCCGCCGGGGTTGATGAGGAAGAGGACGAAGTAGGCGGCGCCGAGGACGAGAGCCGCGTAGAGGGCGGTGAGCCAGTCGCCGGCGTGCTCGGGGAGCAGGGCGGCCACCGCGAGGAGGGCGAGGGCCGCGGCCGCGAGGGGGAGGGTGAGGGGGTCGGGGAGGCGCTGCACCCGGAAGTCGACGGTCGCGAGCAGCACGGCCACCGGCGCGAGCACCAGCCAGACACCCAGCTCGGGCCGGGTACCGGTGGCGAGCGCCAGGGCCACGCAGACCAGCGCGGTGGCGACGGCGAGGGGGGTGGTGCGGGGGCCGTAGGCGGCGCGCGCCCACGAGGAGGGCGCATGCTGATCCCCGGGCGCCGGCTCGGCGGGTTGGGTGCCGGGCGCGGAATCGTCGTCGGCCGCCGGTGTGGGAGCCTCGGCGGAAGGCGGCGTGGGGTTGCTCCTGTGCGCCGGTGTGAGGGGGGCGGCCTGCGCCCCCTCGGCCGTCGCGCACTCCCCGCAGTGCGCCCGGCCGAGCCAGCCCTGGAGCGGGTGGTCCGCGGGGCAGGTGGAGCGCCACTGCTCCCCCGTCGGCGCCGCGAAGCGGTACGCGGCGCGGGGCAGCAGGGTGCCGGTCGCCGCGCCCCAGAGGGCGGCGGCGGCCGGGAGGGCGAGGTCCAGGCCGGTCATCCGGTCGCGGCGGCGCCCTCGCGCCAGGTCGGCAGGAGTTCGTCGAGGAGGGCCTCGGTGCGCGGCGGCAGGCCGCGCGCCCCGCTGCGGGTGACGAGTTCGGTGGCGAGGGCGCGGACGCGGTCCGGGTCGCCGGTGGCGTGGGTGGCGCGCAGCAGCTCGTTCCAGAGGCGCTCGTCGGCCGGGGCGGTCTTCAGTGCCGCGCCGAGCGCCTCGATCGCCTTCTCCGCGCGGTCCTTCTCGAGGTGGAACGCGGACAGGGCGAGGCCGATGTCGGCGACCAGCAACGGGAGCTGGGCGTCGATGATCTCGTGGGTGAGCCAGCGGTAGCGGCCCTCCGCACGGTCGGCGAGCAGCGGGCCGCGGACGAGCACGAGCGCGTCGGTGAGGAGGCGGCCGCGGACGGCCCGGCTGTCGGCGCCCTTGCCCTGGGTGGCCTCGTAGTAGAGGGAGCGCAGCACGTCCAGGTCGGAGACGACCGACTTGGCGAGCACCAGGCGGCCGGTGGCGTCGGCACGCAGCCGCGGGCCGCCGTCCGGGTCGGTGCCCAGCCAGTCGCGCAGCCGCTCCAGCAACGCGTCGCGGACGTCCTCCGTCACCCCGCGCGGCCACAGCGCGGACGACAGCACGCGCGGGTGCACGCCCTCACGGTGCAGCAGGAGCAGCGCCAGGGCCTCGTGGAGGAGCGCGCTGCGGTCTCCGTCCGGGGTGCCGAGGCCGATGATCTCGTACGGGCCGACCAGGCGCGCGTACACCGCGGGGCGGCCCTGTTCGCTGATGTCGACGAGGAACGGCGGGGCGTTGGTCGGCCCGTCCGGGTCGCGCTCGGGGTCGGCCTCGACGAACAGCTCGACGACCGCGCGCTGCTGTACGGCGGGCAGCAACTGGGCTTCCAGTTCGAGGCCGAGCAGCGGGGCGAGGAGCTTGCCGTCCGGGGTGATCTCCATCGCCCAGGCGGCGCCGGGCAGGTCGGCGCTCTCGGTGCCGACCAGATAGCCGATGCCCAGCCGGGCGGCGTCGGCGGCGAGTTCGGCGAGCCGCAGCGCGTCCTCGGCGGACGGCTGGGCGGCGAGCAGCACCAGGTTCGGCGCCCAGCGGGTGTGCTGGGCCGGGCCGGTGCGGCCGGTGAGGACCGAGTCGTGCCCGGCGGCGCCCAGCGCGCCCCGCCGCTGCCGGGTCTCCGCCTCCATCGCCTCGAACAGCGCGTCCACGTCGTCGAGGTGGCGCAGCCGGTTGGGGGCGAGCGGGGTGAGATCGGCGCCGAAGCCCACGAGGGTGATGGTCATGCGGTCCGACCAGCCGTTGGTGGCGAGTTCGGCGGCGACCGAGGAGAACACCGCGGCCCGGTCGGCCTCCCGGCCGCTCAGCGAGACGATGCCGGGCACGGCCTCCAGGTTGAGCAGCAGCCGCGAGTCGTCCATGGTGCCGAGGCTGACCAGGCCGGGGTACGGCGCCGCGGTGTCGGTGTCCTCGTAGCGGTCGGCGTCCGCGCGGGACAGCGTCCAGAACGTCTGGTCCTGGCCGAGCTGCCAGGGCGCCGGGGGTTTGCCGGCCGGCTGGGCGAGTTGCAGATGCAGATCGCCGTGGCTGAGCCAGGCCGCGTAGACGACGGGCAGCGAACGGGATTCGGCGGTGAGGGCGGCGGCGAGTCCGCGCAGGGAGCGGTCGAGCAGGCGTACGCCCTCCGGGTCCGCGCCGACCAGGAGCGCGTCCTGTACGTCCTGGGCGTCGCCGGTCGGGGTCGGCGGCTCCATGCCGCGCCGGCCGCCGAGGGCGCCGAGCGCCGACTGCCACAGGGCCTGTCGGCGGCGGCGGCCGAGGGCGGCGAGCAGGCCGGCGGCGAGCAGCGGGGCGCCGAGCAGCGCCTCCGACAGCCCGAAGGAGGACCCGGCGGAAGACCCCGAGGCGGCGTGGCCGGAGTTCTCCTGGGCGTGCGTGCCGGCGTCACCGGCCTGGCGCTGGCTGGGCACCGCGATCTGCGCGGTCGCCCCGTCCTCGCCTGCGTGCTGCCCGCCCTGCTGCTGATGCTGGTTCTGGTGTTGCTGCTGGGCGTGGTCGCCGGTCCTGGCGTAGTCGCCGATCTGCTGCTGGACCTCCGGCGAGACATGCGCGTCGGGGTTCTCGACGAGTTCGCCGCCGTGGGCGTCGCCGGGCATCTCCATGATCCAGCCGGGCCGGATGAGGCTGGCCTCGGAGAGCCGGGAGCCGTCGGGCTGGATGCGGTCCTTGTTGAGCTCGTAGATCTCCTTGTACCGGCGGCCGTCGCCGAGGTGGCGCTGTGCTATCTCCCAGAGGGAGTCGTGGTGGCGGCCCTCGGGCGGCTGGATCCGGTAGTACTTCGTCGCCCCGTGTGCGGCGGCGGTGGAGCCGTGCTCGGCCTGGGCCTGGGCGGCCGCGTGGCCGGCCTGCTCGGCGAGGGCGGCGGCGGTGCTCTTGGCCTGCTCCTGCTGCTGGGCGAAGAGGCCGGGGGTCGCCTGGGCGGCGGCCACCGTGCCCTTCTGGTTGCCCTCCATGCTGTGGCCGAGCTGCGACAGGCCCGGGGTGAGGCTGGCGGCGGTGGCGCCGACCAGCAGCAGGGCGGCGACCAGCTGCCGGGCGAGCAGCTGGCTGGGGCCGGCGCCGGGGACCCGGCCGGGCAGGCCGACGCCGGAGACGGCGGCCTTGACCTCCACCAGCACGCAGGCCGTGAACTGGGCCCAGGCCAGCCACACGATGACCGTCAGGGTGTTCAGGAACGTGTCGACGCCTATCGGCTGCGACAGCCAGTCCATCGTCGGCGCGCTGTGCGGCAGGGGCCAGCCGACGGTCACGGCGAGAGCGCCGGGGACGCCGACGACCAGCGCGAGCAGTGCCACGAAGGCGAGGAACGCCTTCACGAAGTCCCCGAACGTACGCCGCCGCACCCGCACCGGCTGCGGGGTCCGGTTCCGCGGACCCGACGGGTTCCCCGTCGGTCTTCCCGTCGAGCTTGATGTGCTGCGTCGCGCCATGGCGGGTGTCCTGGGGTCGTGTGTGGACGGAGTGGGCCGGGGGCGCATCGAGCCTATCGAGGTCCCCTTGACGATCCTATTGACTGACACCGACAGCGTCGAAGGGAAGAACGGCGAACGGCCGCCCGTTTTCCACCCTTTCATCAAGCGGGGCGCAGTTGGCCGGAGTTATCGCCACCCGGCGCGCACACCACCTCTCCACACGCCCCACACAACCCCCCGCCAGCGCACAAGGGACTGTCATACCCCCCTGATAGCTTCGTTTCCAGCTGCACACATGCCGAACTCCGGGGGAGACTCAACCGTGGCCAGCCGCACCTTGACCCTGCCCACCCTGACGGCCGCCGCGGCCCTCCTGCTGACCGCCTGTGGCGGAAGCGGTGACCACGGCAAGACGGACGACATCAAAGGCGCGGACACGCGGTCCGGCAGCCCGTCGGCGTCCGCCTCGGCATCGTCGGCCGCCTCCGGCGTCAAACGCCCGGTGATCACGCTGCCGAGCAGCTTCCAGCTCGCGTTCGAGAACTGGACGAGCGGCGATCCGGCGAAGCAGGTGGTGCTCGACGACGCCAGGGAAGAGCTCAAGGCCGGTTACGCGGCGATCATCGCGAACAACCCTGCCAGCACGGACGTCACCTTCTACGACAGCGAGGGCGTCGTCGGGCAGACCAAGGCGTGGATCAAGACGTACACGGACAAGAACCTCACCGTCATGGGCAAGTTGCCCGTCTTCGATCCCAAGGTCACCGTGGGGAGCGGCGGCAAGGGCGCGTCCGTCACCTACTGCACGGACGAGAGCAAGGCGTACACGAAGAACCGGAAGACGGGCAAGGAAGCGGGCAATCCCGCGGGCACCAACCCCTACGTCGTCTACACGGTCTCGATGGCGCAGAGCGACCGGGGCGTCTGGCAGAACACGTCCGTCCACTCGACGCGGGGCGGGTGCTCCCGGTGAGGCCGACGCTGCGCGGCATACCCGTGCTCGCCACGTCGCTCGTCGTGGCCCTGCTCGGCGCCACACCCGCCGTCGCGATCGGAGACGGGGGCACCGGCACGCGAGGCGGGGCCGACGGGAACGAGCTCTCCGCCTCCGCGAGTCACTCCCGCATCAAGGTCACCCGGATCAGCGGCCCCACCGGCGGAAAACTGGGCTCCGTCACCGCCACGGACGTCAACTGGAAGCCGCCGCAGTGCTGGTACGAGCCCGTCTTCACCCCGCAGCAGCTGAAGGACTTCTCCGAGCGCGTCGGCGACGGTGACGTCGGTATGCGCACCGCGTGGTTCGGCAAGGAACTGTGGACCGACCACTTCAAGGACGGCAAGGACACCACTACCATCTTCACCGAGCCGGCCACGGTCCCGGGGTACAAGAACTACAACCTCGGCAAGGACGGCCGCTTCTGGCGCGGAGTGGCCCCCGACGGCATCGAGGCCATCGAAGACGGCTCGCTGTGCAGCAAGCTGATGTTCTGGGTCCCGGCCGGCCAGGTGCCCGACGACCCGGACGCGCCCACTCCCGAGACCCTCGCCGACTACGCCTACAACAAGATCAGGGTTCCCACCACCTCGGTCGAGCTGAAGCCGGCCGTGAAGTCCACCGTCAACCTGCCGACCTGGGCCTGGCTGGACAAGGGCCACTTCCAGGAGGTCAGGGTCCGCGCGGAGCTGCCCGGCACCGGCCTGTGGGCGGAGACCACCGCCAAGCCGGTGGCCCTGCATCTCGACCCGGGCACCGGTGACGCCGAGACGTTTCCCGCCTCCGGCAACTGCACGATCAACGACGACGGTTCCATCGGCACCGAGTACCAGGCGGGCGACGCGGACAGGACCCCGTCCTGCGGCGTCCGCTACCTGCACGCCACCAACGGCACGCCGTACCGGCTGAAGGCCTCCGTCACCTGGCAGATCAGCTGGCGCGGCTCCGGCGGCACCGGCGGCGAGCTGCCCGACGGCACCTTCGACAACACGCAGGAGATCACCGTCCAGGAGATCCAGTCCGTCAACCGCTGACCCTCAGGGACGACAGCAGGAAGCGGGTGAGGGCGGACGTGGCGAAACTGATCGCCGCCACGCCCTCCTCCGCGCGGAGTTCGACAACCGTGCGGGCAGTGCCGTGCGGACGGACGTGCACGTTGCCCAAGGCGACCGGCCCCGCCAGTCCCTCCTCCAGCAGGGCGCGGGCGAAGGTCCAGGTGACCTCCTCGCCGTCCAGGGAGATCCACGGCGGGAAGACGAAGTGCACGGCCTGCGGGTCGGCCGAGGTGTACCGGAGGGTCGCGGGGACCGCCACCTCCTGCTCGTCGGCGGTGAGCAGGCGGGCGCCGGTGGGCTGTTCGAGCGTGATGGGCACGGGGCTTCTCCGGGTGCGGTGCGGGGCGGGGTGGGTCGTCGTACCTGTGAGAGAACCCGCAGTCCGTTTGATTACGCCGGAAACGCAAGCGAGTTGAGTGACATGTGTCACTTTCCGATGGTCCTGAAACTTTGCTTGAAAGTTTCGCCATCCACAGTGACAAACCTTTTCCCCGCCCCGCGCCGGCAACTGAAGCGTTCCGCCATGCACGACGGTTCCTCTGTGGAGAACCCGCCCGTTGAAGACCCGGCCCCGGCGGATCCGGCACCGGCCGACCCGCCCGTCACCACCGACCCGCAACCGGACCCCACCCAACCCGGCGACGGAGATTGTGTGCCGCCGAGCCACGACGGGGATCGGCACGGGCACCCCCGGCGGTGACCGTGTCGTCCGGTCAGCCGACCTCGTTCTCGGCCGTCGCCTCGCCGTGTACGACGATGGCGCCGCCGTAGAACATGCCCGTGAAGACCGGTTCATAGGTCAACTGGACCTCGACCTGGACCTGCTGGGCGTCGGCGGCGACGCAGTGCGTGCCGGCGATGTCGGCGCCGGACATGTCCATCTCGCGGGCGAAAGTCTTCACCCGGGCGTCGCAGTCCTGGAAGTTGATCGGCGCGGTGCCCTGGTTCTCGTACAGCGCCTCCTTGTCGATGTCCTGCGCCGCGTACCGGGCCGCCTGTTCCGCGATGTCGGCGGCGCGTTCGCGCTTGGAGATGGACAGGCCGCCGTCGATGACGAACGCGGAGAGGGAGAGGAAGACCAGGGCGAAGATGATGACGGCCCCGGCGCCCGAGCCCCGGTCGTCCAGGCGGAGCCGGCGCGCGGCCCACCAGGTGCGCAGCAGCGCGATGCTCATGCTCACGCCGACCTCCGGAGCGGGTCCAGCGGCGAGGAGAAGCTCGCGGTGAGGGTCGTGGGGATGTCCAGGCCCAGCATGGCCAGGCCCCGCACCTCGCAGCTCACCTCGACGGTGAAGATGGTGTCGGGCGCGAAGCCCGCGCTGGTCTGGACGACGGAGACCGGGCCGGAGCAGACGTCCGACAGGTCGGCCTCGGCGGCCTTGCGGGCCTCCGACATGGCCGTGGCGTGGTCCTTCTGGATGGACCCGGCGCGGGCCGCGTCGCGCGCGGCGCCGTCGATCGCGCCCCGCCCGTCGACGAGTTGGCCGAAGGCGACCAGGACGAGGATGAACAGGATCATGACCGGCGCGAGGATGACGACCTCGATGGTCGACAGCCCCCGGTCGTCCAGGGCTTTTTCCCTTACGGAGGACATCTAGTTCGTATCCTCCACGAACCGCTCCACCGGTCCCGACGACTGCGCGTGCACCGTCAGATCCAGGCCCGGGAACACCGTCGGGATGCGGGCCGAGATCTCGACACCGACCGTGTTCTGTTCCGGCTGGAGCATCTTCACGTCGGGCGACAGGACGAGCTGCGGCCCGAGTTGGCTGATGTAGGAGTCGACCACGTCCTGTGCCTTGCCGCGCCAGGCGCCGGGCTCCGCGTCGGCAGTGGCACGTGCCTTGCGGGCGCCGGCCTGGGCCGCCGCCTGGGCCACGTGGTCGGCGAAGAAGTACAGCGCGAACTGCACGGTCGCGAAGATCATGAAGAAGAGGACGGGGGTGAGCAGCACGAACTCGATCGCGGTCATTCCCGAGTCGCCGCGCGCGGCCGCCGCCCGGCGGCGTACCCAGCCGCACGGGCCTTTGCTCACGCCCTCAGACATCCCCGTCACCCCCGTCGCCCCGTTGCCGTACGTCCGCTCAGCAGGTCTTGCTCGCGTTGGCGCCCTTGATGCAGTCGCCGACCTTGTTGGCGCCGTCGCTGAGCGCGGCGTTGATGATGGCGGCCACGACGCCGACGATCGCCACGACGACCGCGGAGATGATGACCCACTCGACGGCGGAGGCGCCGCGGTCGAGTTCGCCGGAGCGGGCGCGCTGCACCCGGCCCTGGAGGAAGGTGACCAGGAAGTCCATTGCCGGGATCCCGGTGCTGAAGTTCCGTCCGTTCATGGTGTGTTGTCCTCTCGAAACAGCAGTTGGCGAAGGTTCACGCAAGAGCTCAGACCTGGAACACCCGCATCGCCGCCGGGAAGATCAGGAAAACCAGGAAGCCGGCGCACAGCAGCAGCTGGGCGACGAGCATCGACTGGGACTTCTCGCCCGCGCTGCCCTCGATCTCGGCGAGTTCGCGGTGCCGCATGGTCTCGGCGCGGGAGGCGAGGGACTCGCGGACCTTGGCACCGTCGTCCGCGACCAGGGCCAGTGAGGCCGACAGGTCCTTCAGTTCCTCGACGCCGAGTTCCTCGCCGAGTGCGCCGAGCGCCTGCCACTGGCTGACGCCGGTGATCCTGGCGTCGGAGAGGGCGTTGCGGATGCGCTGGTTGGCCCAGCCGTCGGAGATCTCGGCGGCCGCCATCAGGGCCTCCGGGAGGCCCCGGCCACCGGCGAGGCTCATCGACACCAGGTCGAGGTACGCCCCGATCACCCGCCTGAGGTCCCGGCGCTTGTCGGCGGCGTCCCGTCGTACCTCGAGGTCGGGCAGGAAGAAGAACAGGGCCGCGCAGGCCAGGGACAGCCAGACCGGGATGACCGGGCTGTGCCCGAAGCCCAGCGTGTAGACGACGGCGAACAGGAACGGGCCGAAGATCAGGCCGGTGGCCGCGAGCAGCACCTTGGTCGCGAGGAACTTCTCCCAGCTGCGTTCCAGGACGGCGAGGTCGGCGCGGAGCGAGCGCTGCTCCCAGCCCTGCTGCCGGTAGAAGTCGGCGACCCGTTCGCCGACTTCGGCGCGCAGGGAGCCGAAACGGCCGGTGTCCTGCGTCTGACGCGCGGACTCGTAAGCCGCGCCGCGTGCTCGCATCGCGTCGATCCGGGCGACCTGGGCGACCGCGCTGCGCTTGGACGGCATCAGGGCACGGATCAGGGCGTAGACGCCCAGGCCGAGGACCACGCCGACGACGATCGGCATCGTGAGGCTCATCGGCGGGCCCCTTCCTCGGTGGGGAGCTGCTGCTGGCCGGGGGCGCCCGGCGTGTCGGGAGACGTGCGGGGCGGTCGTACGAACTGCACGGAGGACTGGTCGCGGACCAGGAACCGCTCCGGGGTCTCGATGGTGGAGAGCTTGCGCAGCCACCAGAAGCCGAGCGCGAACAGGGCGCAGACCAGGGCGAGGACGAGCTGGCCGACGGCGGTGCCGTACGGCGAGACGAAGTCGCGGTTGAAGACGGCGAGGCCGAGGACGAACGCCACCGACACGGCGACGACGATCTGCACCGACCGCCGGGTGGACGCGCGTTGGGCCATCACGCGCTGGCGCATGTCGACCTCCTCGCGCGACGACTTGGCCAGGGCGCCCAGCACTTGGCGCAGACCGGGGCCGCGGAGGCGGGCGTTGAGGATGAGCGCCGCGACGATGATGTCGGCCGAGGCGTCGTTGATCTCGTCGGCGAGGTGCTGGAGCGCGTCCGGGAGCGGGGTGCGGGAGCGCAGCCGGTCGACGAGGGCGTCGAGGTGCGGCCGCAGGATCGGCGCCGAGGCCCGCGCGGAGGCCGGGATGGCCTGCTCCAGGCCGACCGCGCCGGCGATGGTGTCGCGCAGCGACTCGGTCCAGGAGGCGAGGGCCTCCACGCGCTTCATCGCGGCGCGTTCCTCGGCGGCGCCGCCGAACAGCTTGTCCCAGAAGAAGACCAGGACGCCGGCGGCGATGCCGGCCACCGCCCAGCGGGTCATCAGCAGGACGGCGAGCCCGATGATGGCCGCAAGGGAGCCGCGCTGGCCGGCGAACCGGATCAGCTCGGCGGCCCGTTCGTTGGCCTTCTGCTTCTCGTGGTCGGGCTTGGCGGGCAGGCCGCGGATCGCCAGGATCAGCAGCGCGAGTCCGCCGCCGCCGGCGATACCGCAGCCGAGCGCGTAGAGGACCTCGGTGGAGAAGAGTCCGCCCATGGAGCCCAGGGAATTCAGGTTCATGTCAGATCACCCCCAGGCCCCGTGCGGCTGGTAGCCGTAGGCCATCAGGTCCTCCAGGCAGGCTATGGGCGCATGCGGTACGACCCGGCCGTCGGGGGCCTCCGCGAACACCTCGCTGGACAGCACCCGGCCGTCGACGCCGTTGACCTCGCGGACCGAGGTGACCATGCGCTGGAGGCGGCCGCCGGTCTGGTAGTTGTTGCGCCGCTGGATGAAGACGACGAAGTTCACCGCGCCCGCGATCAGCATCTGGCTGGCCTCGATGGGCAGTCGCTCGGAGGCCTGGAGCGCGTAGGTCGAGATACGGTTGAAGACTTCGCTGGAGCTGTTGGCGTGGATCGTGGAGAGAGATCCGTCGTTGCCCTGCGACATCGCGTTGAGCATGGTGACGATCTCGTCGCCGAGGACCTCACCGACGATGACCCGGGAGGGGTTCATACGGAGCGAACGGCGGACCAGTTCGGCCATGGAAATGGTGCCCTGGCCCTCGGAGTTGGGCAGCCGTTCCTCGAACGCGACGACGTTCGGGTGCAGGTCGTGGAAGGTGTCGAGCCCCAGCTCCAGCGCGCGTTCGACGGTGATGAGCCGCTCGTGCGGCGGGATCTCGTTGGCGAGCGCGCGCAGCAGGGTCGTCTTGCCGGCGTTCGTCGCGCCCGCGATCATGATGTTCTTGCGGGCGCGGACCGCGCAGGCCATGAAGTGCGCGACCTCGGGCGTCACCGTGCCGTTGCCGACCAGGTCGGAGATGAAGACCTTGCCCATGCGGGCGCGGCGGATGGACAGCGCGGGCCGCCGGGTGACGTCCATGACGGCCGAGAGCCGGGAGCCGTCGGGCAGCCGCAGGTCGAGCTGCGGGTTGGCGGAGTCGAAGGGCCGGGAGGAGAGACCCGAGTAGGCGCCGAGCACCTGGATGAGCTCGACGAGTTCCTCGTCGGTCTCGGCGACGGGATCCCCCTTCGCCTCCCGCCCGTCGCTGTACCCCACGTACACCTGGTCGCACCCGTTGATGTCGATGTTCTCGACCTCGGGGTCGTCGAGCAGCGGCTGAAGGCGGCCGACGCCGAAGAGCGCCGCGTGCACGGCGGCCGCGTACTGCTCCTCGGTCTCCGCGTCCAGCGGGGTGCGCCCGGCGTTGATGTCCGCGCGGGCGTACTCCTCCAGGATCTGGGCTATGACCGCGCGGGCGTACTGCCGTTCGTCCTCGTTGGACATCGGCGTGACGCCGGACGTCTGGTCCTGGCGGCGCTGCTCGGCGATACGGTCGCCGGCGTCCTGCCGGAACCGCTTGACCAACTGGTGGTCGACAGCGGTCATCGGCCGGCCCCCGCATGGGGCGCCTGCGTCGGTACGGACCAGGCGGCGCCGTACTGCTGGTGGAGGTCGGCGGTGACCTTGCGGGCCGAGCGGATGAGCAGCGACTTGTCGAGCCGCCCGCGCTTGCGGCCGGCCAACTGGTCGGCGCCCGTGGGGTCGTCGGCGATCGTGCCGACCACTCGGGCCCCGGTCTGGGCGTGTACGAGCATGTCGTTGACCTGGTTGACCAGCTTGCCGGAGCTCGACGGGTCGGCCACCAGGACCACCCCGATCAGCGGGGTGGCGAGCGCGGCGGCGCCGCGCGGACCGCCGTGCAGCTTCTGCGCGAGGGCGGCGGCACGGTCCCGGACCCGGGCGAGCGCCTCCGGCTCGGTCCGCGAGACCAGCAGCACGAGCGCCGCGTGCGGGAACAGCTCGACGGCCGGGGTGTCGCCGCTGACCCGGCCGCAGTCGGCGATGACGTCGGCGGGCGCGTTCGGGGAGTCGGCGAGGGAGGCGAAGGCGTGCCCGAGGGTGGGCCACAGCCCGGCGAGCCCGGCGGCCTGCTCGGCGATGCCCAGCCCGACGAGCACCTCCAGGCCGCCGCTCAACGGCTGCACGTGATCCCAGAGTTGGTCGGGAACCAGCCCGCGCCGGGCGGTGGCCGCTATGGAGAGCATGCCGGTGTTGGGGTTGAGCGGTCCGCCGTGCGCGGCGGCACTGCGGTAGACCAGGTCGCCGCCGGCCGGGTCGGCCTCGGCGAGCAGGACCCGACGCGGCCAGACCGCGGCCAGCGCGACGGCCGCGGTGGTGACGCCGGGGGAACCCTTGTCGGCGGCGATTGCGATGAGCGCCATGGGGTGGGGCCGCCTTCTAGTTGCCGGTGCCGGGTACGAGGACTAGGGCGACCTCGCCGTTGGAGGCGGCGTCGGCCAGATCGGCGGCCTTGTCGCTGTCGACGGTGAGCGTGACGGCGTAGTTGGTGCTGGCGGTGAAGTCCGAGCTGCCCTTGGCCTCCGGCACGGCGCTGACCCTGGCGTCGCCGACGATCAGCGAGTCGGTGCCGTTGGCGGAGGAAGAACTGCCGGCGGTCGAGGAGCCGGTGACACGGTAGGCGGCGACGGTGTCGCCGACCTCGATACCGGTCGGGTACTGACCCTCCTTGAGGGCCAGGCCGACGGTGGACTTGCCGGCGGGAAGCTTGCTGCCGCTGCCGAACATCTCACCGACGGCGACGGCACCGGCCGGGATGGTGCTGAGGGCCTTCAGCTTCTTCAGGCCCTCCAGCTGGGACCACCTGACGTAGTGGATGCTGGGGTCGTCGGCGACCATGACGGAGGTCACGTTGCTGCCGGTCACGGAAGACCCGGCCGGGATCTCCTGCGTGATCTTTATGACCTCGACCCGCTTGCCGGCCTGCAGCACGAGCGTCGTAGCCCCCAGCGCACCCAGCAGAATCAGCAGCACCGCGAGCGCCGCCAGCGCGGGCTTGCGCTCACGCGGCGCGGCGGGAAGCCGGTCACCGGCCGAAGGCTGAGCCGGACCGGCGGAACGACCGGCGCCCGCCCCCGTACGCTCTTGGATCTTCACGCAACCGCTCCCCGTTACAGCCAAGAAAAATTGTCTGCCCAAAACTCTGTCAACGCCGTAAAAGCGGACACTCGACACCAACCACCCGATCCGGCCGATTACTCGGCGGCGAGGCGAGTGTCAAGCGATCGCACCGTATCAGCCGCACATAAGCCCCTCAAGGCGCGCTCGGACACCTTGACCTCAATGGAATCCACGTTGCGATCTGCAACGCCGGGGACCTGCGCGGCGGTTGGGAGTAGGGGGACTCCGAGGCGGTCCGAACTGTGCGCCGGCGAATCCCGATCGCCTCTGCCGCACACCGCCCTCCCGCACTCCCCTCACTCGACGGCCATGAGGTTTGCACGATTCGGTCACGTGTGCCCGCGCGCGAGGACGCTCGGCCGCCGAGAGCACGAACCGCACTTTTCGCCGCCGCCGGACGCCGAAGGCGGTAACTGCTGTCGCTGACACAGCGGTTGCCGGAACGCAACCCTCAGTAGAATCACTCCGCCGGGCGAAGGTTCGCTGCCGTGAACGACGAGTGTGAGGACGCCGGACCGTGATCGAGCCGCCGTACCGCTGGCACTGGAAGCCCCCGGAGGGGGAAGAGCTCGTGGCCCGTGCCAGGGTTTCCTTCGCCACGGGTGCCGCTCCCCGGGTGCTGGGGCGGCGATGGTTCCGGGACCCGGAACGACGGGACATCCAGGTTGAGTTGACGGGATGGCCGGGGGGACCGTCGTATCGTCCGCGCTCCTGGTTCGAACGCGTCCTCTGGGACGGCGCGGTGGCCGTGATCACCGTCCTGCTCACCCTTGTCGTGGGACTCCTCGGCGGCAGCACGGGCGAACCGGACGGCGGTCTCGGCAGGAGTGACGACCCGGAGAACGAGGAGAAGGACTTCCCGGTGCTGTGGGCGGCGCCCGGCGCGCTCGCTCGTACCCTCCCCTGGCGCCTGGACCCGGACCGGCGGCCCCGCACGGACGTCACGGAACTGGTCCTCACCGACCGCCGTCTCCTGGTCGTCGGCGGCCTGACGGACCCCCGGGAGCCGTGGGAGGACGTGCTCTGGGAGACGGACCTGGGCCTGGTGGCCGCGGTCGAGCGGCGTCCGTACTCCGTCGGCGGGCGTGACTTCCGGGTCGTGTTCGAGGACGGCTCCTGGTGCCGTCTGACGTCCTTGGAGGGCGAGGACCTGGTCTGCGGCCTGGCGACGGCCGTCGGCAGCGAGGTGCGCTGACGGTGGGCGGATCCGCCAAGCCCCGGCGTCCGAGGGCCGCGCCCGCTGCCCTGCGCTACCGGCAGACCGGCCGGAAGGCCGGCAGGAAGAAGGGCGACGCCCTGTTCGGCTGCCTGGGATTCCTGGTGGTCGCGGGCGTGACGGTCCTGCTGGCGCTGATCGACATGGTGTGGGGCGACGGGGTCTGGCGGTGGGCGGCGCGGAACTGGCCGGGCGGGGCGTACGCCTTCGCGGTGTGTCTGGGGATCGCCGCGCCGGTTCTGTTCGCCCTCGCCGTCTGGTCGGCGGACGGCGCGGGTCCCACCTCCTGGAAGACCCGTCCGGGCCGGGCGGCGGCCCGCACCGCCCTGGCCCTCCTGGCCGCGGGCGCGCTCGTGCCCTTCCTGTCCCTGGCCTTCAACGCGGTGGACGACGGCAAGGGCAAGCACCGCACCGGACCGCCGAGTTGGGTGTTCTCCCACTACCCGTGGCTGTGGGCGCTGGGCATCGCCTCGACGCTGGCCGCGGCGGTGGGTGTGGTGTGGACTCTGGTGCTCCTGATCCGGCGGAGCGACGCGGCTAGGACGTGACCCGGATGGTCGCCGCCAGTTCGTCGGTCAGCTCGTACAGGGTGTCCGTGTGGGCCAGCGCCCGCCAGGACGTGAGCAGGACGAGCCCCCATGTCTCGTCGGCCCGGATGCCGTACGCGCACGTCTCCATGACCGTCCCCAGCCCGTCCCGGCCGACGTCCTGGACGTACGCGTGCCGGACCCGCACCGCCGGGCCCGCGGGAAGGGTACGGAGCTCGGCCTCGGGCGGGCGATAGGAGACCGGGGTGGGGGCGGCGAGGTAGCGCCGGAGCAGGTCGACGCTCATGGTCGGGTACGTGTCGTCGGCGACCAGCGCGGACAGCTCGATCCGGGCGAGTTCACCGAGGCGCGGCTCGGGGACGTACGACAGCGCCGTGATCGGGCCGCGCTCGCGGGAGTCGGCGGCTGCCTCGCGGAGTTCGGCGGCGAGGGCCCGGCGGAGCCGGGGTTCGCCGTCGTCCGGACCGACGCGGCGGGTGGCCGCCTCCGCGGCCCATGCGTCCAGGTCGACGCTCGCCACCCGCACCGGCAGGGACACGGCGTCCTCGGGCACCCTCATGCGCACCGTGGACGCAGCGAACTCGGGCATCAGGCCATCCATTGAAGAGTGCGGGCGACGGCGTCGAAGAGGCCGACCAGGGCGTCGGCCAGCGGCTCCATCGGCGTGGAGAAGGAGAGCAGCAGCCGCTGGTCGCTGTGCGGGACGGCGAGATGGACGTCCAGGTGCGTGACGGCGAGTTTGTTGCCGTCGGGGTCGTCGGCGGCCGGGCGGCGCAGATAGCGGTGGCGTACGACGGGGCCGGCGGGGAGGTCGACGAGGGTGACGTCCTCCGTCTCCGCGGTCGCGCGCAGGGCGAGGGAGCGGGCGACGTCCCCGAGGTCGCCGGCCAAGGTGCCGGGAGCCGGCCGCAGCACGGTGACGACCAGGCTGGCGGAGACCGGGACCTGGCCGAGGATGCGATTCATGACGTACATCTCGACACCGCCGTTGGCGTGCGCCGCCTCGGCCTGCTCCCGCATCCGCTCCGCGAGCGCGGCCTCCAGCTGCGGACCGGCCTTCGTACGCCGTAGGCCGCGCTTGACCAGCTTGTCGATACGGTGCGCCCACCGCTCGGGATCGAGCACGATCCGCTCCCACCCCTCGGGAACGGCGAGGCGGTAGTCGGAGGGGGGTGCGGACACGTCCATGTTCACCCCGGCCGTACTGGCCGTACTGGCGGCACCGCCCGTGCTGGCTGCGCTGGCAGAACCAGCCGCACTGGCTGTACTGGGCGCGCCGGCCGCACCGGGCGTCTCGCCGTTCATCCCACCGTCCCGATGGCCTGGTCGTACCTCTTGCGCCGCCCCATGACCACGACCGTCACCGGCGCCAGCACGAGCACCGCAGCGGCGCCCAGGCAGACGTAGCCCTCGAGGACACCGCCGATGTCGGACTTGGTGCCGAGGGAGGGCTTGTAGTGACCTGCCGGGTCGATGACGGCCGTGGTCGTCCGCCCGACTCGGTCGGCACAGTTCTCCTTGTTGTCGATCACCTCGTGGACGGACCCGTCCCGCAACCGGACCCGGCAGTACGTCTCACGGGTCCCGTGCGTCCATTGATGGGTCGGCGCGGCGATGGTGACCGTCTGTTCCACCCCGCGCAGCTGCAAATACCAGGCGTTGGCGAAGTACGAGCCGACCAGGACCAGTACGAGATAGGCGGCCGCGGTGACATACCGGGCGACGGGGGCCCCACGGGAGTCCCGGGTCTTGAAGGCCACCCAGAACACCAACAACCCGAGCAACAGGCCGACGAACGCCGCCGCCTTGCCGATGAACAGGCTGGAGAGCAGGCAGACGGCGACCGAGGCGGCCGCCACCAGGAACAGCCGGGCCCACGGCCACACCGGCGTCCCGCCGCCGTACCCGATCCGCGCCGGCCGGCCCTTGGAGGTGGGCTCCGAGAACTCCGCGAGGATGGTGCGTACCCGCCGCATGCCGTCCGGGCCGGCCGCGATACGGCGCAGCTCCGGCAGCCCCATGCTCACCTCTTCCAACGCCCGCTGCCATTTCTCCGGCAGTTCCGCGAACAGTTCGTCGACGGACCGCTCGTCCTCGCTCGCCACGTGATCCTTGCTCTCTCCGCTCTGGGGTACCGGACGGCCGACCGGGTCAGCCGCTGGTGCTCCAGTGCCAGTTGTAGAACGGTGTTCCGCCGGCCCCGATGCCCGGAATCTCCTTCGCCCCCTGAAGGAAGTTCGGCCCGGTGGCCCACGGCTCGTTAGAATGCGTGTGTGCCAGGTTCGACCAGCCGGCCAGCAGCGGCAGCACCTGGCTGCCGTAGTAGAGGGCCTTGGCCTGACCCGCCATGCTCTTGAAGGAGGAGTCCGCGACCTCCGACAGCTTCGGCGCCGATTCCGCGAAGGCCTTGCCCGCCGCGTGCACTGCGGGGGCATCGCGGATGTCGGTCGCGAACGCCTTGAGATTCAGCGACTCCTTGACCACCGAGCGCATCCGCGGCAGGAGTCTCGTGGGCCCTTCGGACAGCGCCTTGCCGATCTCGCCGGGCTTGACCCCGTTGAGCGTCTCGGCGAGTTCGCGGGCCGCCGTCGGATTCAGCCCGATCTCCCGCGCCAGCTGGAGGTCCTTGACCGCGGAGGCGCCCCGGGCGGCCGTGGCCGCCTCCCTGGCCGTCGTCCCCAGGACCCGTCCGGCGCCGAAGGACAGCACCCCGACGGCGTCGATGGCGACGTCCAGCCATGTGCCCTTGCCGTCCAGTGCCGAGATGGTGTCGCAGACCAGGGCGACGACCGAGGCGATGAGCGCCAGCGCGCCGAGCACCTCGCCAAGGACCGGCACCCAGCTGAGGGCGAGGGCCAGCACGCCCAGAACCGCCGCGGCCACCCCCGCCCAGTGCCCGATGTCGGCGACCCAGTCCTTCCAGTTGTCCCACCAGTGGTGCTTGGGGTCCTTCAGCCCGTCGTGGTCGATGGCGTCCCGTATCGCCTTGGCGGCGTACCCGGCCTGGGTGTCCCGGTAGTCGAGCGCGGCCCGGAGCTCCCGCTTCGCGGCGTCCAGATCCCCGTCCGAGGCTTCTTTCTGCCGCTTCAGCTTCTGCTTGTCGGGATGGCTGTCGTTACTCGACGGATGCTGATCGATCTGCTTCTGGTAGTTACTGCTGTCGGTATCGGCGGCGGCGGCCTTCTTCAGCGCCGCACGGACCCGGTTCTGGGCGTGGTTGAGGGCGGTGGCCCAGTTCTCCCGGACGGTGTCGGCGATCGGCTCGTACGGCACGGAAGATCCAAGGGCCGCACCCGCCGCCGCGTACCGCTGATGTGACTGACCGAGCAGCTTGACGGTGTCCCCGGTCTTCTTGGTGAACTCCCTGCCCGCGTCGGAGTCCCACCCGTTCCCGTCGACGAGGTTGTTCAGCTTGCCGGCCTGCTCCTCGATCAGCTTGGCGGTGTCGGAGATCCGCTTGCCGAGCCGGGCCACCTCGTACGGATCCCCCGGCGTGAATTCCTTGTCGTCGTACCGAGCCGTCTGCCAGTCGACGCCGGAGAAGTCGTGATCGCTCACTTGTCCCCCGACTGGGCCTTGAGCAACGCGTCGGCGAGATGCTGATCGACCCCGTCGTAGGCCTTGGCCGCCTCGCCCGCGGTCTTCCCGAGAAACTCCAGCCCGTCGCAGAGCTGCTTGCGCTTCTTCTTCCAGTCGTCGGCGAAGTCGTCGAGCGCGCCGGCCACATCACCGGACCCGATCTCGGAGCCGTACGAGTCGACGAGATCCTTCGCATGTTCAAAGTTGGACTTCAACTTCGCGACAGACCGGCTGATCTCCCGCAACTCGCTTGTGGACACCTTGACGTGATCCGCCACCACTAACCCCCGTGAACGCCTGACTACCCGTCCGCCCCGCAGGACACAGACGGCCACGGTCACTGTGTGTCCAGGGTTTTCGGGGTCACAACCAATGGACCGCAAAGGGAGCTCAAAGGAGGGGTGTCGCCCGGCTGGCCGCATCGACCCCCACACCAAATCCACCCGGGCTTCACAGTGACCACGCAAGTCGGTCGCCGGAGGTGTGGAGCCGTCGCGCCTGCCGGCGCGACATACCTCTACTTTGCGCCATTCAACCGGTAAATGCCCCCACCGCAGCAGCAGCGCGCTGGCAATCCCGTGGCCCCAACGCTGGCGGCTTGGTCGTACCGGACGATGAAGAGGACCGCGAAAGCGCCCAGGGCGGGCGACGCCGAACGCGGGGAGCGGACTATGGGCGTAACCACGGGGCGTCGAAGGAGTTCACGGTCCTAACCGCTCACGCCGCCGAACCGACACCGACCGCCCGTCCCTGACCGACGCACTCCAACCCCTCGACTCCACCGACCGCCGCTCCCGCCTCACCCTGCGCGACTACAAGGTCGGCGCGCAGGGTGAGGTGAGCGAGGCAGTACGCGCCGCCATACCCGCCGGGCGCCTGCCCGAGATGCAAGTCACCGCAATAGCGAATCGGAGCTCACACCCCGCGGCGCCCCGGACACAGCGCACCAACGCGTCTGAGATCGAAGCCCGTTCAGGCACGATCAGGACACGGGTCACACCTCCGCGCACCCCATGCGCCCAGAATTGTCACCACTGGCAGGCGAGTTCGCTGTGGCGAAATCGGGAATCTCCCCGATAGCGTCGGGTCTCTTGAATGGACTTTTTTCTCACGGGGAGTTCACTGTGAAGCGCCGTACCTTGCCTGCCGCTGCCGCGCTGGCGGCAACCGCAGCACTGCTGTTGACCGCCTGCGGCAGTGGGGACGACAAAGCCGGCGACAACGACGAGATCGCCGGGGCCGACCGGGGCACGAAGACGCCGACGGCTTCGGCATCCGCTTCGGGAGCACCGGCAGAGGACAAGCCGGACGGCGTGGACGTGTCCCTGCCCAAGGACATGGACCTGACCATGGTCTTCGACCGGGACAAGCCGAAGGACAAGAACGAGGCGGCGGCGATGGAGGATGCCGCGAACTTCCTCCGCGCCATCTACCGGGGCATCGACAAGCGCACGACCAAGGACGCGGCCGTGACCACGTACGCCACCGGTGACGGGCTCCACTACGCGCAGGTGCAGATCAACTCTTGGATCAAGGGCGGCTGGACGGCGACCGGCACGGAGCGCCACTACGACGTCAGCACCCGGTCGACCACGAACGGCCAGGCCGTGGAGGTGGCGTTCTGTGTGGACTCAAGCAAGTTCTATGGCAAGGAGATCAAGACGGGGAAGGTCCTGAAGACCAAACCCAGTCTCGCGGACTTCGACTACTTCAAGATCGTCATGGCCAAGTTCCCCACAACCGATGACCTGTGGCAGGCGTCCAAGGTGTACGTCCAGACCAAGGCGGCGAAGTGTCAGTGAAGGGAGACGCGGGCAAAACGCCGCCCTTCGGAATCAGGTACCTGCACTCCTCCGGCGGCAGCGTCTTCAGGCTCCGGGCGACGATCACCTGGACGGGCACCGGTGGCGCGGGCGGAGACCTGCCCGACGGTACCTTCGGAACCACAGAGGACGTCACCATCCAGGAAATCCAGGCCGTCAACCGATGATCAAGCGTGGGTGGCCTGCATTACTCGGGCTGCCCACGGCCCATGGAACCGGATCCAGGAGTGGCGCTGATAGCGTCAGAGCCGGTGTTTTCCGAGGCATTCACGTGCCTCGGACGGGGTCTCCGAAGGAACACAAGCACCTCACCGGGAAGGACCAGTAGATGACCGACCATGTGCCCGAGACGGCCTTCGCAGATCCGGCGACCGTCCGTGCTTGGCGGAAGGAACGCCGCCGTTCGCTCATGACCCTGGTCCTCTGGATATTCTGCTTTCTGGGCTGTGCGGCACTCTTGACCGACGCGGAGGACTGGGTGGGTAAACCCCTCGCAATCGCCTTCTGCGCCGCGGTCGTCGTTGTGATCGTGGTGGGGATCGGTCTCGCCTCCCTGCGCTGGGAACACCTCGGCAAGATGAGAGCCGTACTGAAGGCATACCCCTGGCAGCACTGCCCTCCGCTCGAGAAATCCCCTGCCGACATCGAGTACTTCCGTCTCCCTGATCCGGATGAACCACACAAGAACATCCAAGTGGCCTTCCGGCGATACGGCACGGGCAAGTCTTGGCGGCGCGACGTGGAGGAAGCCAGGTCGGCGGGCTTCACGTTCGCGGGTGATCCACGGTACGCCTGCGTGGTCGCATTGTCTGGCCATCGAAGACTATTGGCTGTGCGCCCCCAGCACGTGCACCTCGAAAGGGACGGCACCAGGCCGCGCAAAGTGAGCGAAACAGCCTGGCGACGTGCGCAGGAAGCCGGCATCACCGCTCCACCGTCCGAAGAGGAACAACGGCGCAAGCTGCTCTACGCAGTGTGGAGAGCCTTCCGAAACAGGCCCTCGTCACGATAAGACACCATCTGGCACAGCTACCAGCGTAAGCGAGGCATCATGCCGGAATTTCACTTCACCATGATCGACGGGCAGGACGACATCAAAGACGGGCTTGCCTTCGGTCACCTCGAGGTCCGAGGGCCGAATGGGCAAGCCTCCTCGCGGAGTCGCGACAAAGACGGCGGCCTGGGCATCCAAGTATTCGCGGTGCTGCCCGACCTGCTGGACGGTCTGGGCACCCTACTCCGCCGCGGCCGGGGCACCTTCAACTTCACGGACCCCGTGTTTTCACTGAAGTTCAAGCTTGACAAGCACGGGACACTGACAATTTCGCACCGCCGGACCGTGATTGACGAGGCTGCACCAGAGGCTGTGGCCAAGGCAGTCTGGTCGGCTGCGCAAGAATTCACGGACAGGTATCTCGACCACATCACGGAGGCGACGGATTTCACGGAGCTCTCGGACAGCGGGGAGATTCAGAACATCAATATCCGCCCGCGAGTCGAAGCCGCAATGGCACGCTTCCAGAACACACTGAGTGATCTCAAGAGCTGAGGGCTGCCTTGGCCGGCAGGATGCCCGGCTTGTATCCAAGACCTCCGCCACCGCCACTAACGGTATCCATGAAGACACCACTGGTATCGAAATCGGCGCCGAACAAAGCCGTGTTGACAGTAGCCCGGGTCAAGCTGGTCACAAAGCCCTGAGCCGCACCGACCGTACTCGTGCCCAACACGCTCTTGCCATTCAGCGCCATGTTGAGTTTACCGAACTGCTTTCGGTCCATGTTGAACAGGCCGCTGCGATAGAGCTTGCCGGGCAGGCTGGACAACCCCTTACTCACCAGCGTGCCCGTCCCAGCTCCGACGACGTTGCCCGTGAGGTTCTGCAGGGCATTCTTCTGCACCTCGCTCCAACCGCCGTTCAAGACGTCTTTGAGCGTCGTCTTCAGCTCGCCCTTGGCAAACGCGAAGCCGACCTGGCGGAAACCCTTGAGGTCCTCGCCCATACGCCACATCTTGACCAGCCGGGCGAAGGCGATCTCCGCCTTCCTGACCTTCAGCGCCATCCTGAACCCGGACATGAACTTGCCTGCCTTCGCCAGCATGGCGACCTTGCCGACCAGCGGGATGCAGTCCAACGCAGCGAATAGGAGATCACCCCAGCCTGCTTTGCCTTGGGAGAATTGGACGATGGTGTCCGCCAGCACGATCAGAGCTGCCGCCAGAACGAACCACACCAGCGGACCGCCGACGAAGAGTAGCAAGATCCCGGCGACGGCCACGAAGATCTTGGCGAAGAATACGAGCCCCTTCCAGGCCTCCCCGAGCCAGTCCCCGACCTTCTCGTACCACTTCTTGTTGTGGATCCCGGCGTCGGAGGCGTCATGGATGTCGTGGACGAGTTTCGTCGCGGCCTTGTCCTGGTCCTTGCCCGCGTTCTCCGCTTTGGTCTTCAGCTCCGCCAACTGCGCGTTCAAGCTGTCGACCTGGCCCTGCGCCGCCTTCTGGTGATCGTTGGCGTGCTGGGCGTCACGGGTTGCCTTGCGGACCTTCTCCGGCTCGGGTGCGGGCGTGTTACCGCTGGGGTTGTTCAGCTTGTCCTGCGCGGACTTGGCTGTGTTCGCCGCAGTGGTGGCACTGGCCAGCCGTGACTGCGCGCGGGAGAGGTCACCGCGCAGTGTCCGGGCCTTGACGAGTGCGTGGTCCGCCGTTGTCTGGGCGTGTTCCAGCTTCCCGGCGTAGGTCACCAAGGCGCCCGAAACCATCTCGTACGAGTCGTGCAGCTTCTGCAACTGGCCGGGCAGTTTCCCGATCTGCTCCTTGAACGCCTCCATGGCCTTGCCGGCCGACTCCTTGAGGACGGAGTCCTTCGAGGCGGAGCGGATTCCCCTGAGCACCGTGGCAACGTCTTCGACGAAGGTCTTGTACCGCTGGCCCTGGAGTTTGACCTCGTGCGGATCGCCGGGCGTCGGGTCGTCGTGCAGGTCGAGGTTGTGCCAGTCGGCGGGGCGGACCATTGGGCTCAGCTCTCCGTGTCGAGGTCGGCGCGGTAGACGAAGCGGAAGGTGCTGGTGATGAGGCCGAAGAGCTCCAGCATCGGCTCGACCAGGGCCAGTTGGGGTGTGCTGGCGCTGATGACGGCGACCTTCGGGTTGCCGCCCGGGAAGGGGATGAGGGTCTGCATCATCACCGCGCGATAGCTGCGGTTGTCGTCGGGGATCTCGATGTCCTCGATGCCTTCGGTGCGCGCGGCCTGGCCGGCGTCCGGCAGCTCCACGAGGCGCACGCGACGCCACGGATCGGTCGGCCGGCGGCCGGGGGCGATCGGCGTCAGGACGCCCATGAGCGTGTCGAGTCCCGTGACGGCGATCTCGCCGGTGGTCTCGTTCACCGCCGCGCTCACGCTGACCGTGAGGCTGGCCACCATCGGCTCGTCGTCGACGATCTCGCACATCGATCCGGAGTAGACGACGTTGTTCTTCCAGGCCTCGCGGGCCACCTTCTTCAGGGTCCTGACCAGATCGGCCTGGTGCGCGGCCAGCTCCGGCCGCTGCTTGACCCGCTCCGCCACCACCTCACGGATCGAGCGGTTCACCGTGGCGGGGTGGACGTCGAACTCGTACCAGGTACTGGGGACCTGGATGTTGATGCCGATGACGTCCCCGGGGGCAGCTCCTGCGAAGGGGTCCTCAGCGGTGGGCTCATCAGCGAGGGGGGCCTCAGCTTCCACCCTTGCCCTCCTTCTCGTGCTTTCGGACGGCGTTCCGGAGATCGGTGTCGAGCTTCGTCACCTTGTCGACGATCTCCTGCGCCATCTTCGCCACGCTCTCGAGGCCGACGTCGATCTCCTTGCGGCCGTCCTTCCAGCCGTGCATGAAGTCTTCCATCGCGTCGAAGGCCGCGCTCGAGCCCAGCTCTCCGTTGCCCAGTTTCCGGTCGACCTGGCCGGTGTCGTCCATGCGCTGTTTGATCGACCGTAGTTGACCCGCAAGGTCGTCGAGCCCGGCGAGGCTCAGGGCCAGATCACTCTTGGACATGTTCGCTATCCCCCAATAGCCCGAATCGTTCCCTCGTCGCACAAGTCGCTTTCGCAATGGAGCCGTCAGAGCCTACTGCCCTTCTCCGACCCGATCACCAGCAATCGCTTCTTTGCAGCCGGCACGTTACAAGCGGATGCTGTGTCCATCCGCGACCTCCCAGCAGGCCGGGCATGCAACGCGGAGGCACGGAACTCGGGCGACGAAGGAGTGCGAACACTCCCGATCACCCAGCCCCGGCCGGTTCGTCTTGGTAAGGCCCCGGCTCCGACGACACCGTCAGCCACCTCGAACAATCCTTTACCTCTTACAGCTTCCACCTGGACGCACCGCGCCGCAGGAAGCCTGTTGGTGCGATGACCGACCGCTCCTCACGCCGACGTGAACCACCCGCCGCCGAGGCGGCGATCAGCCCCTGACCTCCTTGGCCTGCCGGTCGTCAAGCTGCTCGTATGCCTCCTCGGCCTTATTTCAAGAAGTCCGAGAGACCGTGCAGCCCTTGATCAGGTCACCCGTGTAGGGTCCACGCCTCTGCCCGTGCCCATTCCGGCATCTCTCCCGTTGTGTTGCGGCCGCTCCTGACCCGGCCGCCCCGCGGGGCGGACCAGTCATGCCGTGTCCGGTTCACAACACATTGCCCCCGTTGGCAAGGAAGTTCGCGCTGGCGAATCGAGAACCCCACAGATAGCGTTTGTGCCCTTGACGAACTTCTGTCTCACGGGGGATTCCATTGTGAAGCGGCGCCCATTTCCTGTCGCTGCCGCGCTCATCGTCACCACGTCAGCGCGGTTGACCGCCTGCGGGAACGACGGCGACGGATCTGCGCTCCTCCCGTGACGGCACGTTCAAGCTTCGGACGACGATCAGAAAGATCTCCTGTACAGGGTCCGGGAGCGCCGGCTGTGACCTGCCCGACGGCTCCTCCGGGACCACGCAGGAGATCACCGTCCAGGAAATCCAAGCCGTCAACCGCTGATCACAACCGGGCGACACACGGAGCTACCTGCCCGCCGCCCTACGGAAGAGACCGGAATCCGACATGAGTGACCTACGCCTCGAAGACACTATCTTCCAGGACCTGAAGAAGACCTTCTCGTCCATCAGCGACCGCATGGAAACGACCCGCCGCACGCTCCGCAGCGCGGACGCCTCGGCTGTCGGCGAGAGGCAACTCATCGATGACGTGCAGGACTTCGCCGACGACTGGAGCTACGGCATCAAGCAGCTCGGCAAGCACACCCACGGCGCCGTGAAGATGATCAACAAGATCGGGGAGAGCTTCGGCAAGCTCGACCTGGACTTGGCCGAGTCCCTCAAGGCCCCGAAGCAGAAGGGCAAATGACGTGGCTGGGCAACGGCCTGCCTTCCCCCACATAGGCTGGGACCCCACGCCGGGAAGCGTGGAGGACACCCGGGACCTCGCCAAGCAGCTGGGCAAGCTGGCCGGTGAACTGGGGACGGCGCTGTACGAGCTGGAGCGCATCGAGTGCGGGGCCTGGAAGGGCAAGACCGCGGTCGCGTTCACCGAGTACATCGGCAAGGACGTCACCCCGCTCGTCCGCAAGAGCTACGACTCCTTCGACAAGGCCTCCCGCGCGCTCCACCGCTGGGCCGCCGACCTTCAGGACTTCCAGGACCGGGCGGACCGGCTGGAGAAGAGCGCCGGGGAGAAACTCGACGCGAAGGCCGAGGCCGAGGGCAAGGCCGGCGGCAAGGGCAGCGACGAACTCGCCAAAGCCTCCAGCGCTGTGAACGGCCTCATCCAGAAGGTCCACGAACTGGAAGAGGAATACCACCGAGCCGCCCGCCAGATCAGCAAGGAGCTGGACAAGGCCGGCAACATCGCTCCGGACGAACCCGGCTTCTGGGACAAGCTCGGAAAGGGCATCGAGAACGCCTGGGACGCCACCGGCGACTGGATCAAGGATCATGCCGATCTGATCAAACTGGTCGGTGACCTACTGGGTGACCTGAGCGGCATTCTGACAGTACTGGCGATCGTCACCGCGCCGTTCGAGCCCCTCGGCGCGATCTTCGCCGTCGCGGCCGTGGTCAGCAGCGGACTGGCACTCGCCACCCATCTCGTGGCGAAAGCGGCCGGCGCGGACGTTGGCTGGACGAGCATCGGACTCGACGCGCTGGGGGCGATCCCGGGCATCGGGGCCTTCAGCAAGGGCGTCAAGGTCGCCGACGAGGCCACCGCCGTCGGCCGTGCGGCCAAGCTCGGCCGCGGCTTCGAGGGGATGGGGACCACCGGCCGGAACATCATCGGCGTGGGTGAGCGGGTCGCCGGCGCCAAGAGCTTCAATGTGTTCGGTAAGACGGTCGGTCTGTGGGGCACCAAGGCCGGAGGGCTCATCAAGGCGGAGGGCATCATGAACCGGATGAGTCTTGTCGCCGAGAAGAACATCCGTAGCGGGCAGTGGCTCGGCACCCGTGGCATCCCGGGACTGAAGAAGATCGATTCCATGAGCGTGCTGGGACGGGGCATCGACTCGGCCATCAAGATCGCACCGAAGGCGTTCTCGATCCCGTCGCACATCGGTGATCTGGGGGACCGTTTCCACGACTCCGCCAAGGCACACTGAGAGGACATAAGGCTGTGGACTGGTATCCGGCCCCCGGGGAAACTCCGCGCATGCGTGTCGAGGTCGCCTTCGCGACCGGCATCGCACCCCCCGTCGCAGGACAGCGCTCATTCCGTGACACCGAGCGGCAAGACATCGAAGCTGGGCTCGGCTGGCCGCCCGGTCCCGGTTTCGCCCCTCGGGGCAAGCCCGAGCGAGCCGGCGTACGAGCCCTGGACATCGCGTTGCTCGGTATCCCGCGCCTGCTCAACATCGTTGCGAACGCCGGCGCCGCCAGTGGCACCCTGTTCGGGGAGCCGACCGGTGTGGGCGAACCCCAGGAGCCGGAGAACGAGGTGAGCGACTTCCCTGTCATGTGGGCGGCTCCCGACAGCACTGCCCGTACGCTCCCTTGGCAGCTCGACCCTGCTCGTCGGTCCAAGAAGTACCGGACCGAGCTGGTGCTCACCGATCGGCGACTGCTCGTCCTGGGGGGGAACGCCTCCGCCGAACCGGCCCCCGCCGACGAACTGTGGGTGACGGCGCGTGATTCTGTCGCCGACATCGAGCGAATGCCTTACTCGGAAGGCCAGTCCGACGTCAGAGTCCGCTTCACTGACGGATCGTGGACGCGTTGGAAGGTCCAAGAGGCGGCCAAGCTCTTGGGACGGTTCCACGACGACCGGCTGCCGGTGTCGGAGGACGAGCTCACACCGCCGCAGCACGAGCGGCTCACGACGCTGGTCGCATCCCCTCCCCTGCATGTCTCGCGATCGATCGGCAGGGTGCTGCCGATCACTGAACCACCGTCTCTGGAACGCTTCTCCGACGGCACCGTGATGGTCGAACTACGCATCCCCGTCTCCAACGGCACGGTCCGGACCGTCACTCGCTATCTGTCCCCGGATGGTTCGGACGACATTTCGAAGGACCGCCTCCCGTGATGAACCCGACCCAGCTGACAGTGACCGCGGCCGAACAGCGCATCCCACCGATGACGTTCGTCGCCCCGGACGGCTTCCATGCCCTGCCCGTGGACATCTCCGGCGAAGAGCGCTCGGGGGCCGTGACGGGGTTCGTCCGCGACCTATATCCCGGTGGCGACGACGTCCTGTGGCAGTCGACCGCCCCCTTCTACGAACTGGTCACAGAGGCCATGGCCTCAGCAGGGCTCGCCTACTCGGCCTTCGGTATCTTCGCCCTAGGCGCCGACGGGGTGGCGCACTGCTCCTTCAGCATCGCCGCGTACGCCTCCGACCACCCCGACCCGGACACCGCCGCGCAGGGCATCCTGGCCATCCTCAGCTCCGACGCGACGAATGACGCCCGCTGGCTCGACCTGCCCTGCGGTCCGTCGGTGGTCTGCATCACGGTACGGGAACTCACGCTCAGCCCCGAGGTCACCGCGACCGGCGAGCAGACCACCCTCCACACGGGCCAAGTCCAGGTCCACATCCCTTTTCCAGAGGACCCCTACACGGCTGTCCTCACCCTGGACACCGCCGCCCTCGACCACTGGGACGAGTTCTGCAACATGATGACGGCCATCCTGCAGACCGTCTCCTTCACCTACCCTGCGGACGACGCGGGAGGCCCAGACCATGAGCCGCCGAGTACAGAATCCGCCCGAATATGAACAAGACGAGCGCAGCCTGCCGCGTACAACGCCAACTCGATCGTCGTCGGGTCCGGCGATTTGAGGGCGGCAGACGCTGAGGAGACCACCACGGCCCGGCGGCGGGGCCCACCAATCTTGAGCGGATCGCGGAAGTTCGAACCGCCTTCCTTGCGAAGGCGAGGTGGATGACCCGGGCCATTGCCACTCCATGCGTTTCCGGTCACCCGATTTGCTGGTTCGACACTGCGAGGTACATGACGGCGACGCAGGCGACGCTGCGGTGGGAGCCCTCCGGCCACCGGCGGTGCCCCTGTGTGCGCTCCAGGGCAGCGGCCTGCGTGGAACGGCGGCGAACCTACGGACGGTGTCATTCTCCTCTCCTGAAAATGACACGTACTCAGCAGGACAAGGCGACGGAGGAGTCGACGGACCAGCCTTAGGGAACTGAGCCTCATGGCCTGGTAGGTCCTGTGCCGGCGTCCTGAGAAGAAGCGGTTCGGCCGGCGGGCGGCTACCGCCGAGTAGCCGAAGCGGCGCAAAGACAGTTGAAGAGGGGGGGCGGCCCAAACCGCCCGCCCCTAGAAAATTTGGTTTTGGGGCCACCGGGGTGTGAGGGTTTGTTATTTTTTAGTCAGTAGATAACCAGTGGCGCCCCGGGTG
>NZ_JBSHAF010000003.1:48848-129985 GCF_053611365.1 Streptomyces sp. NPDC054813 | reverse complement strand
CCCCAGACTCACACAACCGCGGGCCCGCCGGGGGCGCCTACCCCGCCCTCACCATCAGGGCCCAAAAGAAAGTACCAGGGCGCGGCCCCCCCCCCCCCCCCCCCTCTTCAACTGTTCGATTCGCTCTCCTCCGGTGAGTCAGTCTTTGACTGTTCGACGACGAAGGATCCCTTGCCGCGCACGGTGACGATCAGGCCGCGCTCGCGCAGTTCCTGTGCGGCACGGCGTGCAGTGAGACGTGCCACTCCGTACTCGTCGGCGAGGTGGTTTTCGGAGGGGATGGGTCGGTCAGGTGCCAGATCTCCAGACGCGATCTTCCCAGCGATGACGTCGGCCAACTGAATGTAGAGCGGCCTGGCGCTCATCGGGTCCAGTGGGGTCATCGGTTCTTCTCTATCGCTCATATGTCCAACGTAGAGCGGTAGTGACCTGCACAATCGTGTGGATCCCTCTGCACTTGTATGCAGAGGGCTATAGCTCGGTATAGCGTCGAAGATGACAGACCCCGGCGAGGTGGCTAGACCTCCCGGGGCACGGCCAACGCTTACAAGGAGCGTCGACTTGCACGACCTTATCCCCCGCGCCCTCCAATGGCTGCGCCTCCTCTTCGCCCCCGGCACCGGGAAACGGCGCCGCCGTCCTCACCGCCCACCATTCCCCCACGTCCACTTCACCCTCGTACGCTGCCCCCTATCCGCCGAGGCCTCGCACCTCTCCCACCGGTCGCTGTACGGCCTGGCCACTCTCCTCGACGGCGCCGAGTCCGCCCTTGTCCGCCCCTACCTCACCGCCCACGAGCGTGAAGCCGCTCTCCAGCAGCGCCGCCGCCTCGCCCTCGTACTCGCCGCCGACTTTTGGATCGACCTCGACCAGCACGACATCGGCGCGCCGGAGGTGGCCGCGTGATGGAACAGCCAAACAGTCACGCGCACGCCCCGACCTCCCCCCGCCTCCTCCCCTGGCCCACCCCCGAAGGCAAGCCGTGCTACCTGGTCACGGACAACGACGGTGGGTATCTCTCCCGCCTCGCCGACGACCTGGAGACCGCCCAGCTCGCCACCGGCACCGACGTCCTGGGCCGTGCCCGCCAGGTGCTGGACGACCCGATGTCGCCGTACACCGAGGTCCGCTACGCCGGCATCCGCCTCGCCGAGTGCCTCACCGACGCGCTGCGCATCGCAGAGTCCCGGGGCATGCGCATTGTCGGAGCGGGCGACGGAGAGGACGGCAACGGCACCCGCGGGCAGGCAACGCGAACCGCAGGGAGCGAACCACGGTCCTAACCGCGACGCATCGAAGGAGTTCACCGGTCACGACCACCCACGCCGAACCGACACCGACCGTCCGCCCCTGACCGACGCACTCCAACTCCTCGGCTACACCGACCGCCGCTCCCACCTCACCCTGCGCGTCTATAAGGTCGACGCGCAGGGTGAGGTGGCCGACGCTCGGACCGAACCGGTGCCGTACACATCGGCATACCCGCGTGCGCCTACCCGAGACGGCCGGCACCGCGATAGCGAAACGCAACTCACACCTCACGGCGGCCGAGCGCAGCGCCCCGACACGTCCGAGGTCGTCATCCGTTCAGGCACGATCAGGACACGGGTCACACCTCCGCGCACCCCATGCGCCCAGAATTATCGCCATTCACAGGGAAGTTCACGCTGGCGAAACCGGGAACCTCCCCGATAGCGTCGGGTCTCTTATGGACTTTTGTCTCACGGGGAGTTCACTGTGAAGCGCCGTACCTTGCCCGCCGCTGCCGCGCTGGCGGCAACCGCAGCACTGCTGTTGACCGCCTGCGGCAGCGGGGACAACAAAGGCGGCGACAACGACAAGATCGCAGGCGCCGACCAGGGAACGAAGACGCCGACGCCTTCGACATCCGCTTCGGGAGCACTAGCAGAGGACAAGCCGGACGGCGTGGACGTGTCCCTGCCCAAGGACATGAACCTGGTCTTCGACTGGGACAAGCCGAAGGACAAGAACGAAGCGGCTGCGATGGAGGACACGGCGAACTACGTCCGCGCCATCTACCACGGCGTCGACAAGCGCACATCCAAGGTCGCGGCCGTAACCGCCTACTCCACGGGCAACGGGCTGAGCTACGCGCAGACGCAGATCAACGAGAGGGTCGACGGCGGCTGGACCGCCATTGGCACCCGACGTCACTACGAGGCCACCACCCGCTCCGCCTCGAACGGCAACTCGGTGGAGGTCGACTTCTGCGTGGACTCCAGCAAGTTCTACGGCAAAGAGGTCAAGACCGGGAAGATCCTGAAGAGCGAGCCCAGCATCGCAGACTACGACTACTTCAAGATCATCATGGTCAAGCTCCCCACGAGCGACGGCCTGTGGCAGGCAGCCAAGGTGTTCGTCGAGGCGAAGGCGGAGCAGTGCCGATGAGCAGGTCACGGCGTGCAGTACTCAGCGCCGGCACAACTGCCCTGACACTGGCCTTCGGCGTCACCGCCCTCACAGAACCCGCCTACTCGGCAGAACCACCGAGCAACGGCCATGGAGCCAGCACGAACAAAAAAAGTAGCAGGAACGACACCGGCATCTACGCTGCCGCAAGCATCCACTACTCCGGCGCCGTCGCCAAGGACGGCAGCACCGGAAAAATCACCTCCTCCGACGTCAACTGGACGCCACCGCCCTGCTAGTACGTCCCCTACCTCGGCGCCAAGGACTTCAAGAAGAAGATGTCCGAGCAGATCGAGAGCGCCAAGAGCACGCCCCGCATGGGCGGCACCGCGGGCGCGGCGATCGGCGAGATGCAGCGCCGCTACGAGGACGAGTACGGCTGGGCCGACACCCCCAGCTACAAGGACTACAACGTCGGCAAGGACGGCGAGGGGATGTTCTGGGCCGCCGTCGAGGATCCCGACGAACCCGACATACTCAAGCGCAGCTCCTGCAACGACCGCCCATCCTGGGTCGACAACGGTGACGCCCCGGCAGCCCAGTACGAGGAGGCCGGGGGATCAGTCCAGCGGGACTTCCTCCACCACCTTCTCCGCGAAGCGCCATGACCCGCGGTTACCGGTCGCCTCCGCACGGAGGCCCAGTTCCCAGGCGATCCGGGCCGCGCGCTGCTGGGACACGTCGGGGTAGTTCTCGGGAGGCACTTTGATATAGCCGCGGCGGTCAGCAGGGTACGTACGCAGCGCTTCGCGGAGCTGCTCCTCCTGCTCCTCCTCCGAGATACCCGCCCCGCGGGCACCGGTGAGGTTCCGGTAGGCGTTGCGCGCCCCGCCACCTCTCCGGCGGGCCGCATCCGAGCCCCGCCATGCAGTCCAGCCAACGGCGCCGAGGGCGGCGAGAGCGAACCCCAGCGACCCCAGTTCCTCGCCCGTCGCATCCGCCTGTCCCGGCGTCTTCGGCCGGAGTTCGCCCTGGGGATCCTCGATGGCCGTCACCTTCTGGCCGACCTCATAGAGATCGGTCGACGTTCTCATGGCGGGCCCCGGCACCTTCGTACCGTCCTGCCGCTGCAGCGTGTAGTTGTAGTCACGCGCCTTGCGGCCCTCGGCCGCGTCGCGCCACTTCTTCACCACTGTGGCTGTGACCCGCTCGCCGCGCTGCTGCAGTGTGAGATCGTCGCGCGCCATGTCGGCGACGTACACGGACATCACCGAGGTGGCCACGATGAACAGCATCGTGTATGTACTCGACGTCTTCGCCCCCAGCTTCCGGATGAGCAGAACGAGGAGTACGGCGTGGACGATCCACAGAGGTACAAGGAGGGCAGGGCCGAAATCGCCCGTCAGGACGAACAGGCCCCCGATGGCCGCGAGCACGTAGCCGCCGATGGCGACCGCAAGCACGACAGGGTGCCGCACACGCCTCTCGCGAGCCTCGTCATCCCCAGCACCGCCGTCGCTCATATCTGTCTCTCCGTTCCTTCGGCCGCCGGATTCCGACCGCTCGGGCGTTCGTCTTCCGGCTCGTCCGTCGACAGCGACCTCATGATGCCGCTGAGCATGTCGAGGTATGCCGCCCAGTGGCCGGGGTCAGTGTCCTGCGTGGTGAAGACGAAGAGGGCGGACCCCGGCCCGGTCTGCAACGGCACGCAGAACTGCACTTCGCGGACCGTGGCGGGGACGGGATCGCCCAGCCCGAAAATAGCCCCGGGTATCTGGAGCTCCTGGTCACGTATGCAGAGGGCTGTCATGCCGTACGGCAGCATCACGAGCCCGACCTCGGCATCCGAATACAGTTCGCGCCACTGCGCGGCCGTGCGCTTCGCCGAACCCTGTCGGTCCTGATGCTCCGGGCCAGCCGCCGGCCTCTCCACGAGAACGCACAAGGTCCCCTGGGACAGTTCTCCGTCCGGCATACGCACCAAGCAGCTCGACACGTGCTCGGCCCCGGCGGCGATCATGGTCTGGAGAACGTATTCACCCGACACGATCAGACTGAGTTTCTGCTCTGCCGTGGCGGTGGCGCCGAACATGGCATCGGTGGCATCCGCCATCCGCAGCATGCGCGACTCCGGGTCCTCGGTGAGCTGGAACTGGCTGAAGCCCGGGGGAAGTTCGAACCACAGGTCGGGCTCGGCCGCGTCATCCGGAAAACCACCGGTCACCACGACGGCCGTCCTCACCTCTTCATGGTCGGCCATCAGCCCGTCAGCTCCCAGGCGCCCAGTCCGACGGCACTGCCGACAGCCACGAGTCCGCCGAACTTGCCACCGCCAGTTCCCATGGTGGCGTTGCCCACCCCGGTGCCCCAGGTGGCCGCGTCATACCGGCCCGGTGTCGTCTCGTAGGCGTTGACGGCGGTCGGTGCGGTCCAGGCGAGAGTGGCGGTGGCCTGCACCCCCTCCGTGACGGTCAGGGCGGTGGCGCGCGAGACGCCGAGCTTCGTGGCGACGGCCATGACCGGCCTGTCGATCACGGCGGCGACGGGGTCGGCGGCTTTCATGATGTTCTTGGCCGTGACACCGGCCGTCTTGAGACCCACCCGAGTGCCAGCGATCAGGCCTTCCGTGCCTCGCCCCGCCTTGAAACCCGCCATGATTCCCGACTTGGCCGCGCCGACGCCGGGCACCATGCCCAGCGCGTCGCCGCCCAGCGTTAGCCAGTTGCCGATGCGTTCGCCGGTCGGCGGCCAGAGTCCGTCCACGCCGTAGCTGGCCGCGTGCGCGAAGAAGGCCAGAGCGCTCAGCCCGATGGCCAGCGGAGCCAGCGCCGGGCAAAAGATCGCGATGACACCGACCACTGAGGCGGCCACGGTGATCCAGTCCGCATGGCTCTTGATCCAGTCTCCGACGTCGGAGAGGAGCTTGCCGACCTCCCCCGGCAGATCGGCCAGGGCCTTGCCCAGTCCTTCCAGAGCATTACCCAACTTGTCCCAGATGCCTGGCTCATTCGGGGCGATGTCCATGGCCGACTTCAAGCGGCCCGCGATCTCCCTGCCGTACGTGTGGTAGTCACCGGACATCCGGTGCCCCTGGCGGCGCAGTTCCTCCAGCTCCGCTTCCTTGGCGCTCACAGCGCTCCTAGCACTACGGATCTGCGTCTTGTGATTCTCTTCGTCCTTCCGGTCGGCCGCCCGGCCGTCGGCGCGGGTCAGATGGCTGACCTTGTCCTTCGCGCTGCCCAGTTGTCCGCCGATCTCGGCTGCCCGGGCCTCCAGTTTCGCGGCGCCCTTCTGCTTGCGTTCCATGTACGCCGCCCAGTCCTCCAGAGCACCGGCAGCCTTGGCAAACGAATCACGGGCGTCGTCCATACGCGGCCGGAAGTCGTCGTCGAACTTCTCCCGGAAGGCCTCTGCCGCCTTGCCCTTCCAATCGCCGACACCGGTGCCGTGCAGCACCTGGCATATCTCGTCGAGCGCCTTCGCCGTCCTCCGGACCGTCCTCGCCACGTCGTCGGCCACGGTGTGGTCACCCGGGCAGGGCACGAACCCCAACGCCGGAAAATTCTCCAGCCTTGCCTCAGCCATGCCTACTTCGCGCCCCGCCCGTGGTTCGTCTCGGCGAGTTCGTGGTCCAACTTCTCGAAGGACTCCTTGACCTTGAGCAGCATCTCGGAGGCCTTCTCGGAGAACTTGGTCAACTGCTTGATCCCGTACGACCACTCGTCCCCAAAGTGATCCATCCGATGGGCGAGCTCAGGCACCCCCATGGATTCCCCACTCACCTGCGCCATCTCCCGACCGGGCTTCTTCATCAACCCCGCTATGTGGTCCAGGTTGTGGCGCACCCGGTTCAACACCGCATAGTCAGCCGACAAGTCGCTCATCTCGCCCCCGTAACTGCCGTGCTCGGACTATCTACACGAGCAAAGATCGTACGACGGGGGATGAAGGAGACGGCAGGGACGCAGTGCAAGGGAGGCGTAAAAACCGCACACGAGGCGTAGCACACCGCCCGTACCCGACACATGCTTGGCTGCTACCGCACCGCCGCCCCTCGCACAAGGACACGGTCCGGACACAGGTGGTGGGCGATTGACACTCCTTGGGCCGAGTTTCCCCCCTTGTCTCGCAGGTTCGCGGTGGCGAAACCGATATCCCCACAGATAGCGTTTGGGTCCTTGACAAACTTCTGCCCCACGGGGAGTCCACTGTGAAGCGCCGCACTTTGCCCGTTGCCGCCGCGCTCGCCGCGACCGCAGCCCTGCTGCTGACGGCGTGCGGGGGCGGGGACGACAACTCAGACGCCAACGACAAGATTGCGGGGGCAGATTCCGGCGACGCGTCTTCGTCCGCCTCGCCCAGCGCCTCCGCGACACCCACGACGAAGCGCCCCACGATCACCCTGCCGTCCGATGTAGAGGACGTGTTCGAGGGCTGGAAGACCGGAGATGCCAAGAAGGACGCACTGTTGACCGACGTCCAGGGTGCCCAGACGGCGACGGACTACGCCATCACCCAGGGCAGCACCGACGAGCCGTCTCTGTCGTTCTACTACCGGGACCGCGCACTGGTGACGACCGCCGAGTGGGTCCAGTCCTTCGTCGACAAGGGGCTGACCATCACCGGCGAGATCCGGTACTTCAACCCCCAGGTCACGCTGTCCGGCAGCACATCCGGATCCGTGCGCTACTGCTCCGACGAGAGCAAGGCCTTCAGCAAGGACCGCAAGACCAAGAAGGTCGACAAGACCGCGGTGACCGATGATTCCTACGTCCTCTACAACGTGAAGGTCGAGAAGAACAAGCAGGGCGTTTGGCAGACCATCAACGGGCTCTCGGACAGGGGGAACTCCGCGTGCACGCCGTGAAGCAGCGCACTGGAGCCGTGCTGGGCGGCACGGTCGCACTGATCGCAGCCTCACTCATCACGCCCACCGCCGCGGTCGCGACCATCACGGGCGGCTCCCAGTACGAAACGGACACCAAGGCCGGCTCCGGCGACCAGGAGATCTCCTCCCAAGTTAGGTTCGATCTCTCGAAGAACGGGACGGGTGGGTCCGCCGGTCCGGTCACGCCTGTGGGCGACTGGACTCCACCGGCATGCTGGTACGAGCCCAAGTACACACCGGAGGAGAAAGAGCAGCAGTACAAGGACCTCGTGAACACCCCCCTCTTCTCCGGGAAGAAAGAGGCTCAAGAAGGGTTCGAGGACCGCTTCATCAATGGCAATCCCTACACCGACTTCAACAAGAAGGAGAACGGCAAGGGAATGTTCTGGACTTCGGCTCGCGACGACAGCCGCGTCGGCGACGACGCCATCTGGGACTGCGACAAAGCCGACTTCTGGGTCGGCACCGGAGAAATCCCTGACGTCGACAACGCCATCGACGCGGAAACCCTCGCCGGACTCGCCTACACCAGGATCCGAGTTCCCGACACAAAGGTGACCCTGGCCCCGCAAGCGATCACCAAGGTCAACCTCGCCACCTGGGCTTGGCTCGACGGGACCGACTTCCACCCGGTGTCCGTGACCGCCTCGCTCAACGTCGGAGGCTGGAACCTTTCTGCGACGACCACGGCCAAACCCGTCTCCCTCAGGCTAGAGCCCGGCACGACCGACGCGACCACGTATCCGGCGAATGGTGAGTGCACCATCAACGCCGACGGCTCGATCGGCGAGCCCTACGCCAGGGGCAAGGCCGAGGAAGCCCCACCCTGCGGGATCAAGTACCTGCGTTCCTCCGGCGGCGGAACCTACAAGCTCAAGGCAACCATCACCTGGCAGATCAGCTGGACGGGAACAGACGGCACGGGAGGCAAACTGCCCGACGGCGCCTTCGGAACCACCCAGGACATCACGGTTCAGGAAGCCCAAGCGGTCAACCGCTGACCCCCCCTCACACGATCCACCGCAACGACTCCGCGATCGAGTCGCAGAGTCGGCGCATGGGGCCGGTCACCCCACTGAGCGGCACCGCGAACGCGAGGGCCAAATAGCCGACGCCTCCGGGCATCTGGACATACAGGTCCAGAGTCGTCGGGCAGAGGACCCGCACGGTCTCCCCCGCGGGAAGGACGACGGTCGAGACCTCGACCGCGGCCGGGTTCTGCCGTTGCTTCGCTTCGAGCGACTCCCGGAGGTCCCGGGGGGTCAGTCCCCCGGGCCGAGGGATCAAGGAGACGACGAGCGAGGCGGGCAGGATGCCGCCGCCGTCCAGCTCCGGTCTCAGGAAGAACTCCAGCGCACCGGTTCTGACCCCGGCCTCGGCGGTGTTGCGCAGAGTGGCCCAGGCCTCCTGTTTGAGCTCGGCCGGAACGTTCCTGCCTTCGGCCTGGTGGTCCACGAACGTCTTCAGCTGGGCACGCCAGCGGTCCTGGGTGAGATCGATGCGGAACCAGTCCCGGGGGACCAGGAGCCGGTAGTCCTTGGGAGGTGCCGTGGCATCGGGTTCCGTGGTCATCCAGGCATCACCATCGGCTTGCCCGACTCGTTGAACAGGCGGACGCTCTTCACGACGCCGGCGAACATGGCTGAGAAGACCTCCCAGGCCTGTGGCGTGGGGGTGCCCATCTCCAGGACCAGAACCGTCCCGTTGTTCAGCGGTATCTGGACCTGGATGAAGGAGGTCACCACCGGCTCGTCGGCTCCGGACGCGGTGAGGCTGCCGGGAAGGCTGCCCTTCCGGGTCCCGATGCAGGAGACAGCAGGGCCGCACGGCAGCTCGATCTCGCTGACCTCTCCCATGTTGAGGTGACGCATCGTCGAGCCCAGGAACCCTACGGGATGCGCGCCGGCCCTCTCGTCCAGATCGGTCATGCTGACGGAAACCGTCGCCGTGCACCGCTCCCCGTCCACCTCCGTCAGAACGAAGCCTGAGTACTGGATACCGGCCTCGACGAAGGAGTCGTAGTGCGCGGCGACCATGACCGCCCACTCCAGTTGTACGTCGAAGGTGGCCTCCGGCATCACGGCGCGGGCCAGTTCGACGAGTTGCTCGGCGGTCTCGTCCAGGCTCTCCGAGTCCATCGGAATCTCGAAGAAGCCCTCCGGCATGATCCAGCGGACATCGATGCCCGGCCCACCGATGGAGCCCTGGACATTCTCTTCAGCTGCTACGGCGCTCACGACAGGCCTTCTCCATCGGTGGTTTCCGGTTCGTCCGCTTCGGGACGGAAGGTGGCCGCGAAGGGATACGGCCCGTAGTGGGGATAGTGGGCAGGGATATCCGCCCCCTCCCTGCGCGCAAGATGGGCCAGCTCGCGATATCTCCTCGCCCGGGCGCGGAGATTCTGGCGTACCGGGTCGCCCCAGTGGGTCACGGCGGTGCGTACGTACACGGCGAGCAGGATCAGCACGACGCCGGCGGCTACGGCCGCATAGACGACGCGTGCGGTGCCCGACTCCCAGTACTGGACCACGCCACCCCAGTACACCGCGCCACCGAAGCCGGTGATCGCCAACGGAACACCGGTCTTGAACCCCGCATTGAACATCGCGGTCTCGTCCTCGTGCCGAAGCCGCAGCATACGAAGGACCGCTCCGTCGTCCAGGAAGTCGAAGCGGAGTTCTCGGCCCGACCGTTCTGCGAGCGCCTTGGCCGCAGGGACCGCGGCGATGACCTCACCGGGGACGAGCCGGACAGGATCCGTGCCCCTTCGGCCGACGAATTCCCCTTCGTCGAGGTCGGTCGAATCGCTCACGTGGATCGCCTCCTTTCACGCGGTGTGCACCGCCTTCGATACGGCCACGGCTACGCGGCGAGAGCCGCGTGGAACGGCTTCGGCGAAGGCTGGGGCGACGGGCTCGGAGTCGGGGTCGGCTTGGCCGTTTCCGGCTCCTGGTAACCAGTGGTCCCGCCGTTCTCGCCGCTGAACATCCGGTGGAGCGCGCTCGCGAGGCCGTTCCCCTTGATGATCCCGGTGATCTGCTTTCCGCCGATGGGTGCGAACCTCTCCGGCAGACCGCCGATGTTGAGCCGCTGTCCGAGTTTGAGTCCTTGGGCAAGGACCTTGTTCGTCATGCTCACACTGAGGCCGTTGAGGAAGTTGTGCCCGATACCGTCGAGCCCTCGAAGAGAGGCCTCGCCCCAGGTGCCGACCTTGCCGAAGGCCCTGAGCTTGGCCAGTCCCCTGAGTTTGGCCACGGCCTTGAAACCCTTGAGCGCCCCGAGCCCCGGGAGGACTCCGAGGAAGTCCGTTCCCAGCTTCAGCCAGTTGACCTTTCCACCGCGCACCGTCATGTCGTAGGCGTGGCCGGCCAGGGCCGCCGCGCTGCTGAGCACCGCGAGGGTGGCGAAGATGGGCACCAGGAACTGCAGCGGCGGGATGAACGCACAGACGACCGCGAGGACGGACAGGATCGCGGAGATGTTGGAGAACGTGTCCGCCCAGTCGGCGAGCCAGTTCATGAACCCGCCCGGGTCGCGCACCGCGTCGTGGTGGACCACATCCTTGATATGGCGGGCGGCCCGGTCTCCGGCGTCGTCAAAGATGTCCCTGGCGTCCTTGACTTCCTTACGCGCCTGGCCGATGCGGTGCAACGCCTCGTCGCGCTTCCTCTCCCAGCGCTCGTACTCGGGCTTGTCCGCCTCGGGTATCTGGCTGACGAGGTATTTGTCCGTGAACTTCTTCACTTCCCGGTCGGCGAGATCGTGATCGGACTTGGCCTCACGATAATCCGCCAAGGCCTTGTCGGCCTTCTTCTGAGCCCGGTGCAACTCTCCGGCGAATTCCTTTGATTCGCCTTCGGCCACCTTGGTACCCACGGCCTTGGACGCCTCGTCGTACCGCTCGAACGCCTTCTTGAGCCGGTCGCCGGCACCGTCGGCGATCTCGTTGAAGGCTCGGCCGGCATCACTGTCCCAGCCTTCCACTGAGGACAGCGCCTTGATGACCCGCGCCTGTTCGTCGATCATGTCGGCCATCTGCCGCAACTTCCGCCCGAGGGCGGCGACTTCGTCGGGATCCCCCGGAGTGGGATCCTCGTCCCACAGCGGCGGCCAATCACCGGATCGCCTGCTCACTTCTTGCCCTTCCCCGTGTTGTCGGCAATTGCCTTGGCCAACTCATGGTCGATCTCTTCGTACTTCTGGGCCGCGGCTCCGGTGTACTCGGCCAGCTTCTTCAGTTCCTTCGACAGTTTCTTCCGCGTCTTCTTCCACGTGGTACTGAACTCGTCGAAGGCGTCTTTCAGGCCACCGTGCCCCAGTTCGTCCTCGTAACCGTCCGAGGGGTTCCCGTGCTGATCAAACTCATTGTGGAGCTTGCCCAGCGTCCGAGAGCACCCCTTGATCATGTCGAGGTCGTATCTGATTCTGTCCGCCATTGAAAAAATCCCCCATCATGGACATGAGACACTGCCGCGAGACTTCCTTCGGCAAACGACTTGGAAGGTGGAACGGATTTGTCCACGAGCACCGACCGCACCGTACGGGACCGACTCGGCGTCACACCCGACGCAGCAGCCTGGTGCACGATCGGCAAGATCCCGGAGCCGCCCGCCGAAGCACACCGGGCAGCGGGATCCGGGCCCTTGCGTCCTGCCTCCATACGACCGCTCGGCATGCTCGGCGTCGCTCTGGGCTCGCCCCTGCTGTTCATCGGCAAGCTGCTGGGTCTCCTCGGCGCCGGTGAAGAGGCCCTCAAGCGCATGCTGTCGACCACAGGGGAACAGGAGCGCCACCGCAGCGCGAAACTCGACGAGAAGCGGCGGGACGAGGCCGTCGTCGAACTCGGTCTCGACAAGACCTTCGACGGCGACTGGAACGGAGCCGCCGGCCGCTTCCTCCTGCAGTGGTACAGCCATTCCTCCCACCACCAACGCCTGGTCGCCCTTGCCGGGGACCGCATCCTGCTGGCCGCTCCGCCCACACGCGTGTCCATCCGCCGGGACGCGCTCATGCAGGTCGTCGCCGAGATTCCGGCCGGGGACGCCATCCTCGCCGACCCCCTCCCCGCGTTCGAGAACGACCGGCTGCTCCTGCGCTTCAAGGACGGTTCGTGGCTCACGCTCACGACCGAGGAGTGGCGCAGCGAGCTGCACACCTACCTGATGCGTCGTCCGCAGCCGGGCGAGACCCAGGCCACCGAGGCCTGACAGCCGGGTGCGACGGAGCACTTGACGCGCTCCGTCGCACCCAGTCGTTCAAAGACCTCGGACTTTACTAACCCTTGGCCTGCTTCGCCAGCTGGTCGTCCAGCTGCTCGTACGCTTCCTTGGCCTTCTTCAGGAAGTCCGAGAGGCCGTGCAGGCCCTGGATCGTCTTCGTCGCGCCCTTCGTGAAGTCCTTCATGGAGTCGTCGTACGCTCCCGAGGCCTTCTGGGTGGTGAAGCCCTCCTCCACCAGTGCCGAGACACGCTTCTCGATGTTCTTGATCTTGTCTTCGAGCTCGTGCATGTCCTTGATCAGGTCGCCTGCGACCTTCTCCATCTCGGCATAAGTAAGGTCCGTGTCTTTGCCCTTGCCCATGTCGGCATCCCTCCCGTTGTGTTGTGGCCGCCCCAGGGCTCGCCCCCGTGGCTTGCTCGGACGGATCGGCCGGTCCTGACCCGGCCGTCCCATGAGCAAAGATCCTACGGGTGGGAGGCACGTGGCCGCAGGGGCCTCGTGCGAGGGAATCGTGAACCGACGCAATCCCGTTGCGCCCGGGAAAGCCCGTCCGGCTAAGGTCACACCGAATGTGCCGGGCCTGCGAGGAGGACGAACGTGCGCCTGAGTCTGACCGTCGTCGACCCGGTCGGCGGTGCCACCGCCGACGTCGTACTCGACGCCGATCCCGAGTCGACGGTCGGCGACGTGGCCCGGGAGCTGGCCGGGCAGGTCGGTCTGCGCTACCCGGAAAGCGGCGAGGTCGCCCAGGTCATACCCATCGGCGCCCCCAGGGGTGCCGCGGCCGTCCGGACAGCCGGGCCCCTCGCCTACGTCGACGGCTACGCCCTCGACCCCGCCGCCACCGTCGTCGGCTCGCCACTGCGCGACGGCGTCGTCGTCAGCCTGCACGACCCCGCCGGGTGTCTGCTCGGCGAACCCACCGGGATCGTGGAGTTCCGGGTCGCGGGCGGTCCCGCGGCCGGTGCCGTGCACCGGCTCGGAGTCGGGCGGTACGACATCGGCACCGGCCCCGCCTCTCACCTCCGCGTCGAGGACCCGGAGTTGCCGGCCCGCGCCGCCACCCTCACCATCGCCATCGACGGCACCTGCAAGGTACAGACACACGGCGACGGCGCCCGGCTGGACGGGGAGGAGTTCGACGGCGAGGGCGACTGGCCGCTCGACGCCCAACTCGCCCTCGGCAACACCCTGCTGGAGATCACCGGGTACGCCCCGCCCAACGCCGCCCTCAAGTGGTCCGACGACGGTGCCGGGCTCGACTACAACCGGCCCCCGCGGCTGCGCCCCGCCGAGCACCAGACGCACTTCTCGCTCCCGAACCCGCCCGGCGACTACGAGGCCCGCCCGCTGCCCTGGCTGATGGCACTGCTGCCGCTCGTCGGTGCCGTCGTCTCCGTGATGATGTTCGGGCGCTGGTACTACCTGATCATGGCCGTGATGAGCCCGGTCATGCTCTTCGGCAACTACTTCATGGACAAGAAGCACGGGCGCAAGTCCCATGCCAAGCAGCTGAAGGAGTACAAGGAGCACAAGGGGCGGATCGAGAACGACGCCCAGGACGCCCTGAAGACCGAACGGAGCGACCGGCGGGCCGCCGTGCCCGACCCCGCCGCCGTGCTGACGTACGGCACCGGGCCGCGCACCCGGCTGTGGGAGCGGCGCCGCACCGACGCCGACCACCTGCTGATCCGCTTCGGCACCGGACGCGTCCCCTCCGAGGTCGAACTCGACGACCCCGAGCAGGACGAGCACAAGCGCAAGGTCCGCTGGTACATCGAGGACGCCCCGGTGGCCCTGTCGCTGCGCGACCTCGGGGTGATCGGCGTCGCCGGGCCCGGTGACGCGGCGCATGCGCTGGGGCGTTGGGCGGTCGCCCAGACCGCCGTCCTGCACAGCCCGATGGACGTGCAGTTCTACGTCCTCACCGACAACGACGCCGGCACCCGCTGGGACTGGGTGCGCTGGCTGCCGCACTCCCGCCCGGGCGGCGGCCAGGACGTGAACGTGCTGATCGGCACCGACTCCGAGACGGTCGCCGCCCGCGTCGGCGAGCTCACCCAGCTCCTCGACGGCCGGCAGAAGGCCCTTCAGCAGGGCGGGCGCAGCAAGACCGACGGGCCTGCCTTCTCCGATCCGGACATCGTGATCGTGTGGGACGGGTCCCGGCGGCTGCGGTCCATGCCCGGTGTGGTGCGGCTGCTGAAGGAAGGGCCGGGGGTGGCCCTGCGCTCCATCTGTCTCGACGAGGAGGAGCGGTTCCTGCCGGGCGAGTGCCAGGGCGTGGTCGTCGCCGAGCCGGTGGCGGCCAAGGACGCGCCCGCGACGGCCGTGGCGCAGCAGGCCGCCGGCGGGTTCCCCTCCTTCCAGGCCTGGCATCCGCAGGCCCAGCAGGCCGAAGAACAGGCGCCGCAGGACCTGGAGTTGCGGCTGCGGGTCGAGCAGAGCGGGGCGCTGCGCAAGCGCGGCGTACGGCCCGACTTCGTCTCCCCCGCCTGGTGCGCCCGGCTCGCCCGCTCCCTCTCCCCGCTGCGTGACATCAGCGGGGAGGCCGAGGACTCGGCGCTGCCCGCCGCCAGCCGGCTGCTCGACGTGCTCCAGCTGGAGCCGCCCACGCGGGACGGGATCGCCGCGCGGTGGCGGATGGGCGGGCAGTCGACGATGGCGGTCATCGGGGAGTCCTACGACGGCCCGTTCGGCATCGACCTGCGGCGCGACGGGCCGCACGGCCTCATCGCCGGTACGACCGGTTCCGGCAAGTCCGAGCTGCTGCAGACCATCGTGGCCGCGCTGGCGGTGGCGAACACGCCGGAGAACATGACCTTCGTGCTCGTCGACTACAAGGGCGGCTCGGCGTTCAAGGACTGTGTGAAGCTGCCGCACACCGTCGGTATGGTCACCGACCTCGACGCCCATCTCGTGGAGCGGGCGCTGGAGTCGCTGGGCGCCGAGCTGAAGCGGCGTGAGCACATCCTCGCCGCGTCCGACGCCAAGGACATCGAGGACTACCAGGACCTGGTGCGCCGCAACCCCTCGCACCCGTCCGTCCCCCGACTCCTCATCGTCATCGACGAGTTCGCTTCGATGGTGCGGGACCTGCCGGACTTCGTCACGGGCCTGGTGAACATCGCCCAGCGTGGCCGGTCCCTCGGGATCCACCTCCTGCTGGCCACCCAGCGGCCCTCCGGTGTGGTGTCCCCGGAGATCCGCGCCAACACCAACCTCCGGATCGCGCTGCGGGTGACCGACGCGGGTGAGTCGACCGACGTCATCGACGCGCCCGACGCCGGGCACATCGCGAAGAGCACGCCGGGACGGGCGTACGTCCGGCTCGGGCACGCCTCGCTGATCCCCTTCCAGTCGGGCCGGGTCGGCGGCCGGCGGCCCGGTGCGGCCGACCCCGCGACCCTCGCGCCCTGGGCCGGGGCGCTGTCCTGGCAGGACCTCGGGCGGGCCGCGCTGCGCAAGCCCAAGTCCGAGGCCAAGGAGGACGACGAGATCACCGACCTGAAGGTGCTGGTGGACGCCGTGCGCGAGGCCAACACCGCGCTCGCGATTCCGGCCCAGCACTCGCCGTGGCTGCCCGCCCTGGACGACATGCTGCTGCTGGACGACGTGCCGGCCGTGCAGGCGCAGGGCGCGCTGCCCGCCGCCCCGTACGGTGTCGAGGACCTGCCCGCCGACCAGGCCCGCCGTGCGGTCGCCGTCGACTTCGCGAGCTTCGGGCACCTCATCGTCGCCGGTGCGCCGCGCACCGGACGCTCGCAGGTGCTGCGCACCATCGCGGGGTCGCTGGCCCGCACCAACTCCTGTGCGGACGTGCACCTGTACGGCATCGACTGCGGCAACGGCGCGCTCAACGCGCTGACCCGGCTGCCGCACTGCGGTGCGGTCGTCGGCCGTAACCAGACCGAGCGCGTGGAGCGGCTCATGGCCCGCCTCTCCGGCGAGCTGACCCGGCGCCAGGAGCTGTTGGCCGACAAGGGGTTCGCGGACATCGGCGAGCAGCGGGCCGCCGAACCGGAGGCGGAGCGGCTGCCGCACATCGTGCTGTTCCTGGACCGCTGGGAGGGCTGGCTGCCCACCCTCGGCGAGCTGAACCACGGTGATCTCACCGACCAGATCATGGTGATGATGCGGGAGGGCGCGAGCGTCGGCATCCATCTCGTGCTCACCGGTGACCGGCAGATCCTGGCCGGGCGGATCTCCTCCCTCACCGAGGACAAGTACGGTCTGCGGCTCGCCGACCGCGCCGACTTCTCGATGCTGGACATCAACTCCCGCAAGGTGCCCGAGGAGATCCCGCCCGGCCGCGCCTTCCGCAGCGAGACGGCCGCCGAGACGCAGTTCGCGCTGCTGTCCGCTGACACCACCGGGCAGGGGCAGGCCGCCGCGATCGTCGCGATCGGCGAGGCGGCCCAGACCCGGGACGCCCAGGTGCCGCGTGCCCGGCGCCCGTTCCGGGTGGACGTGCTGCCCGGCCGGATCTCGTTCGAGGACGCCTGGGCCATGCGGGATCCCGCCGCGACGGCTTCTCCGCTGTGGGCCCTGGTGGGTGTCGGCGGCGACGAACTGACCGCCTTCGGGCCGGACCTGGCGCAGGGTGTGCCGGCCTTCGTGATCGGCGGTCCGGCCAAGTCCGGCCGTTCCACGACCCTGTTGGGCTTCGCCCGTTCCTACCTGGCCAACGGCGTGCGGATCGTCGTCGCCGCGCCACGGATGTCCCCGCTGCGCGAACTCGAAGGTCAGGAAGGCGTGTTGAAGGTCTTCACCGGGCGGGACATCGAGGAGGACGAGCTGACCGAGGTCCTCGCGTCGGCGTCCCGGGCCGAGCCGATCGTCGTGCTGGTCGACGACGCCGAGGTGCTGGACGACTGCGACGCCGAGGACGTCTTCAAGCGGATCGTCGAGAGCGGGACCGAGGAGGGGCTCGCCGTGGTCATCGCCGGTGACGAGGACGAGATCTGCGACGGCTTCTCCGGTTGGCAGGTCGACGCGAAGAAGGCCCGCCGGGGCATCCTGCTCTCCCCGCAGGAGTCCGGTTCCGGCGAGCTGATCGGCATCCGGACGACCCGCAACATGGTCGGCGGACCGGTCACCCCCGGCAAGGGCATGCTGCACCTGGGCAGCGGGGAGCACGTCACGGTGACCACCCCGCAGTAGTCGTAAGGCGGTTGGGCGGGGGGCTCAGTCCCCCGCCCTCGACATGACCGCCACCGGATTCCCCTCCGCCGAGCTGTCCGACGTGTAGATCAGCTCGCCGTCGCTCGGAGTCAGGTACACCGTGGTGGGGTCCGGGTCGCAGCCGTCGTGGTTGCCCTCGACGCCCGCCGAGGACGCGACCAGCTTCTCGGCGGTGACGGACTTCAGGGTGAGTACGTCCGTGCAGACGCCGCCCAGCTGGTCGGTCTGGCGCAGGCGGCCCAGCTCCCGGCCGACATTGGTCTGCCGGACGGTGACCCGGAAGGTGCCGATGGGCAGATTGCCGTCCAGAGCGGTGGCCGAGCCCTCCCAGGTGCCCAGGTAGCCGGCCGGGACGGGCCCACTGCCCGACGAGGACGAGGACGAAGAAGAGGACGACGACGCCGAGGGTGAGGTGGCGGCGGCGCCGGTGTCGCTGTTCGGGCCGCCGTCGTCGCCGAGGTACGGCTTGAGCAGGAACCCCGCCCCGACGGTCACCACCGCCAGCGCCCCGGCCACCGCGAGCGCGAGCGTGCAGCTCACCCGGCGCCCGCGCCCGCCCTCCCCGGCCGGTACGGCGGTCGCGGCGACGCTCACCGAGACCTTTCCCGGCGGTACGCCCGGGGGCACGGCGTCACGCGGCTCGGGTAGGACCGCGGGCGGCACCGTCGGCGGCGGCCCGAACTCCCCCGCCGTCACCGGAACGCCCGTGGGGACGCCCGCGGGAACGTCCGCAGAAGCACCGGTGGGGGCACCTGTGGAGGCACCCGTGAAAGCCCCCGCGGAACCGCCCCCGGACGCGTCCACCGAAGGCGTGCTGAACTCCACCGGACCGGACGCCGGTACCGCCGCCTCCGTCACCTCCAGGTTCAGCACCTCCACCGCGCTCCGGCTGACCCGCTCCACCAGCGCCCCCGGCAGCCAGCCGCCCGCCACCAGCCGCGCGGCCCCCTCCGGAGCCAGCCGCCGGGCCACCTCCCCGGGGGCCGGCCGCGCCGCCGCCTCCTTCACCAGGCAGGCCTCGGTGACCTCCCGCAACTCTCCGCTCAGGGAGCCGAGTTCGGGTTCCTCGTGGACGACCTTGTAGAGCAGGGCGGCGGACGAGTCGCCGGGGAAGGGCGGTGCGCCGTTCGCCGCGTAGGCCAGCACCGCGCCGAGCGAGAAGACGTCCGCGGCGCCGGTGACGCCCTTGCCGAGGATCTGCTCGGGGGACATGTATCCCGGGGAGCCGATCGAGACGCCCGACGACGTCAGCGAGGCGGTGCCGTCCGTGGCCCGGGCGATGCCGAAGTCGATGAGCAGCGGGCCGTCGAGGGTCAGCAGCACGTTGGACGGCTTCACGTCCCGGTGCACGAGCCCCAGTTCGTGGACGGCGGCCAGCGCCTCCGCGAGGCCCGCGCCCAGCGCCCGTACCGTATGCGCGGGCAGTGGGCCGCCGTCCACGACGGCGGCCGCCAGGGAGGGGCCCACCGCGTAGGCCGTGGCGACCCAGGGCACCGGCGCGTCCGGGTCGGCGTCCAGGACGGGTGCCGTCCAGGCGCCGCCGACCCGCCGGGCGGCGGCCACCTCGCGACGGAAGCGGGCCCGGAACTCCTCGTCCAGGGCGAAGTGCGGATGCACGATCTTGACCGCGACGGTCCGGCCGCCGGCCGAACGCCCCAGATAGACGCGGCCCATGCCGCCGGAGCCGAGCCGGCCGAGCAGCCGGTACGGTCCGACGGTCGTAGGTTCGTCACCCGCGAGCGGCTGCATGTCCCCACCCCCCAGTAAGTCCGGGCAGCAGCCTATTGCCTGTCAGGCCTCCAGCAGATCGACCTTCACATCCGCCGCGAACCCGGTCGTCGGGCCGACCCGGCGGGCGAACTCCTCGACCGCGGCCAGCTGTGGCGCGCCGAAGCTGAAGTCGAGGGTGGTGAAGTACTGGGCCAGGGTCGCCTCGTCGAAGGCCTCCCAGCGGGCGGCCTGTTCGGCGACCTTGGCGACCTCCTCCAGGGAGAGGTTGCGGGAGTCCAGGAAGGCGCCGTGCACCTCGCGGGTGATGTGCGGCTCGCGCTCCAGGTAGTCCCGGCGCGCCGCCCACACCGCGAAGACGAACGGCAGGCCCGTCCACTCCTTCCACAGCGTGCCGAGGTCGTGCACCTGGAGGCCGTAGCGCGGGGCGTCCAGCAGGTTGGCGCGCAGGGCCGCGTCGCCGATGAGTACCGCCGCCTCCGCGTCCTGCATCATCAGGCTGAGATCGGGCGGGCAGGTGTAGTAGTCGGGCTGGACGCCGTAGCGGTCGGCGAGCAGCAGCTGGGCCAGGCGGACCGAGGTGCGCGAGGTCGAGCCGAGGGCGACCCGGCGGCCGTCCAGCTGGTCCAGCGGGACCTGCGAGACGATCACGCAAGACATCACCGGGCCGTCGCAGCCGACGGCGATGTCCGGGAAGGCGACCAGGTCGCCGGCGTTGCGCAGGAACTCGACGAGGGTGATGGGCCCGATGTCGAGGTCGCCGCGCACCAGCTGCTCGCTGAGCTTCTCAGGGGTGTCCTTGGTCAGCTCGAAGTCGAGAAGGGTGCCGGTTCTCGCGAGCCCCCAGTAGAGGGGCAGGCAGTTCAGGAACTGGATGTGGCCGACGCGCGGCCGGGTGCGAGAATTGTCCACATCGCGACACTAGACCCCATGAGGTACGGTGCTGAGACCGCCCCCGCCCCCGCCGTCGGCGGCGAAGCCACCCCGGGCGTCAACCCACTTGGGAGGCCGTTCAAACGTCCGGGTGACGTGATCTTGGCCTCTGTTGCTTTCGGCTGCCCACATGCTAGGCTCGCCGCAAGTTGCAGTTTGGTTTCCCTTGCAGTACAGAGCCTGCGGAGCATGTAACCGCGGGCTCTCGTCGTTTTCAGACGTATGCAGTTGTGCGGCACTTAGTTTGTTTTCACACTTGCAGGTTCTGGAGCAGGGCGACCCTTTTGAGCCCAAGGAGGGCTTATGGCTACCGGAACCGTTAAGTGGTTCAACGCCGAAAAGGGCTTTGGCTTCATTGCCCAGGAGGGCGGCGGCCCGGACGTCTTCGTTCACTACTCCGCGATCAACGCGAGCGGCTTCCGCTCGCTCGAGGAGAACCAGCAGGTGAGCTTCGACGTCACGCAGGGTCCGAAGGGCCCGCAGGCGGAGAACGTCACCCCCGTCTGATCTCACTGATCCAGACACCCCAGAGTCTGATCTCAGACTGAGTGCAGTACCCAAGGAGCCCCGCGCCTTCCGGCGACGGGGCTCCTGCCTTTTCCCGACCGCCGTATCGCGGGGGGTATTCCGCATTCCCGTGAACGCCGGCACCCGGGACCGCGTTCACGTCCGCGGCGACCGCTGTCCGTGGGGGGCAGTTGTCAGTGGGGGCCGTTAGTGTCCGCGGGCATGACTCCCGACTTCCTCGCCGCCACCCGTACCTTCTACGACACCGTCGCCGAGGACTACGCCGACCACTTCCGTGCGGATCTCGCCGACCGGCCGCTGGAGCGGGCCCTGTTGGCCGCGTTCGCCGAGTGGGTCGGCGAGGGCGGGGAGGTGGCCGACCTGGGCTGTGGGCCCGGTCGGGTCACCGCCCGGCTGGCCGGCCTCGGGCTGTCGGTCTTCGGGCTCGACCTGTCGGAGTCGATGCTGGCCATCGCCCGCCGGGAGAACCCCGACCTCCGCTTCGTACCGGGCTCGATGCTGGAGCTGGCGGTGGCCGACGGGGCACTGGACGGGGTGTTGTGCTGGTACTCGTCCATCCACATGCCCGACGAGCGGTTGCCGGCGCTGTTCGGGGAGTTCCGGAGGGTGCTGCGGCCGGGGGGCCGGCTGCTGCTCGCGTTCCAGGTGGGGGACGTGGCACGGCGGCACGAGGATCCGTGGGGGCATCCGGTGGCGCTGGACTTCGAACGGCGACGGCCGCAGGAGATGGCAGGCCTGCTGGCGGAGGCCGGCTTCACGCTCCACTCCAGCACGGTGCGGGAGGCCGACGCCGCCCTCGACGAAACGTGCCCGCAGGCGTTCCTGTTCGCACGAGCCGGTGAAAAATGAGAAGACTTCCCATTCTGTTACGGTTGCCGCGTGGGGCTCAGGGAGAAGAAGGCGCAGCAGGTCCGGGCGGCGATCTACGACGCCATGATCGCGCTCGCCGAGCGGGACGGGTACGAGGCGGCCACGCTGGAGCAGGTCGCCGAGCGGGCCGAGGTGGCGGTCTCCACGGTCTACCGCTACTTCGCCAACAAGGACGCGATCCTGCTCGACCCGGTCGAACGCACCGTCGGCGTGCTCGCCGGGCTCCTCCGGGCCCGGCCCGAGAGCGAGGCGGTCGCCGTCTCGCTGGGACGGGTCGTGCGCGCCGCCCTCGACCTGGGGCCTGACGAACTGGCCCGGATCCGCCGGCTGCGGGCGCAGCTCGACCGTGCGCCCGGGCCGCGGGCGCGGCTGTGGGACCTGGTGTACCGGGAGCGGCTGCTGCTGGAGGACGCGATCGCCGAGCGCAGCGGCCGGGACCCGCTGTGGAACGCGGCCGCCGCCCACCTCACGCTCACGATCGTCGGCATGGCGCACGACCATGCGCGCGACACCCTCGACAGGACGGCGCCCGCCGACTACGCGGACCGGATCATCGCGATGCTGCACGAGGGCACCGAGGCGCCGATCCCGGTGCCCGAACGGCGAGCGGGGTAGGGGACCGCGCATGGCCGACGAACCGATCGACGTGGTGATCGCCGACGACCAGGAGCTGGTGCGGGCCGGCTTCGAGATGATCCTCGACGCCCAGCCGGGCATCCGGGTCGTGGGCGTGGCCCGCGACGGCGCCGAGTGCGTGGAGCTGGCCCGGCGGCTGAAGCCCCACGTCGTACTGGTCGACGTGCGGATGCCCCGGCTGGACGGACTGGAGGTCACCCGGACGCTGACGGCCGAACGGAACGGCGGCCAGGGCCCGAACGTCGTCGTCATCACCACCTTCGACCAGGACGACTACGTACGGGACGCGCTGCGGTTCGGGGCCTGCGGGTTCCTGCTGAAGGACGCCTCGCCCGCGCTGCTGGTGGAGGCGGTGCGGGCGGCCGCGCGCGGGGACGCGCTGGTCGCGCCGGCCGTCACCGTCCGGCTGCTGCGGGAGCTGCGCGCGGGTCCCGGCACGGACCCCGGCCCGGACACGGCCGGGCTGAGTGCCCGGGAGACGGAGATCATGCGGTTGGTGGCGGTGGGCCGTACCAACCAGGAGATCGGCGAGGCGCTGTTCCTGTCGCTGTCGTCGGTGAAGACGTATCTGGCCCGGATCCAGTCGAAGACCGGCGCCCGTAACCGGGTGGAGGTCGCGGCCTGGGCCTGGGAACACGGCGTGGTCACCTCGCGGCAGCACTGAGCGGGCTCATCCCGGCACGCGCAGCGGGGGATCCGCCGGGGAGCGTGGCACGCTGGCGCGGACCTCCCACTGGGCGGGGTCGACGGCCCCGGCCCAGAACTCGCCGTCGAGCGCCTCGATGCGCTCCCGCAGCCCGATCAGCCCGAGCCCGCTCTGCCCGCCCGCCGGATTGCCGGTACGGCGGTGGGCCAGGCTGTTGGTGACCGTGACATGGAGCCAGTCCGGGTCGGCGTCCAGCCGTACGACGACCCGCTCGCCCGGGGCGTGGCGGTGCACGTTGGTGCCGGCCGAGGACCGGACCCATGCGGGCCGCGCCGCCTCTCACCTGCCGGAGAGCCGCTCGCGCAGCAGCTCCCGCATGGTCACCGGTGCACGGCCGAGCAGCTTCGCCAGGGTCGGGCCGGCGGTCGCGAACTCGTCCTCGCGGGCCGCGGTGAAGATGCTCAGGAGGTGACCGGCCGTCTCGGCCGGGACGCCGTCGGCCACCAGGGGGGCGCGGAACCCGTCGTCGGGTGCGGTGGGCCTGGTGACGGCGCGGCCGGCGAGTTCGGCCGCCATGGCGGCGAGGTCGGTGAACGTCAGCGGGCCTGTACTGCCGTCGGCGCCCCGGCCTCCTCGAGGTCTTCGGCAGACCCAGGTACTTCGACCGAGCCGCTCGCCCTCCCGGCCCGGCTACCGCTCCTTCGTGTAGAGGCTCTCGATCTCGGTCGCGAAGTCCTTCATGACCGCCTCCCGGCGGAGCTTCATCGAGGGGGTCAGATGCCCGGCCTCCTCGGTGAAGTCGACGGGGAGCATCGCGAAGCGGCGGATGGACTCGGGGCGGGAGACCAGCTTGTTGGCCTCGTCGAGGGCCCGTTGCAGGATCGCCTGCAACTCCACGTCGTCCAGGAGGAGTTCCGGCGGCACCGGGTGCTTGCCGTTCATCTGACGCCAGTGGGTGAGGCCGTCCCGGTCGAGGGTGATCAGCGCGCTGACGTACGGCAGTCCGTCGCCGACCAGCATCACCTGGGAGATCAGCGGGTGGGAGCGGAGCCAGTTCTCCAGCGGGGCGGGGGCCACCGACTTGCCGCCGGCGGTGATCAGCATCTCCTTCTTGCGGCCGGTGATGGTGAGGTAGCCCTCGTCGTCGAGTTCGCCGATGTCGCCGGTGGCCAGCCAGCCGTCCCGGGTCGCCGGGACGACCCCGCCGGCCTGCGGGTCCCAGTAGCCGCGCAGCACATGCTCGCCGGCGACCATGATCTCGCCGTCGGCGGCGATCCGGACCTTGGTGCCGGGCATCGGCCAGCCGACCGTACCCAGCCGGGGTTTGAGCGGCGGGGTGACGGTGGAGGCCGCGGTGGTCTCGGTCAGGCCGTAGCCCTCGTAGATCTCGATGCCGGCGCCGGCGTAGAACGCGGCGAGCCGGCGGCCCAGCGGGGAGCCGCCGCAGATGATGTGCCGGACCCGGCCGCCCATGGCGGTGCGGATACGGCGGTACACCAGCGGGTCGTAGAAGGCGCGAGCGGTCTTCAGGGCGCGGCCGGGGCCGCTGCCGGTGCCGGTCTGTTTGGCCTCCAGGGCCTCGCCGTACCGCTGGGCGACCCCGGTGGCCCGGTCGAAGACCGCGACCCGGCCGCCCGCCTCCGCCTTCGCCCGGGCGGAGTTGAAGACCTTCTCCAGCATGTACGGGATGGTCAGCAGACAGGTCGGTTTGAAGGCGGCCAGGTCCGGGAGCAGGTCCTCGGCCTTGAGGCTGGGAGAGTGGCCGAGGCGGACCCCGGCGCGGATGCAGGCGATCGCCACCATCCGCCCGAAGACATGGGACATGGGCAGGAAGAGGAGGATGGAGACCTCCTCGTCCTTGCGGGCCTTGAAGATCGGGTAGAGGAGTTCGATCGCGTTGTCGACCTCGGCGAAGAAGTTGCCGTGCGAGAGCGCGCAGCCCTTGGGGCGGCCGGTGGTGCCCGAGGTGTAGATGAGGGTGGCGATCGTGTCCGGGCCCAGCATGCCGCGCCGTACGGCCACTTCGGGGTCCTGGATGTGCCCGCCCGCCTCCGCGAGGCGGTCCACGTGCCCCTTCTCCATCACCCACAGGTGGCGCAGGTCGGGCAGCCGGTCCAGTTCGGGACCGAGCGCGGCGGCCTGTGCGGAGGTCTCGGTGACCAGGGCCACGGCACCGGAGTCGTGCAGGATCCAGCGGGTCTGGAAGACCGACGAGGTCGGGTAGACCGGGACGGTCACCAGGCCGGCCGCCCAGGCGCCGAAGTCGAGGAGCGTCCACTCGTACGTCGTCCGGGCCATGACGGCGATCCGGTCGCCCGGCATCAGCCCTTCCGCTATCAGCCCTTTGGCCACCGCCAGCACCTGCGCGGCGAACTGAGCGGCCGTCACCTGCTCCCAACGGCCCTCGCCCGCCGTCGGCTTGCGGCTGAGCACGATCGCGCCGGGATCCAACTCCGCGTTCTCGAACGGCAGGTCGGCGAGCGAGCCGTGCCGAACCGGCGGCGCGAACAGCGGTACGGAGGCCTCCCGCACCACCCCGTCCAGCCGCTGGACGAGGGGTTCGACCAGGATCGGCTTCCCGTCGTAGTCCGTGGCCTGGATCACGACACCCGGGGAGACAGGGGCGACGTTCTGGAAAGACGAAGTGGACACGGAGCGGCTCCTCGGGCGTGCAGCGGGTGAACTGCTTGCTGCATGTCGTACGCGCCTCGCGCACCGAGGCGTTCACCGGGGCCGGGCCTCAGCATGGCGTTACCGGCGGTTAGGTCTGGAGATCGTACGGGGCCGCTGTGGCGGGGATGTGGGGTTTCGGGGATGGTCCGGGGCCGGGCCTGTGCAATCCCGAAGGTTACGTGAGGGTCTCTCACATTAGGCCCCACTTCCGGACCTTTACAGCCGTGACATAGACTTACCTTCGGTAACCTTACTCCAAAGTAAGCACTTGGGGGCCAAAGCCTCGTCGGCGTTGAAAGGTGAACCCCGTGATCGTGCTCAGCAGCGCGCCCTCCCTCACGCCACTTCTCGCCCGCGGCGCCCTGCTGTCGCCGTTCAAGAAGCCCGCCGCAGGTGCCGCGTTCCCTCGCACCCCGCTGGTCCTTCCCGGACTTCGGCCCGATCTCGGCAGGCTCGCCGCCTATGAACGCGTCTGCGGGTTCGCCACCGGCGAGAAGGGGATGCCGATCACCTATCCGCACGTGCTCGGATTTCCGCTCGCCATGCGGCTGATGAGCGAGCGGGAGTTCCCCCTGCCCCTGCTGGGGCTCGTGCACACGTCCGTCGAGATCTCCCGGCACACGGAGATGCCCGCCGAGGGAACGTACGAACTCTCCGTCCAGGTCGCCGGGTTGGGCCCGCACCGGCGAGGGACCGAGGCCGTCGTCGTCACCGAGGTGCGGCACGGTGAGGCCGTCGTGTGGGAGTCGCGGAGCAGGTATCTGGCGCGGCATCGGACCTCGCGGACGACCGAGACCTCCCGGGAGGAGCGGGCACCGCTGCCCGCCGTCGCCGAGTGGCGGATCGCCGCCGATGTCGGGCGGCGGTACGGGGCCGCCTCCGGGGACCGGAACCCCATTCATCTGCACCCGCTCACCGCGCGGCTCTTCGGGTTTCCCCGGGCCATCGCGCACGGCATGTGGACCGCGGCCCGCTGTCTGGCCGCCCACGGGGTGCCGGAACGCGCGCGGGTGGAGGCGGAGTTCAGGACGCCGGTACTGCTGCCGGGGACGGTCACCTACGCGGCGGAGGGAGGCCGGTTCGAGCTGCGCAGCGCGGCGGGACGGGTGCACGTGGCGGGCGGTGTTCGGCCGTACGCCGGCTGATCATCCCCCGGGCTGTGCAAAGAGCGGGTTCGACGAGCAGGGCCGCCCACTGCCTGTGCCGCTGGGCGCCGGCGGCCAGGGACGCGTGCGGCGGGCGGTGCGGAAGGTGGCCCGGCGGGGCGCCAGGCGGCTGTACCGCGTGGGCCGTCAGCGGCTCGCGGCCGCCCTGCGCCGCTGGGGCGCCGTGTGAGTACCGGCGTCCGCCGCCCCGGCCGGGTCCGGTGGCGTCGGCACCCAGGGGCGCCCGTCCATCAGGTTGCCCAGGCCCGCCCACGCGAAGTTCATCAGGGTCGTCGCCGCCTCTCGCGCGGTGACACCGGGAGTGACGTTCGCCCAGGCGGCGAGGGACTCGGCGGCACCGACCAGGGCCTCGGCGAGCCCCGCCACCTCACGCTCGGGCAGATCGGGATCGCGCCGCGCCTCACGAGCGGCGACCACGATGAGCTGGGTCACGAACTCGACGATCTCCGTGCGCATCGCCGCGACCTCGGAGGCGAACCGCTCGCCGTGTGTGCGCGCCTGCAGATGCAGCACCGACCAGCCGTCCGGGTGTTCGGCGGTGTGCGCGAAGAACGCCTCGAGCCCGTCCCAGAGTTGGCGGTCGGCGGGCAGGTCCCGGTGCACGCCGCTGCGGACCGCCTCGGTCAGCGCCTTCGCCTCACGGCGGATGCACGCCGTGAACAGGTCGTCCTTGGAGTTGAGGTACAGGTACACCAACGGCTTGGAGACACCGGCGAGTTCGGCGATCTCGTCCATCGACGCGGCCATGTAGCCGCGCTGCCCGAAGGTTCGCACGGCGGCGTCCAGCATCTGCTGCTCCCGGACCGCCCGCGGCATGCGCTTGGTCTTCACGGCACCCATGGGCAAAGCCTACGGGGGGCCGGCGGCGAGGGAGTCGCTCAGGAAGAGGTCTGGGCCTGTCCCTGGGGCTGCGCCTGCGCCGCCTCGTCGACGACCTCGTCCTCCTGGCTGCGGTTGGCCTCGATGTTGGCCTTCATCCGGTCGACCCGCTGGGAGACCTGGACCGACGCGCGGTCCCGCTCCTTGCGCAGCACGACGAAGCTGATCGGTGCCGACAGGACCAGGGAGAGCAGCAGGACCCACAGGAGGTTGGAGTCGCCGAAGCCACGCGGGAACGCGCCGGCGTAGACCAGGCCCCAGACGACAAGGAGGCAGCCCGCGAAGATACCGAGGCGCATCAGCGTGTAGCGGAGCATCTCAATCCAGTCTTCCGATGACGAAAAGGGGCACCGTCCAGTGAAGCACGGGCCGGGGCCGATCTTGCAGCGGGGTCAGACGAGCGGCAGCAGCATGGTGATGTCGTCGCGGTCGTCGCCCGGGGCCACGCGGATCGCGGCGGGGACGCGGCCGACCTCCTGGTAGCCGCAGGAGCCGTAGAACTTCTCCAGGCCGTGGCCGCCGCGGCAGCCGAGGCGTATCGCGGCTATGCCGTCGAAGCCGCGGGCCGCGTCGGCGGCGGCCGCGAGGAGGTCCCTGCCGTAGCCCTGCCCCTGGTGCTTCGGGTGCACCATCACCGTGTACAGCCACACCCAGTGCTTCATGAGGCGGTGGGTGTTGAAGGAGAAGAAGGCGGTGGCGGCGACGGTACCGGCCTCGTCGCGGCCGACGAGGAGCCGGTTGCGGCCCTCGGCCATGGCGACGAAGTGCCTGACCAGCTCCGGGCGGATCTCCTCGGGGGTCACCGGGGCGACGAACCCGACGGCTCCCCCGGCGTTGGACACGTCCGTCCACAGATCGAGGATGCCGTCGCGGAGGGCGGGGGTGACGGCGGGATCCAGGGTGAAGGTAAGGGGCATGGCGGGCTGGTATCCATTACGGCGGGGTGTGGGCGACGACTATTCGCCGCAGGACGGCAGGTCTCCGCCGACTGAGGGTGAGTGGGGGCTGGTCGCGCCCACGCGGCGGAGCCGCAAATCGACACAGCCCCGCGCCCCCAGAGGGCGGCTGCGCCGCCCGTCCGGGGCGCCGCGACGGCACCTCTTTCCCGACCGAGTCGGGTGGCGGGTGGGCATAGGACCCGGGGGGGCCGGGGGCGGAGCCCCCCGGTGGCTCACACCCGCATCGGCTGAGGGGATTCCCGGCGCGCCGGGTCGGGGCCGTCGTACTCGCGGATGATCTCGTACCGCGTGTTCCGCTCCACCGGGCGGAAGCCCGCGTCGCGGATGAGGTCCAGCAGGTCCTCGCGGGTCAGCTTGTTCGGCGTGCCGTAGTTGTCCGCGTCGTGGGTGATCTTGTACTCGACGACCGACCCGTCCATGTCGTCGGCCCCGTGCTGGAGCGCCAGCTGCGCCGTCTGGACGCCGTGCATGACCCAGAAGACCTTGACGTGCGGCACGTTGTCGAAGAGAAGACGCGAGACCGCGAAGGTCTTGAGGGCCTCCGCGCCGGTCGCCATCTGGGTGCGCGCCTGGAGCCGGTTGCGGACCTTGCCGTCCTTCATGTCCACGAAGTCGTGCTGGTAACGGAGCGGGATGAAGACCTGGAAGCCGTTCGTCTCGTCCTGGAGCTCGCGCAGCCGCAGCACGTGGTCCACCCGGTGACGCGGCTCCTCGATGTGGCCGTAGAGCATCGTGCAGGGGGTCTTGAGCCCCTTCTCGTGCGCCAGCCGGTGGATCCGGGACCAGTCCTCCCAGTGGGTGCGGTGGTCCACGATGTGCTGGCGGACCTCCCAGTCGAAGATCTCCGCGCCGCCGCCGGTGAGGGACTCCAGGCCCGCGTCGATCAGCTCGTCGAGGATCTCCGAGGCCGACAGCCCGCTGATCGTCTCGAAGTGGTGGATCTCGGTGGCCGTGAAGGCCTTGAGCGAGACGTCCGGGAGGGCCGCCTTCAGTTCGCGCAGCGACCGGGGGTAGTACCGCCACGGCAGGTTCGGGTGCAGCCCGTTGACGATGTGCAGCTCGGTGAGGTTCTCGCCCTCCATCGCCTTGGCGAGCTTCACCGCCTCCTCGATGCGCATCGTGTACGCGTCCTTCTCGCCCGGCTTGCGCTGGAACGAGCAGTACGCGCAGGACGCGGTGCACACGTTGGTCATGTTGAGGTGACGGTTGACGTTGAAGTGGACGACGTCACCGTTCTTCCGCGTCCGCACCTCGTGGGCGAGGCCGCCCAGCCAGGCCAGGTCGTCCGACTCGTACAGCGCGATGCCGTCCTCGCGGGTCAGCCGCTCACCGGCCCTGACCTTCTCCTCCAGCTCACGCTTGAGCCCGACATCCATCTCCACACCTTTCGTCACGACCACGACCACCCCACCGTACGGCTAGACCTCTTCGGGCAGTTCCCCGACCCGGTTCTCCCACTTGGTGGACAGCACGATGGTGGTACGGGTCCGGGAGACGCCCTTGGTCCCGGACAGCCGCCGGATGGTCTTCTCCAGGCCGTCGACGTCCGTCGAGCGCACCTTGAGCATGAAGGAGTCGTCGCCTGCGATGAACCAGCAGTCCTCGATCTCCGGCAGGTCCCGCAGCCGCTGCGCCACGTCCTCGTGGTCGGCCGCGTCGGAGAGGGAGATGCCGATCAGGGCGATGACACCGAGGCCGAGCGAGGCCGCGTTCACGGTGGCGCGGTAGCCGGTGATGACACCGGCCGCCTCCAGCCGGTTGATGCGGTCGGTGACGCTGGGTCCCGACAGTCCGACGAGGCGCCCCAGCTCCGCGTACGAGGCCCGGCCGTTCTCCCTCAGGGCCTGGATGAGCTGCCTGTCCACGGCGTCCATGCGATCGAAGCCTTCCGCTGAAAGTTCCCGAAGTAGATGAGAGGTACTGCAGAGGTGGTGCCGGGTGGTGCCGGTGGAGCTGCCCGGTGGTGCCGGGTGGTGCCGGGTCCTGCTACCTGCTGCCGCCCCCGAGGTCGCCCTCCCAGCGGCGGTACAGCCGGTGCCCCACACCGGCCGCGTCCAGCACCCGCCCGGCGACGAAGTCCACCAGGTCCTGGATGTGCGTCGCGCCCGCGTAGAACGCCGGGGAGGTGGGGACGACGACCGCCCCCAGGTCGTCCAGGGTGACGAGGTGACGCAGCGTCTGGCCGTTCAGCGGGGTCTCGCGGACGGCGACGACGAGCGGCCGGCGCTCCTTCAGGTTGACACTGGCCGCCCGCTGGAGCAGGTCCTTGGAGAGCCCGAGCGCGACCCCGGCGACGGCGGCGGTGGACGCCGGCACGATCAGCATGCCCTTGGTCCGGTACGACCCCGAGGACGGCCCGGCGGCCAGGTCCCCGGCGTTCCAGTACCGCACCGGCGCCAGGTCCGCCTGGAAGGTCCCCGGCTTGCCGTCGGCCCCCCGGGCCAGCCACTCCCCCAGGTCGTCCTGCCAGTGCGCGTCCCGGAAGGAGATCCCGGTCTCGTCCAGCAGGGTGAGCCGCGACGCCCGGCTGACCACCAGGTCCACGCTCTCGCCCGCGTCCAGCAGCGCACGCAGCACAGCGGCCGCGTACGGCGTACCGGACGCCCCGGACACCCCCACGATCCAAGGCACGCGCTGTGTTTCTCCTGCGTTCACACCTTGAGCGTACCGGCGCGCCCGACCGAGTTCAGGACGGGGCCACGGTGGCCGACGGTAGTCAGACCGTCAGGCCCCGGACCAGCAGGTCCAGCAGGGCGCACACGAAGAGGGCAATGCCGATGAACCCGTTGACGCTGAAGAAGGCGCGGTTGAGGCGGGAGAGGTCGTGGGGCCGGACGATGGAGTGTTCGTAGGCGAAGGCGCCGGCGACGATCACCAGGCCCAGCCAGAAGAACCCGCCTGCGTGCGTCGCCACGGCGTACCAGACGAACAGGGCCGTCGTGACCAGGTGACAGGCGCGGGCGCCCCAGATCGCGGCCGGGATGCCGAAGCGGGCCGGGACCGACCTGACGCCGATCTCGCGGTCGGTCGTCACGTCCTGGCAGGCGTAGATCAGGTCGAAGCCGCCGATCCAGATGCCGACCGCGAGGCCGAGGATGACCGCGTCCCAGGACCACTCGCCGGTGATCGCCAGCCAGCCGCCGATCGGCCCCATGGCCTGGGCGAGACCCAGGATGGCCTGCGGGAAGTTCGTGAACCGCTTGCCGTAGGGGTAGACCACCATCGGGATCACCGCGACGGGGGCGAGGGCCAGGCAGAGCGGGTTGAGCAGGGCCGCGGCGCCGAGGAAGACCACCACCGCGATCAGCGCGCCGGTCCAGGCGTGCTTCACGCTCATCGCGCCGGTGACCAGCTCACGGTGGGCCGTGCGCGGGTTCCGGGCGTCGATCTCGCGGTCGATGATCCGGTTCACGGCCATCGCGAAGGTACGCAGGCCGACCATGCAGATCGTGACCAGGAGCAGCCGCCCCCAGTGGATGTTCTTGTCCCACTCGAACATCGCGGTCAGCGCGGCGATGTACGCGAAGGGCAGGGCGAAGACCGAGTGCTCGATCATCACCAGCCGGAGGAAGGCTTTCGTGCGTCCCGGCTGCGGGAGCGCTGCGGAAGCGGAACTCACAGGCCGTACTCCTTCCAGCGGCGGTCGACCGTCGCCGCCGTATCCGGGTCCGACAGGACCATGTCCGGCCAGCCCCCGTCCCTGGTGTAACCCTCCTCGGGCCACTTCCTCGTCGCGTCGATGCCCGCCTTGCCGCCCCAGAACTGCTGGTAGGAGGCGTGGTCGAGATGGTCGACGGGGCCTTCCACGACCGTGAGGTCACGGGCGTAGTCGGTGTTGCCCAGGGCTCGCCAGGCGACCTCGTGCAGGTCGTGGACGTCGCAGTCGGAGTCCACGACCACGATGAGCTTGGTGAGGGACATCATGTGCGCCCCCCAGATCGCGTGCATGACCTTCTGCGCGTGCTTCGGGTACTTCTTGTCGATCGAGACGATCGCACAGTTGTGGAAACCGCCGGCCTCGGGGAGGTGGTAGTCCACGATGTCCGGGACGATGATCTTCAGGAGCGGCAGGAAGAAGCGCTCGGTGGCGCGGCCGAGGGGGCCGTCCTCCGTCGGGGGGCGGCCGACGACGATGGACTGCAGGAGCGGCCGCTTCCGCATCGTCACGCAGTCGATCTTCAGTGCCGGGAACGGTTCCTGCGGGGTGTAGAAGCCGGTGTGGTCGCCGAACGGGCCCTCGGGGAGCATCTCGCCCGGCTCCAGCCAGCCCTCCAGGACGACCTCGGCGTTGGCCGGGACCTGGAGCGGGACCGTCTTGCAGTCGACCATCTCGATCCGCCGGCCGGCGATGAACCCGGCGAACAGGTACTCGTCGATGTCACCGGGGAGCGGGGCGGTGGAGGCGTAGGTGACGGCGGGCGGGCAGCCGAAGGCGATCGCGACGGGCAGCCGCTCGCCCCTGCGGGCCGCCACCTGGTAGTGGTTGCGGCTGTCCTTGTGGATCTGCCAGTGCATGCCGATGGTGTTCCGGTCGTGCCGCTGGAGCCGATACAGGCCCAGGTTGCGGATGCCGGACTCCGGGTCCCTGGTGTGGGTCAGGCCCAGGTTGAAGAAGGAGCCGCCGTCCTGCGGCCAGGTGAACAGGGCCGGCAGCTGGTCCAGGTCGACGTCGTCGCCGTGCAGGACGACCTCCTGGACCGGGGCGTTGTCGGACTTCACCTTCTTCGGCGGGACGTGGGCCATCGCGCCGAGCTTCCCGAACGCCTCGCGCACACCGACGAAGCCGTGCGGGAGTTCGGGGCGCAGCAGCCCGCCGATCTTCTCGGAGATCTCGCCGTACGACTTCAGGCCGAGGGCCTTGAGCAGGCGCCGGTCGGTGCCGAAGACGTTCATGGCGAGGGGCATGCTGGAGCCGCGCACGTTCTCGAAGAGCAGCGCCGGTCCACCCGCCTTCTGCACCCGGTCGACGATCTCCCCGACCTCCAGATACGGGTCGACCTCGGCCTTGACACGCTTGAGGTCTCCCTCGCGCTCCAGTGCCCGGAGCAGGGAGCGAAGATCGTCGTAAGCCATGCGTCCCAGTATCGGCCACCGGGGGCCCGGGCCCGGTCACCGCCCCCTGCGATACCCCCTGCGATACTCGTCGGCCGTGATCGTCCGTCGCCGGATACGCCGGTTACCGCTGCTCGCCCTGCTGCTCGTGCTCGCCGCCTGTGCGCCCCGCCAGGACACCGGCGGCTCGCCGGTCTCCGCGCTGACCCGTGTCGCGGCCGCCGACCGCGAGGCCGCCCCGGACCTGTCCGGCAATGGCCTGGACGGCCGGGCGGTTCGGCTCGCCGACTACCGGGGCAAGGTCGTCGTCCTGAACGTGTGGGCGTCCTGGTGCGGGCCCTGCCGGGCCGAGGCGCCCGAACTGTCCAAGGCGCAGCAGGAGTTGGCTGCCAAGGGGGTCCAGGTGTTCGGGGTGGACACGGATGCCCGACGGGACAGGGGGCGGTCGTTCGAGCGTGCGCACGGGCTGGTCTACCCGAGTCTGCACGACCCCGGCAGCCGCAAACTGCTCCGGCTGCCTCGGGGCTACGCGCCGCAGGCGCTGCCGTACACCCTCTTCATCGACCGGGACGGGAAGATCGCCGCGAAGTACCTGAGCCCGCTCACGGCAGCGGACGTCCGCACGATCATCCGGCCGCTGCTGGCCGAGAAAGTACGACCGAAGGCCTGACTAGTCGCCCTTGCTCGCAAGGCACTTGGCGCTCGCCCTGACGGGCGCCACCAGGTGGCTGAGGTCCAGCAGCACCGCGTCCGGGCGGGTCACTGAGTCCGCGATCGAGACCTCCACGGCCGGGCTGCGGCCATAGGTGACCAGGTACTTGCGGTCCCCAGTACGGTCCCCCGCCCGATCCCGCCACACCCAGTCCACGCCGTCCACGCTGACGCACGCGTCCGTCGTCGGGGCGGGCGGGGTGAGGCCGCAGCGCAGCTCCACCGCGCCGTGGCCCCAGACCGCGAGGCCCTCGAAGGTGACCGGGTCGCGGCCGGCGCCGCCGAGGCGGTCGGGGTAGCGGTCGGCGATCCGCGCGCACGCCGGGTCCTTCGCCAGCGGTCCCTGTGCCAGGCCGAACACCGGCGAGCTCAGCTCGTACGCCACCAGTCCGGCACCGGCCACCAGACCGGTCGCGACCACACCGGCCGCCGCCCGGCTCCTGCGAGACCACCCACGCACCCTCACGGATCCCCCTCCGAATCGAGGGGACCCATCATGCCCACGGCCCCGGCACCGGACGTCGGCCACCCGCTACTCTGGCCGCCATGCTCAGGTATCTGCCTTTTCTGCTGGTCCTCGCGCTGTGGATCTACGCCTTCGTGGACTGCCTGAACACCCCCGAGGACGAGGTCCGTGCCCTGCCGAAACTGGTGTGGGTGCTGGTCATCCTGCTCTTCGGCGAGGTGCTGGTCGGGCCGGTGGCCTGGCTGGTCGCGGGCAGGTCACGGCAGCCGCGGGAGCGGTGGGTCGCGCCGGACGACAACCCGGAGTTCCTGAAGTCCCTGAAGCCGGAGGATCCGCGCACCGACTGATCGGACGCGTGGAAGCCGCTACACCGACGCGACGAAAACGTCCCACGCGGGCCGGCCGAGCAACAGGACCGGGCCATCGGGGGTCTTGCTGTCACGGACGGGGACTACGGAGGTGAACTCGGGGGCGAATTCTAGGCAGTCGCCTGCGTTGTCCTGGCTGTAGCTGCTCTTGACCCACTGCGCCGCGCTCAGCTGGTTCCGGTTCATCGTCGCGGTACCCCTCCATCAAGTGGCCGATCAGAGCTGCGGATTCACGAGCAGACAACGCATCCGCCCTGAGCAGATCATAGATTTGACTCTGCTCGGCGTAGGTACTCGGGTCGTTGTTGCAGTGGCCACGAGTCAGCGATTCCGAGTAGAACCAGCGTTCGCCATCGGGCAACACGATCAACGTCAGCGGGCACCTGGGGCGCACCATGTCGTAGCGATCAGCCGGAGCCACTTGGATGCAGTGGTTGGGGAGTTGCCCCACACGCAGCAGATGCGCGCACTGTTCCCGCATCACGGCGGGGCTGCCCACCGGTTGGCGCAGACAGCTCTCGTCCATCACGGTGACGAGCATGGGTCCGTCTTCGACGAGGAAGCGCGGTTGTCGGCTCAGTCGGGCTGTGACGCGCTTTTCGAGCAGTTCGCCGCTGGCTCGCCGGGAAAGCAACGCCTTCGCGTAGTCCGCCGTCTGCAACAAGCCAGGAACGACCATGGACTGGTACTGGTACAGCCCGACAGCCTGCGCCTCCATCTCCACCCTGCGCTCGAACCAGTCCGGGTGCTCCACCTGCGAATACCAGTCCACCCGCCCCCACATGCGCATCAACACCCCACCAGCGCCCAGCACGTCGTCGCACTTCTTCACGAACGACTCCTGCGGCACCCGCGTCCCCGCCTCCACCCTCGCGACCAGCGACCGGTCGCAGGGGACCTGCTTGGCCAGCGCGTCCTGGGTGAGGAACGCGGCCTCGCGGTAGTGCCGTAACAGCTCCCCGAAGAACTCGGCATTGGTGGTCACAACACTGGCCCCCTCCGTGACAGGTGCCGGTGGCACGCGCCCGGCATTGATACCGACCGTTCCCGTCCGCCACGCTCGATACACACAGAGTCACGAAGTGGCGTCGGAGTGCACATGACTGAACACATCGAAAGCGGGATCGAAACGGGAACGGTCGTCTACGACCCCCGCTCGGACAAGGTGGGCGAGTACCGCGGCAACGCGGGTCCCTACGCCCTGCTACGACCGCTCGGCGGCGGCCGGGAGTGGGAGGCGCGGCCGGAGTCGATCCGGCCGGCGACCGCGGAGGAGCGGCTCAGCGCGGAGGTGCGGGCCGCCAACCACCGCTCCAGCACGCTGAGTTACCCGGTCTTGGACTCCCCCGCCCCGGAACCGGTCCCCGGCTGCGCCGCCTGCGCGGAGTTCGCCGGGAAGCGGGAGCGGGCGGCGGCCCGGTCCGACGCCAGCGCGGCGACCGACGCCGACGTGCTGCTGCGCAGGCACCTGCGCCGGGACCACTGGGGGACGCGGCCCCGCCGTCTCTTCCGCTTCGTGCCGTACCTGATCACGCAGGACGACACCGCCGAGCCGGAGTACGAGGCGTACTGCGTGTCCGGGGAGGAGAGGGACTGCGGGGCGGCGTCGGGGCCGTGCGGGTCTCCGGAGGCGGTGGAGGAGTGGCAGCGTCGGCACACCCGGGACACCCGGCACCTGCGCTACCGCCGCAGTTTCACGGACTACGCGGTGCTGGAGCCGGAGGGCGTGCGGCCCTGATCCGGGTCAGCAGGGCGAATCGTCGGGCAGGTGTTCCTTCGCCCACTCGCCGAGTTCCTTCAGCGAGGGCTCCAGCGCGGCGCCCGCCGCGGTCAGGCGGTAGGAGACCCGCAGCGGCGGGCCCTCGTCGACCTCGCGCACGACGAGTCCCGCGGCGCCGAGTTCGGTGAGCCGGTCGGAGAGCATGCGTTCGCTGATGCCGGGGATGGCGCGGCGCAGGTTGGCGAAGTGTGTCGGCTGGTCCATCAGGACGGACAGGATCGGGCCGTTCCAGCGCTTTCCCAGCACCTGGAAGACGCGCGTGATGCCGGCGTCCACACCTTTGCACTGCTCCGGGTCGTGCACCTGGTCCACCGCCATGGAATCAGGGTACAGGCCCACCAACGACGGGGATGAAAAAAAGTAAGTACCTGTGTTATCTATAGCTGAGTACGAATTCTCAGCCCCCGCGTCTCGCGCCGGGCCCGCTATCCCTGTGTCTGGAGACACCCATGGCCACCCTTCTCCACATCGACTCCTCGCTCATGCCGGGCGAGGCGTCCGCCTCCCGCGCCGTCACCGAGGCCTTCCGCACGGCATGGGAGGAGCAGCACCCCGACGGCACGGTGATCTACCGCGACCTGGCGGCGAACCCGGTGCCGCACATCACCGCGGCCTCCCACAGCGCCGGCTTCGTCGACCCCGCCGCCCACTCCCCCGAGCAGGCGGCGGCCTTCGCCGACCGTGTGCGGCTGATCGAGGAGCTGGAGCGGGCGGACGCGATCCTCATAGGCGCGCCGATGTACAACTTCACGATCCCGTCGACGCTCAAGGCGTGGCTGGACAACGTGGTCCTGTTCAACCGCACGATGGGCGAGAACCCCTCCGCCAAGGGCACCCCGGTCACCGTCGTGGCCAGCCGCGGCGGTTCGTACGCGCCGGGCACCCCGCGGGAGCCGTTCGAGTACGTGCAGAACTACCTGAGCGCGGTCCTGGCCGACGGTCTCGGCCTCGAAGTCGACTTCATCGTGCCGGAACTGACGATGGCTCCGCAGAACCCGGCCATGGCCGACCTCGTGCCGCTCTACGAGGCCTCCCGCGACCGCGCCCTCCAGGAGGCGGCCGACAAGGCGAAGGACCTGGCCGGACGCCTCGCCGCGTAGCGACCCGTGGCGGAGCGGGTTGCGCCGATCGGCCCAGCTCCGCATGCGGTGCCTTTGACGGGCGGTTGTGATGAACGCGTTCGCATTCCGCTACCAGGAGGCCTTCATGCGCATCCGAGCCATCGCCGCCACCGGCGCCCTCGCCACCGCCCTCGTCCTCGGCGGCACCACCGCCGCCTTCGCCGACAACGGTGCCGACGCCACAGGCTCCGCGGCCAGCAGCCCGGGCCTGGTGTCGGGCAACGTCATCCAGCTCCCGATCAGCATTCCGGTCAACGCGTGTGGCGACAGCATCAGTGTGATCGGCCTGCTCAACCCGGCGGCCGCCAGCACCTGCACCAAGGGCTGACCCGGCCGGAGCGCTGCCGCGGAAGCTTCCGGAGGACCGACCCGCCTCCGGAAGCTTCCGCATGCGTGCAGGTTGTACGCCGGTGAGCCGTCCGCAACGGACAATGCGCCCCTGGGCCGGACCGGGCGCGATCCCGACACTTACCTCGTATGACGACTGCTCCCGCCGGTTCCACCACCAGTATCGCGCCCGAGTACGGCGACCGGGTCATCGCCGTGGAGGCGGCGGGCTCGGAACCGATCCCCGACGCCGAACGCCACGGCGGCCCGCTCCAGCTCCTGTGGACCTGGGCCTCCCCCAACATCGAGTTCGCGACCGTCTACATCGGCGTGATCGCGGTCCTCTTCTTCGGCCTGGACTTCTGGACGGCGACCGCCGCGATCCTGCTGGGCACGGCGTTCGGCGCGGTCACCCAGGGCGTGCTGTCGCTGGACGGGCCGCGGTTCGGCGTCCCGCAGATGGTGATCGGCCGCTTCTCCTTCGGCTACCTCGGAAACATCCTGCCCTCCGCCGCCAACGGCCTGCTCGCGGGCGTCGGCTGGTTCGCGGTGAACAGCGTGAGCGCGGCCTTCGCCCTGAACACGCTGACCGGACTACGACCGCTCCCCTCCCTGCTCCTCGTCGTGGTCGCGGAGATCCTGATCGGGTTCATCGGCCACAACTTCGTGCACACCTTCGAGAAGTACGCGTTCCCGGCCCTCGCGGTGATCTTCCTGCTGGCCGGGGTGTGGACCTTCAAGGACGCGGACCTCGGCGGCGGCGGCTCGGGCGGCGGTGTCGGCGGCTTCCTGCTCGCGTTCAGCGCGGCCTGGGGGTACGCGGCCGGCTGGAACCCGTACGCCACGGACTACTCGCGCTATCTGCCGCGGACCGCGAACAAGGCGAAGACGGTCCTGTGGCCGGCGGTCGGTCTGTTCGTGTCGGTCTCGATCGTCGCGGTCATCGGCGCCGCCTCGGCCACGATCATCGCCCCGAAGGACGCCACGCCCACGGCCGCCTTCACCGGCCATCTCCCGGGCTGGCTCGGCGACCTCGTCCTGCTCGCCATCATGCTCGGCGGGGTCTCGGCGAACGCCCTCAACGTGTACTCCGGGGCGATCTCCATCGCCTCCTTCGGCCTGAAGCTCCCCACCTGGCTGAGCCGCAGCGCGCTGGTCGTGGTGTCGGGCATCGCCGGTACGGCGGCGGCCTGGGCCTCGCTGGACGACGCGGGTGCCGCCTACGAGGCGTTCCTGCTGGTCATCGCGTACTGGGTGGCGCCCTGGCTGGGCGTGGTGCTGGTCGAGCGGTGGCTCCAGGGCCGTACCGCGACGGACGCGGAGCTGGCCGGGCGGCTGACCGACCGCTCCTTCACCAACTGGCCTGGCCTCGCGTCCCTGTTGATCGGCGTCGCGGTCTCCGTCCCGCTCTTCTCCAATCAGGAGGACTACGTGGGCTGGGTGCCGAAGCACCACCCCGCGTTCGGCGACATCACGCCGGTGGTCGGCTTCGCGGTGAGCGCGCTGCTGTACGCGGCGCTGCGGAGCCGGGCCCGGCGGACGCCGTGACCCGGCCCGGGTGACCGGGAGCCCTACTCGGTCTCCGACTTGAGGTACTTCTCGTACGCGTCGGCGTTCATCAGGCCGTCGAGAGCCTTCTTGTCGGAGACCTCGATCTTGATCACCCACGCCTCGTGCGGCTCGGTGTTGAGCAACTCGGGCTCGTCGTTCAAGGCCTCGTTCACCGCGGTCACCTTGCCGCCCACCGGCATGTAGACCTCGGTCACCGCTTTCACGGACTCCACGGTGCCGAACTCGTCGCCCGCCTCGATCGTCCGGCCCACCGTCGGCACCTCCACGAACACGATGTCACCGAGCTGCTTCTGGGCGAACTCGGTGATCCCGATCTCGGCGGTGCCGCCGTTCATGCGGATCCACTCGTGTTCCTTGGTGTACTTGAAATCTGACGGGTACATGGAGCGGCTCCCTGGAAGTCGGTCGTCGCAGTCAGCCTGCCACCCTCGTCGCCCTGCGTAACGAACCGGCTACGCCGGCGGGGTGATGGGCCACGCGCTAGTCGTCGTCCCGCAGCCGCCGCCAGATACCGGTGCGGTGCAGCACGTAGACGGCGCCGGCCAGGAAGACCACCTGGAGTCCCACGGCGAGCAGCCAGAACTCGTCCCTGGTCTCCAGCTTGTCCGTCAGGAAGGTGAAGTTCATGCCGAAGAACCCGGTCAGGAACGACAGCGGCAGGAAGATCACCGACACGATGGCCAGCCGGTTGATCATGGCGTTCTGTTCGCCCGCGACCAGGGACGAGTAGCTGGCCATGGCGCGGCGCGCGGCGTCCTGGAGGGACTCGATGTCCGTCCGGACCAATCGCGCCGCGCGCGTGAACTCCTGGGCGAGACGCTGCCGTTCCACCGCGAAGTCGCTGCTCATCATCCTGCGGGTGACCACCTCGTCGACCGCCTGGAGGTAGGGCAGCAGCGAGTGGTGCAGGAGGGCGGCCCGGCGGCGCAGCCGGGACAGCAGGTGGATCTGCTCGGGGCGCCGGTCCTCGAACATGTCGTCCTCCAGCTCCTCCACCTGGAGCAGCGCGTCCACCGTGGCGCGGCGGAACGTCGCCAGCGCCTCCTGGAGCAGCAGGAACAGCGTGGCCGCGGCGTCATGGGGCCGCTCCCGCCGCAACTGTGCCCTCAGGCCCGGCGCCAGGGCGGCCCGGCCCCAGTGGGCGGCCACCAGGAAGCGCTCGCCGGCCAGGACGTGCACATGGCTGATCCGGTGGTCGACGACCACGGGTACGACGAATCCGGCGACGTCCCCCAGGTACTCGGCGCGCGGCGACTCGTCCGGCACGCCGAACCAGTCCAGGTCCTCGTCGTCCAGCCCGAGCCGCCGGACCACCGACTCCTCCGCCGGTTCGGCCTCCTGCGGCAGCTGGACCCCGAGGATCAGGAACGGGTCCCCGGCAAGCCGCCGACGGGCCTCCGGCACGGAGATGCGCGTCGTCTCCCCGTCCGGCACCGACACCATCGTTACGATCATCACCTCACCGCTGATCCCGTCGGCCACGGTCCCAGCGTCCGCGCGGTCCCCGGTCCGCGCACTCGCAAGCGCCCGTCTGCCGGGCGGGGCGGCCACCAACGGGTGAGAGCCCGGTTGGCTCACGCCACCGTGCGCAGCCCGCCCACCGCCACCGCCGTCCCCCGTACCACCCGGTGCGCGCAGGCCGCCGTCAGCAGTTCGCCCAGCAGGTCGGGGTCGTCGATCTCCAGCCCGAGGAGGGTCTCGATGCGTTCCAGGCGCTGGTAGAGGGACTGGCGGCCGATGTGCAGAAGGGCCGCCGTGCGGGTCGGGGAGCAGCCGTGGCGAAGGTGGACCTCCAGGGTGCGGACCAGGTCACTGGCGTGGGCGGCCTCCCAGGCCAGCAGCGGGCCGAGGGTGTGCCGGACGAGCGCGGTGAGGCGTTCGCGGTTGGCGGCGATCCCGCCCCGGGTCAGCTCCCGCTCCAGGGCGAGGGCGCGGGCGGAGGTCACCAACGGCCCCTGCGCCGGGGCCGGTTCCGCGGGCGGCACGGTCAGCACCAGTTCGAGGGTGGTGCGGGCCGCGCGCAGCGTCTCGCTCCAGTGCAGCCAGCCGCCGCCCGCGTCGACGGCGTGCCCCACGGCGACGGTGAGCCCGGCGCCGGCGACCGTGCGAAAGACCTCCTGGACCGCGCGCACGGGATCGCGGGTGCCGAGCCCCACGCCGGCACCCGCACCCGCGCCACCCCGCCCCACGCCCGCGCCATCCCGCCCCGCGCCCGGCAGCGCGACCAGCGCGAGTACGTCACCGGGGAACGCCGCCCGCATCGCCCCCGCCCCGCCCAGCAAGCGCACCGCCCGGTCCACGGCGCCCGTCTCCCGCGTCCCGTGCACCGACACCCCGATCAGCCGCGCCCCCGGCCCCGGATGGAACCCGGCGAGCGCCGAGCGGGCCTCCACCTCCGGCTGGTTCAGCGCGGCCCGGTCGGCCAGGTCGGCCAGCAGGGCCGCCGTGTGATCGTCGCCCCAGGGCCGCACCACCGCACGCCCGGACAGTCCGCGCGCGACGATCGCCCGGTTGGCGGCCTCCGTGATCCGCACGAAGGGCACCACCCGGTGCAGGGCCAGCAGGGGCAGGCCGCGGACGCGGGCCTCGTCGGTCACCTCGGGCGGCATGCTCGGCAGCGACCGGCCGACCTCCACCGCGAGTCCGGCCGCACCGCGCGCGGCCAGCTCACGGACGTAGCGGCGGCGGACCTCGTCGCCGACGTCGGTCAGTCCGAAGCCGTTGGTGAGCAGCAGTTCGCCGCCGTCGAGGAAGTTGGCGCCCTCGTAGACCTCGCTGGAGTGCACCCAGCGGACCGGCCGGTCCAGGGCGTCCGCACCGGCGAGCAGCTCGGGGCCGGCCGCCCGCACCGGGTCGAGGGCCAGGACTTCGCGGAGGGTGAGTGCGGGCACGGGGACCTCCAGGGGACGGGCACGGGCGCTGACATTTCGTCCTGCCACGGGTTGCCCGGAGGGTACTTTCCGCACGTTGCCCTCGTGTTTCGGCCACAGGAGAGTGAAGACATGGATCAGCTGCAAGCACGGACCTGGCTCGCCACCGCCGTCGCCGAGGCCCGCGCCGGACTCGCCGAGGGCGGCATCCCGATCGGCGCCGCGCTCTACGGCTCCGACGGCGCACTGCTCGGCCGCGGGCACAACCGGCGGGTGCAGGACGGCGATCCGTCCCTGCACGCCGAGACCGCCGCCTTCCGCGCGGCGGGACGGCAGCGGTCGTACCGGGGCACCACCATGGTGACGACCCTGTCGCCGTGCTGGTACTGCTCGGGTCTGGTCCGCCAGTTCGGTATCTCCCGGGTCGTGATCGGCGAGGCGACCACCTTCCACGGCGGCCACGACTGGCTCGCCGAGACGGGTGTGGAGATCGTCCTGCTCGACGACCAGGAGTGCGTCGACGTGATGCGCGCCTTCATCAAGAACCATCCGGCCCTGTGGAACGAGGACATCGGCGATGAGTGACACGACCAGCACCGGCCCCCGTATCCCCACCGTCGATCTGCGGCCCTGGCTCGACGGCGACGAGGAGACCCGGCGGGAGATCGCCCGGACCGTCGACACGGCCCTGCGGACCGCCGGTTTCCTGCTCGTCACCGGGCACGGGGTCGACAGCGGGCTGCGCGACGCCGTACGGGCGGCCGCGCGGGCCTTCTTCGCGCTGCCGGCCGAGGTGAAGACGGCCTATGAGGCGAAGGTCGGCGGCCGCGGCTGGCTCGGGCCCGGCGCCGAGGCCAACGGCTACTCGGAGGGCACCGAGACCCCGCCCGACCTCAAGGAGTCGCTGACCTTCGCGACCCACGAGCCCTTCGAGGATCCGGTGACCAACGCGGAGTGGTACGCGCCCAACGTGTGGCCGGCCGAGGTGCCGGAGCTGCGGGCGGTCTGCGAGGAGTACCTGGAGAAGATGGGCGAGCTGGAGAAGGTGCTGCTGGAGCTGCTGGGGTATGCGCTCGGGCTCGAACGGGACTTCTTCTCCCGGCACATGGACCATCCGACGTACGGCTTCAACATCAACTGGTACCCGGGAACCGAGGTCGTCGGCGAGCCCGAGCCGGGGCAGTTCCGGATCGGGCCGCACACCGACTTCGGGACGGTGACCGTGCTCGACCGGCAGGCGGGCCGGGGCGGGCTCCAGGTGTACACCGACGAGGGCGGCTGGGAGGACGCGCCGTACGACCCGGCCGCCTTCACCATCAACATCGGTGACCTGATGGCCCGTTGGACCGGCGACCGGTGGCGGTCGGGCCGGCACCGGGTGCTGCCGCCGCCCACGGACGCGCCGAACGAGGAGCTGATGTCCCTCGTCTACTTCGGCGAGTGCACCCCGGGCACGGTCGTCGAGTCGGTCCCGGCGCCGGTCGGCCGGGTGGCGTACCCGCCGGTCGACTCGCACGTGTACCTGAGGGGGAAGCTGGACTCCATCACGGTCGCCTGACCACGGCCGACACTGTCACTCCTGGTGCCGGTTTCGTAACCATACGGACATCACTGGGTCTGGTCCGGAGCAACTCCCCCTTCTTACACTGGCGTTAGGGGGGAGATGCCTTGCACAGACGGTTGCACGGGCGTGGGGCGCTGCTCGATGCGGAGCCGGCCGGGCTCATACCGAGGATCGTCGGGTTACGGCCGCACCAGCACCGTGCCCTTCCCCTCGAACACCCCGGCGAGCTGCCGTTCGTGGTGCTGACCGGGGCCCGGGGACTCGGCAAGAGCGCGGTGCTCGGCGAGTTGCGGGACGCCTACAAGGGGCACACTCCGGTCGCGCTCGTCGACTGCGCGGAGGCACAGTTCACGGCGCCGCCCGCGGAGCGGCCCGCAGAGTCCTGGTCGCCGGTCGCGCAGGCCCTGCTGGTCGTCGCCGAGCAGCTCGCCGAACCGGTGACGGGAGCCGGGCGGATCACCTTCCCGCGCCTCATGTCCGGGCTGGTCGCGGTGGCCGCCGGGGGCTGGGGCGACGCCGACTCGGAGCGGATCCGGCGCGAGGTGGAGCGGATCCTGCTGCTGAACGAGAGCGGCTCCTGGATCAGCGGGTTCGCCGGGCGGTGGGCCGGGAAGGTGGCCGCGAAGGTCGTCGCCGCCGCCACCGGCACCGGGCCCCTGGTCTCCGGCGCCATCGAGGCGACCCTGGAGTCGATCGCCGAGGGCTTCGCCAGCCGCCGGCACCAGAAGGCGTCCGTCTGGTACCGCACGTACCCCAACGCGGGCGGCCACGCACAGCGCGGACTGATCCTGCTGTCCGGGCACTTCCGGGCCGGCGGCACCTCACGGGAGCACGCCGAGCGCTATCTCGTACGGGCCCTGCTCGCCGACCTGACGGAGGCGTACAGCGGGGTGCTGCCCCGGATGCAGCGGCTCGGCCGCCCGCTGGTGCTGGTCGACAACGCGGGGACCGGGCCGGGTCCGGGCCTGCTGGACGCCGTGCTGCGCGACCGCGCCGACGGGGTCGCCGACCAGGTGGCGTTCGTCGCCGGGTTGCGCGGCGACGGCCGGGAGCTGCTGCGCAACGGCGTACGACGGGAGCTGGCCGAGGTCGCCCGGCGCACCGAGTGGGCACCGGACGCGGCCGTCCCGTCCTCGCGGGCGCTGCTGGTGGCATTGCCGCCGCTCTCCCCCGACGACACCCTGCACCTCGTCGCCACCCCGGCCGCACCCCAGCTCCCGCACGCCGTGCACCGGCTGACCGGCGGGAACCCGCTGGGCATCGCCGTGCTCGCGGGGGCTGCGGCCCAGCACCCGGACCTGGCAGGCGCGCTGGGCGACCTGCTGACCGCCGAGGTGCGCCGCACGCAGGACGGACCGTCCGCCCCGGTCTACCGCGAACTCCTCGACCGGCTGGTCCCGCAGGACCGGCTCGACGAACTGACCGTGCTCGCCGCCGCGCACGACCACGACTCGGCGTGCGCCCTGGCCGCCGCGCTGCTCCCGGACGACTTCGGTCCGGCGGACGTACGGGCGTTGCAGAGCCGGCTGGCCGGGGAGGGGCTGCCGGTGGTGCCCGGGCAGTTCGTCGGCGACCCCTTCGTGCGGACCCTGCTGCTGCTCCGGCTGCATCTGCGGGACCCCGACCACGCCGGCTGGCGCACCGCCCACGAGACGCTGGTCGCCTACTACACGCAGGACCGCCCGGACGGGCAGGCCCGCTTCCGGCTCCACCACCAACTGGCCCTGGGCCGCACCGAGCCGGCGGTCGCCCACCTCCGCGACACCTTCCCGGTCCTGGACACCCGCGCCTGGCTGGGGACCCTGCGGTTCGTCGCCTCGGCGCCCTACTTCCACGCCCACGACGCCGAGGGCCGCGACTTCGCCGGGCACGGCGACCGGCGGGCGGCGGTGGCGCTGGGCCGCACGGACGCCGCCCAGCGGGTGCCGGAGGGCGTGGATCCCGTACTGCATCTGCGCGTCCGGCGGCTGCTGCACGCGGTGTGGCATCTGACCGATCCGCTGGTGCTGCCCGACCCGAAGGTCGGCGACCGGCTCCGCTTCGAGCTGGAGCAGCTGTCCAACCTGCGCCCGGCCGGCAACGCGCTGCTGTGGCGGGCCTCCCGGGACTGGCCCGCGGCCGCGCTGGCGGGCCGCCCGCCCGCCGACCCGGAGGACGACGAGGGCGACGACGAGCGGAGCGGGGTGGCGTGATGGCGCGGCGGGGCGTGGGCACATGGTTGCGCGAAGGCGTCTGGGAGATCCCCCTGCGCCGCTATCTCGCCCTGCTGGTCACGGCGGGGCTGATCGCCGGCCTGGTGATCGGGGTGCGGGCGGCCGTCCACGACGACCGGTCCTGTGCGCCGGGAGTGGCCCGGCCCGAGGACAGCGACGAGTGCGTGGGCGTGGCGACGACGGCGTTCGACTTCGGGCACCCGCAGCTGCGGGCCGCGGTCCGGGCGATCGCCCGGGAGAACGCCCGCCTCAAGCCCGGGCGTTATGTGACGGTGGCGGTGATGCTGCCGTACACCGCGACGGCGGCGGCGAGCCTCGCCGACATCCAGCACGAGCTCCAGGGCGCCTACCTGGCCCAGTACCAGGCCAACCACGACTCCAACGGGGAGTCCCCGGCGATCCGGCTGGTGCTGGCCAACCCCGGTTCGACCAGCCAGTACTGGCAGAAGATGGTCGCGCAGCTGGCGCAGATGACCGGCTCCACGGACCGGTTGCGGGCGGTGGCCGGGGTCGGGCAGAGCACCGACAACAACAAGAAGGCCGTCAAGGAGCTGACCCGGCTGGGGATCCCCGTGGTGGGCTCGTCGATCACCGCCGACGACCTCGCCAACGGGCAGGGCGGCAAGGACCCCTACCCCGGTCTGGCGCGGGTGTCCCCGACCAACACCGACGAGGCCCGGGCGCTCGCCTCCTTCGCCAAGGTCGGCGCGGGCCGGGCGCTGCTGGTCTACGACAAGCCGGGCGACCCGTACACGCGGACGCTCCAGACGTCGTTCGCCGCGCTGATCAAGGGCTCGCCCTACGAGCCCCAGCCGTTCACACCGCCGGCCGACCGCAGCAAGGAGGGGACGACCGCGAACACGTTCCGGCAGATCACCAACCTGATCTGCGACACCTCGCGGTCGACCGACACGATCCTGTTCGCCGGCCGGCACACGCAGCTGCGGCAGTTCATCAACGCGCTGGGCGGACGGGGCTGCCAGGACCGGAAGTTCACGGTGCTGACCGGGGACGAGGGGTCGTACCTCACCGGCGAGAAGGACCTGGACCGGGACGCGCTCCGGCACAATCTCTCGGTCCGGTACACCGCCCTCGCCCATCCGGACGCGTGGCTGAAGGACAGCCCGAGGACCGGGGGTTCGGCGGCCGACGCGGAGACGCTGACGCGGCTGCTGAAGAGTGCGGAGAAGTCACCGGTGGGGCCGATCGGGCCGGTGGCCCTGGAGGACGGGCAGCTGATCATCGCGTACGACGCGATGCGGCTCGCGGTGCACGGCATTCGCGAGGCGGTGCCGGAGGGGAAGTCGGTGCCGACGCTCGCCGACGTGGGGTTGCAGTGGCCTCAGGTGAAGGGGTCGCTGCGGGTGGACGGGGCGAGTGGGTGGATCTGCCTGGACGTGCACGGGAATCCGTACGACAAGGCGGTGCCGGTGGTGGAGCTGCGGCCGGAGGGCGGGTCGCGGTTCGTGACGATCGCGTGGCCGGAGGGGAAGCCGCCGGGTGGGGCGTGTCTGCCGCCGTCGTGAGCTGCGGATGGGCGGGGGTTGAGCGCGCCCACGCGGCGGAGCCGCATGTCGACACAGTCCCCCGCCCCTGTCGGGGCGCCTCGGAGAGGTCGACTACGACAGCAGGTCGATCAAGCGTTCGAAGTGGCTCCGCCAGGCCTGTTCCGTCGTCGTCTCGCCCTTGAACTCGTGGGTGAAGCGCAGGGCCGTGCCGGACTCGCCGTCCCGTTCCAGGTGGAAGCGGATTCTGCCGCCGCCGTCCACCGTGTACTCGGCGATCCGGTCGACGTCCCAGGCCGTCACCTTGCCCGTGCCCAGCTCACCGATGGTGACCGTGCCGCCCAGTCTCGGTTGCAGGACGTCTACCGGGGCGAGCCAGGCAGCCAGGCCCTCCGGGGTGGAGAGGCTCGGCCAGACCTGGCCCATGGGCCTCGGGAGCCGTACCAGGAAGTGGAGGATGTGGGTGTTCCCGTGGGTCTGACTGGTGCCCTGAGCGATGGAACCGGTCATGGCACCAGTGTCGCCCCTCTGCGACTCACACGCCCGCGTAGGAGTGCTTGCCGGTGACGAAGATGTTGACGCCGTAGTAGTTGAACAGCCAGCAGCCGAAGGCGAGCATCGCCAGGTAGGCGGCCTTGCGGCCCTTCCATCCCGCGGTGGCGCGGGCGTGCAGGTAGCAGGCGTAGGCGACCCAGGTGATGAAGGACCAGGTCTCCTTGGGGTCCCAGTTCCAGTAGCGGCCCCAGGCGCTGCCCGCCCAGATCGCGCCCGCGATGATCGTGAAGGTCCAGAGCGGGAAGACCGCCGCGTTGACGCGGTAGGCGAACTTGTCCAGCGAGGCCGATGCCGGCAGGCGCTCCAGGACCGAGGCGGCGAAGCGGCCGGGGGTGCCGCCGGTCTCCAGCTTGTTCTCGTAGGAGTCCTTGAAGAGGTAGAGGATCGTGGCGACCGCGCCGACGTAGAAGACCGCGCCGCAGAAGATGGCGGTGGAGACGTGGATGTACAGCCAGTACGAGTGCAGGGCCGGGACCAGCGGCTCGCTCGCCGTGTAGAGGACGGTGACCGCGAGACCGAGGTCGAGCAGGACCGTGGTGATGAGGAAGAGGCCCATCCAGCGGACGTTCTTCCTCAGGGCCAGCAGCGAGAGGTAGATGGCGACGGCGACCGTGGAGAACGTGATGTTGAACTCGTACATGTTGCCCCACGGCGCCCGCTGCACGGAGGCCGCCCGGGTGATCACGCCGGCGAGCTCCACCAGGAAGGCGAGGACCGTGAGGGAGATCGCGATCCGGCCGTAGAGGTCGCCCTGCTCGTCGCCGCCGTGGGCGCCGGGGCCGTCCGGCACGTCACGCGAGCCGGCCGCGGAGCGGACCACGATCTTCGGGCGTTCCAGTACGGCGGTGCCGCCGGCCTTCTTGACCGTCACCGCCGGCGCCTTCTTCGCCGTGCCCTCGGTGGTGAGCGCGTTGGCGGTACGGGCGACGCGGCTGCGGCTGCCCAGCAGCCACTCGAAGATGTAGGCGAAGAAGGCCAGCGTGTAGACGGCCATCGAGGAGTAGATGAGCGTGTTGCTCATGCTGGCGAGATGCTCGTTGGTCGCGGCGAGCGTGGTTGCGGCGGCGGAAGTCATCGCTTCTCAGCCCCTTCGGCAGGTACGGGGGATTCTGCGGAACGGTCGTCTTCACCGGGGTCGGGAGCCCCCGGCGCCTGGTCGTAGAGGATTCCCGCGAGGTCGCCCAGCTCCTCGGGCACCTTCGCCGACTCGCTGCGGCCGAGGCCGGCCATCTCGACGACGGTGACGCCGTCCGGGCCCGGCACGGCCCGCACCCAGACACGGCGGCGCTGGATGAACAGCGAGGCGGCGAGGCCGAAGATCGCGGTGAGGGCACCGCCCAGCGCCCAGCCGCTGCCGGGTTCCTGGACGATCTCGAAGCCGGCCCATTCCTTGACGTCCTTCTCGAACGTCACGGAACCGGCGCCGTTCGGCAGCTGCATGGTCTGCCCGGGCTTGAGGTTGTCGCGCAGCTGCTGCCCCTTGGAGTCCTTGAACTCCTTCATATGGGTCTTGTCGAGCTGGTAGACGCTCTGCGGGATGCCCGAGTTGACGCCGAGGTCGCCGTGGTACGGCGTCAGGTTCAGCACCGGGTTGCCCAGCGACGGGAAGGTGGAGAGAACGGAGGAGCCGCCGCCGTAGGTCGGCAGGAAGAACGCCGAGATGCCGAGCTGCTCACCGACGCCCTGGGCGTTCCGGTAGCCGTCCATCACCTTGACCACGCCCTGGGAGGTGACGTTGGCGTCGAGCGGGAGCAGCGGCACGGCGTCGTGGTAGACCACGTTGCCCTTGCCGTCGCGGACCGTGATGACGGGGGCGTAGCCGTGGCTGACGAGGTAGACCTTGGCGTCGTCGATGTGCAGCGGCTCGTTCACCTTGATGGTGGTCCGCTTCGACTTGCCGTAGGCGCCCTCGCTGTAGTCGATGTCCGCGCTGAACGTGACCGGCGTGCCCTTGCTGGGGCCGCTGGTCTGGTAGCTCGCGTGGAAGTTCTTCAGGTCGAAGCTGAACGGCACCAGGTCGTCGGTGCTGAACAGGGATCCGGACTTGAAGTCGTCGTACTGGAGGATCGAGTTGGCGAACCCGTCGCCCTCGACGACCAGCTTGGTGCCGTCCGACTTGTACATCTGGCCGGAGGCGAACGCGATCAGCAGCACGATCAGCGCCACGTGGAAGGCGAGGTTGCCGAACTCGCGGACATAGCCCTTCTCGGCGGCGACCGCGTCCCCGGCGAGGTGGGCGCGGAAACGCCGCTTCTTCAGCAGCTTCAGCGCCGCCTCACGGACCTCCTCGGGCTCCGCCGTGGTCCGCCAGGTGGTGTACGCCGGAAGGCGGTCCAGCCGCTTCGGAGCACCCGGCGGACGGCCGCGCAGCTGGCCCACGAACTGCCAGGCGCGCGGGATGATGCAGCCGACGAGCGAGACGAACAGCAGGATGTAGATCGCCGAGAACCACACCGAGCTGTAGACGTGGAAGAGGCCGAGCTTGTCGTAGACCGGCGACAGCGTCTTGTGGGCCTTCTGGAAGTCGGCGACCTTGTTGATGTCGGCGCCGCTCTGCGGGATCAGCGAGCCGGGGATCGCGCCCAGCGACAGCAGCAGAAGCAGCAGCAGCGCGACCCGCATGGAGGTGAGCTGCCGCCAGAACCAGCGGACCCAGCCGATCACACCGATGCCGGGGACGATCGGCGGCTCGTCCTGGGAGGGCGCGGTGGACAGCTGCGAGCCGGCCGCGCCGAGTTCCTGATCGTCGGACGCGTTCTTCGAAGTCGTACTCATCGATCAGATCCCTACAGTGAAGCCGTCGGACCAGCCCTGCATGTCCTGTACGAGGCTGTCCCAGGCCCCGGTCAGCAGCAGCACACCGGTCACGATCATCATCGTGCCGCCGATGCGCATCACCCAGACATAGTGGCGCTTGACCCAGCCGAAGGCGCCGAGCGCCTTGCGGAAGGCGACGGCCGCCAGCACGAACGGCACGCCGAGGCCCAGACAGTAGGCGACCGTCAGTATGGCGCCGCGCCCCGCGCTGGCCTGATTGAAGGACAGGGCCGTGACGGAGGCCAGGGTCGGGCCGATGCACGGGGTCCAGCCGATGCCGAACAGCGCGCCGAGCAGCGGTGCCCCTATCAGACCGGTCACCGGCCGCCGGTGGAAGCGGAACTCGCGCTGGGTGAACCAGGGCATCAGACCCATGAAGAACACACCCATGGCGATCATCAGCACGCCGAGCACCTTGCCGAGGGTGCCGGACTGTTCCTGCAGGGTCTGGCCGAAGTAGCCGAACAGCGCCCCGCCCGACACGAACACGGCGGTGAAGCCGAGCACGAAGAGGGAGGCGCCGGCGACCATCCGGCCACGCCGGGCCTCGGCGAGATCCGTGCCGGCGACCCCGGTCACGTAGGAGAGGTATCCGGGTACGAGGGGCAGGACGCACGGGGAGAAGAAGGAGACGAGTCCGCCGAACAGCGCTACCGGCAGGGCGACCAGCAGGGCGCCGCTGAAGACGGTCTCGTTCTTGCCTGTCTCCGCCGCGAGCGTCAGGAGTGCACTCACGTCACTTCTCCGCGACGACCGGCTTGATCATCTTCAGCAGGTTCTCCTCGCTGAGCGCCGCCAGCGAGCGCGCCGCGACGTTGCCCTGCCGGTCGAGGACCAGGGTGGAGGGGATGGCCTGCGGGTTGAGCGTGCCCTTCTTGAAGCGGAGCATCAGCTTGCCCGTCGGGTCGTACAGGCTCGGGTAGCCGATGCCGTTCTGCTTCTCGAAGGCGACCGCGGAACCGGTGCTGGTGTCACGGGTGTTGATGCCGACGAACTGGACGCCCTTGTTCGCGTACGCCTTGGAGACAAAGGCGAAGTAGGGCGCCTCGGCGCGGCACGGGCTGCACCAGGAGCCCCACACGTTGATGACGACGACCTTGCCCTTGTAGCTCGCGACGTCCAGCGTGCTGCCGTCGATCGTCTTGCCCGAGAGGTCGGGGGCCGCCGCGCGGTGGCCCTTCGCGACCGTGTCGATGCCGTTCTTGCCGGTGACGAAGTTGGTGTTGCCGCCTCCGCCGGAGGTGCCGCCGTTGCCGCACGCGGACAGGGTCAGGGCCGCCGCGGCGGCCATGGCGCCAAGCAGGACGGCGCGGCTACGGGTACTCATGTGAAAAGTTTCGCATGCCCGTTCTGAGGATCTTGCGCACCCCCCTTGGTCCGGGAAACGTCCCTTTCAGGCAGCTGCCCCCTGCTTGAGGAAGGTCTTCCAGCCGCCCGTCGGCCGCTGCCCCACGTCCAGCGTGCGGAGCCTCGTCAGGACCTCGGGCTTCTGTACGTCCATCCAGTCCACGAACTGGCGGAAGGAGACCAGGCGTACGTCGGCGCCCTTCTCCTTCTCGCGGGCGATGTGCTTGAAGGCCTCCTCGACGGAGTCCATGTAGATGCCGCCGTTCCACTGCTCGAAGTGGTTGCCTATGAAGAACGGCGCCCGGTTTGTCGTGTACGCCCGCTCGAATCCGGCTATGTACGACTGTGCGGACTGCCGTCGCCAGCCCGGGTAGTTGTAGGCGGGGGCCTTCGTCGAGTTCACCGACTGGTTGGCGAGCATGTTGTAGTCCATGGACAGGACCTCGAAGGAGTGGCCGGGGAACGGTATCTGCTGGAGGGGCAGGTCCCAGATGCCCAGCTTCTTGTCCGGCCAGGTCTGGCGGCCGCCCGGCGAGGAGGCGTCATAGCGCCAGCCGAGCTCGCGGGCGGTGGGCAGCAGGTTGTTCTGGCCGAGGAGGCAGGGGGTACGTCCGCCGACCAGCTCCTTGTCGTAGTCGAAGGGCAGGGACGGCAGGTCGGTCCAGCCGCTGTTGGTCCGCCACTCCTTCACGAACGCCTTGGCCTGGTCTATCTCGCTGCGCCACTGCTTGGGCGTCCAGTTGCCGACCGTGCCGTAGCCGCCGCAGAAGTGCCCGTTGAAGTGGGTGCCTATCTCGTGGCCCTCGAGCCAGGCGCGGCGGACGTTGGTGAGCGTCGCCTTGATGTGCTCGTCGGTGAGGTAGCCGATGTCGGAGGCGCCACGGGGGTTGTTCGGCGGGTTGTACAGCCGCTTCTTCGACTCGGGGAGGAGATAGAGACCCGAGAGGAAGAAGGTCATCGACGCGCCGTGTTCCTTGGCCAGGTCCAGGAAGCGCGGGAAGAGGCCGTTGCCGACCTCGCCGGCGCCGTCCCAGGAGAAGATCACGAACTGCGGCGGGGTCTGCCCCGGCTCCAGCGGCTCGGGGGCGCCGGGCTGGTGGGGCTGCTTGCCGCTGTTCGAGGTGGAGCCGTCACCGAGGGGGCGGGCGGTGGGCTCGGGCTTTCCCGAGGGCTGCCCGCTGGAACCGCCGGCATGGGTCGTGCCGTCCGACGGTGTGTGAGTGCCGCACCCGGCGATGCCGAGTCCCGCCGCGGCGCCCGCGCCGACGCCGAGTATTCCCCTTCGGGTGAAGGTCCGCATGGTTCCCCGATTCGTCGCATCCTCTGGTGGTCACCCAGTCAGAGGGCGCGACGAACGATCGGGTTCCTTCACTTCTTCGCTGTTTCAAGCCGAATGTGACGAAGGGGCGGATAAGTACCGTACGTCGGGGGGGCCTTACGCCCCGAAGGCCTTGTCCTTCCCCTTCACCGGCTTGGCGCCGGCGCGGAGGTGGGCCGGGACGAGGTCGATGGCCGGCTCGCTGTACCCGACGGAAACGATCCTGTCCCCCTCGTATGTGAAAGTCGTCAGGGAGGCGAGGGTGCACTGCCGCTTGCGCGGGTCGTGCCAGAGCCGGCGCTGCTCGACGTACGACCGCAGGATCCAGATCGGCAGCTGATGGCTGACCAGCACCGCCTCATGACCGCGGGCCTGGTCCTTGGCCGCGTCCAGCGCGCCCTTCATCCGGACGACCTGGTCGACGTACGGCTCGCCCCAGGACGGCCGGAACGGGTTGACCAGGTACTTCCAGTTGGCGGGCTTCTTCAGCGCCCCGTCACCGACGCCGAAGGTCTTGCCCTGGAAGATGTTCTCCGCCTCGATGAGCCGCTCGTCGGTGGCGAGGTCGAGCCCGTGCGCCTTGGCGATCGGGGTGGCGGTCTCCTGCGCCCGCTCCAGCGGCGAGGCGACGACGTACGTCACGTCCCGCGAGGCGAGGTGCTCGGCGACCCGGTCGGCCATCTGCCGGCCGAGCTCGGAGAGGTGGTAGCCGGGAAGTCTGCCGTACAGCACCCCGTCGGGGTTGGCGACCTCGCCGTGCCGCATCACATGGACGACGGTGATGTCCTGCTGCTCGCTCATGCTGCCGTGGCCTCCGCGGCCGCTCGGGCCGCCGCCGGGAGGGCGTCGGCGATCTTCTGGATGGCCCGCTCGTCGTGGGCCGTGGAGACGAACCAGGACTCGAAGGAAGACGGCGGCAGGTAGACGCCGTCGGAGAGGAGGGAGTGGAAGAAGGCGGTGAACCGGAAGGACTCCTGGCCCCGCGCGTCCTCGTAGTTCCGCACCGGACGGTTGGTGAAGAACACGGAGAACATGTTGGAGGCGGTCTGCACCTGGTGCGCCACGCCCTCCTTGTTCAGCGCCTCGGTGACCAGCGCCTGGATCTGCGCGGAGACGGCGTCCACCTTCTCGTACGCCGCGTCGTCGAGCAGTCGCAGCTGGGCCAGCCCGGCGGCGGTGGCGACGGGGTTCCCGGAAAGGGTGCCGGCCTGGTAGACGGGCCCGGCCGGCGCGAGGTGCGCCATGATGTCCTCCCGGCCCCCGAAGGCGGCGGCCGGGAAGCCACCCCCCATGACCTTCCCGAAGGTCATCAGGTCGGGCACCACCCCGTCGATCCCGAACCACCCGGCCCGGCTCGTCCGGAACCCGGTCATGACCTCGTCGGAGATGTACAGGGCGCCGTTCCTCTGGCAGGTGTCCCGGACGCCCTGGTTGAACCCGGGCGCGGGCGGCACGACGCCCATGTTGCCCGGCGAGGCCTCGGTGATCACACAGGCGATCTCCCCGGGGTGCCGGTGGAAGGCCTCCTGCACGGCTTCGAGATCGTTGTACGGCAGCACGATCGTGTCCCCGGCCTGGGCGCCGGTGACACCGGGGGTGTCGGGCAGCGCGAAGGTCGCCACGCCCGACCCGGCCGCGGCGAGCAGCGAGTCGACGTGACCGTGGTAACACCCGGCGAACTTGATCACCTTGGTGCGCCGGGTGAACCCGCGGGCCAGCCGGATGGCGCTCATGGTGGCCTCGGTACCGCTGCTGACCAGCCGCACCTGCTCCAGGGGCTCGATCCGGGCGACCATCTCCTCCGCGAGGGCGACCTCGCCCTCGCCGGGCGTACCGAAGGAGGTACCGCGGGAGACGGCGTCCTGGACGGCGGCGATGACCTCGGGGTGGGAGTGCCCGAGGATCATCGGCCCCCAGGAGCAGACGAGGTCGACGTACTCACGGCCGTCGGCGTCGGTGAGGTAGGCCCCCTTGCCGGAGACCATGAAGCGGGGGGTACCGCCGACGGCACGGAAGGCACGCACCGGGGAGTTCACGCCGCCGGGCGTGACCGCGGAGGCGCGGTCGAAGAGCGCCTGTGAGGCGGGCGCGTCGTAGGGATAGGGCGTTTCGCTCTGGGCGCTCATGACGTGCGGCTTCTCCGGCTTCTCGGACTCCGGTTGCTGGGTGACCTCCTCAGGGTAGGCGGAGGAGGGAGCTCTGCTCGCAGCGACGGTGGGCTTCCCGGGACGGAGGGGCTGGTCGGCGCGGCGACCTCGGCGGCCCGCGCACGGCCTCCGCACGGCCCGCGCACGGCCTCCGCACGGCCCGCGCACTGCCTCCGTACGGCCTTCGCGCGACGCGGACGGCGGTCCCTGTGGCAGTCACGGGAGTCTTCTCACGGCGGAAGACGGCGGTCCCCGCGCGGTGCCTGGGGCATCTGCGAGACTGTGACCCGATACACCCAGCTCATCCGGTACATAGCCGGCCGGAGGCTGTAAAGATCCTGCGGACTGATGTTTCGACGCACGTTTCGGCGGGCGGCCGTGGGGGAGGTCACTGACACGATGATCGGGTTGCGCGGCGGGGGCCACGCGTCCTAGAAAAGCAGTCGGGTGGAGATATGCATCGCGGTGGCGGACTGGGCGAGGGGACTGATGACCTGGGTCCTCGACGTGCCCGGCGGGGAAGGCACCGACGCGACGCGGAGGAAGCGGCTGAGGCAGCACGTCAGGAACAGGGCGGCGTACCGAGTGAGTCCGAGCGGCGCGACCGACGTATCGATCAGTGGGACCAGAGGGCCCGGCGGATCGATCGCGGAATCGACCGTCTCGAGAGCGGGAGCAGGAATGGTGGTCGGGTGGGGGTGACGTACAAATACTTCGGCGCACCGGACGGCGCGACCGCGGCCCGGGTCCCGATCTCGATGCGCCCCGAGGAACTCGGCGGCGACGAGCTCGGCATGAACGGCATGTTCACGAAGATCAAGCCGGAGACCATGGCCGCGATGGTGCTGACGGGCATCGAAGGCGTACCTCTGAACAAGGTGCCACCCCTGGAGCTGGTCGTCCTGCACCCGGACTACGCGGTGGTCAAGCTCCCCATGACGGTCGTCGACCCGCTGCGCGGCATAGGCGAGGAAGCGGTCGGCGCGGCGGCCTTCATCTGGTCGACGGTCCCGGACCGGGGCGGCCCGAGGGACGCGTTCAACGTGTACCAGCTGCTGCACGAGTGGCAGGACTTCAGCCATCGGTTGCATGAGGCGGGGCATCAGCCGTACTGCTTGGTGTGGCCCTGAACTGGGGTTTCTTGCAGACTTGGCGGGGTTTTCGGATCCCGCCTTTTTCATGTCCCTGGAGGGGCCGTCAGGCGGCCAGGGCACCGATCGCCTTGCGGGTGCGGGTCTCGCCCGACCTCAGTAGATGCGTCCAAGGTCCGCAGCGTGAATCCCCGGTTCTGACAAGCTCGGTGCCAGAGTGGGCTGCCTGTGTCCACAGGCGTGTGGAAAAAACAGCACCCGGACGTCGCGGCCGCAGGAATGACCTCTGAGCGGGCCATTCCTGCGACCAGGGGCGTCTGTCACGGCCGGCCGTCGGCGGTGGGAACGCCTACTCCGCCGAGGACGGTGAGGTCTGTGCGGTGCGGTGAGGACGACAGCAGCGCGAGGACGTCTGCGGGGCCGGGACCGTCGACGGGCGGCGGAGCGGCAAGGGCGGCCTGCGCGCTGGTGTCGTCCTGCCAGACCTCGGTGACGTGCACCGTGTCCGGGTCTGCTGTGTCCTGGCTGATCAGGTAGATCTCACAGCCAGGGAAGCCGTGCAGCCTTTCCGCGACCCTCAGCAGGACGGCGGCGAGTTCGCCGCCCCTGCCCGGATGCGCGGTCATGGTCATCAGTCTGCCGATCATGTTCAGACCAGAGTGGTGATGCAGAACGGGTGGCCGGCGGGGTCCAGCAGGACCCTCCACCGGTCGGGCTGGGGCTGGGTCGGGGCCTCGACAGCGCCCAGGGCCAGCAGGTGAGCCTGCGCGGACTCCAGGTCGTCGACGCCCAGTTCGATGTGGGCCTGCTTCTCCTGGGAAGGGTCCGGCCAGGTGGGACGCCTGTAGTCGGTCAGCCGATTGAACCCCAGTCCGGCCGAGCCCTCCTGGCCGAGCAGGATGAAGTCGTCGCTGGAGTAGGCGACGGGCAGGCCGAGGGCATCGCCGTAGAAGCGGGCCAGTTCGGCGGGGTCCGGGCAGTCGAAAGTGACGGCCGAGTAGCGGATCGCGGGTGCGGACGGGTTTCCAGTGCTCATGAGGAAGACGCTATGACGGGACCAGGACAGATTCGGTCCTGGTCATGCGGGACACTTGGGAACGTGATCAGCACATCCGCCCGTCTGCTGCGACTGGTCTCACTGCTGTCCGCGCGGCCGTCGTGGACCTGCGGCGAGCTGGCCGACCGGATGACCGTCACCGAGCGCACGGTGCGGCGGGACATCGCCAGGCTCCGAGAACTCGGCTACGGAGTCGAGTCCGACCCCGGGCCATGGGGCGGTTATCGCCTCCGCGCCGGAGCACGGGTGCCGCCGTTGATCCTCGATGACGAAGAGGCACTCGCCGTGGCCGTCGCGCTGCGCGAGGCCGCGCTCAGCGGCGTTCTCGGCGGCGACCAGGCCGCGCTGTCCGCCCTGCTGAAACTGCGTCAGGTTCTGCCACGCCGGATCGCGGACCGGCTGGGCGAGATGGACGCCGCCTTTGTTCACACCACAAGGCTCGACGAGCCGCAGATCGCGCCCGGCATGCTGCTGGAACTGGCCGGCGCCTGTCTCCGGGGCGAGCGCAGCCGCCTGTCCTACCGCGATCGGGAAGGGGAGGCCACGGTCCGGGACGTCGACCCGTACCGCCTGGTGCACACGGGACGCCGTTGGTACTTCGTCGCCCGGGACGTGACGCGGGACGAGTGGCGTACCTTCCGGGCCGACAGGGTCGGCCGGATACAGCCGACAGGGCGCCAGGTGGAACTCATCGACCCACCTGACCCGGCTCTGCTTGTTTCCCGCTCCATAGCGACGGGCGCCTACCCGCTCTACGTGACGATCCGCCTCCCTCTGCCTGTGGAGCAGGCGCTTCGGCTGATCCCGCCGACGGTCGGTACCCACCGCGCGGAGGGCAGCGACGCCACGATCGTCGACATCGGCGGCCCCGACGCGGACGGGCTCGCCAAGTACCTCCTCAGCCTGGCCACACCGCTGCGGGTCCTGTCACCGGACGACGTACGGACAGCGCTGCTGCGCCGTACCCGGGAACTGTTCGAGGACAACGTGAACGGTCAGCCCCGGTAGAGAGACGTTGCACGAGGCATTCAAGAAAGCTGAGCTTCGAGTTCGGCGGCACGCTTGTCGAGAAAGCGGTTGTTCTCGCGCCCCCTTCAACCGGTCTTCCAGCAGGTAGGCGTACGTCCGAGCAGTCCCAGCGGTCCACGTGCGCAGGTACGCGTGCGCCCAGGTCGAAGACTCCTGTTGCCGGGGGCGGAGCCGGGGCCGGAACGCCCCGAGTGGTCAGGGCGTCAGCACGGTGACTCCCTCCGGCGCCGTCACCTGGGCCGTTCCGTCTGCCGTCACCGTGACGTCCAGCCGACCCCCGTCGACCTGGAGTCCGTTCACGGTCAGCGGACCGTAGTTGCGGGCGAAGGTGGGAGCCACCGTGACCGTGCCGCCCGGGACGTCCGCGTTCAGGCCGAGGGCCGCTCGGAGCACCAGGACCGAGGACGCCGCCGCCCATGCCTGGGGCCTGCAGGACGCGGGGTAGGGGGCGGGCCCGGTACCCGCCTCGCTGCCGTGGCCGGCGAAGAGTTCGGGCAGGCGGGCGTCGAAGGCCGCCGATGCCGTCAGCAGGCCGTCGGCCAGGGAGGCGGCGGCGTCGGGGAAACCGGCCCGTACCAGGCCGTGCACGGCGATCGCGGTGTCGTGCGGCCAGATCGAACCGACGTGGTAGCCATAGGGGTTGTAGCCCACGGCTTCGCCGCTCAGCGTGCGCAGGCCATGCCCCGAGTCGAGGTCGGACCCGGTGAGCCTGGCGGCCAGCAGCGCGCTCTCCTCCGCGTTGAGCAGGCCCGTGCCGAGCAGGTGGCCGAAGCCGGAGGTGACCGAGTCGACCGGTCGGCCGTCGCCGTCCAGTGCCACCGCCGGGTACGGGCCCTTCTCGTCCCGCACCCAGAAGCGCTCGCGGAAGCGGGTGGCGAGCCGGTCCGCCCAGTCCTCCCAGTCGTCCGCACCCGGGCGGCCGAACGCGCGCAGCAGTGCGGCCCCGGCCCGGGCTGCCTCATAGGCGTACGCCTGCACCTCGCACAGCGCGATCGGTGGGTGGGCGCGGCGGCCGTCGCGGTAGCGGATGGCGTCGTCGGAGTCCTTCCAGCCCTGGTTGGACAGGCCGTGGCCACCGGTCTGGTCGACGTACTGGAGGAATCCGTCGGTGCCTGCCGCGTCCCGCAGCCACGCGAGCGCCGCCTCGGCGTGCGGCAGCAGTTCCTCGACCTCGGCCGGTGCCATGCCCCAGCGCCAGGCGTCGTGGAGCAGGGTGATCCACAGCGGCGTGGCGTCGACCGTGCCGTAGTACACCGGCGGGAGGGAGAGCCGGTCCCCCAACTGGAGCGTGGCGCGGCGCACTTCGTGCAGGATCTTGCCCGGCTGCTCCTCCGTGGCCGGGTCCGTGGCGGAGCCCTGACGGCGGGCGAGCGTGCGCAGGGTGCCGGCGGCGAGGTCCGTGCCGAGCGGGAGAAGCATGCGGGCGGCCCAGAGCGCGTCGCGGCCGAAGAGGGTCAGGAACCAGGGGGCGCCGGCAGCCAGGAACTGGTCCGGGTGGTCCGGGTCGGATGACTGGCGGTCCGTCAGACGCAGGCGGTCCAGGTCGGCGAGGGACTGGGACAGCCACTGGTCGAAATGACGGTCCGAGCTGTCCAACATGGGGACGCGCCAGGGCAGTCGGCCCGCGGGCGGAGCCGGGAACTGGTCGCCGTCCGCGTAGGCCGCCGTACAGGTCAGTGTCACGCTCCACGAGGTACCGGGCTTGAGCTCGACGTCGTAGCACAGTTCGCCCGTCGGCACCTGAAGCGCGTCCGGCGCAGGGTCGGCGGTCAACCGTACGGTGAAGTCGTCCGCGGACCAGGTCAGTGCGATGGTGCCGTCGTCCGCGACCTGCGCCGGTGCCTCTTCGATGACGTGCCCCGACTTGACCTGTTCCATGGTGGCGAGGTCGGTCCCGGCGCTCACCGTGAGCCGGAAGCGGACGTGTTCGCCGCCCGCGTTGGTGACCTCGAAGACCTCCTCGAACCGGCCGTCGGCGGTGCTGCGGCGGCGGTGCAGGGCGACGGCAGGGTCGGGTGTCACCTCGCCGAGGCCGCGCAGGATCGCCCGGAAGCCGGCGCGGTCGGCGCCGCGCAGGCCGCCTTGGACCGGGGCCAGGGCGATGCCCTCGGCCGTGGCGGCCAGCCGGGACAGGGCCCTGCGGTCGCCGTGGTAAAAACCGTCCGCACCCCCGCTGAGCTGCCCGTCCGCACGCGAGATCGCGAGGCTCGGCGCGTGCAGCGTGACGACCGCGTCATGCAGGAACGGCTGCAGGCCGCTGGTCACGGACGGAGGCGTCGTGACCGGGCCGTTGGTGTCCTGGGTCTTGACAGTGGTGTCCAAGGAAGTAGAACCTCTCAGCGTTGGATCGTTCAAAAGACACTAAGTCAGACGTCAGAGCGATGACAACGGGTTTGGAACGCTAAAATGAAGACAACATCTCCTCAGCAGGTCTCAGTAAGTCGGAGAGCCGCATGCCCCGCTCCAGCAGAAGTTCCTCGGCCAAGGGTGGCCAGGTGACCCTCGCGATGGTCGCCGCCCGGGCCGGGGTCTCCCCGCAGACCGTCTCCAACGCGATCAACTCGCCGGACATGCTGCGGCCCGAGACCCTGGAACGGGTCCGCCGCGTGATCGACGAGATGGGCTACCGCCCCAGCCGCGCCGCGCAGACGCTCCGCACCCGCTCCAGCAGGATGATCGGCTACGGCATCCAGCCCGGCCCGGCCAGCTCCCCGGTCCTGGACCGGTTCCTGCACGCCCTGTCGCAGGCCGCCGACGAGGCCGGCTACCGGATCCTGCTGTTCGCCTCCCCGCCCGGCCTCCCGTCCCTGGACGGGTACGAGGAACTCCTCGACCAGCACGAGGTCGACGGCTTCGTCCTCAGCGGCACCGAGCACGGCGACCCGCGCCAGGCATGGCTGGCCAAGCGCGGGGTGCCGTTCGTCGGCTTCGGGCGTATGTGGTCGGGACGGCAGATCGGCGACTGGGTCGACGTCGACGGCGCCTCGGGCACGGACGCCGCCGTCGAGCACCTGGTCTCCCTCGGACATCGCAGGATCGCCTTCCTGGGCTGGGAGCGCGGCTCCTCCGCCGCCGGTGACGACCGCGCCGAGGGCTGGCAGCGGGCCATGCGCCGGCACGGCCTGCCGGTCCGCGGGCGGCGCGCGCAGAGCGTGAACGAGATCGACGCGGCCCGCACCGCCGTGCAGCCGCTCCTGGACGGGGGTGCGACCGCCGTGGTCGCGGCCAGCGACATGCTGGCGCTCGGCTGCTACCAGACGCTGCGCGAGCGCGGCGCCACCCCCGGCCGGGACGTGGCCGTGGTCGGCTTCGACGACTCGCCGACCGCCGAGATCCTCTTCCCCGCCCTGACCTCGGTGGCCCAGCCGCTGGAGGAGGTCGGCCGGGAGTGCGTACGGCTGCTGCTGGCCCGGATCGGCGCGCCCGACGCGGCGCCGGAGCGTCTGCTGCTGGAGCCGTCCCTGGTCGTGCGCGACAGTGTCCGCGCGCCGGGCGGCGGCGATGCGACGGAGACCGCCTTAGCCGAGTAGCGAACTGCCTCGGTCCTTCGGCGAACGCCTCGATCTTCTGGCCGCCGCCAACGCCTCAACCGGGCAGCGACCCGCCGGGCACTTGACCCGCCCCGGCTCCGCGTCGCCCCAGAAACGTCCCTCCCCTCCTCCCCCACCCCGGGCCCGCGTCCCCGCGTCGACCGGATGGAGCCGCACGCAACACCCGTAACCATCGGAGGATTTCCATGGTCAACCGTCCGGCCGCCACGGCCCTCGTCACCTGCGCGGTGCTGCTGGCCGCCACCGGCTGCTCGTCGAGTTTCGACAGCGGCGACAAGACAGCCCAGGACAGCAGTTCCAAGCAGCACCTGACCGTACTGATAGCCAGCTCCGGCGACGCGGAGACCAAGGCCGTCAAGGACGCGGCGGCCACGTACGCGAAGGAGTCCGGCAACACGGTGACCGTGGACGTCGCCAAGGACATCAACCAGCAGCTCGCCCAGTCCTTCGCCGGGCACAAGCCGCCGGACGCCTTCTACGTCAACTCCGACCAGTTCGCCAACTACGCCAAGGCCGGCTCCCTTTACCCGTACGGCGACCAGGTCGAGGACGCGGACGACTTCTCCGCGCAGCTGCGGACCTCGTTCACGTACGACGGGAAGCTGGTGTGCCTGCCCAAGGACACCTCCACGCTCGGCCTCGCGATCAACACGGACCTGTGGAAGAAGGCCGGGCTGACCGACAAGGACTACCCGACCACCTGGGCCCAGCTGAAGACGGTCTCGGCCAGGCTGACCTCCGGCAAGGTCACCGGGCTGGTCGTCAACGGTGAGTACGCGCGGCTCGGCGTCTTCATGAAGCAGGCAGGCGGCTGGATCACCGACCCCGGCCAGACGAAGATGACCGCCGACAGCACGCAGAACGCCCAGGCGCTCTCCTACGTGCAGTCCCTGCTGAAGTCGGGTTCGCTGAAGTTCGCCAAGCAGGTCGACACCAACTGGGGCGGCGAGGCCCTCGGCACCGGCAAGGCCGCCATGACCGTCGAGGGCAACTGGCTCACCGGCGGCATGAAGGCCGACTACCCGAACGTGAAGTACAAGGTGGTCCCGCTGCCCGCCGGCCCGTCCGGCAAGGGCACGCTCGCCTTTAGCCAGTGCTGGGGCGTGGCCCAGGACAGCGCCCACCGGGCCGCGGCCGTGGACCTGGTCAAGTACCTCACCACCAGCGCGGAGCAGGTGAAGAACGCCGCCGCCTTCGGCGTGATGCCGTCCCGCACCAGCGCCCAGGCCGAGTACGCCAAGGAGAATCCTTCCGCCAGGGCTTGGGTGGACGGCAGCGCCTACGCGCAGGGTCCGGTGACCATCGCCGGCTTCGACAAGGTCCTCACCCAGTTCAACACCGAGCTCGCGGCGCTGACCACCACCGATCCCAAGAAGATCCTCGCCGACCTGCAGAGCAACGGCGAACAGGCCCTCACGAAGGGCGACTGAGCCGCCATGCCTCCCCGTGACACCACACCTACGGTGACAGGCGGCACCTTCCAGACGGCCGACCTGCCGGGCGCACCTGACGCGCCCGGCCGGTCCGGCCCAGCCGCGGCGCCCCGCACCAGGCCCGCCCCACGTGTGGGGCGCCGCGCCGAAGGAACCTGGGGCTGGCTGTTCGTCAGCCCCATGGCGATCGTCCTGGGCCTCTTCCTGGTCCTGCCGATCCTGATGGCCCTGTGGGTCAGCCTGCTGCACTGGGACGGCCAGTCCAACCCGTTCAGCGGGCAGGCCGAGTTCGTCGGCCTCGACAACTACCGGGCCCTGCTCACCCAGAACGGCCTCGACCGCACCCTGTTCGCCACCGCCCTGCGCAACAACTTCTACTACGTGCTGCTGACCGTGCCGCTCCAGACCGTCCTGGCGCTGGGCCTGGCGCTGATCGTCAACCAGCGGATGCTGCGCGGCCGTAGCGCCCTGCGCACCGTGTTCTTCTTCCCCTCGGTGACCAGCTCGATCGCGGTCTCCACGGTCTTCCTCTTCCTGTTCCAGGGCAGCGGCGCGGTCAACACCCTGCTGTCCTGGCTCGGGTTGAAGGGCCCGAACTGGTTCAACGACCCGCGCGGGGTCCTCTCCCTCCTGCTCGGCGCCCTCGGGCTCGCCGACCCCGACAAGCCCTCAGGTGCCCTGGCCCAGCACTCCTTCATGGGACTGTCCTGGTTCGACTGGCTGTCCGGACCGTCCGTCGCGATGTGCACGATCATCCTGCTCGCGGTGTGGACGACCTCCGGCACCTTCATGCTGATCTTCCTCGCGGCGCTCCAGAACATCCCCCGGGAACTGGAGGAGTCAGCCGCCATCGAGGGCGTCAACCGCTTCCAGATGCTGCGCCACGTGACGCTGCCCGCCCTGCGGCCCGTCCTCTTCCTCGTCCTCACCCTCGGCCTGATCTCCACCTGGCAGGTCTTCGACCAGGTGTACGTCATGAGCCAGGGCGCCCCCGGCAACACCACCCTCACCCCGGCCTTCCTGTCGTACTCGACCGCCTTCGACGACGCCAACTACGGGCAGGGCGCGGCCATCGCGTTCCTCCTGCTCGCCCTGATCCTGACCATGACCGCCCTGCAACGCCTCGCGCTCCGCGAGCGCGGCGCCCGCCGCCCCCGGAGGAAGCGATGACCGCCAAGTCCACGCCGGTCCGGACGAAGGTCAAGTCCGTGCCGGTCCCGGCGAAGGCCCGGTCACGAGGGCTTCCCGTGCTCGGCCGCTTCCCGCTGGCGCTACGGGTCCTCGGATACACGGCCGTGGTAGCGGTCGGTCTGCTGTACCTCATGCCGTTCGTGATCCAGCTCGTCACCGGATTCAAGACGGACCCGGACGCGGCGGCCCATCCCCTCGGCCTGCTCCCCACCACCCCGACAACCGCCGCCTACCAGCGCCTGTTCGGACTCAGCAAGGCCGGCGAGGGCGTGCCGTTCCTGCGCTGGCTGGGCAACTCGACGTTCATCGCGGTAGTGGTCACCGCCGGACGGGTCCTGTTCGACTCGATGGCCGGCTACGCGCTGGCCCGGCTTCAATTCCGGGGCCGCGCCGTGCTGTTCGGCTTCGTCCTCGCCGTCATGGCGGTGCCCGGCGTGGCCCTGCTGATCCCGAGGTTCCTGGTCCTCAACACGCTCGGGCTCTTCGACACCTACACCGGCATGATCCTGCCGCTGATGGTGGACGCGGCCGGCATCTTCATCATGAAGCAGTTCTTCGAGTCGATCCCCCGCGAAGTGGAGGAAGCCGCACGCGTCGACGGCGCCGGAATCTTCCGCATCTTCTGGTCGATCGTCCTGCCCATGGCCCGCCCCGCCCTGCTCACCCTCACGATCCTGTCCTTCCAGGGCTCGTGGAACGAGTTCACCCACTTCCTCGTGGCCACCCAGTCCAGCCAGTACGAGACCCTCACCACCGGCCTCGCCCGTCTGGTCTCCGGCGGCCTGGGCGGCGGCACCCAGTACCCCCTGAAGCTGGCGGCGGCCCTGCTGTCCACCCTCCCCGTCGCGGCCCTGTTCTTCTGCTTCCAGCGCTACTTCGTGCAGGACGCGAACGCCGGAGCGATCAAGGAGTAGCGGGCGAGGTCCCTCGGGGACCGCACGCTCACCTGGCCGGACGCTCCCGAAGAAGTCCTTGCCTTCCACCGCGCCCCCGGCTTCACCTGCGTGGCCGGTTCTGTCAGCGACCTCGTGACGAGAACGTCATCCGCAAGCTCGGCATGGTGCCGGAGCGGGAGACGGCGCGCCCGGTGCACGGCTGTCCGCTGCGCGTTCACACCATCGATCTCACCGAGTTCCAGGCGTGAGCCGGCCGAAGCGGGACCTCCGGCCGATGGCCGGCGACGGTCCGTGCGTGCGTCCGGAAGCTGCGCGCTGGTTCAGCGGATACGGGCCACGCCCGCGTAGATGCCACTGCCCTCCGGTGCCTGGGCCGGGACGGTGGGGAACCACTCCGTCGCCGTCACCAGGCCGGGGGAGACGAGATCCATGCCGTCGAAGAACCGCTCCACCTCCGGACGGGTACGGAAGGCGAGCTGGATGCCGCCCTTGGCGTACTCGGCGACGACCTGTTCGACGAGGTCCGGGAACAGGTCGGACGCGGCGTGCGACAGGATCAGATGGCTGCCCGACGGCAGCGTCTCGACCAGGGCACGGACTATGCCGTGGGCGCCCTGCTCGTCGCTGATGAAGTGCATCAGGGCGATGAGCGACAGCGCGACCGGGCGGTCGAAATCCAGGATGTGCCGGGCGTGCCGGACGATCGCCTCCGGGTCGCGCACATCCGCCTGGATGTAGTCGGTCGCCCCCTCGGGGCGGCTGATCAGCAGCGCCTCCGCGTGCCGCAGGACGATCGGGTCGTTGTCGGTGTAGACGACCTTGGCCGAGGGCACGACGTTCTGCACGATCTGGTGGAGATTCGGCTCGGTGGGGATTCCGGTGCCTATGTCCAGGAACTGATCGACGCCCTGTGTGGCGAGCCACGCGGCGGCCCGGTGCATGAACTGACGGTTCTGCCGGGCGGCGTCCCTCGCCTCGGGCGGCAGCTTCTCACCGACCGCCTCGTCGACCGGGTAGTTGTCCTTGCCGCCGAGCAGCCAGTCATAGACCCGCGCAGGGTGTGCCCTGCTGGTGTCGATCGACGGAAACGGCTGAGGGTCGGTCGTCATGGCAACTCCATCGCGCCGGTGAGAAGTACAGAGCGAGTTCGCGGTGATCGTACTCGGGCTCCTCATCTGCCTTGCGCAGGGGCCGACTTGGGAAGCGCAGGGCGTGCACACGTCTCGGCCCTCAGACCCAGCTGTCGAGCCACATCCTGGCCTGCCAGCCGGAGTACGGGATGGTCTGGCCGGTGTAGATCGGGAAGAAGTAGACGAAGTTCCAGGCGATGAGCAGGACCAGCACGCCCGCGGCCACCGCGCCCGTCCACCGCCGCCGTTCCGTCGCGCCCGGCGGTCCCAGCATGGCTCCGATCATCATCGTCACGGCCAGGCACAGGTAGGGCACGAAGACGACCGCGTAGAAGGAGAAGACCGTACGGTCCTGGTAAAGGAACCACGGCAGATAGCCGCCGCCGACCGCGCACAGGACGGCGCCGGCCCGCCAGTCGCGGCGCAGCGCCCAGCGGTAGAGCAGATAGACCAGGGCGCAGCACGCGGCCCACCACAGGACCGGGGTGCCCAGGGCGAGCACCGTCCGGGTGCAGGCGGACGCCGTGTGGCAGCCGTCCTCGCCGGGTTCCGGCGAGTCGTAGGAGAACAGCACGGGACGGCCGAGGACCAGCCAACTCCATGGATTCGACTGGTACTTGTGGGGCGTGTGCAGCCCTACGTTGAACTGGTACACCAGGTACTCGTAGTGCCACAGGCTGCGCAGCGGGGCCGGGATCCACGACCAGGTACCGCCGCGGCCGTCCGCCCAGTGGCGCCCCCAGCCGTCGTCGGACAGGAACCAGCCGGTCCAGGTCGCCAGGTAGGTCACGACGGCGACCGGCGCGAGGGAGAGCAGCGAGGGGCCGAGGTCCCTGCGCAGCACCGCCCGGTACGGGTGGCGGGCCCCGGCCACCCGGCGCGCGCCGACGTCCCACAACACGGTCAGAACCATGAAGAAGGCCAGGAAGTACAGGCCGTTCCATTTGGTGGAGGCGGCCAGGCCCAGGAAGAGACCGGCCGCGAGCCGCCAGGGCCGCCATCCCGTTCCCGCACGGTCACCGGTGTCGCCGTCGGGCCGTACCCGGCCGTCCGCGCCGGCCGGCAGCGCCGCCGCGAGCCGGGCCCGCGCCCGGTCCCGGTCGACCAGCAGGCAGCCGAACGCCGCCAGGGCGAAGACCATCACGACGAGGTCCAGCAGCGCGGTACGGCTCATCACGACATGCAGGCCGTCCACCGCCAGCAGCGCGCCGGCCAGGCAGCCCAGGAAGGTGGACCGGAACAGACGGCGCCCGATCCGGCACAGCATCAGGACCGACAGGGTGCCCAGGAGCGCCGTCATGAAGCGCCAGCCGAACGGGGTGAGGCCGAACAGCCCCTCGCCCAGGGCGATCACCCACTTGCCGGTCGGCGGGTGTGCGACGAAGGAGCCCGCGTCGGAGAGCGGGATCACCTGCGGGTGGGCGAGGATCTGCGGGTCGGCGATCTTGCGGTCCGGCCAGGTGCCCTCGTAGCCGAGGTGCAGCAGGGACCAGGCGTCCTTGGCGTAGTAGGTCTCGTCGAAGACGATCTCCCGCGGCCGGCCGAGCCGCCAGAACCGGATCGCCCCCGCCAGTACGGCGACCAGCACCGGCCCCAGCCACTCCATCGCCCTCGCGACGCGCACCGCCGCCGCGGGCGCGAGCCCGACAAGCACCCCCAGGCGGGGGGACGGTTCCGGAAACGGCGGGACAAGTCGCTCGCGGACATCGACGGGGGGACGCCCGGGAGCCCACCCCGCGATCCGGCGAGCCCGGAGGCGTTCCATCGCGTCCATTTCATCGAGCAACTGAGCCACGTCAGTTGGACGCGTTTTCCCCCACCGGGGTTGCAGTTCCGAGCACCTCTGATGTCACTCCTGCATCACAGTCACGCGCATCACAGTCACTGCTCGCCGGGTTCGCCGTGCTGGCGGCGGATTCTGGCGGCCACCTCGTTCTTCTCCGTCTCCCACCAGGGACGGACCCGTTCGGCGGACGCGGCGGGCTGGGCGGATGCGGCGGCCCGAGCGGACGGGGTGGGTGCGGGGACCGCGGCGGCGGCCTGCTGCTGGTCCAGGTGGCGGTCCAGGGCCGCCGTCTGGGCCCGTTCCGCCCGCGCCCACTGGAACAGGATCGTCAGCAGGAACGGCAACGCGACCAGCTCGGCGATGCTCAGCATCGCGCCGCCGCCGATCTGCTGGTCCTGCCGGACGTCCGGGGACCAGGACGGGTGGTGGTGCAGATACCAGGCACCGGCGATCAGCGTGCCGTGCGTCATGACGACCACGCCCGGGATCGCGTCGATCACGCCGTCCAGGAAGACCAGGCCCGCCCGGACCGGGTGGGTGCACCAGGCGGGGAGGGTCTCCTCCCGGGTCAGCACCGGTACGACGAACAGACAGCCCGCCGCCAGCAGGTGCAGGTACATCAGCTCGTGCAGCCAGCCCACCCGCAGCGCGGTACCGAAGTACGGGGTGAAGTAGATGGTCAGCTCGGTGGCGAGCACCAGCGCCGTGCTGACCAGGGGGAAGGTCAGGAGGCGGAGCACCCGGCCGGTCATCGTGCGGCGGAGCCGTGCCGCCGCGGACTCCGGGAGCGCCTGCACCGCGAGACGGAGCGGGTCGCCCAGTGCCAGGCCCAGCGGCGCGACGAGGTCGAGCAGGATGTTCTGGACGGCGGCCGGCCAGAACAGCGCATGGTCGTAGACGGCGAGGGCCGACATCGTCGCCACCACCAGCGCGCCCAGGCCCAGGACCGTGAAGGCGGCGGTGCGGGCCGGTGACCAGGGCTCGCCCTTGGCGCGTACCCGCAGCACGCCCCACCCGTACAGCCCGCCCAGCACCACGACCAGCAGCAGCGCCGGTACGTCCAGCTGCCACGACGTCAGCAGCCGGCCCGCGGTCAGCTCGGCCATCCCGCTCACCCTCCTCGGGTCTTTGGGTCGATCGGTCCCATGGCCCTGCGGCCCTGCGGCCCTGCGGCCCTGCGGCCCTACGGTCCGGGACGAAACGGGTCAGGTCAGACCCACTGCGCGACGCTATACCCGGCCGGCCCGGTCCTCGCATCCGGGTTGCGTGTGACACGCCTGGCGTGCCGCCCCGCGTCACAGTTCTGTGCCGGGCCGAGGTGATCCTTGTTCACTTTCGCCGGACCGTGCCTAGGGTGATCACCGCGGTTACGGATCTTGACCGGTTCCGGCTCCGCGGGGACTGGTTTTACGCACTGGGGGGCGTTTTCATCATGGGGGAACGATCTGTCATGCCTCGGCGTGCGCCGGCGCGGCCCGTCGCCGCGGTTCTGGCCGCCGTCGGGATCGTCGCCGGGGTGCTGGTCGGCAGACCGGGGCTGGAGTCGGTGGCCGGGTGCGGGACGTCGGGGGACCTCTATCCGTCGCAGACCGCGCGGGACTGGGTGTCGTACGCCGATCATGTCGTCGTCGCCAGCCCGACCCGGGAACAGGAGACCAACCGGCGGAGCTACAGCAAGGGGGCGATCGCGTACGCGATGGACCGGCTGGTGAGCTTCCGGACCGAGAGCCGCCTGTGGTCCCGCAGCTCACCCCGGCACGCCGTCGGGTCGGACTTCGACATGGTCGCGCCGGGCTGGGAGGTCTACCGGTCCAGCGGCACCCGGGTGGCGCAGATGGCCACCGACGCGCCACGGCTCCAGGTCGGCCACACCTATCTGCTCGCCCTGCGCTGGCGCGAGGGCGGCTGGGTGGTCCTCGGCGAGGGCGGGGCCGTGCCCTTCGACGACCACACCGGCGACCAGGGCGAGTGGTGCGGACGGGTACTGAGCAAGGAGGACGTCGCCGAGGGCGAGCGGTTCTCCCGGCACGACGACCACAGCCTGGAGAAGGCGGTGCTCGGCCGGAACGAGGACGCCGTCAAACGCACCCTGGACAACGCCGCCCACCACTGAGCCGACCCGCGCCCGGACTCCCCCGCCGGCGTGCGACCCAACTCCCCTCCCCGGCAGGCGACTCAACCTGTCCGTCACCCAGCCACAGCCCCGACGCCCGCTCCCTGGCCGCACTCGTCCCGGCCGTAAGCCCCGCGCGCCCGCTCACCGGCACCTTCGCCCTCCACCCGCCCCCGCCTTCACACCCGCGCACCGCCCCGCCGGCCTCGCCCCGCCCGACCCTCCAGTACACAGGCGCCCACATATCCCCCACTGAAATGGCATGAACAGTTCACCTGTCCTCCACATTCGACGCGCTGGTGCGCAAGGAACCGGCCATTGACTCTCACCGCGCGGCACCCCGATCGGGGCCGTGTGGGGAGAATCTTCGTATAGGGGGGGCACAGTGGTGTCCGCACTTGAGGGTTCCGCAGGGGCGGAATCCGAAAGACCCGTGCCCAGACGGCTGTCCGCCGCCCGGGGGCTCGGGGACCGGATGTTCCGGTACCAGTTGACGGCCACGGGTGGCATCGTCCTCGCCATCATGGCCGCCGTAGGGCTGTTCCTGCTGCTCCGGGCCGGGCAGGCGCTGCGGGCCAGAGGCGTCTGGGCCTTTCTCACGACCGCCGAATGGCAGCCGGACGTGCACAGGTTCGGCATCGCGGCCGTGCTCACCGGCACGCTGCTCATCGCCGCCGTCGCCGTCACCATCAGCGTGCCGCTGGCCATCGGCACCGCCCTGTTCATCTCAGACGTGGCGCCCCGGCCCCTGCGCCGCACGCTCGTCACGATGGTGGACCTGATGGCCGCCGTGCCGTCCGTGGTCTACGGCCTGTGGGGGCTGTTCTTCCTCCAGCAGCACGTGATCGGGCTCTCCCGCTGGCTGTCGGACTGGTTCGGCTGGATCCCGTTCCTGCACGTCGACGGCACCCAGCCCGGCGAACCCCTGGCCTCCCAGAGCGTCTACACCGCCTCCACCTTCGTCGCCGGGATCGTCGTCGCCCTGATGGTGGCGCCGATCCAGTGCTCGGTGATGCGCGAGGTGTTCGCCCAGGCACCGGCCGGTGAACGCGAGGGCGCCTACGCGCTCGGCGCCACCCGCTGGGGCATGATCCGCGCGGTCGTACTGCCGTACGGCATGGGCGGGATCATCGGCGGCACCATGCTGGGCCTGGGCCGGGCGCTCGGCGAGACCATCGCGGTCTACCTGATCATCTCCCCGGTCTTCGTGATCCAGCCGCACATCCTGCAGACCGGTTCGAACTCGGTCTCCTCCCTCATCGCCCTGCACTACGGCGATGCCTCCACCTTCGGCATGTCGGCGCTGATGGCCGCGGGCCTGGCGCTGTTCCTGCTCACCCTGGCGGTCAACTTCACCGCCTCCTCGATCGTGGCGCGGTCACGGTCCGGCGCGCAGAGCGAGGCGTGACGATGACCGTCGTAGACCTTGAGAAGAACGTTCCGCAGGACGCCACCCGGGACGTGCCCGCGGACGGCACCCCGAACGACACCGTCGCCGAACTTCCCGACGTACCGCGCCGGATCGGCGGGCTCACCCGCTCCGGCGTGCTGTCACTGTTCGGCGCCGCCGCCTCCGGGCTGTGCACCGCCGTCCTGCTCTTCGGTGAACTCGCACCGTTCTCCGGGGCATTGGGGTTCTTCGTCACCGCATACCTTTCATTCGTAGGTATCTACGCGGTGTTGACAGGCCTCGAGGAGGACGGCCAGGCGGTACGGGACCGGGTGATGACCGTCGTCCTGTGGACCTCGGGCGGGCTGATGTTCCTCGCGCTCGCGATGGTCGTCGGCTTCACCGCGTGGCGCGGCCGGGAGGCCCTGCCGCACGGCAACTTCTTCACCCAGGACATGCAGGCGGCGGGCCCGCTCGACCCGCTGACCCACGGCGGCATCGCGCACGCCATGCTCGGCACGCTCATCATGATCACCATCGCGCTGGCGATCACGGTTCCGCTGGGGCTGGCCTGCGCGGTGTACCTCAACCAGATCCGCGGCCGCTTCTCGCGGTTCGTCCGTACGATCGTCGAGGCGATGACGGCGCTGCCGTCGATCGTGGCCGGTCTGATGGTGTACGCGGTCTGGATCCTCGGCCTCGGCATGCAGAAGTCGGGTCTGGCGGCGGGCTTCGCGATCAGCGTGATGATGCTGCCGATCGTGATCCGCGCGGCGGACGTGGTGCTGCGCCTGGTGCCGGGCAACCTGACGGAGGCCTCGGAGGCCCTCGGCGCCCCGCGCTGGCGGACGGTGTGGCACGTGGTCCTGCCGACGGCTCGTTCCGGTCTCGCCACCGCCGTCATCCTCGGCACGGCCCGTGGCATCGGCGAGACCTCCCCGGTCCTGCTCACGGCGGGCTTCACGGCGGCGCTCAACGCCGACCCGACGAGCGGCCCGATGGTCTCCCTCCCCCTCGCCGTCTTCAACTTCGTCAAGTCCCCGGAGCCGACGATGATCGCCCGCGGTTTCGGCTCGGCGGCGGTCCTGATGGCCCTGGTCCTGGTCCTCTTCGCGATCGCCCGGGTGATCGGTGGCCGCGGCCCCGGCCACCAGAACAAGCGCCAGGCGAGAAGAGCGGCGAGGGCGTCCCGCCGGGATGCCACGAGGTTCGCAGAACTCCACACGCCGGGACTGGAGTTGTTCGCACCCGGGGACCGTGACGACTCCGGCGAGAGCAACGAACCCAGGGGCGCGGGGCCGCATCAACCAGCGGCTCCGCCGCGGAGCGCGACCAGCCCCGACGCACCCGCAGCCGACGACGGCGAGCAAGCCCCGGAAGACCACACACCCGCACCCGCCAACGGCGAAGGCACCCCGCAGGGGCCCGCACCCGCCGACGAAACCCGCACGGGTGGTTCGGGTGGCAACGCAGACCCCGCTACAGGAGACAGTCACTGATGTCCAGCCAAGTCATCAACGCCCTCCGACGGCTGGGCATCCTGGCCGCACTGCTCGGCATCATCGGCACCCTCGCCGGTACGCCGGCCTCCGCCGACAGCTACACCCCCATCGCCGGCGCCGGCTCCACCTGGGCCGAGAACGCCGTCGACGAATGGCGTCGCGCCGTCAACCAGTACGGCATGCGGATCAGCTACGCCGGCACCGGTTCGTCGGACGGCCGCCGCCAGTTCCTCTCCGGCACCGTCGACTTCGCCGTCTCCGACATCCCCTTCCAGACGAACCCCACCGACGGCAGCGCGGCCGAACGCCCGGCCTCCGGGTCGTACGCCTACATGCCGATCGTGGCCGGCGGCACCGTCTTCATGTACCACCTCACCGTCAACGGCAAGCGGGTCACCAACCTGCGGCTCTCCGGAGACGTGGTCACCAAGATCTTCACCGGGGTCATCAAGACCTGGGACGACCCGGTGATCAAGGCCGACAACCCCGGCCTCCAGCTGCCGCACCGCACCATCGTCCCGGTGGTCCGCTCCGACGGCTCCGGCTCCACCGCCCAGTTCACGATGTGGATGGCGAACCAGCACAAGGCGCTGTGGAACGCGTACTGCGCGAAGGTCGGCCGGTCCGGGTCCTGCGGCCAGACCTCGTACTACCCCACCGTCTCCGGGATGATCGCCCAGTCCGGTGATCTCGGTGTCGCCGGTTACGTCGCCCAGAACTACGGCGAGGGCGCGATCGGGTACGTCAACTACTCGTACGCCATCAACGCGCGGTATCCCGTGGCGAAGGTCCTGAACCACGCGGGCTACTACACCGAGCCGACCCCGTCGAACGTGGCGGTCTCGCTCCTCAAAGCGAAGATCAACACGAACAAGAACTCGGCGGACTACCTCACCCAGCAGCTCAACGGCGTCTACAACGACACCGACAAGCGCAACTACCCGCTGTCCAGCTACTCGTACATGATCCTGCCACTTAAGGTGCAGGGCACCTTCACCGAGGAAAAGGGCAAGACGCTCGGCGCCTTCTCCTACTACTTCATGTGCCAGGGACAGCAACAGGCCCCAAAACTCGGCTACTCGCCGCTGCCGATCAACCTCGTCCAGGCCGGCTTCGACCAGATCCGCCGGATCCCGGGCGTGAAGACGCAGAACATCAACATCAAGAACTGCAACAACCCGACCTTCACGGCCAGCGGCCAGAACCGGCTCGCCCAGACCGCGCCCTACCCCGCGGCCTGTGACAAGAAGGGCGCCGCGCCCTGCACCACGGGCACCGGCGGCACCAAGGCCGGCACCGGCAACAACGGCGGCGGGACCTCGGGCGGCAGCGGCGGCAGCGGCTCCGGCGGCGCGACCGGCACCGGCGCCGACAGCGGCGGCTCCGCAGGGGGCAGCAGCGCCACGCCCTCCGTGGACCCCGACACCGGCCAGACCGTCTCCCCGGACGGCACCGGCTCCGGCGGCACCGCCTCGGCGGGCGGTACGGCCGCCGGCGGCACCGTCGCCCTCGCCCAGCCGGTCGCCGTGGCCACCGCGCACGGCTGGACCGCCACCCAGACGCTGATGCTGCTGGCCGCGGTCCTGGTCTTCGGTCTGCTCCTGCTGCCCTCGCTGGTCTCCCGGCTGGTGGGAAGCAAGAGCAACGGCCGCTCGGACGACGGGAGTACCCGATGAGACGGCGGATCAGAAACGCCCTGGTCCGGCTTCTCGCCGGCGCCACCGTCGGAGCCCTCGCCGGTCTCGCCGTGGCCCAGGCGGCCCCGTCCGCCACCGCGGCGAGCGGCGCCGGATCCGCCGTGACGGTGTCCGGGCGCGGTGAGTTCAAGGACATGAGGTTCACGGTCAGCCAGACCACACATCTCACCAGCCAGGCCATCTCGGTGAGCTGGTCCGGCGGCGCGCCGACGACCTTCGCGGGCTCCCAGTTCGACACCGGTTTCGTCCAGATCATGCAGTGCTGGGGCGACGACGACGGCACGGTCCCGTCCAACCCCGGCCCGTCACGCACCCAGTGCCAGTTCGGCGCCTCCCCCACCACGAACCGCGGCGGCTGGCCGGGCAACGGGCAGGACGACACCCGGCAGATCTTCTACAGCGCCGACCCGACCAATTACGGCCAGGACGACCGGTACGGCGCCACCAACCCGAACGCCCCCGGCGAGGTCCCTTTCAAGTCGGTGGACGGCACCACGATCACCAGAGACACCCAGAACAACCCTCTCTTCAACTACAACACCACCAACGAGGTCGACTTCGCCCGCACCAGCGCCGACGGCAACGGCCAGGAGTACTTCGAGGTCCAGACCGCCAACGAGGCCCCGCATCTCGGCTGCGGCGTACCCGTCACCACCGACGGCGTCACCAGACCTCGCTCCTGCTGGCTGGTGATCGTCCCGCAGGGCAGCCTCGACCTGGACGGCAAGCCGTACGCGGACCAGAGCCACGTCAACGCGGGCTCTCCGGTCTCCTCGACCAACTGGAAGAACCGCGTCGCCGTCAAGCTGGACTTCAACAGCGTGGGCACCAACTGCGCCCTCGGCTCCGACGAACGCCCGACCACGGGCAGTGAGCTGGCCGCCGACGCGATGACCAGCTGGCAGGCCAGGCTGTGCTCGGAGGGCAAGGTCTACAGCTACACCGAGTACGGCGAGCCCAACACCAGGGCCCGGCTCATCTCGGACGGCTCCACCGGCCTCGCCTTCACCACCCGCAAACTCGGTGCCGACCCGGGCACCACCGCACCATCGGGTACGACGACCTACGCACCGATCGCGCTGAGCGGGGCCGTCATCGGGTTCACGATCGAACGCAGACCCAAGTCCACGGCGCCGGACAGCGTCCAGAAACTCGCGGGCACCAAGGTCGAGTCGATCAAGCTCGACCCCCGCCTGCTGGCCAAGCTGCTCACCGAGTCGTACCGCAACTCCACCTGGGGTTCGGTGCTCAACAGCGGGGTGGCCAAGGGGTACGGCTGGGCGAAGAACAACCCGGCCGGACTCGCCTCCGACCCCGAGTTCATCTCCCTGAACCCCGAGTTCGCCAATCTCTCGGTCGCCGAGACGCCGGCCACCGACACCGATCTGATGACCTCGCTGGGCCACACCGACACCGCCCGCGCGCTCTGGCAGTGGATCGTCGCCGACAAGGACGCCCGGCAGTTCCTCGCCGGTGTCCCCGACGACGACGGGATGCGGGTCAACCCGTACTACAGCACCAACGCCGACCTGAACCCCTCCGGCGCCGCCTTCGACCCGTCGAACACCGACGAGTACCCGAAGAACGACCCCTGGTGCACGGTCCCGCCCGGCTCCGGCGCCCCCGACGACGACAAGCAGTGCATGACCGACTTCCACCCCTACGTGGACGACATGCACGCCGGCGCCCTGCACACCCGGCGCGCGGACACGCTCTGGAAGTCCAGCTGGGACCAGCTGGCCAGCCCGCCGGCATACAAGAGCGTCGGCCCGCAGACGGTCGGCTCGCGCTTCGTGATCACGGTGACGGACGTGGCCTCCGCCGCCCGCTACGGGCTGCAGACAGCTGAGCTGGAGAACAGCGCGGGCAAGTTCGTCGCCCCGACCGCTGCGAGCCTGACCGCGGCCGCCGCGACCGCCTCCGGCTCCGGCGTCGCCGAGATCACCCCGGCGACCGCCACGGCGAAGGGTGCCTATCCGCTGGCCCAGCTGGTCTACGCGGCAGTGCGCCCCGGCAAGGTGACCAAGGCCGCCCGCGAGGACTACGCGGCCCTGCTGCGGTACGCGGCGGCCACCGGCCAGACCTCCGGCTCCGACCCGGGCAAGCTGCCCGTCGGCTACGCCCCGCTCTCCCAGAAGCTGCGCGCCCAGACCGTCAAGGCGGCCGACGCACTGCTTCACTACACCGGGCCGAGCCCCGCCGACGACGGCTCGGCCGACGGCGGCGGCACGGACTCCTCCGGTGGCGGCGCGCCCGGCTCCGCCGGGGACACCGGTGGCGCGGGCACCGTCGGCGGCACGGGCACGGGCACCGGAGCCGGCGGCACCGGCGCCAGCGCCTCGCCGAGCGCGTCGGCGTCGTTCGACGGCGGCAAGGCGCTGGAGACGACCGCGGCCGGCAACACCCCGGCCGACCCGGCGAATCCGCTGCGGTACGCGGTGCCGGTCGGGGCCGCGCTCGGGGCCGTGGCCGGAGTGGGCGCGCCCTTTGCCGGCGGCCGCCAGCTGTCGATTGCCTCCGTGACGACAGCAGTACGTCGTCTGCGGGTGCCTCGTGGCTGGTCGCGCCCACGCGGCGGTAGCCGCAAATCCGATACAGCCCCGCGCCCCTGAAGGGGCGCTACCCCCACCGGAGTCAAGCACTCCCCACAGACGGCCGTCCGCCCCGAAAGGCAGTCGGGGCGGACGGTCTGCACCACCCTGCCAGATCCCTCTGCAACACCCCAGCTAGCTCTCGTCAGGAGACTCTCGATGCGCAATCTGCGCTCCTCGGCGGCGCTCGTCGCCGCGGCCGTGGTGGCCGGCGGCCTGGCCCTCGCCACCCCGGCGATCGCCGACCCCACCCCCGCGGGCACCTTCCGCCAGCTGGTCGGCGTGGGCTCGGACACCACCCAGGACGTGGTCAACGCCCTGGCCGGCGACACCGTCAACGGCAACAGCTACGCCGCGACCGCCGTGAAGTCGGCGGACGGCGCCGGTATCGCCTCGTACGACGCGATCGAGCCCGGCACCGGCTCCACCACGTCCACCATCGTCACCCGCTCCGGCGGCACGCCGTTCACCCGCCCGAACGGCTCCGGCAACGGCCAGAAGGCGCTGTCCGCGTCGTTGACCGGCGACAAGTTCCCGGCCGGCACCGGTACCGCCATCAAGGGCCAGGTCGACTTCGCCCGCTCCTCCGGCGGCCCGTCCAGCGCCGGAACCGCGCTCACCTACGTTCCGATGGCCCGGGACGCGGTCGGTGTCGCGGTCAAGGGCTCGGCCCTGGACTCGCTGACCAAGCAGCAGTTGTTCGAGATCTACTCCGGTTCGCTCACCGAGCTGAACGGCCAGACCCTGCACCCGAAGATCCCGCAGGACGGCTCGGGCACCCGCAAGTTCTTCCTCGCGGCGATCGGCATGTCCACCACGCCGCTCGGGGCGAACGTCCAGGTCGTCCAGGAGAACCAGGGCAACGCGGCCCTCACCGAGGACGGCGCGCTCGTCCCGTTCTCCGTGGGCTCCTGGATCGCCCAGAACAACGGCGTCTCCCCCGACTACAGCAAGGCCGCGGCCGCGGCCGGCGGCCACCTGGCCTCCATCACGCTGCCGAACGACACCGGTGCCACCAGCCCGGTCACCACGGTGAACGGCAAGCTGGCCCCGGTCCAGGCCTACTACGAGAACTCGACGTTCGGCCGTGACGTCTACAACGTCGTCCCGAGCCGGGCGATCGACCCGACCAGCGTCTTTTTCGACAAGGACCTGTACGACGTCTTCGTCACCAGCGGCAGCCACATCGCTCAGACTGCGTCGGACAGCGCCGAGAAGGTCATCTCCGCGTTCGGCTTCGTCAACGAGCCGTACAACGGTTCCATCAACCTGCAGGCCAAGCACGCTCTGCAGGGCGGCCTGGAGGGTGCCTCCTCCGCCATCACGGTGCCGGCCGCGCCGGTCCTCAAGACCACCGTGGGCGACGCCAGCCTGAAGCTGTCCTGGACCGCCCCGGCCGCCACCCCGCTGCCGCTGTCCGACTACCGGGTGACGCTGACCGACGCGGACGGCGGGGTCGTCGCCACCAAGGACGTCCCGGCCACCACCAAGACGTACGCCTTCACCGGTCTCGCCAACGGCACCTACACCGCCACGGTCACCGGCTACAACATCGTCGGCGCCGGCGCGGACGCCACGTGGAAGGGTGCCGTCAAGTACGCCAGCACCACCAAGGCCACCACCGCCACCACCGCCTACGGCAAGACCCCGAAGGTCTCCGTGACGGTCACCGGCACGCACGGCGTCAAGCCGACCGGCAAGGTCACCGTCAAGGACGGCACCACGGTCGTCGGCACCGGCACCCTGGACTCGTCCGGCAAGGTCTCCATCGGCCTGTCGAACCACCTCAAGGTCGCCACGCACTCGCTGTCGGTCTCGTACCCGGGCACCTCCAAGCTCAACGCGTCCTCCACGCTCGTCTCGCTGAAGATCACCAAGGCGACGGCGTCGGTCTCCACCTCGCACCCCACCACGGTGAGCCACACCGCCCGGGCCAAGGTCACCGTCAAGGTCACCGCGACCGGCACCACCCCGGGCGGCACCGTCCGCATCTACCAGGGCTCCAAGGTCATCGCGACCGGCACCCTGAGCGGCGGCAAGGTCACCATCACCCTGCCGAAGCTGGCCAAGGGCAAGCACACCCTGCACGCCTTCTACGTCGGTTCCTCGACCGTGAACTCGAAGACCGGCGCCAACTTCAGCATCACCTCCAAGTAACCCTCCGACGGGCCCCGGGGGGGGGCGCCGGCGACCCGGGGGGCGCCGCCCGGCGTGAGACGGTGGGGGGGGCCGGGGGGGGCGGCGGTGGGCGCACCGCGCTCTCTGGG
>NZ_JBSHAF010000003.1:0-48838 GCF_053611365.1 Streptomyces sp. NPDC054813 | reverse complement strand
GCCGGGAGCCGCAAGGCTCCCGGCGGCCCCGCACGCGTCTTCCGAAGGAGGCGGGCCCCGTGACCGTCGCCGTACCGACACCGAAAGCTCTGGCTGCGGCCGTGCCGCGCAGGCCCGTCCGCAGCGTCACCTTCGTCCGCCACCTCTCGCGCGGCGGACTGCTCAGCCTCGCCGCCCTGCTGCTCGGCATCACCGTGCAGCTGCTGGTGGTCAGCGGGGCCCAGCAGCACGCCGCGCAGCACGCCGACTTCGACCAGCTGCGCGAGCAACTCGCCCTCGGCACCGCCCCGGTGGCCCAGACCGGTCAGGACGGCAAGCTGCTGGCTCCGGGCACTCCGCTCGCGCTCGTCAAGATCCCGAAGCTGGGCCTGAGCCAGGTCGTCCTGGAGGGCACCGACTCCGCCGTGCTGACCGACGGCCCCGGGCACCGCCGGGACACCCCGATGCCCGGGCAGACCGGCACCAGCGTGCTGATGGGCCGGGCGGCGGCGTACGGCGGCCCGTTCGGCAGGCTCTCCGAGCTGACCAGCGGCGACACCTTCACCGTGATCACCGGCCAGGGCAAGGCGAACTACCAGGTCATCGACGTACGACGGGCCGGTGACCCGGCACCGACCGCGCTCGCCGCCGGCAAGAGCCGCCTCGTGCTGATCACGGCGACGGGCCCGAAGTTCGCCCCCTCGGGCATCCTGCGCGTCGACGCCGACCTGGTCTCCGAGGCGTTCCAGACCCCCTCGGCCGTGATCCGCGCCGGCACCCTGCCGGCCTCCGAAGAGCCCCTCGCCCGCCCCTCCGGGGTGCCGTGGCCGCTGGTGATGTGGCTGCAGGCGCTGCTGCTCACCGCCGTGGCCGCCGTCTGGGCCTGGCACCGCTGGGGCCGCCACCAGACATGGATCGTCTTCGCCCCGGTCGTCGCGGTACTCGGCCTCCAGGTCGCGACGCGGACCACCGAACTGCTGCCGAATCTGCTGTGAACCAGGTGAATGAGATGACCGAGACCGCGACGACCGACACTGCCGCGACCGACACCGCCGTGACCGACACCGCCGTACTGCCCGCCGCCGTCCCGGTGGTGGACGGCCCCGCCCCCGCCACCCTCGAAGCCCGTGCCGTCTCCGCCTGGTTCGGTTCCCACCAGGTGCTCAGCCGGGTGTCGCTGACCATGCCCGCGGGCGAGGTCACCGCGCTCATCGGCCCGTCCGGCTGCGGCAAGTCGACGTTCCTGCGCACCCTCAACCGGATGCACGAGATGATCCCCTCGGCGCAGTTCGGCGGCGAGGTGCTCTTCGAGGGCGAGGACATCTACAACCCGTCGTGGCGGCTGACCGACGCGCGCCGCAGGATCGGCATGGTCTTCCAGAAGCCGAACCCGTTCCCGGCGATGTCGATCTACGACAACGTGGTGGCCGGCCTCAAGCTGACCGGCACGAAGGTGAACCGCCGGGAGAAGGACGACCTGGTCGAGGAGTCCCTGACCCGGGCGGGCCTGTGGAAGGAGGTCCGCGACCGGCTCCGGCAGCCGGGCGGCGCCCTCTCCGGCGGCCAGCAGCAGCGCCTGTGCATCGCGCGGGCGCTGGCGGTCCGCCCCCGGGTGCTGCTGATGGACGAGCCGTGCTCGGCCCTGGACCCCACCTCCACCCGCCGCGTGGAGGAGACCATCCACGACCTGGCCGGCCAGGTCACGATCGTGATCGTCACCCACAACATGCAGCAGGCGGCGCGCGTCTCCCAGCAGTGCGCGTTCTTCCTGGCCGAGCAGGGCACCCCGGGCGGCATCGTCGAACACGGCGCCACGGACGCCGTCTTCAACTCCCCGCAGGACCAGCGCACGGCCGACTACGTGGCGGGCCGGTTCGGCTGAGCCCCGCCGGAAGCAGCACGATCCATCGCCGCCGGGTCCTCAGAGGACGGGACCCGGCGGCCCGCCGTACCGGTGCGGCGACCACCGGTTCGTCCGGCGCCGTCAGCCCCGCGTACGCCGTGCCGTCACCCGTGCGGACCACGACGGCAGGAAGCTGTGACCGAGAACACCGGCGGGGGCGTGCTCCCCCTGTGTCCAGGCTGATGTGAATGCGCTCGTCCTGAGGCCCTCCCGACCCTACGTATTGTAGGTTCCCCATCGGCCACGGCGGCTCGTCAGCTCATCGGGGGTACTCATGCAGGGCACGGACACACAGGAGACGCGGCGCAGCCTCGCCCCCACGGTGGCGGCGCTGGTGGCGAGCCTGCTGGTCGCGGCGGTGGGCGTGTACGAGCTGTCCGGCTTCGGCCTGCACAGCCTCGACCGGCGCCCGCACCTGTTCAGCGACGGGCTGGCGACGGGCGGGGTGATCGTGGCGGCGGTGGCGGCCGGGGCGGCGATCGGGAACCTCGCGTGGGTGCTGGCGGCCCGACGGCGGGCCGAGCGGGAGTGTCCGTAAGAGCGAAAGCGTCCGCACGAAGTGGCGTCCGTAAGGAGGGGGTCGCCCTCTTTCACACCGTTTTCCGCACCGCTTCCGCACCACGGCCGGCCTCTCCGCCGACTCCCGCCGTTACCCTACTGACTGTAGGGTCAGCTCCCTCCGTCATCGTCCCCGCTTCCGTCCCCCAAGGTGACCGGTCCCCATGCCCGCACAGCAGTCGACCCTGACCCCCGCGCGCGCGTCCGCCGACCGCCGCGCCCCCGCCGCCACCCCCGGCGGCGCACTCCGCAGGCGGGCCGCCGACGCCACCGTCTGGTACCTGCGGCTGATCGCCGTACTGAACATAGCGGCGGTCATGTCCCTGCCGTTCCGGCACGAGGTCGACGAGCACAACAACGGCCGCCTCACCCTGCACCTCCACCGGCAGCACGCCCACCACTCCGGCCAGTTCTTCACCCCGTACCTGGCCACGGCCGGCCTGGTCTCGGCCGCCCTCGCCATCTTCTTCGTGCTGGTGATGCGCCGCCGCAAGCGAGCGGCGTGGGTGGTCAACATCCTCCTGTCCACCCCCCTCTTCGCCCTCTACGTCCTCGCCCTGACCCAGCACGAGTACCGCGCCCACGTCTTCAACTGGGCCTCCGCCGCCCTCACCGGCCTCTTCGTGGCCGCGCTGCTGATCAGCCGCCGGGAGTTCGACGCGGTCGGCGACCCGTCGAACCCGAGACTGGCGCTGGCGGTGGGCGTGGGCGGCGTGGCCGTCACCGGCGTCCTGGGCACGCTCCTCGTCCACGCCACGAACAAGCTCCCCGGCGCCACCCTCCCCGACGAGATCGCCTACACGCTCCTGCGGGGCATCAGCGTCGGCCCGCTCGCCGACCACGTCACCGCGGTGCACGCCCCGCGCTGGACCGACGTCATCATCAACGCCCTCCTCGCCGCCGCCTTCTGCCTGGTCCTGTACGCCGGCTTCCGCTCCCCGCGCGGCCGCCGCCTGCTGAGCGCGGAGGACGAGTCGAAGCTGAGGTGTCTGCTGGACCGGCACGGCGCCCGCGACTCCCTCGGCTACTTCGCCCTGCGCCGCGACAAGATGGCGATCTTCTCGCCCACCGGCAAGGCGGCGGTCACCTATCGCGTCGTCGGCGGTGTCAGCCTGGCCTCGGGCGACCCGATCGGCGACCCGGAGGCATGGCCCGGCGCGATCGACGCGTGGCTGACGGAGGCCCGGCAGCACGCGTGGACCCCCGCGGTCATGGGCGCGAGCGAGGAGGCGGGCACGATCTACGCCCGGCACGGCTTGGACGCCCTGGAACTGGGCGACGAGGCGATCGTCGACATCGCCGACTTCACCCTGGAAGGACGCGCGATGCGCGTGGTCCGCCAGGCCCACAACCGCGTCCGGCGGGCGGGTTACACGGTCCGCGTCCGCCGCCACGAGGACATCCCGCCCGACGAGATGTCCCTGCTGATCGACCGGGCCGACCACTGGCGCGACGGCACCACGGAACGCGGCTTCTCGATGGCGCTCGGCCGCCTGGGCGACCCGGCGGACGGCCGCTGCGTCATGCTGGAGTGCCGGGACGCCGACGACGTCCCCCGCGCCCTCCTCAGCTTCGTCCCCTGGGGCGAACAGGGCCTCTCCCTGGACCTGATGCGCCGCGACCGCGACGCGGAGAACGGCCTGATGGAGTTCATGGTCGTGGAACTCCTCCTCAAGGCACCCGACCTGAAGGTGGACCGCGTCTCGCTGAACTTCGCGATGTTCCGCTCGGTCTTCGAACGCGGCTCCCGCCTCGGCGCCGGCCCGGTCCTGCGCCTCTGGCACGCGACCCTGACGTTCTTTTCCCGCTGGTGGCAGATCGAGTCCCTGTACCGGGCGAACGCGAAATACCGCCCGATATGGGAACCGCGCTACCTGCTGTTCGCGCGAAGCAGCGACATCCCGCGGATCGGCTTGGCCAGCGCCCGGGCGGAGGGCTTCCTCACGGTTCCCTGGGGGTCGTGACGAGACGGTTCGGGACCGTGACGAGACGGTTCGGGACCGTGACGAGACGGTTCGGGGTCGTGACGAGACGGTTCGGGGTCGTGACGAGGCAGTTCGGGACCGGTGCCCGACCGTAGCCGGGGGGACGGAAAGCGGCGGTTCACCCGCGCGGCGTTCCGCCCCCCGCGAACCCCCCGCCCACCGTGAAGCCGATCACCGCGCCGCCGCCCGCTCGGCGGAAGGCGAACGGGGCGCCGCCGTGGGCCATCGCGACCTCGCGGACGATGGAGAGGCCGAGGCCGGAGCCGGGGAGGGAGCGGGCGTCCGCGGCGCGGTAGAAGCGGTCGAAGATGCGGATCAGGTCGCCCTCGGCGATACCGGGGCCGCGGTCGAGGATCTCGACGCGGACCGTGCCCGGCCGGGCGGGGCCGGTGACGTTGATCTCGATGGGCGCCTTGCCGTCCCGGTCGAACTTCGCCGCGTTCTCGACGAGGTTGGAGACGGCCCGCTGGAGCAGGCCGGGGCGGCCGTCGGTGGTCGTGTCACCGGCGGCGCGCAGCAGGATCTCGCGGCCGGTACGGCGGCGGGCCAGCCCGGCGACGTCCTCCGCGATGTCGGCCAGGTCGACGCGCTGCGGCGGCTCCATGTCGGACTGCCCGGCCGCGAGGTCGACCAGCTCGTTGACCAGGTCGGTCAGCTCACGCGCCTCCTGGCCGAGGTCCGCGACGAGTTCCTCGCGGGTGGCGGGCGGCAGCTCGTCGATACGGCGGAGCAGGGAGATGTTGGTGCGCAGCGAGGTCAGGGGGGTGCGGAGTTCGTGGCCGGCGTCCTGGACCAGGCGCCGCTGGTCCTCCTCCGACTGGGCCAGCCGCCCCAGCATCCGGTCGAAGGCCCTGCCCAGCCGGCCCACCTCGTCCAGTCCCGTCACCGGGACCTGGATGCCGAGCCGCCGGGTCCGGGCCACGTCCTCCGCGGCGGAGGTGAGGATCACCAGCCGGCGGGTGATCCGGCGGGCCAGCCACCAGCCGAACAGCCCCGCGGCCACGACCACCGCCGCCATCAGCGCCAGCGTCCGCTGCTGGAGCGCCTGCAGCAGGTCCTCCGTGTCGCTGAACTCCTGCGCCACCTGCACCGCGCCCCGGCCGTCGCCGAGCGCCACCGTGGCGATCCGGTACAGGTCGTCGCCGACCCGGACGTCCTTGTGCTGGGCCGTCGTCCCGGCCGCCGCGGCCATGGCGGCCGTCCGGTCCGCGCCGGTGACGGGCAGCGCCGGGCTGCCGTGGTCGACGATCTCGCCCCGCGCGCCGAGCACCTGGACGTCGGTGCGGACCGACCGGACCAGGTCGTGTCCCGGCCGGGAGGAGGAGAAGAAGTCCTCCGGGACCATCCGGTCCTGCTTGACCTCGTCCTGGACGTCGGAGACGACCTGGGTGAACACCGACTGCTCGTCGACGCGGACCAGCCGGGCGGCGGCGTTGTACGACAGGATGCCGACGACGATGGTGACGGCGGCGGTGACCGCCGCGAAGGAGACGACGAAGGTGGTGCGCAGGGAGACGAGCCTGGGCCGACGCCTGACCAGCACCCGCCGGAGCCGCTGGAGGCGGCCCACTCAGTCCTCCCGCAGCACGTAACCCACGCCCCGGACGGTGTGGATCAGCTGCGGGGCGCCGGGCTCGTCGAGCTTGCGGCGCAGGTAGCCGACGTAGACGGCGAGGTTCTTGGAGCCGGGGCCGAAGTCGTAGCCCCAGATACGGTCGTAGATCGTGGAGTGGTCCAGGACGATCCCGGCGTTGCGGGCGAGCAGTTCCAGGAGCTCGAACTCGGTGCGGGTCAGCTCCAGCTCGCGCTGGCCGCGCCAGGCCCGGCGGGCCTGGAGGTCCATCCGCAGGCCGGCCGCCTCGACCTGCCGGTCGGAGATCTGCGGTTCCCGGCCGGGTTCGGGGGCGGCGGCGCCCGAGCCGCCGCCGGTGGTGACCGGGGAGGTGCGCCGCAGCAGGGCCCGCAGCCGCGCGAAGACCTCTTCGACGTCGAAGGGCTTGACGACGTAGTCGTCGGCGCCGGCGTCCAGTCCCGCGATCCGGTCGGCGGTCTCGACCAGTGCGGTCAGCATCAGGATGGGGGTGCGGTCGCCGCCGGCGCGCAGGACGCGGCAGACCTGGAGGCCGTCGATGCCGGGCATCATCACGTCGAGGACGAGGACGTCGGGCCGGACACGGTGGGCGTGCGCCAGGGCTTCCACACCGTCCGCGACCGCCGTCACCTCATAACCCTCCAGGGTGAGGGCCCGCTCCAGGGCGTGGCGGATGGCGCGGTCGTCTTCGGCGAGCAGCACAGTCTGGGACACGCACCCAGTCTGCCAAGGCCTCCGGCGGTTCGGCCGGGGTGAGCGGGCCTACGATCACCCTTTTTACCTGGCTCTCACCGTCACGGAGGCAACGGACGTCGAGTTTTGGCTGTCGCCGGTGGGGGCTGGTCGCGCCCACGCGGCGGAGCCGCAAATCGACACAGCCCCGTCAGCCACACAGCTGCGGGCAGTCGTGCCGCAGGGCGGCACGGGTGGGCGCAGCGGCACCCTGCCGGCGCCGCTGAGCGACACCCCCCGCCCCGGCCGACCTCAGCTCGCCGCCAGCCTCGCCAGCTGCTCCTCGAACGGCACCACCACCGGCAGAGCCTCCGGCTTCGCCGGACGCGCACCGGTCAGGCCCGTCATCAGCGCCGCCAGTTCCCCCGCCGCCCGCTCGATCCGGTCCTCCAGGCCCTCCGCGCCCCAGTCCTCCGACGCCGCGTAGACGCCCGTCGGTGCGACCACCGCCCGCAGGTACGCGAACATCGGCCGCAGCGCGTGCTCCAGCACCAGCGAGTGCCGGGCCGTACCCCCGGTCGCCGCGATCAGCACCGGCTTGCCCACCAGCGCTTCCTTGTCCAGGACGTCGAAAAACGACTTGAACAGGCCGCTGTACGAGGCCGTGAACACCGGCGTGACCGCGATCACGCCGTCCGCCTCGGCCACCGCCTCCAGCGCGGCCGCCAGCCTGCGCCCGGGGAAGCCGTTGGTGAAGTTGTGCGCGATCTCGACCGCGAGGTCGCGCAGCTCCACCACCTCGATCTCGACACCGGCAGCCTGCCGGCCCACCGCGGCCGCCAGCCGGTCGGCCAGCAGCCGGGTGGACGACGGCACGCTCAGTCCCGCCGAGACGACGACGAGCTTCATGCCCCGACCTCCTTCTTCTCCGCGTCCGAAGCTCCCGAGGCCTCCGAAGCAGCCGCGGCGAGCAGCGACGCGTGCGTGGGCGCCTCCGGGACGTCTGCCGGACGGCCGTTCGCGAACTCCTTGCGCAGCACCGGCACGACCTCCTCACCCAGCATGTCGATCTGCTCCAGGACCGTCTTCAGTGGCAGCCCCGCGTGGTCGACCAGGAACAGCTGGCGCTGGTAGTCACCGGCGTACTCCCGGAAGGCCAGCGTCTTCTCGATGACCTGCTCGGGCGTGCCGACGGTCAGCGGGGTCTGGTCGGTGAAGTCCTCCAGGGAGGGCCCGTGGCCGTAGACCGGCGCGTTGTCGAAGTACGGCCGGAACTCGCGTACCGCGTCCTGCGAGTTGTGCCGCATGAACACCTGGCCGCCCAGACCGACGATCGCCTGCTCGGGCGTGCCGTGCCCGTAGTGGGCGTACCGGGCCCGGTACAGCTCGACCATCCGCTTGGTGTGGTCGGCGGGCCAGAAGATGTTGTTGTGGAAGAAGCCGTCACCGTAGTAGGCGGCCTGCTCGGCTATCTCCGGCGAGCGGATCGAGCCGTGCCAGACGAACGGGGCGATCCCGTCCAGGGGCCTCGGGGTGGAGGTGAAGCCCTGCAGCGGTGTGCGGAACTTGCCCTCCCAGTTGACGACGTCCTCGCGCCACAGCCGGTGCAGCAGGGCGTAGTTCTCGATGGCGAGGTTGATGCCCTGCCGGATGTCCTGGCCGAACCAGGGGTAGACCGGGCCGGTGTTGCCGCGCCCCATCATCAGGTCCACCCGGCCGTCGGCCAGGTGCTGGAGCATCGCGAAGTCCTCGGCGATCTTCACCGGGTCGTTGGTGGTGATCAGGGTGGTGGAGGTGGAGAGGATCAGCTTCTCCGTGCGCGCGGCGACGTAACCGAGCATGGTGGTCGGCGACGACGGCACGAACGGCGGGTTGTGGTGCTCACCGGTCGCGAAGACGTCCAGCCCGACCTCCTCGGCCTTCAGCGCGATCGCGACCATCGCCTTGATGCGCTCCCGCTCGCTCGGCGTCCGACCCGTCGTGGGGTCCGGCGTGACATCGCCGACCGTGAAGATCCCGAACTGCATGCTCGCTCACCCTCCAGGTTGTTTACGGTTCAACTATACCCAGAGAACGAGACCCCACCCGCCGGTATTCCCCGCGCCCCGTCCGTACGCCGCTGCCCTACGCCTTCCATGCCGGGTCCCGCCCGGTCACCCCCAGCAGCCGCTCGAACTCCGGAGCCGCCTCCGCCACCGCCACCGGCTCCCCGAACATCCCCATCGCCCGCGCGGCCGGCGCCGGCCCCGCGACCTGCCCCGCAAGCTCCGCCACCACCGCCGGGTCGGCCGACGGCTCCCGCTGCCCGGTGGCCCGCGCCCGATCCCCAGGCCGACCGGACCATGGCGACGTCAGCCTGGTCGAGGGCGACAACCCGCCGATGTGGATCAACAGTTACGGCGGCTCCTCCCGCGACCGCGTCACCTGGGGCGTGAGCCCATGACCCCGAGGGGGCCGGTGCCCACCGCGGCACGGCGGTCGCACCGGCCCCTCCGCTCAGCGCGCCGACTGGAAGGCCCGGCCCGCCGCCGTGGCCGCCGTACCGTTCGTGAACAGCCCGCTGCTCGGCTTCGACGGGTCGGCGCCGAGCCCGAACCACGCGTAACGCTGGAGGTACGGCAGCGCGTCCAGCGCCTTCGCGGACGCGGTGACGAAGTCCGCCTGCTGCTGCGCGGACGGGAAACGCGTCCCCTGCGAGAAGTCGATCAGCGCGTACTCGGTGAGCCAGATCGGCTTGTGGTATCGCTCGTACACCGAGGCCAGATACGAGGTCAGCTGCTGCACGGCCTGCGGGGTGCGGAAGTCGCCGCCGTACCAGTGCAGCGTGATGAAGTCGACCCGGTACCCCTTCGCCTTCGCCCCGGACATGAACCGGTCCAGCCAGCCGCCGGCCGTGTCCGCGCCGTACGCCACCGCCGGGCTGCCCAGCACCTTGCCGGCCCCCATCAGCCTGGGCCACAGCTGCAGCGCCTGCTCGACCGTCATGTTCGACTGCTGCGCCATGTCGGGCTCGTTGAACCCCAGCAGGTACGGCCCCTGCGCACGGGCCTGCGCGAGCGACGCGTCGGTGACGGAGGCGGCGCCCCAGATCATCGGCACGAAGGAGGCCGCGCCCGGGGTCGTCACGCCCTGGTGCTGGGTGTTCCAGGTGTAGTACCAGCTCGCCCCGCTCGCGGCCAGCGCCGAAGTACCGGACGTACCCGGAGTACCGGAGGCCGCCGTGACGTGGGCGAGCACCCGCGCCGGATCAAGACTGGCCGGCACCGCCAGCAACGGCAGACCGCTCAGCAGTCGGTCCATCGGCAACAGCCCCCGCTCCAGGCCCGCGCACTCGCTACAGCCACGTATGTGACGGCCGAACCGCTTACGCCACAGGGGGCTCGGCAGGCCGTCCCACGGCGCGGCGATCTCGTCCAGCCGGGCACAGCGCGGATCGGCGCCCAGCCCGCGCACCACGCACCGCGAGACCTCCATCTGCTTCTTCATGCGCTGCACCCGTACGGCGGCATGCCGGTCGGACAGCCCCAGCGCACCGGCGAGGTCGGCGCGCTCCAGCTCACCGGTCTCCTCCAGCCACCACAGGGACAGCAGCTCCTGGTCGTCCGGATCGAGCCAGCGCGTCGCCTCGGCGGTCTCCCGGCGCTGTTCGGTCAGGCCCAGCCGCAGGATGGTCAGGCCGGCGAAGTCCAGGTCGGGGTCGGCCAGCACCTCCGCGTCCTCCAGCTGCGCCCGGCGGTCGCGGTCGGTGGCCCGCAGGCTCTCCCGGTTCCGTACCTGCCGGATCGTGATCGCGACCAGCCAGGACCGGAACGCCGACGGATCCCGCAGCTTCGGCAGCCCCCGCACCATGCGCAACAGCGTCTCCTGTACGACGTCGTCGACGTCGGCGTGGCCGTTCAGGGCCCGGCCGACGATGTTGTAGACCAGCGGCAGGCAGTGGGCCACCAGCTGCTCCAGGGCCCGCCCGTCACCCGCGCGTGCGGCCGTCACCAGGCCGGGGTCGGGCCCCCTCCGATGGTTCTCGATCATGTGGGTCTGTTCCTCCGCGCAGGGATCCGGCTGTGAGGCCGACTCTTGGACCGGCTGTGGGACCGGCTGTGGGACCGGCTGTGGGACCGGCTCTTGGAACGGAGACCCCCCGAGACGCACGGGGACAACAGAAAACCGGCGGGCCGACGTCGAAACCTGTTCGGGTCCGCAATTTATGTTGTACGGCCGCCGTGCACGAGGTCTCCGAGAGGCAGGCAACACATCCGGCACCGCCCGAGGAAGGCCCGAGGATGGCACGAGGACGCAGAAGACACGGCGCGAGACCACCGCGACGCCGCTGGTGGTACGCCTCCGCGGCCGCCGCCCTCGCTACGGCGGCAACCGTACTGATCACCTACGGCGCGTGGACACAGTCACCCGGAACCGACACCGCGAGCACGGTGGACCGCCGGACGACCGCAGCCGACCCCTCCGCACCGACGGCCACCTCGCCCGCCCCTTCCGCCGGCCACAGCGCGTCCCCGTCGCCCTCCGCGTCCCCGTCGCCGTCCTCGTCCTCGTCCCGCTCGGCCAAGCCGTCGGCCACGACCGCCCGGAAGCCGGCCACCGCGCCGCAACAGCGGGCCCCGGTGTCGGCCCCGGCCGGCCGGCGTCTGATCACGGTCGTCAACCGGACCGCGCAACCGGTCTGGGCGGTCGTCACCAACACCTCCGTCTACCCGGCGGGCCGCAGGCTCGCCCCCGGACAGAGCCTCTCACTGACCGTGGCCAACAACTGGGGCGGCCGCATCTGGGGCCGTACCGGATGCACCGGCACCGCCGCCGGCCCCTGCGCCTCCGGCGACTGCACCAGCGTCTGCACCGGCGCCAACCCGCCCACCACCCTGGGCGAGTTCACCTTCGACGCGTACGCGGGCATGGACTTCTACGACGTCAGCATGGTCGACGGCGCCAACCTGCCCATGTACATCAACATCTCCCACTCCACGACCACCGATCCGGTCAGCGACTCCGGCTGCTACCGGGGCGTCTGCACCACGGAGATCGACTGCCCCAAGGCGATGCAGGCCCTCTCCGGCGGCCGGGAGATCGGCTGCAAGCCGCCGTGCGCGGCGTTCGGCGGCGACACGTACTGCTGCCGCGGCGCCTGGGCGGGCCGCGACCACTGCGTCCCCGCCAAATGGCCCGTCGACTACACCCAGGTCTTCAAACGGGCCGCGCCGTACGCCTACTCGTACGCCTTCGACGACGCGGCGACCATGCCCTGCAAGGGCGCCTGCTACTACCGGGTGACCTTCGGGACGACCTAGCGTTCCGGTCGCAACGCGTCCTTGGAAGGCGTCCTCAGAAGGCGTACGGGTCCCCGGTCGCCAGCACCAGCACCCGCTGCCGGTCGTTCGTACGGTCGTGGTCCACCGCGCCTCCGCCCCACGCCACGTCGACCTCCAGCGTCACCTCCGCCGGCTGCGCCCGCAGCCGTACCGGAACCACCAGCTGCTCGCCGGGCAGGCCGACGGCGAGCGGCCCGGTACCGCACACCACCTCCCGGTCGCCGGAGCGGGCACAGGCGGCCGGCAGCCTCTGCGCGTCCGCCAGCGCCGCCGACCAGCTCAACCGCACGGTCGCGTCGGAGACGTCCTCCGGCCCGAGGTTGCGCGGGGTCACCCGGACCTCCACCAGGTCCCCGGTCATCACGACCGACCCGTGCACCTCCAGATCGGCGTCCCCGGCCCACGCGGCACCGCCCGCCCCGACCACCAGCGCGCCCACCGCAACCGCCCCGACCACCGCAAGCCCGTAACGACGCATCGCCATGCCACCCGTCCCGTCCGTGCTGTCCGTCCCGTCCGTCTCCGGCGTTCGTACGGATGTATGCCACCCATACCCTGCCGCAGGCGCCCTCCAACAGGTGACAGCCGGACGGCATGGCAGGCTGCGGGCATGCTCATCCTCCGCTCCGCCGCCCTCTTCGTCGTCGCCGCGTTCTTCGAGATCGGCGGCGCCTGGCTGGTCTGGCAGGGCGTACGGGAGCACCGGGGCTGGCTCTGGATCGCCGGCGGCATCCTGTCCCTCGGCGCCTACGGCTTCGTGGCCACGTTCCAGCCGGACGCCCACTTCGGCCGCATCCTGGCGGCATACGGCGGAATCTTCGTCGCGGGCTCGATCCTGTGGGGCGTGGTGGCCGACGGCTACCGCCCGGACCGCTGGGACCTCACGGGCGCGGCGGTATGCCTGGCAGGCATGGCGCTGATCATGTGGGCACCGAGGAACGGCGGCTGACCCTCACCTACGCTGGAGGAAGCCGACCGCCCACCGAGCATCAGGAGCACCGCATGGCCACCGCACCGTCCGCCGCCTCCCGCATCGCCGTCGTCACCGGTGCGAGCAGCGGAATCGGCGCCGCCACCGCCCGAAAGCTCGCCGCCGCCGGTTACCGCGTGGTCCTCACCGCCCGCCGCGAGGACCGTATCGAGGCGCTGGCCAAGGAGATCAACGAGGCCGGCCACCAGGCGACCGCCTACCCGCTGGACGTGACGGACCGCGCGGCCGTGGACGAGTTCGCGACCGCCTTCAAGACGATCGCCGTCCTCGTGAACAACGCCGGCGGAGCCCTCGGCGCCGACCCGGTGGCCACCGGCGACCCGGCCGACTGGCGCACGATGTACGAGACGAACGTCATCGGCACCCTCAACCTCACCCAGGCGCTGCTGCCCGGGCTGGAGGCGAGCGGCGACGGCACGGTGGTCGTCGTCTCCTCCACCGCAGGCCACGGCACCTACGAGGGCGGCGGCGGCTATGTCGCCGCCAAGCACGGCGCCCATGTCCTCGCCGAGACGCTCCGCCTGGAGATCGTCGGCAAGCCGGTCCGGGTCATCGAGATCGCCCCCGGCATGGTGAAGACGGACGAGTTCGCGCTGACCCGCTTCGGCGGCGACGAGGAGAAGGCGGCCAAGGTCTACCAGGGCGTCGCCGAGCCCCTGACGGCCGAGGACGTGGCGGACACGATCACCTGGACGGTGACCCGTCCCAGCCACGTCAACATCGATCTCCTGGTGGTACGCCCCCGCGCCCAGGCCTCCAACTCCAAGGTCCACCGGGACCTGTGATGCAGGACCGTCCGGACGAGGACCCCGCGGCCGCCCTGGACAGGCAACTGGAGGAAAGCCGCCTGAAGCAGGAGACCAGGAACGAACGCCAGGTCTGGTACTTCCTGGCCTACTTCCTCTTCGGCATCCACTTCCTCGCCTTCGTGATGATCTACGCGGTCCATCACGCGAAGTGAGCGCCGGATAACCCACACGGGCGAACCTCAGCGATCACCCGATCGCCGCACGAACATCCACCCCAGGAATGACGACCACGGAGCCACACCGCGTGCAGCGCAGAGCCCCGGTCTCATCGACCGGGGCTCTGCGCTGCGGTCCGCAGGTCATCCCTTGACACAGACAACCTGCTTGAGCTTCGCCACTACCTCCACGAGGTCCCGCTGCTGGTCGATGACCTGGTCGATGGACTTGTACGCGCCCGGGATCTCGTCCACGACACCGGAGTCCTTGCGGCACTCCACGCCCCGCGTCTGCTCCTCCAGGTCCTTGGTCGAGAAGCGCCGCTTGGCCGCGTTCCGGCTCATGCGCCGGCCCGCGCCGTGTGAAGCGGAGTTGAAGGACTTCTCGTTGCCGAGGCCCTTCACGATGTACGACCCGGTGCCCATGGAGCCGGGAATGATGCCGTACTCCCCGGCCTGGGCACTGATCGCACCCTTGCGGGTCACGAGCAGGTCCATGCCTTCGTACCGCTCGCGACTCACGTAGTTGTGGTGGCAGCTGACTTCAGGTTCGAAGGTGACCTTGGCCTTCTTGAACTCCTTGCGGATCACGTCCTTGAGAAGCGCCATCATGAGCGAGCGGTTGTATTTCGCATATTCCTGAGCCCAGTAGAGATCGTGCTCGTAGGCCGCCATCTGCGGGGTGTCCGCGACAAAGACGGCGAGGTCACGGTCGACCAGGCCCTGGTTGTGCGGAAGGTTCTGGGCCACGCCGATGTGGTGCTCGGCGAGTTCCTTGCCGATGTTCCGGGAACCGGAGTGCAGCATCAACCAAACAGAACCGGTCGTATCCGTGCACACTTCGACAAAATGATTTCCGGATCCGAGCGTTCCCATCTGCTGATGCGCCCGCCCCTGGCGGAATTTGACCGCATCGGCAACCCCGTCGAACCGCCCCCAGAACTCCCCCCACCCGGCCGTCGCCAGCCCGTGGAAGTCCCCCGGCTCGACCGGATCGTCATGCATCCCGCGCCCCACCGGAATCGCCTGCTCGATCTTCGACCGCAGCCGGGACAGGTCCCCGGGCAGGTCGTTGGCGGTCAGTGACGTCTTCACCGCCGACATGCCGCAGCCGATGTCGACGCCGACCGCCGCCGGGCACACGGCCCCCTGCATGGCGATGACCGACCCGACCGTGGCGCCCTTCCCGTAGTGGACGTCCGGCATGACCGCCAGGCCCTTGATCCACGGCAGGGTCGCGACGTTGCGCAGCTGCTGGAGCGCCACCTCCTCGACGGCGGCCGGGTCCGTCCACATCCGGATCGGCACCTTCGCGCCCGGCATCTCCACGTACGACATAACTTCCTCATTCCCCCGCGGACAGTCAAACAAAAAGGACAAAAGACTTAATGAAGGCATAACGCAAATGCGGCGCCAAGGCCACCGAAATCAGACTTGGGACCGGCGTTCACGGCAGTGCGTGCGGTACACATTGTCTCCAGGGGGCGCCCCGCTGCGGCAAGCGATTAACCAGCGGGGACACTGGAGCAGGACCGAGCGACCCAGTGAACGGAAGGGAGCCTGACCGTGCAGCGGAAGGCGTACGTAACCGGCACCGCCGCCCTCCTCGCGGCTCTGCTGGCCGGCTGCACGAGCGGTTCCAGCGGTGGCGACGACATCAGCGACAAGAACGCGGACACCGGCACCTCCACCGTCGCCGCCCAGCCCGGCAAGTACCGCTCCCTCCCCGAGCCCTGCGGCGCGGTGAGCCAGAACACCCTCGACTCCCTGCTCCCGGGCATCGCCCAGATCACCGACGAGGAGCAGCGCGACAAGGCGTACGCGGGCGAGGCCACGCTCACCTACGACACGGACCGCAAGGTCGGCTGCCACTGGAAGGTCGAGTCCACCGACGCCACGGACCGGCTCTCCGTCGACTTCGAGCGCGTGGTCTCCTACGACAACGCGGTCAGCGACGACAGCGAGGCGCAGACGATCTACACGCAGCGGGAGTCGGCGGCCGACATCCCCGAGTCCGCACCCCCGAGCGCCACCGAGTCGGAGTCCTCCTCCGGGTCGCCGTCCGGATCACCGTCCGGATCACCTTCGGGGTCGGCGTCCGGGACACCGTCCCCGTCCGCGTCCTCCTCGGACTCCACCAGCCCCTCCACCTCGGCGTCCGCCTCGGCGTCCGCCTCGACCCCCCCGGCCGACCTCCAGCCCCGCACCCTCGCCGACCTCGGCGACGAGGCGTATCTCGACGACCAGCTCAGCGGCTCCGGTTCGACGGCCGAACAGCGCACGGTGACTGTGGTGTTCCGCACGTCCAACGTCGTGGTGACCATCGAGTACGAGGAGCAGCCGATGGCCACCGGGACCGTCCCGGACAGCAAGGAACTGCAGGACAGGGCCCAGAATCTGGCCGCGCAGCTGGCCGAGGCCCTCAACAGCTGAGCACCCGGGCACGCCCTCCGCGCCCCGCCCGCAAAGCCCGCGAACCGAATCCGCACAGCTCCCTCACCGCGTACCGTGGCCCCTCGGACCCGATCCGACCGCAGGAACCCCGAACGTATGAGTGAAGGAACCATGCAGCGAGTAGCAGTCCAGCCAGACGACCAGCGCGACCGGAACGAGCGGAACGCACAGCGACGGGCAGGGCGCCTGCGCCGCGGCCTCGTCTGTGCGGCCGTCGTCCCCGCCGTGGCGCTGTTCGCGGCGGCCTGTTCCTCGGGCTCCGACGACGCCGCGAAGGAGACGGGCGGCGGCTCCAACCCGGCCACCGCTCCCACCGACTCCGGCTCCGGCACCGGCACCGCCGCTTCGCCGACCGTCCAGGCAGCCAAGTACCGGAAGCTGCCGGAGCCGTGTGCGGTGCTGTCGAAGAAGACGCTCACCGCACTCGTGCCGAAGGGTGCGAAGTCGGGCAAGGAGGGCGCTTCCGACGATGTGGCCACGCGGGGCAGTTGCTCCTGGAGCAGCCTGGACAACAACGGCGTCAAGGGCTCGCAGTTCCGCTGGCTCAACATCTCCTTCCTCCGCTTCGACTCGGACACCAGCCGCGGCTCCGGCGAGAAGCAGGCCGAGGCCTACTACGCGAGCCAGTGGCAGGAGGCGCAGTCCGTGACCGGCGCCAAGAACACCAAGTCGGAGCCGGTGACCGGGACCGGTGACCAGGCGACCGTCGTGCACTACGACCTGAAGAAGAAGGAAGGCGCCTTCCGGCAGCAGACGGTCGTGGCCCGGGTCGCGAACGTGGTCGTCACCGTCGACTACAACGGCGCGGGTCTGGCCGGCGAGAAGACCCCCGACGCGGGCACTCTCGCGAAGTCCGCGGAGAAGGCCGCCAAGGAGGCGGTGGCCTCGGTCGCGACGGCCAACGGCTCGGCCACGGCTCCGAGTTCACCTGCGGCGACGCCCTCGAAGCAGGCCTCCAAGTCGCCCTCCGCCAGTGCGTCGCCCTCCAAGTCGTCAACCAAGAAGGGCTGACCGGCAACACGCGCGCCGCACTGATGTGCCACCCTGTTGCGCGCAACAACACGCAAGGGGAGGGGAGTACGGGTGGCCGAGCGAATACAGCTGACTCGGATGCACCGCGTTCTCATCGGTGTGGTCGTGACCGGCGCGATGATCATCGCCGGCATCGGCTTCGCCGGCTCGTACGCGGCCGTCCGAGAGCTGGCCATCAAGAAGGGCTTCGGGAACTTCGCCTATGTCTTCCCGATCGGCATCGACGCGGGCATCTGCGTCCTGCTCGCCCTGGACCTGCTGCTGACCTGGATCCGCATCCCCTTCCCGCTGCTGCGGCAGACGGCCTGGCTGCTGACCGTCGCGACGATCGCCTTCAACGGCGCGGCGGCCTGGCCGGACCCGCTGGGCGTCGGCATGCACGCGGTGATCCCGGTCCTGTTCGTGGTCGCCGTCGAGGCCGCCCGCCACGCGATCGGCCGGATCGCGGACATCACGGCGGACAAGCACATGGAGGGGGTCCGCCTCACCCGGTGGCTGCTCTCCCCGGTGCCCACGTTCCTCCTCTGGCGCCGGATGAAGCTGTGGGAGCTGCGCTCCTACGACCAGGTCATCAAGCTGGAGCAGGAACGTCTCGTCTACCAGGCGAGACTGCGCTCCCGCTTCGGCAGGGCATGGCGCCGCAAGGCCCCGGTGGAGTCCCTGATGCCCCTGAGGCTGGCCCGCTACGGCGTCCCCCTGGCCCAGACGGCTCCGGAGGGCCTGGCTGCGGCGGGCATAGACCTGCCGGCGCTCCTGCCGGCTCCGCCGCCCGCGGCTGTCCCCGACCCCGTTCCGGCAGCCGCCGCGCCCGCTCTCGCTCCCGACTCGGCCGCGGGCAGTCGTGCCGCTGCGGCGGCGCCCGTCCCGCAGCAGGCGGCACCTCCCGGCGAGCAGCGCCCCGAGCTGGTCCGCGCCCCCAACGCCGGGCAGCCCGCATATGCGCCCGACCCTCAGCTGAACCCCTGGCTGCACGCGAGGGACCCCCAGCAGATCGAGTACCACGGCGACTACGACCCGACGTTCGAGCCCCAGTACACCGAGGAGCAGTACGCGGCGGCCTGGCAGGCACAGCAGCAGTACCAGCAGGACCAGTACCAGCAGGAACTGCTCCGGCAGCAACAGCAGTTCCCGCCCGCGCAGTTCGCGGAGGAGCAGTTCGCGGAGGAGCAGTTCCCGCCAGAGCAGCAGGGCCTGCCCGAGGAGTCCCCGTCGGAGACGACCGGCAGCTTCCCCATCCCCTCCGGCCCGGGCCGCACCCGTGAACTCGGCGAGGGCGGTGGCTCTCCGGAGCCGACCGAGGAAGACTTCTACCTGGTCTTCAAGAAGTCGATAGACGGCGGCTACCCCAGTTCGAGCCAGTTCCGGGGCGACGTGGACGCGACCTACGGCATCACGCTCGCGCAACGTGACGCGGAACGCATGGTCAACCGCTTCACCAACCGCCACACGGCGGAGCTGCAGGAAGACCACATCGCGTAGGACGCACGACGGCATGGGGAATTGAAGGCGTGACGGCATGACGAAGGGGCCCTCCGGTCGGAGGGCCCCTTCGTCATGCCGTCACGCCTTCATGCCGGCCTACTCGCCGAGCAGCCGCCGCACCCGCTCCTGCCCCACGGCGAGCAGCAGCGTGGGCAGCCGGGGCCCGGTGTCGCGCCCCACCAGCAGGTGGTACAGCAGGGCGAAGAACGTCCGCTGGGCGGTCTTGATCTCGGCCGGCAGCTCCTTGGCCGTCGCGTCGGCGGGGAACCCGGCCTGCACCTTGGGCACGCCGTACACGAGGTGCGTCAGTCCGTCCAGCGACCAGTGCTCGGCGAGCCCGTCGAGCAGCAGCCGTACCGACTGCTGGGTCGCCTCGTCGAGGGACTTCAGCAGTTCGGCGTCCGGCTCGTCCCGCACGATGGTGCGCTGGTCGGCCGGTACCTGGGTGTTGATCCAGGCCTCGGCCTTGTCGTACCGCGGCCGTGCCTCGTCCAGCGATCCCAGCGGGTTGGCCGGGTCCAGTTCGCTGAGGATCCGCAGTGCCTGGTCCTCGTGCCCGGCGGTGATGTCGGCGACCGACGCCAGCGTCCGGTACGGCAGCGGCCGCGGGGTCCGCGGCAGCTCACCGGCGGCCGTACCCACCGCACGCGCGTGCGCGGCGACGTCGGCGGGCAGCGCGGCGCCCTCGCCCACCTTGGCGTCGAGCTTGTCCCACTCGTCGTAGAGCCGCTGGATCTCCTGGTCGAAGGCGATCTTGAAGGACTGGTTGGGCCGGCGGCGGGCGTAGAGCCAGCGCAGGAGCTGCGGCTCCATGATCTTCAGCGCGTCGGCGGGCGTGGGCACGCCACCGCGCGAGGACGACATCTTCGCCATCCCGCTGATGCCCACGAACGCGTACATCGGCCCGATGGGCTGCTGCCCGCCGAAGATCCCGACGATCTGCCCGCCCACCTGGAAGCTCGACCCCGGCGACGAGTGGTCGACACCGCTCGGCTCGAAGACGACGCCCTCGTACGCCCAGCGCATCGGCCAGTCGACCTTCCAGACCAGCTTGCCCCGGTTGAACTCGCTCAGCCGGACGGTCTCGGTGAAGGCGCACTCGGTGCAGACGTACGTCAGCTCGGTGGTGTCGTCGTCGTACGCGGTGACCGTCGTCAGGTCCTTGCCGCAGCCGCCGCAGTACGGCTTGTACGGGAAGTACCCGGCGGAGCCCGCGGAACCGTCGTCCTCGTTCGCCGCGCCCGAGCCCTCCTCGGCCTCCAGCTCGGCCTCGTCGACGGCCTTCTGCTGCTGCTTCTTCGCGGGGGCCTTCCTGGTCCGGTACTGGTCGAGGATCGCGTCGATGTCACCGCGGTGCTTCATGGCGTGCAGGATCTGCTCCCGGTACACCCCGGAGGTGTACTGGGCGGTCTGGCTGATCCCGTCGAACTCCACGCCCAGCTCGGCCAGCGACTCGACCATCGCGGCCTTGAAGTGCTCGGCCCAGTTCGGGTACGCGGACCCCTGCGGGGCGGGCACCGAGGTGAGCGGCTTGCCGATGTGCTCGGCCCAGGACCCGTCGACGCCCGCGATGCCGGCCGGCACCTTGCGGTACCGGTCGTAGTCGTCCCAGGAGATCAGGTGCCGGACCTGGTGCCCGCGCCGCCGGACCTCGTCCGCGACCAGGTGCGGGGTCATGACCTCGCGCAGGTTCCCCAGGTGGATGGGGCCGGACGGGGAGAGCCCGGACGCGACGACGACCGGTTTGCCCGGGGCCCGACGCTCCGACTCCTCGATGACCTCATCCGCGAAACGGGAGACCCAGTCGGTGGTCTCGGTGCTCTGAGCCACGATCGGCACGTCCTTCTTTCTGGCATGGGACAGCCGGTACGGTCGCACGGCTGACCGCTCCATTGTCCCAGGCACTACGGCATCCACGAAAACGCCTTTACACAAGCGCACCCCAAGGCGGCGCAGCCGCCTATGGGGGCGCGGGGAACTGCGCGACCGACCCCCGCGGCGCCGCACCCGGCCACCCACCACACACCCCCGAGCTCGTAGCCGCAAAAACCCCTTTACCCCCCGTGAAATACTGGTCCCGTCCATCCGCACCCACGAGGAGAACGGCTCCCACCCCATGGCCTCGGTCACGTCGCTCACCGATCTCGTCAATCAGCGTCTCGCGGACGCCCTCTCGGCAACCCTGCCGGAGGCCGCCGTCGACCCGCTGCTGCGACGCAGTGACCGGGCCGACTTCCAGGCGAACGGCATCCTCGCCCTCGCCAAGAAGGCCAAGGCCAACCCCCGGGAGCTGGCGACCCAGGTCGTCTCCCACGTCGTCACCGGCGCGGACCTGATCAAGGACGTCGAGGTCTCCGGCCCCGGCTTCCTCAACGTCACCCTCTCCGACAAGGCGATCACCGAGAACCTGGCCGCGCGGTACGCGGACGGCGACCGGCTCGGCGTGGCGGCCAAGGAGAACCCCGGCATCACGGTCGTCGACTACGCCCAGCCGAACGTCGCCAAGGAGATGCACGTCGGCCACCTGCGGTCCGCGGTGATCGGCGACGCCCTGCGCGGCATGCTCGACTTCACCGGCGAGCGGACGATCGGCCGGCACCACATCGGCGACTGGGGCACCCAGTTCGGCATGCTCATCCAGTACCTGATCGAGAACCCGGACGAGCTGTCCGCGGAGACCGACACGGACGGCGAGCAGGCCATGTCGAACCTGAACCGGGTCTACAAGGCCTCCCGGGCGGTCTTCGACGCGGACGAGAGCTTCAAGGAGCGGGCCCGCAAGCGGGTGGTCGCCCTCCAGTCCGGCGACAAGGAGACGCTGGACCTGTGGCAGCGGTTCGTGGACGAGTCGAAGGTCTACTTCTACTCGGTCTTCGAGAAGCTCGACATGGAGATCCGGGACGACGAGATCGTCGGCGAGTCGGCGTACAACGACGGCATGCCCGAGACCGCCCGGCTCCTGGAGGAGATGGGTGTCGCGGTCCGTTCCGAGGGCGCGCTCGTGGTCTTCTTCGACGAGATCCGGGGCAAGGACGACCAGCCGGTCCCGCTGATCGTGCAGAAGGCGGACGGCGGCTTCGGCTACGCGGCCTCGGACCTGACGGCGATCCGCAACCGGGTCACCGACCTGCACGCCACCTCGCTGCTCTACGTCGTGGACGTGCGTCAGTCGCTGCACTTCAAGATGGTCTTCGAGGCGGCACGGCGGGCCGGCTGGCTCACCGACGACGTCACCGCGCACAACATGGGCTACGGCACGGTGCTGGGCGCGGACGGCAAGCCGTTCAAGACGCGTGAGGGCGAGACCGTACGGCTGGAGGACCTGCTGGACGAGGCGGTGCAGCGGGCCGCCGGCGTGGTCCGGGAGAAGGCGCAGGACCTCACCGAGGCGGAGATCCAGGAGCGGGCCCAGCAGGTCGGCATCGGCGCCGTGAAGTACGCGGACCTGTCGACGTCGCCCAGCCGGGACTACAAGTTCGACCTGGACCAGATGGTCTCCCTGAACGGCGACACGAGCGTCTACCTCCAGTACGCGTACGCCCGTATCCAGTCGATCCTCCGCAAGGCGGGGGACGTCCGGCCCGCCGCGCACCCGGAGCTGGAACTGCACACGGCGGAGCGGGCGCTGGGCCTGCACCTGGACGCGTTCGGCGACACGGTCTTCGAGGCCGCGGCGGAGTACGCCCCGCACAAGCTGGCCGCTTACCTGTACCAGCTGGCGTCGCTGTACACGTCGTTCTACGACAAGTGCCCGGTCCTGAAGGCCGACACCCCGGCCCAGGTGGAGAACCGCCTCCTCATGTGCGACATGACGGCCCGCACCCTCCACCAGGGCATGGCCCTGCTGGGGATCCGGACGCCCGAGCGGCTCTGAAGCCTGAAGCCTGAAACCGCCCGGGCCGTCCGGGCGGCTCAGCAGTAGGCGTTGAAGTCCCAGAACGCGGCCTTGGTCGCCGGTCCCGCGACGCCGTCGACGTCGAGGTTGTAGCCGTACTGGTTCAGGTAGCGCTGCAGCGCCCTGATCGTGTTCGGTCCGACGACCCCGTCGACGGTACCGGCGCCGAGGCCCTGGTCGTTGAACATCTGCTGGGCCGCCTTCCAGCTGTTGGTGCCCAACTGCCCGTCGATCGTGCCGGGGCTGTAGCCCCACCTCGCCATCCAGCACTGCCAGTTCGCGGCGTGGGCGGTGTCCAGGCCGAGGTTGTTCACCGCCTGGATGCCGGCGGTCCGGGAACTCGCCGCCGCCTTGGCGGCCGGCTGCGAGGCCGCGAAACTCGTGCCCGCGGCCGCCAGGCTTCCGGCGGCGAGCCCCGCCACGGCGGCGACACTGACGAGGGTCCTGGCCACAACGTTCGATCGCATGCGTTCCTCTTTCCGGTCGCGAGAACAGATCGACACGAGCGTGCGGGCCCGACGACGGCGGAAGCCACACCTCCCCCACAAGTGACGGCCGGGCGGGACGCCGTACCCGTTGACCTGCGCGGAAGCCGTCCGCCGCGGCGGTACGACAGGACGGCCACCGCGGACTCATACGGGCACCGGCCCCGATCCGTCAGCCGGACAGGGGCGACGATCGGGGGGTCATGTCGCGGCACGGGAAAGCGCTGCCTGTCGAACTGGAGCCGTGCTTACGGCAGTTGATCTTCCGGTTGCGCCGGCTGAAGGAGCGCAGCGGGCTGAGTCTGCACCGGCTGGCGTCGCACACCGGGTACAGCCCGAAGTCCTGGGAGCGCTATCTGGCGGGCCGTTCGCTGCCGCCCCCGGAGGCAGTGGCAGCACTGGCCCGGCTCGGCGGCGGCGATCCGGTGGGGCTGCTCGCGCTGCACGAGGTCGCGGCCCGGGGCGGCGGCGCGGAGGCGGTGCCCGCCGCCCTGCGCGCGTTACGGGACCGCACCGGGCTGAGCCTGGCGGGGCTGGCGGCGAAGACGACGTTCAGCAAGTCGTCCTGGCAGCGCTATCTGGGCGGCCGTGCCCTGCCGCCGCGCGCGGCCGTGGAGCAGCTGTGCGCCCTGGCCGGTGAACCGGCGGGGCGCTGTCTGGCGCTGCGGGAGGTGGTCGCGGCGCAGGGGTACGGCGGGGGGTGACGGGACCGCTTCCCATGGTCGCCAACGTCGTTGTCAGTGGCCGCCCTTACAGTCTGTGGCATGGCGACTCTTCCCAACCCGCTGCCCAAGCTGGCGACCGACCCGAGCGGTCGGTCCCTGGGGCTCCAACTCCCGCCCGGGACACTGCTGGACGAGACCCTGGACGGCCCGTGGCACCAGCCGTTGCTGTGGTACGCGGGGCAGCCCGCCGGTCCCGGGACCTGGACGGCGCTGGGTGCGCCGGCCGCCCGCGCGGGGCTGCTGCCGGTGCTGATCGACGTCTCCGAGGTCGACGACTGGGACTTCGCGCCCGAGGAGACGTCGTACCCCGGGGACCACGACGCCGACGAGGTGCTGGAGGACTACTGGGAGGAAGACCCGCCGGACGGCGCGGAGTGGCCGGGGCTGGCCCTCGCCCCGACGCTGGTCGCCCACCCGGACGCGCGGGCCGCCGACGTCGCCGACGCGCTGAGCCAGGGGCGGCCCTGGCTGAAGGAGCCGCATCTGGCGCTGGTGTCGGCCCGGCGCAGCGCGGACATACCGGCGGCGATCGGCTGGAGCGGGCCGGTCAACTACGAGGAGGACGTGGCCCGGCTGTGCGCGGTGCTGCGCTCCTGGGAGGACCGCTTCGGGATACGGGTGGTGGCCCTCGGCCTGGACCATCTCGCCGTCTCCGTGGCCGCCCCGCCCGCCGACCTCGACGAGGCGGAGGCGGTGGCCGCCGAGCACTTCGCGTTCTGCCCGTACAGCGTGCTGCCCGGCGCCGACGACACCCTGTCCTCGTACGCCGAGCAACTGGTCGGCGAGCGGCTGTGGCACTTCTGGTGGGACTGACCCGGTGCGACTGACCCGGTGGGGCTGACCCGGTGGGGCACATCCGGTGGGGCACATCCGGTGGGGCTGACCCGCCTCAGCCGCTGAGCCCAGCGGCCAGCCTCCGCAGGCCCTCCGCGATCTCCTCGGGTGTCTGGGTCACGAAGCACAGGCGCAGGGTGGAGCGGTCGGGGTCGGCGGCGTAGAAGGGCTCACCGGGGACGTAGGCCACGTCGTGCTCCACCGCCCGGCGGAGCAGGGCGGTGGTGTCGTACGGCTCCGGGAGCCGGGCCCAGAGGAACATGCCGCCCTCGGGGCGGTTCCAGGTGGAGCCGGCCGGCAGGGCGTCGGCGAGGCCGGCCAGCATGGCGTCCCGGCGTGCGCCGTACACGGCGCGCACCGTGGCGACATGGCCGTCCAGGACGTCCAGGTAGCGGGCGGCGGCGAGCTGGTTGAGGGTCGGGGTGTGCAGGTCGGCCGCCTGCTTGGCCACCGCGCAGGCGCGGCGCAGCGCACCCGGGGCGCGGAGCCAGCCGAGGCGCAGGCCGGGGGCCATCACCTTGGAGAAGGAGCCGAGCAGGACCACCCGGTCCGCGGCGCCGGGGGAGGACGCGATCCAGGGGACGCGGTCGCCGTCGTAGCGGAGTTCGCCGTAGGGGTCGTCCTCGACGATCCACAGGCCGTGCCGGGCGGCGGTGGTGGCGAGGGCGGCGCGGCGGGCGGCGGGCATGGTGCGGCCGGTGGGGTTCTGGAAGGTGGGGACGAGGTAGAGGAGCTTGGGCCGCTCGGCACGGATGAGTTCCTCCAGGGCGGCCGGGTCGACGCCGTCCGCATCGCCCGGGACGGGCAGGATCCGGGCGCCGGCCAGGCCGAACACCTGAAGTGCCGCCAGATAGCAGGGGCTTTCGACGAGGACCGTGTCACCGGGATCTATCAGCGCGCTCGCCAGGAGGGAGAGGGCCTGCTGGGAGCCGGTGGTGATCAGGAGGTCGTCGGGGTCGGTGGGCAGGCCCTGTGCGGTGACGCGTGCGGCCAGTCCGGATCTCAGGGCCGGCTCGCCCTCCGTCGTCGAGTACTGCAACGCCCGCTCCGGCGACTCCTCCAGCACCGCCCGGAAGGCGGCCGCGATGCCCTCCCGGTCGAAGAGTTCGGGGGCCGGCAGCCCGCCCGCGAAGTTGATCACCTCGGGGCGTGCGGTCACCGCGAGGATCTCCCGTACCGGCGAACCGCCGACGGCACGGGCACGGGCCGCGAGCGGCGGCAGGGCGGCTGGGGCACTGGTTGCGGTCATGGACGGCTCCTCGGGCTGATCCTCGTCTTGGCCGGAGCCTAGAGAGACAGATGCCGTCTACACCCGTGATTCCGCGATACGGACGAACGGCGCCCCGCTCCCCGATCCGGGCACCCGGGCGTCCCGTACCGGCGTCCCACGGGATGGGATCCGTGCAGGTCACAGGCGTGGACCGGGCTCACTCGTCCCGAATCGTCCGGGCGGTCTGGCGGTTCGGGCGCCCCGGCCCACAGGCTGAGGGCACACCGAGATCGCCGACCATGCTGATCATGTCGATCACGCCGAGCACGCCGAGCACGCCGAGCACGCCGACGACGTCAAGGGAGCCCTCGCATGTCCGCCGCCAAGCACCCCGCCCCGGCCGCCGGCCGCCGCCGTCTCCTGGCGGCGGCAGCCCTGGCGCTGGTCACCGCGACCGCCCTCAGCGGCTGCCGGGACGGCGAGGGCGTACGCGACGAGGGCCCCTCGGCCGCGTCCCTGTCTCACCCCGCCGACGACGCGGTCCGCCAGGCCTCGCCGCCCAGCGGGAACTCGTAGGCGGGCCGCCCGTTGTTGCCGCTCGTGCGGAACGGCCGCCCCTTGTCGTCGATCCGCAGCGTCCCGTGCCGCGACCCGCTGGACCAGGACAGCTCCAGGTACCAGCCCACGGAGTACGCCGAGGCGTCGGCCCTGACGTAGAACACCTCGGGGTCCGACTCGCTCACCTTGAAGGGGAAGTCCCGGTGCCCGGCCTCCGGCACGACCGCCGGCCGCATCGCGTCCAGGGCGACGGTGAAGGAGCGGGTGGGCACGTTCCCGCCGCAGCCGACGCCCGGGTATCCCATCGCGTAGTCGTTCCAGGCGAGCGGCGAACTCCGCTCCGCCGTACGGACCGTGAGCCCCTCCAGCACCACGGACTCGCTGCCGGTGCCCTGCACGGTCAGCGTGACGTACTGCTCCCCCGAGGAGACCGCCTGGTGCGCGGTCACCCACGCGGTCGCGTCGGACTCCAGAGGTGGCGGCGCCACATCGGCCGGGGCCCGGTCGATCAGGTAATGCTGGGAGCAGGGGCTTTCCCAGCTGTAGGGCTGGGTGTTGACGGTGAGCGGGGGTGCGGCGGTGCTGTCGTCCGCGGTGGGCGAGGAGCCGGCCGAGGCGGTGTCCTCGGCCGGACCGGCAGCCGGCGCCGAGGACGAGGCGGAGGGGGTCCGCGAGGCAGCGGACGAGCCGGCCGTCGGCGCCGTCGAGGAGCGGTGCGTGCGGTGCGGAGCGGCGCCGGCCGCGGTGGTGACGCCCGCCGGACCCGTGCCCTTCTCGTCCGTCCCGCCGGAGGGCAGCTGTACGGCGGCGAGGGCGGCGCCGAACAGGGCGACGACCGCGATCCCGGCGAGGAGCGCGGGCCGCGGAACCCGGCGGCCACGCACGGCGGCGCCCGGCCCGACCACCACCTCCGGCACCGGCATAGGGTCCGCCTCCGGCACCGACATGGGATCCGACTCCGGCTCCGGCACCCGCTCCGGTTCCGGCACCCGCTCCGGCTCTGCTGTTACGACTGCCTCGGCCGGCTTTTCCACCCTCTCCGGCTTCTCAGGACTCTCCGGCTTCTCGGGCTTCTCGGGCTTCTCCGGGGCGTCCGCCTTCCGTCCCCGTCCCGCATCCGCCAGCACCCACCGCCGATGCAGTTCGACGAGTTCCTCGGGGCCGGCCTTGCAGAGCCGGGCGAGACGTTCCACGGGGGCGTAGTCCGCCGGTATGGCGTCCCCGTTGCAGTAGCGGTGCAGGGTCGAGGTGCTCATGTGCAGCCGCTTGGCGAGCGTGCCGTAACTCAGTCCCGAGCGGTCCTTCAGCTCCCGCAACAGCTCCGCGAAGCCGCTTCCCGCAGCACTGTCCGACACGGTTCCTCCATCCCCCCGCATCCCGTTCCCGCGTTCCAGGGAAGGGATGTTCTCCCAGGTCAAAGCCGATATGGCCGTTCCAGCGTCCCTGATCGTCCGGCAACTGTGGCGGACGGGACGGGGCGGCCCACAGGCTGTGGCCATCCAAGCACGCCGCCACTCGAAAGAGGATTCGCCATGCGTACCGCCCGCCGTGTCCGCCTGCTCGCCGCCACCGGCGCCGCCGTCGCCGCCCTCGCCCTCACGGCCTGTGAGAACGGAACGGGCGCACGGGACGAGGGAGCGTCCCGGCCGACGACGACCACGTCGACGCCGACGGCAGCGACGCCGAAGCCCTCACAGACCGCCGACGGCGGCACCGGGACGGGCACCGGCACCGGCACCGGCACCGAAAAGTCCACGCCCGCACCCGTGAGCGACACGGCCACGAAGACGCCGAGCGGCGGGAGCGGCGGCGGCAAGTCGACCCCCGTGCTGTGCAACGGCTCCGACACCGCCGTCACCGTCCAGCCGCTCTCCCGTCCGCTGAACCACATGCTGATCACGGTGCGGAACACCGGCAGCAGGACCTGCTACCTCACCTACTACCCCGTGCTCCGCTTCGACGAGATGCAGTGGGTTCCGCAGCCCGCCGAGGAGACCCACCCGCAGGCGGTCACCACCCTCGCCCCGGGCGAGTCCGGGTACGCGGGTGTGCTGCTGTCCGCGGCCGACGGCAGTGGCGACGGCGGTACGACCGGCCGCAAGCTGGTCGTCGCCTTCCAGGGCAGGTCCCCGAACAGCAGCGGCGGTGCCTCGGCGACACCGTCGCTGCCGGCGAAGGGCGTGTACTACGACAGCTCGCTGCGGGTGACGTACTGGCAGCAGGACCGCGACGACGCCCTCAACTGGTGAGCCGGTGGCCCGAGGTGTCTCAGGCCTTCGCGCCGAGCGCCGCGTAGACGTTGATGTCGGCGTCCGTGACGTCGTTGATGTCGGCGTAACGGACCCGCTCGATGTGGTCTAGGGACTCCAGGAACGCGGCGTCCGGCTGTTCGGGGACGGGCGCCGAGTTGTCGGGGCGCCAGCGGTGCACGGGGACCACGCCCGGCTCGGCCAGGGCGAGGGAGTTCTCGGTGAAGAAGCGCTCGACCTCGGCCCGGGAGCGCAGCACGAAGCTGAAGCCGCGCGAGGTGTACTCCCGCTGGACCGCCCGGATGTTCTCCGGGTTGAGGTCCTCGGTGAGGTGGCTGAGCACCACCCGGCTGCCGGCGGGCAGCGCCTCGACGAACTCGCGGACGATCGGGTAGGCCTCCTCGTCCTCCACGAAGTGCAGGATCGCCACCAGGCACAGGGCGATCGGCTGGTCGAAGTCCAGCGTCTTCGCGGCCTGTTCGAGGATCTGCGCCGGGTTCTTGAAGTCGGCGTCGAGGTAGTCGGTACGGCCCTCGGGTCCGCTGGTGAGCAGGGCGCGGGCGTGGGTGAGGACGATCGGGTCGTTGTCGACGTACACGACCCGGGAGTCGGGGGTGATCCGCTGGGCTATCTGGTGGACGTTCTCCGCGGTGGGCAGGCCGGTGCCGATGTCGAGGAACTGGCGGATGCCGTCCTCGTCGGCCAGCGTGTTCACGGCGCGGCGCAGGAAGTCGCGGTTGTGCCGGACGTCGAGGTAGCCGCGCGGGTTGGCGGAGAGCGCGGCGGAGGCCGCGGCCAGGTCGGCGGGGTAGTGGTCCTTGCCACCGAGGAAGACGTCGTAGACGCGGGCCGGGTGTGCCCTGGTGGTGTCGATCCTCCTGCTCAGCTCGCCGGGGTCTTGGCCGAGGGCGTCGCCGGACATGGGCGTCTCCAATGATCCAACACGGAATCAGGTGGCAACAACCTAACTCCGCGCGGGACTTGAAAGTGCCCGCCGCGAGATCTCACAGCGGGCACCGACCTCTGCCTGCGAGGCTCAGCCGAGCATCCGGGCGGCCTCGACCGCCCAGTACGTGAGGATGTTCTGTGCGCCGGCCCGTTTGATGCCGGTGAGGGTCTCCAGGATGGCCCGGTCCCGGTCGATCCAGCCCTTCTCGGCGGCGGCCTCGACCATCGAGTACTCGCCGGAGATCTGGTAGGCGGCGACCGGCACGTCCACGGCGTCGGCGACCCGGGCGAGGATGTCGAGGTAGGGCCCGGCCGGCTTGACCATCACCATGTCGGCCCCCTCCTCCAGGTCCAGGGCCAGCTCCCGCATCGACTCCCGCGCGTTCGGGGGGTCCTGCTGGTAGGTCTTGCGGTCCCCCTTGAGGGACGAGCCGACGGCCTCCCGGAAGGGCCCGTAGAAGGCGGAGGCGTACTTCGCGGTGTAGGCGAGGATCGCGACGTCCTCCCGCCCGATCTGGTCGAGGGCGTCGCGGATGACGCCGATCTGCCCGTCCATCATCCCGCTGGGCCCCACGACATGGGCGCCCGCGTCGGCCTGCACCTGGGCCATCTCGGCGTACCGCTCCAGGGTGGCGTCGTTGTCCACGCGGCCCTCGGCGTCCAGCACCCCGCAGTGCCCGTGGTCGATGGTCTCGTCGAGACAGAGGTCGGACATCACGAGCAGCTCGTCGCCGACCTCGGCCCGCACGTCCCGCAGGGCGACCTGGAGGATCCCGTCGGGGTCGGTGCCGGGCGTGCCGAGGGCGTCCTTCTTGCCCTCCTCCGGCACCCCGAACAGCATGATCCCGGAGATGCCCGCCTCGACGGCCTCCAGGGCCGCCTTCTTCAGGGTGTCCCGGGTGTGCTGCACGACGCCGGGCATGGCGGCGATCGGCACCGGTTCGGTGACACCCTCGCGCACGAACGCCGGGAGGATGAAGTCCGCGGGGTGCAGCCGGGTCTCGGCGACCATGCGCCGCATGACGGGGGTGGTCCGCAGCCGCCGCGGCCGCGTGCCGGGGAAGGAGCCGTACTTCGTCATGCCCCTACGCTACGCCCGTCACCTGCACGCACTTGCCGACGTGACGTCGGTGCTCCGGCCGGGCGGGCCGGAGCGTCAGGTCAGGGAAGAAGACCCTCGACAACGACGCGCCCCAATAGGGGCGCGGGGAACTGCGCGACAAGCCCCCACCGGGCCCGCGGATCCCCACCCACCTGAAAAACGGGGAGTCTGAGGGGCGCAGCCCCCAGACCCCCCCGCGGCCCAACTCACGTAGTGCTACGCCGCCGCCGAGCCCCCGGCCGCCGCTCACTCGGCCGCGTCACCGGATCCCCGGCCTCCAGCGCGCTCGCGCGCCTCCGCAGCCCGAACTCCGCCAGCGCCTCCGCCAGCTTGCCCACCGACGGCTCCGGAGCCATCACGTCCACCCGCAGCCCGTGCTCCTCGGCCGTCTTGGCCGTGGCCGGTCCGATGCACGCGATGACCGTCACGTTGTGCGGCTTCCCGGCGATGCCCACCAGGTTCCGCACGGTGGACGACGAGGTGAAGAGCACCGCGTCGAAGCCGCCGCCCTTGATGGCCTCCCGGGTGTCGGCCGGCGGCGGCGACGCCCGCACGGTCCGGTAGGCCGTGACGTCGTCCACCTCCCAGCCCAGCTCGATCAGCCCGGCGACCAGCGTCTCCGTGGCGATGTCGGCGCGCGGCAGGAACACCCGGTCGATCGGGTCGAAGACCGGGTCGTAGGGCGGCCAGTCCTCAAGGAGTCCGGCGGCGGACTGCTCGCCCGACGGCACCAGGTCCGGCTTCACGCCGAAGGCGACCAGCGCCTTCGCGGTCTGCTCGCCGACCGCCGCGACCTTGATGCCCGCGAAGGCACGCGCGTCGAGTCCGTACTCCTCGAACTTCTCCCGTACGGCCTTGACCGCGTTCACCGAGGTGAAGGCGATCCACTCGTACCGCCCGGTGACCAGGCCCTTGACCGCGCGCTCCATCTGCTGGGGCGTGCGCGGCGGTTCGACGGCGATCGTCGGCACCTCGTGCGGCACGGCTCCGTAGGAACGCAGCTGGTCGGAGAGGGTCGCCGCCTGCTCCTTCGTCCGCGGCACGAGGACCTTCCAGCCGAACAGCGGCTTGGACTCGAACCATGACAACTGGTCGCGCTGGGCGGCGGCGGACCGCTCACCGACCACGGCTATCACGGGCCGGCCGCCCTCCGGGGAGGGCAGCGCCTTCGCCTGCTTCAGGGTCTGGGCGACCGTGCCGAGGGTGGCGGTCCAGGTCCGCTGGCGGGTGGTGGTACCGGCGACCGTGACCGTCATCGGGGTGTCCGGCTTGCGGCCGGCGGCGACCAGTTCCCCGGCGGCCGCGGCCACCGAGTCGAGGGTCGTCGACACCACGACCGTGCCGTCCGAGGCGCCGACCTCGGTCCAGCACCGGTCGGAGGCGGTACGGGCGTCCACGAAACGCACGTCCGCGCCATGGGCGTCCCGCAGCGGCACACCGGCGTAGGCGGGTACGCCCACCGCCGTCGCGACACCGGGCACGACCTCGAAGGGCACACCGGCGGCGGCGCAGGCGAGCATTTCCTCGGTCGCGTACGTATCAAGTCCCGGGTCCCCGGACACCGCACGGACGACCCGCCTGCCGCCCCGCGCGGCCTCCATGACAAGATGAGCGGCATCCCGCGCGGGCGGGAGCGCAGCGGTTGTTGACGCTCCGTCAACAACCTTTAGTTGAGGCGTGCCTGTGCCCTGATACGGGTCCGACGAGGAACCCGGATTCATGGGTACGACGGAGACGCCCTGCCTGGCGTGGGCCCTGATCACGTCGAGCACCTCGTGCTCGGCGACCAGGACGTCCGCGCTGGACAGTGCCTCCACGGCACGCAAGGTCAGCAGCCCCGGATCCCCGGGTCCGGCACCCAGGAAGGTGACGTGCCCGTGTTCAAGGCCGGCGGGAAGGTTGGTGGGGCTCACTGTGCTCGCTCCCCCATCAGACCGGCCGCGCCCTGGGCAAGCATCTCGGTAGCGAGTTCGCGACCGAGCGCCGTCGCCTGGTCGTTTGTCTCGGGCACGGGACCGGTGGTGGACAACTGCACCATCCGTGTGCCGTCGGTCGTGCCGACGACGCCACGCAGGCGCATTTCCTTGACAATCTGCCCGTCGGCCAGCAGGTCGGCAAGCGCGCCCACAGGGGCGGAGCAGCCGGCCTCCAGGGCGGCGAGCAGTGATCGCTCGGCGGTCACGGCGGCCCGCGTGAACGGGTCGTCGAGTTCCCCGAGCGCGGCGATCAGCGACGCGTTGTCCGCGGCGCATTCGATCGCCAGTGCCCCCTGGCCGGGGGCGGGCAGAACCGTGTCGACCGACAGGAAGTCGGTCACCTCGTCGAGGCGGCCGATGCGGCTGAGTCCGGCCGCGGCCAGCACCACCGCATCCAGCTCGCCGTCGTGTATGTATCCGATCCGCGTGTCGACGTTCCCGCGGACCGGGACGGTCTCGATGTCCAGCCCGTGGGTGCGTGCGTACGCGTTCAGCTGCGCCGCCCGGCGCGGCGAACCGGTGCCGATGCGGGCCCCGCGCGGCAGGTCGGTGAACTTCAGCGCGTCCCGGGCGACGATCACGTCACGCGGGTCCTCGCGTACCGGTACGGCGGCCAGGACCAGGTCCTCGGGCTGCGTGGTCGGTAGGTCCTTGAGCGAGTGAACCGCGAAGTCGACCTCGCCGCGCAGCAGCGCGTCCCGCAGGGCGGTCACGAAGACCCCCGTGCCGCCGATCTGTGCGAGGTGCTCGCGGGAGGTGTCGCCGTAGGTGGTGATCTCGACGAGCTCGACGGGCCGTCCGGTCACCCGGCTCACGGCTTCCGCCACTTGCCCGGACTGGGCCATGGCGAGTCTGGATCGCCTGGTCCCCAGTCGCAGGGGGTTGTCACTCATGCCGGTCGATCCTTCTTGTCTGTGCTGTCCACGGCCCGGGAGACGGCGGCCACCGTCTCGGGGTCGAGGTCGAACAGGGTCCGCAGCGCGTCCGCGTACCCGGCGCCGCCGGGCTCGGCCGCGAGCTGCTTGACCCGTACGGTCGGCGCGTGCAGGAGCTTGTCGACGACCCGGTGCACGGCCTGCCGGATCTCTCCGCGCTGCCGTTCGTCCAGGTCGGGCAGGCGTCCGTCGAGCCGCGCGATCTCACCGGCCATCACGTCGGCGGCCATGGTGCGCAGTGCGACCACGGTCGGCGTGATGTGCGCGGCCCGCTGTGCCGCCCCGAAGGCGGCCACCTCGTCGGCGACGATCCCCCGCACCTGGTCCACGTCGGCCGCCATGGGGGCGTCCGCGGACGCCTCCGCCAGCGACTCGATGTCCACCAGCCGCACCCCGGCCAGCCGGTGCGCGGCAGCGTCGATGTCGCGGGGCATGGCGAGGTCGAGGAGGAAGAGCTCGGGGGCGGGCCGGACGAAGCCGGCGACCGGCTCGGGCTTGCGCAGCTCGGGGATGCGCCCCACCCGGGCGGCGGTCGCGGCGAGCGCGCCGATCAGCTCCGCGTCGGCCTCGGGCGTACGGCGCCCGGCGTCCCGGATGTCGACGGTGGCGTTGTCCACCCAGGCCGCGTGCTGCTCCAGCTCGGCGGCGGCCATCCCGGCGACGGCGGCCTCGCCCATCACGGAGAAACCGCTCTGCTCGGCCGCGAGGTCGAGCGGGCAGTTCTCGTCGGAGTCCGTCAAGCCGCGGGTATGCGTGCCGCCCGGGGCGACGGGGGTCCCCCCGGTCGGGCGAAGCCGGGACTGGGGAAGCGTGGAGCCGGCCGGCAACCCGTCGGCGCCGGGTCCGGTGACCGGCCCCCGGCCCGCGGCGGCATCCGGTACCCGTCCGCCGAGCGCCTCGGCAACGGCCTCCGCTGTCAGCACCAGCCCCGTCGCACCCGTGCAGGAGACGGCGACGTCGGCACGTGTCAGCTCGACCGGCACCGAGTCCATCGGTACCGCGCGGGCCACCACGTCCGTGTCGTCGCTGTCGTTGAGGATCTGGGCCAGGCGCTCGGCACGGTCGTACGTCCGGTTCGCCACGACGATCTCCGCGACGCCCGCCCGCGCCAGCGTGGCGGCGGCCAGCGAGGACATCGATCCGGCGCCGATGACCAGCGCCTTCCTGCCCTTGGCCCAGGCCTCGACGTCGGTACCGGCGGCGAGCTGTGCCAGGCCGAAGGTGACCAGGGACTGTCCGGCCCGGTCGATCCCGGTCTCGGAGTGGGCCCGTTTGCCGACTCGCAGGCCCTGCTGGAAGAGGTCGTTCATCAGCCGGCCGGCGCTGTGCATCTCCTGCGCCAGGGCGAGCGAGTCCTTGATCTGGCCGAGGATCTGTCCTTCGCCCACGACCATCGAGTCCAGCCCGCAGGCCACCGAGAACAGATGGTGGACGGCCCGGTCCTCGTAGTGCACATAGAGATAGGGGGTGAGCTCGTCGAGGCCGACCCCGCAGTGCTGGGCGAGCAGGGTGGACAGCTCGGCGACTCCGGCGTGGAACTTGTCCACGTCGGCGTAGAGCTCGATGCGGTTGCAGGTGGCGAGGATCGCGGCCTCGCCGGCCGGTTCGGCGGCGACCGTGTCCTGGACCAGCTTGACCTGGGCGTCCGTGGTGAGCGCGGCCCGTTCCAGGACGCTGACCGGGGCGCTGCGGTGGCTCAGCCCGACGACGAGGAGACTCATGCCGGCATCACGGCGGGTACGTCCCCGTCGGGTCCCTGCTCGGTGGAGTCCTGGCGGGCGGCGGCGACGGGCGGAACCGTTCCCTCGTGGTCCTCGCCGGCCTTGCGCTGCTCGTGGAAGGCGAGGATCTGCAGCTCGATGGAGAGGTCGACCTTGCGCACGTCGACACCGTCCGGGACGGTCAGCACGGTCGGCGCGAAGTTCAGGATGGAGGTGACCCCGGCGGCCACGAGCCGGTCACAGACCTGCTGGGCGGCACCGGCGGGCGTGGCGATGACCCCGATCGACACACCGTTGTCGGTGATGATCTTCTCGAGCTCGTCGGTGTGCTGCACCGGGATGCCCGCGACCGGCTTTCCGGCCATCGCCGGGTCGGCGTCGATGAGGGCCGCGACCCGGAAGCCGCGGGACGCGAAGCCGCCGTAGTTGGCCAGGGCGGCGCCGAGGTTACCGATACCGACGATCACAACCGGCCAGTCCTGGGTCAGGCCCAGCTCACGGGAGATCTGGTAGACGAGATACTCGACGTCGTAGCCGACACCGCGCGTTCCGTACGAGCCCAGGTAGGAGAAGTCCTTGCGCAGCTTCGCGGAGTTGACCCCCGCGGCGGCCGCCAGCTCCTCGGAGGAGACCGTGGGGACCGAGCGCTCCGACAGTGCGGTCAGCGCCCGGAGGTACAGCGGAAGCCTGGCGACGGTGGCCTCGGGGATCCCTCGGCTGCGGGTCGCCGGTCGGTGAGTTCGGCCAGTTGCCACGGTGCTCCTGCGGGTAGAGCGGGGCTGCGGACGGTCACACGTTCCCAGACCGCCCCGTCGACAGCAGGCTATGTCTTTGTGAACGCGTGCACAAAGATTGTGTCCGATTTGCCCGGCCAACGTGACCGGGGTCACGCGCCCCCGGCGCAGTCGCGGGGAACCGGCGCAGAGGCGCTCGCGCTCCATTTCAGATGGGGGCAAAACAGTACACACTCCTCACGAATCCCGCCCCCGAGACCAAGCCGCCGTCGATCCTAGGCGACTTTCCGGCCCGTTTGGACTAGTCGGTCAGTGCCTTGCGGAGGCGCTCTTCGTTCACACGCCAGAAGGTGTGCTGTTCACCGTCGACGAGTACGACCGGAATCTGCTCCCAGTACAGATCGTGCAGTTGCGAATCCTGGGTGATGTCCCTCTCTTCCCAGTCCACCCCCAGCTCGCCGCACACCTTCTCGACCACGACCTGTGCGTCATCGCACAAATGACAACCCGGCTTACGGATCAGAGTGACCAAACGCGCACGAGACGCAGGTGCCTTGCGGCCGAAGAGAGGACTCATGCGGTCCATTCTCCCGCCTTGCCACGCCCTGTTCGAGGCCTTGTTTAACGGACCGGTCGCGGAGAGTTCACACCCACCCAACTCCCGCGACTCCGGGACCACCGAACAGACTGGCTATGCTCACGACATGGCCGCTCTCGGATGGCTCACTCCCCGTAGGCGCTCCGCCACGGCGCGGAGCGTGTTGGCAGGCGAGGCCTCGGCAGAGGCCGCGCGCAAGAGCCAGGAAGCCCTGGCCGAGGACGCGTCGGCCCCGGCCGACGGCGCCTTGTCCAAGGACGCCGCGGAACCGGACTTCCCGGTGCTCGGCGACACCAAGGCCGCCGCGTTCTTCGACCTCGACAACACGGTCATGCAGGGCGCCGCGATCTTCCACTTCGGCCGGGGCCTGTACAAGCGGAAGTTCTTCGAGACCCGCGACCTGGCCAAGTTCGCCTGGCAGCAGGCCTGGTTCCGGCTGGCCGGCGTCGAGGACCCGCAGCACATCCAGGACGCGCGGGACTCCGCCCTGTCCATCGTCAAGGGCCACCGGGTCGCCGAGCTGCAGACCATCGGCGAGGAGATCTACGACGAGTACATGGCCGAGCGCATCTGGCCCGGCACCCGCGCCCTCGCCCAGGCCCACCTGGACGCGGGACAGAAGGTGTGGCTCGTCACAGCGGCACCGGTGGAGATCGCCGGCGTGATCGCCCGCCGGCTGGGCCTGACGGGCGCGCTCGGCACGGTCGCCGAGTCGGTCAACGGCATCTACACGGGCAAGCTGGTCGGCGAGCCCCTGCACGGCCCGGCGAAGGCCGAGGCGGTACGCGCCCTCGCCGCCGCCGAGGGCCTGGACCTGTCCCGCTGCGCGGCCTACAGCGACTCCCACAACGACATCCCGATGCTGTCCCTGGTCGGCCACCCGTACGCGATCAACCCGGACACGAAGCTGCGCAGGCACGCCCGCGAGATGGACTGGCGCCTGCGCGACTACCGCACGGGCCGCAAGGCGGCGAAGGTGGGCATCCCGGCGGCGGCCGGGGTGGGAGCGGTTGCCGGTGGCACGGCGGCGGCGATCGCCCTGAGCCGGCGGCGCCGGTAGCCGGGGCGTGCCGGCGGGACGTCGCCGTAGGACTGCGGGCCGCATCCCGGCCGCGGGTGGCCTGTGGCCGCTCGCGCAGTTCCCCGCGCCCCTGACGGGCCGCTCTCCAGCCGCGTCTCCATAGCCACGGGCCCATCAGCCCCCTCCCCCCAGGCGGCACGGGTGGGCGCGGGCGGCACCCCGCAAGCGCCGGTAAGCGTCCCCCACGCCCGCCCCCGCACCCGCACACCCCGGCGCCCCAAACCTCGCGCGCCCGAATTATCGCGCCGCCATCCCAACACGCCCTCTACTCCGCCTCAACACGCATCTTTCTGATCAACAACCGATCACCCTGCGGCACTTGAACCGCCCCAAATCGGTTACAGAAGCGACGCAATCGGTGATTTGAGCAACTCGGTGTAGCAGTGCCTGCACGAAGCGTTATTCTCCTCAGACGCAAACCGGTACCCCTCCGTCGCTACGACGGGTGAAAGGTTCCGTACTGCACGTGATGGAAGCTCTGCCTCTGGGAGTCCCGTGTACCCACACGTCGGGGTTGACGCCTCGGGCCTGGCTACGCTGCGCGCAACTGTCGCAACGGTCAAAGAGACGCTGCGCGGCCTTGTCCCGACCGCGTATGCCGTCCCCGCCTTCGCCACCGCCGCACCGATCGGCCCGTGCTACGCACTGGCCGACGGCATGGAACAGGTGCCGGCGCGCAGCGCCGTCGTCGAGGGGCGGCGGTCGGGCGACGGGCGCGCCGTCGGCAGACGCGGCCGTGCCACCGGCACCGGCACCGCCGCGCCCACCGCCCGCCGCCCGGCCGCGGACAGCGACAGCGCCCGGATGATGGATCTCGTGGAGCGCGCCCAGGCCGGCGAGTCCGACGCCTTCGGACGCCTCTACGACCAGTACAGCGACACCGTGTACCGCTACATCTACTACCGCGTCGGCGGCAAGGCGACCGCCGAGGACCTCACCAGTGAGACGTTCCTGCGCGCTCTCCGGAGGATCGGCACCTTCACCTGGCAGGGCCGCGACTTCGGCGCCTGGCTGGTCACCATCGCCCGCAACCTGGTCGCCGACCACTTCAAGTCGAGCCGCTTCCGGCTGGAGGTCACCACCGGCGAGATGCTCGACGCCAACGAGGTCGAGCGCTCCCCGGAGGACTCCGTCCTGGAGTCCCTCTCGAACGCGGCGCTCCTGGACGCCGTACGACGACTCAACCCCCAGCAGCAGGAGTGCGTGACGCTCCGCTTCCTCCAGGGCCTCTCGGTCGCCGAGACCGCCCGCGTGATGGGCAAGAACGAGGGCGCCATCAAGACCCTCCAGTACCGGGCCGTGCGCACTCTCGCCCGGCTCCTCCCGGATGACGCACGCTGAGCCGGGCACGCTCGGCAACACCCAACTCACGCTCGGTGAAAGCCCGTTGTCTTTCTCAGCCGATCGTCGGTCGTCCGTAACCCAAGTGCCGAGCCACTCGTTGTGCGGGATACAGGCTCCCTGTGGTCACGTCCAGCAAGACCCTGATCACACGTTCGTGTGGATCGGTCGAGGGCGTGCAACCCTCAGGACCCCCTGGGGAGTCGACCGTCATGACGAGAGGAGGTGCCGCCAGTGATCGCGAACGTATCGGCGCACCGGCGGGCGAACGCCTTCGCCCAGGCCCTGGAGGAGCAGCCCGACCGGGACCCGGCGGCCGAGCGGTCCGAGGTACCGGCGGGCGATCCGCCGGCCACCGCGGACCGGGCCGAACGGACCGATCAGGGCGAGCTGTTGGCCCTGGCGACAGGGCTCGCCGCGCTGCCCAAGCCGGTGCTCGACCCGCAGGTCAAGGTCGTCCACCGGGCCCAGCTGGTGGCCGCTATGGAGGCCATGCTGGCGGAGGGCACCCTGGGCGGGGCGGTGGAAGCGTCGCTTCCCGAGCAGCGCTCCCACCGGGCCAAGGGCGCACACCGGGCCAGCCCACTGGGCAAACTGCGACCGCGTTCCCGGCTCACCAAAGGGCTCGCCGCGGGCGGCCTGAGCGTCGGCGTGGCCGCCGGAGCCTTCGGCGGGGTCGCCGCCGCCAGCTCCGACGCCCTGCCCGGCGACTCGCTGTACGGCCTCAAACGCGGCATCGAGGACTTCAGGCTGAACTATCTGGCCGACGGTGACGACCAACGCGGCCAGACCTACCTCGACCAGGCCTCGACCCGGCTGATGGAGGCCCGCCGGCTGATGGAACGGGACCGCGGCGGCCAGCTCGACCACGAGTCCATCGGCGAGATCCGCCGCACCCTGTCCGGTATGCAGCACGACGTCACCGAGGGCCACCGGCTCCTGCACGAGGCCTACGAGCGCGATCCGAACTCGCTGGGCCCCATCCAGGTGCTGTCCGCCTTCGCCCAGTCCCACCGCCAGGCCTGGGGCGCGCTGCGTGACAGGCTCCCGGTCCAGCTCGGGGACGTCAGCCAGCAGGTGTCGTCGGTCTTCGACGCCATAGACGAAGAGGTCGCCCCGCTGCAGTCCCTGCTCCCCCAGCCCTCCCAGAGCACCGGGAGCGGCACCGGCGGGCAGGGCACCGGCACGGCGTCCACCGGCACCTCCGGCAGCCACCGGTCGACGGCCCCGTCGTCCTCGGGCAGCTCCGCCTCGGGCCACGAGTCCGGCACCGGCAGCCCCAGCGGCTCGGCCTCCGGCAGCGCCGACGACGGCCTGATCGGCGGCACCGCAGGCGGCCTCCTGGATCCCCCGAAGACCGGGAGTTCGGGCGGCAGCAGCGCGGCCCCGTCGAAGAGCCCGACCAGCGAACCGGACGTCACCCTGCCCCCGCTCCTCCCCGGCCTGCTACCGGGCCTGGGCATCGACAGCGAGGACGCGTCGAACTAGCGGGTTCCGAGGGCGCCTCTCCACACGAGGGGCGCCCTCAGCGCGCCTTCAGGGGCGCGGGGCTGTATCTGATATGCGGCTCCGCCGCGTGGGCGCGACCAGCCCCCACCGGACCCGCAGGCGACACTCAACGCATCGCACTCAGAAAAAAACCGACCTCCGCTGCACAAGCAACTTGTACAGCGTGTGCTGGATCTGCTCCCGCACCTGGTCCGTCAGGTTGAACATCAGCATCGGATCCTCGGCCGCCTCCGGCGGATAGCCGTCCGTACGGATCGGCTCCCCGAACTGAATCGTCCACTTCGTCGGCAGCGGCACCGCCCCGAGCGGCCCGAGCCAGGGAAACGTCGGCGTCAGCGGGAAGTACGGAATGCCCAGCACCCGGGCCAACGTCTTCGCGTTGCCGAGCATCGGGTAGATCTCCTCGGCCCCCACGATCGAGCAGGGAATGATCGGCGCCCCCTGCCGCAGCGCGGTCGAGACGAACCCGCCCCGCCCGAACCGCTGGAGCTTGTACCGCTCGCTGAACGGCTTCCCGATGCCCTTGAACCCCTCCGGCATCACCCCGACCAGCTCACCCTGCCCCAGCAGCCGCTCCGCGTCCTCCGCGCACGCGAGCGTGTGCCCGAGCTTGCGCGCCAGTTCGTTCACCACCGGCAGCACGAAGACCAGATCGGCCGCCAGCAGCCTGAGGTGACGATTCGCCGGATGATGGTCGTGCACCGCGACCTGCATCATCAGCCCGTCCATCGGCAGCGTCCCGGAGTGGTTGGCGACGATCAGCGCACCGCCCTCGGCCGGGATGTTCTCCATGCCCTTCACCTCGACACGGAAGTACTTCTCGTACACCGGCCGCAGCATGGACATCAGGACCTGGTCGGTCAGCTCCTCGTCGTACCCGAAGTCGTCGACCTCGTAGTCCCCGGTCAGCCGTCGGCGCAGGAACGCGAGACCGCGTGCGACGCGCTGCTCCAGGCCGGCGTCGTCGTGCGGCTCCGGCACGTCCGTCTCTGCGCTCTCCCGGGTCACATGAACATCTTCCTGCGCGGGGATCCGCCCGGCGAGAGGCTGGACCTCACGCACCACCCCGGACTCGCGCACCGCCGCCTGCTCGCCGCCGCCCTTGCGCCGGTTGCCCGGCCCCCGGCGCCGGGCCGGCCGCTGCACGGCAGCCCCGCGGGACCGGTCGTCGTCGAACGGAATGACCTTGGCGTCCGCCATCGTGTTGCGCTCCTCAGTTGGCGCTCTGCGTCGGTGTCTTCCCGCCGCTCAGGACGGGCAGGGCGGCGATCCGGTCGACGGCGGCCGCCACCGCCTGCGGCGGCAGCAGCCCCGTGGCCTGGGCGCGCACGAAGTCCGCGAACGTCTCCGCCGTCGTGTACTTCGGCTGGAATCCCAGCGTCTCGCGCATCTGGCCGGTGGCGACCACCCGGCCGTGTGTCAGCAGCCGGATCTGCTCGGGTGAGAAGTCGCTCATACCGAGCGTCCGTACCAGGGACCCGGCCCAGGTGACCGCCGGCAGCAGCAGCGGCACGGTGGGCCGCCCCAGCCGCCTCGAGCACTGGGAGAGCAACAGCACGCCGTCGCCCGCGATGTTGAACGTGCCGCTGTTCAGGGTCCCCCGCGCCGGCTCGCGCGAGGCGATCCGCAGGACGTCGATCACATCGTCCTCGTGCACGAACTGCAGCCGGGGGTCGTACCCGAAGACGGTGGGCAGCACAGGGAGGGAGAAATAGGAGGCGAGCGGGGTGTCGGCGGTCGGCCCGAGGATATTGGCGAACCGCAGCACGCACACCGCCACGTCGGGCCGCCTCCTGGCGAACCCCCGCACATACCCCTCCACCTCCACCGTGTCCTTCGCGAACCCCCCGCTCGGCAGGGACTTCGGCGGGGTCGTCTCGGTGAAGACGGCGGGATCCCTCGGCGCGGAGCCGTACACGTTCGTACTGGACTTGATCACCAGGCGCTTGACGTTCGGTGACTTCTGGCAGGCACCGAGCAGCTGCATGGTCCCGATGACGTTGGTCTCTTTCACGGTGGCCCGGCTCCCGCTGCCGAGCGGCGTACCGGTCACGTCCATGTGGACGACCGTGTCGGCGCCGGTCTCGGCGAGGATGCGGGCGATGGTCGGCTGGCGGATGTCGGTCTGGATGAAGTCGGCCCCGCCCAGATGATGCTCCGGCGCCACCGCGTCCACGGCGACGACCCGGTCGACGTCGGGGTCACGCTGGATCCGTCGTACGAACCGGCCCCCAAGTTGACGGGCCACTCCGGTCACGAGCACGACCTTCCCCAAGATCAGCGCCTTTCTTCCGTGTTCCCGTATGCGGGCCAACTTAGCGGGTTGATGTTGCGCTGGCATGACCCTCAGCGGGCCAGGGTGAGCCGTCGCGGCCGGAAAATGCGTATGGCCCCCCACCGTACTGGTGGGGGGCCATACACAAGCTCTCGCGGCTCGGCGCCGTAATTACTTCTTGTTACGGCGCTGAACGCGCGTGCGCTTGAGCAGCTTGCGGTGCTTCTTCTTGGCCATCCGCTTGCGCCGCTTCTTGATAACAGAGCCCACGACTACCCTCGCTCACTTCTCATCACTCGGTGTTGGGCGCCATGGGCCCATACGACCTACGAGGGGCTAGCCTACCCGCCCGAGCGCTGAGGTCGTAATCGAGGTGCTCCGGGGTATCCCGAAACCGTCGTCAGGCGGTCTCCACCCCCACATAGCTCTCGCGAAGGTACTCGTGTACCGCTTGCTCGGGGACGCGGAAGGACCGCCCCACCCGGATCGCGGGCAGATGACCGCTGTGCACCAGCCGGTACACGGTCATCTTCGACACTCGCATCACCGCGGCGACCTCCGCCACGGTAAGGAACACAACCTCGTTGAGAGGCCTCTCGCCAGCTGCCATGACACACCTGAACCTTCCGCACTCGACGGGCCACCGGCTTCCCCTTCCGGTGACTCTTCGTCGTTGCGTGCTCACTCCCCAATGTAGGGGCGGGTGATGCGAGTGGGGAAGAGGTGCACCCATCGGCGGCCTACTGTGACAGACACGCTCGATTGAGTACGTAGCGGGTAAGCGGCGTGTAGTAATCGGACCGCACGCCGTCATCAACCGGAACGGCGACGGACACGACCCCCTCGGCCTCGCCCACAAAGAGCGCGGGGTCATCCGTATCCGCCAGCCCAATGGCCTCAAACCCGAGCTGACCAGCACCGCAGACCCACCCGTGGTCCCCCACCACCAGCTCGGGCAACGGCCCGCCACCGCCCGCCGCCGCATCCAGCGCCACCCGAACCGGCAGCGGTGAGTGCGTGTGCGCACCCGGCGCACAACCGGGGCGTTCACCTCCCGATTCCCGCACCAACCCGACACCTTGTACGTAATCGAGGTTGCACGTACGTAGACCGAACCGGGTCGTTATGTCGACACAGCGACCCTGCGCGGGGGTGAGAACCTCACATCCCGCCGCCGACAACGCGTCCGCGAGACCGGCGTAGAAGCCGATCAGCCGGTGCGGGTGCCCGGTCCCGAACAACACGGGAGCCCGCCGCCGGGCGACATCCCCCACCCGCTCCGCGAAGGCATCGAGCGCGGCGACGGTCAACTCAGGATCGATCACATCATGCCCTGAAACGCACCGGGGATCGTCCGAAACCCCACACTTGCCCGCCATCAACCGAACCAAATCCCGCTCGCTCCACGCCCCTTGCGGATCAATACCGATCAACACCCGAGGATCCCGAGCCGCGAACAGCCGATAACGCCGAAGACTCCGCTCCCGAGCGGAAGCCACCACCCCCGCCAGCCCCACGGCCACCAGATAATCCCGAAGCCCGCCACCACTCGACACGCCAGAAATAGTGATGGACCCGGCCGCCCGAAAACCCCGTAAGCAGAGCAACACCCCACGGTTGGCGTAACGATCAGCCAACCTCTAAGCCAACAGCCCCCGCAACGGAAACACGGCCCGCCGAGTAGCCAGCACCGCCTGGTCCAGGCGGTCAGCGGGGTCGTATCCCGCCTCCCACTCCGCCCATCCCACCGGCCACCGCCCGTCCGTCATCCGCCCCGGCCCCAACTGCCGAGTCCGAGCGAACACCTCCTGCCGCCACGTCTCAGGAACCAGCGCCTCCGGCGCGATCTCCCGCCCCGCGGCAATCGCCACCAGATGCGTCCACGACCGGGGCACGACATCCACCACCTCGTACCCCCCACCACCCAACGCGACCCACTTCCCCCCGGCGTACTCGTGCGCCAGCTCATGGCAGGCCACCTGCACAGCCCGCTGCGCGTCCAGCGAAACGGCGAGATGCGCCAGCGGGTCCTCGAAGTGCGTGTCGGCGCCGTGCTGAGTCACCAGCACCTGCGGCCGGAAGTCGGCGACCAGCTCCGGCACGACCGCATGGAACGCCCGCAACCACCCCGCGTCCCCGGTCCCCGCCGGCAGCGCCACATTCACCGCGGAGCCCTCCCCCGCCCCGGCCCCGACCTCCTGCGGCCACCCGGTCTGCGGGAACAACGTACGGGGATGCTCGTGCAGCGAGATGGTCAGAACCCGCGGATCCTCCCAGAACGCGGCCTGCACCCCGTCCCCGTGATGCACGTCCACATCCACATAGGCGACCCGCTCTGCACCCAGCTCCAGCAACCGCGCAATCGCCAGCGAGGCGTCGTTGTAGATACAGAACCCGGAGGCCGCCCCCGGCATCGCATGATGCAACCCACCCGCGAAGTTCACGGCGTGGTCGACGTCCCCCCGCCACACCGCCTCGGCGGCTCCCACCGACTGCCCGGCGATCAACGCGGACACCTCGTGCATCCCGGCGAACGCGGGATCGTCCATCGTCCCCAGCCCGTACGACTGATCGGCCGCCGCGGGATCGGCCGAAGCCGCCTTCACCGCCTCGACGTAGTCCTCCCGGTGCACCAGCCGCAGCGTCGACTCCCCGGCCGGCTTCGCCGCGACGACATCCACCGCCCGGTCGAGCCCGAACGCATCGACCAGTCTCCGGGTCAACGCCAGCCGGACCGGATCCATCGGATGGCCCGGACCGAAGTCATAGCCCGTTACTGCCTCGTCCCACATCAGCTGTGCGCGGCCGCTCATGCCCGCCACCGTATCGGTCCGGTTGAGTCGCGAACGAACGGGCGTACACCAACGTCACCAGCACCAACACCATCGGCACCAGCATCGCACCGCGATAGCTCCACGCGTCGCCCAGCGCCCCCACCAACGGCGAACCGATCAGGAACCCGACGTAGTTGAAGATGTTCAGCCGGGCGATGGCCGCATCCGAACCCCCCGGGAACAACCGCCCGGCCGCCGCGAAGGTCTGCGGCACCAGGACGCACAACCCCAGCCCCAACAGGGTGAACCCGACCATCCCGACCCAGGCTCCGGACGCCCCCGCCACCACCGCGAACCCGACCGCCGCCACCAGCGCCCCCAGCCGTACGACCGCCACGGCCCCGAACCGCCGTACCCCGAAGTCCCCGATGGCCCGCCCGACCAGCGTGGTCACCATGTACACGTTGTACGGCACGGTGGCCAGCTGCTCACTGCTCCCCAGCACGTCCTTCAGATACTTCGCACTCCAGTTGGAGACGGTCGAGTCCCCGATGTAGGCGAACGTCATCACCAGGCACAGCGGCAGCAGCAGCTTGAAGACGACACCACCGCCCGCACCGGCGCCCGCCCCGACCTCGGCGTCCTCCGTCGGCTGGCCGTCCACGTACCACCGGCTGGCCACCAGCGCGGCCGGCAACAGCACCGCGACGACCGGCAGGTACGACACCCACAGCGCGAGATGCCAGTGCGCCCCCACCCAGGCCAGCGAGGCCCCCAGAATCCCGCCCAGGCTGTAGACGGCGTGGAAGCTGAGCATGATGCTGCGCCCGTACGTCCGCTGCAGGCTCACCCCCAGCATGTTCATCGAGGCGTCCAACGCCCCGACCGCCAGCCCGAACGCGGCCAGCGCGACTGCCAGCTCGGCCACCTGGCCGCCGGCCCCGACCCCGAGCAGCGCCAGCATCACCACGGGCTGGGACCAGCGCAGCAGCCGGCTGGGCCGTATTCGCTTCACCAGCTGCTCGGTGGTCACACTGCCGACCCCGGCCAGGATCGGCACGGCGGCGAGAAAGACCGGCAGCAGCGCGTCGGAGACGCCGTACCGGTCCTGGATGGCGGGGATGCGCGTCACGAGCAGCGCGAAAGTGGCGCCCTGCGTGAAGAAGCTGAACGCCAACGAGGCCCTACCGCGCCGCAGCACATCTGTCATGGCGGCGAGCGTAGGGCCCCGGCGTACTCGTGGGTAGATCCAGCCAAAGATGAATTTCCTTCACCTTTACCTTCGGCGGTGTCAGGCGGCGACAGCCACCTCACGCTTCCCGCTGCCCGCAGTCTCCGCCGCCCTCTCCTCCGACGTCCCCTCCATGGCCTTCACCTCGGCGGAGATCATCCGGGCCATCGGCTCGGCGGCGAGCCCGCCGCTGACCACCATCCCGATCCCGATCGCGCCGACCAGGATGACCGTGCCGAGCCACACCATGGTGTCCACGGGCAGGGTGTACGCCCCCACGATCCGCACCGCGCACTCGGCGAGCAGCAGCACACCCCACACGAGAGAGTAGACCCGCTCCGACCGCCGGAACGCGGCCGACCCGGACCGCAGCCGTTCGAAGGCCGCCGCCCTGGCCGCGTCGCCCTTCAGCACGAACGGCTTCAGCCCCTCGGTCATCATCGGCCGGCCCGCCGCCACCGACACCAGGATCGCGATCCCGATCGCGCTGCTGACCCCGCTGTCCTTCGCGAGCATCAGCCGCGGGTCTCCGGAGACGAAGCTCAGCGCCAGCGACACCAGGTTCACCAGCAGGATGAGCCCCGCGAACGCGTTGCCCCGACGCTCCTTGGCCACGCTCCACACCGTCCGCAGCGCCGGCACCACACTGCTCCAGGCGAGCGCCGCGAAGGTGCTCATCCCGAAGGCGCCCTTGAAGAGGTAGTACGACCCGAGGGGAACCGCCACGTCCACGATCAGCGGCTTGAAGTTCTCCAGCACGCTGGGCTGCTGCTTGTCCTGGTTGCTGTTCGGGGACCCGGCGTTCGTCGTCTTCGTCATGTTCTTAGCTTCGCGTCCGGGCCGGGTCCCCCAGTAGAAACGATCGTCCGTAGCTCGGCATGACAATTGTCAGCCCCACCATGATGCGATCGGTCATTCGAGCAGGTCAGCCAACCGCCCCAGGTCGGAGAAGAGTTGGGTGGCTCCGTGCAGCCGGTCGGCCGGCGTCATCGCCGTGTACCCGTACACGTCCATACCGGCCGCGACAGCCGCCTGCACGCCCAGCGGACTGTCCTCCACGACGGCGCAGCGCTCCGGCGCGACCCCCATCCGCTCGGCCGCGTACAGGAAGAGATCCGGCGCCGGCTTGCCCCTCCCCACGTCCTGCGAACTGAACACCCGCGACTCGTCGAACCACCGGTCGAGCCCGGTCGTACGGTGCCCCACGCGAATCCGCTCATGGCTTCCGGACGACGCCACGCAGTACGGCACCTTGTCCGCCGCCAGCTGTTCAAGCACCTCCGCCGCCCCGGCGACGGGCTTCAACTCCGCCTCGAAGGCGGTGAACACGCGCGCGTGGAAGACGTCGTCGAAGTCGTCGGGCAGCCGCTGTCCGGTGCGCTCCTGGACGAGCTCGTGGACCCGGTGCATCGCGGATCCCATGTAGTCCCGTATGGAGTCCTCGTAGGAGGTGGGATGCCCGAGCTCGGTGAGATAGGCGGCCAGGAGCCGGTTGGAGATGGGCTCACTGTCGACGAGGACGCCGTCGTTGTCGAAGATAACCAGGTCGTAGCGCATACCATCGAGCTTAAACGCACCTGTAAACGCAGAAAGGCCCACGCCATAACGGCGTGGGCCTTTCTCAAAATTTGTTCGGCGGTGTCCTACTCTCCCACAGGGTCCCCCCTGCAGTACCATCGGCGCTGTAAGGCTTAGCTTCCGGGTTCGGAATGTAACCGGGCGTTT
>NZ_JBSHAF010000002.1:528422-579125 GCF_053611365.1 Streptomyces sp. NPDC054813 | reverse complement strand
TGAGCCAGGATCAAACTCTCCGTGAATGTTTTCCCGTAATCGGGACGACACCACGAGAGCGGAACCACCGAAGGAATAATCCAGTGGTTCACAGCATCCTCGCTGTGTTTTTCTTCAAAGGAACCTCGCCCCAGCCATGATGGCCGGAGACGGGGTATCAACATATCTGGCGTTGACTTTTGGCACGCTGTTGAGTTCTCAAGGAACGGTCGCTTCCTTTGTACTCACCCTCTCGGGCTTTCCTCCGGGCTTCCCTTCGGTGTTCCAAACTCTATCAGTGTTTTTCCGGCCCTCTGACCACCCTCCCGCAGACATGCGGAAGATGATCCCGAGTTAGGATCTGACAAATTTGGGTGCTGCTGAGCGAGGACGCCTTTTAGCGCCGCTCCGCCTCAAGCAGGAGTACGACTGTACACGGACCCTCGGAGCCCGTGCAAATCCATTAGGCTGGTGGTCTAGACCACTACCTGGTAGCTTCCATGCGGAACCGCCACTTCATATGACATACGCTGCTGCTCAGTGCCGTCCGGAACAGGTAGTGACGGCCCGTAAGCAGCTCCATCTCCGGGAGGCTTCCCATGACCACCGTGACGTCCCCTCTGGCAGGACGCGCTATTGGACTGGCCGCCGTGCCGGATCCGGTCTTCTCCGGGGCCATGGTCGGCCCGGGCACAGCGATCGACCCCGCGCGAGAGCCTTCCGAGGTCGTGGCGCCCGTGGACGGCGTCATCGTCTCCCTGCACCCGCACGCGTTCGTCGTCGTCGACGAGAGCGGCCACGGCGTGCTCACCCACCTCGGTATCGACACGGTGCAACTCAACGGCCAGGGCTTCGAGCTTCTCGTCAACAAGGGCGACACCGTGACCCGCGGCCAGGGCGTCATCCGCTGGAACCCGGCCGCGGTCGAGGCCGCCGGTAAGTCCCCGGTGTGCCCTGTCGTGGCCCTGGAGGCCACGGCCGACTCCCTCTCCGACGTCCGTGACGACGGTGACGTGAAGGCCGGCGACAGCCTCTTCGTCTGGAACTGACGACCCCGACGCCGTCCCGTCGTATGACGGAGAGGACGGCGACCACGACAACCACCGCGGCGGCGGGGCCCGCCGCACTATCGGAGACGGGTGAGATGGAGACAACGCTGCGAGGCGTCGGCGTGAGCCACGGGGTGGCGATCGGCGAGGTTCGGCACATGGGAACGGCGGTGCTGGAGCCGCCTGCCAAGCAGATCCCGGCGGAAGAGGCGGAGCGGGAGCCGGGGCGTGCCCGGCAGGCCGTGGAGGCCGTCGCCGCCGACCTGATGGCGCGGGGCAACCTGGCCGGCGGTGAGGCCCAGGCGGTGCTCGAGGCGCAGGCCATGATGGCCCAGGACCCGGAGCTGATGGCCGACGTGGAGCGCCGGATCGCCGTCGGCAGCACCGCCGAACGTGCCGTGTACGACGCGTTCGCCGCGTACCGCGAACTGCTGGCCGGAGCCGGTGAGTACCTGGCCGGCCGCGTGGCCGACCTGGACGATGTGCGGAATCGTATCGTCGCCCGGCTGCTGGGGGTTCCGATGCCGGGTGTCCCGGACAGCGACGAGCCGTACGTGTTGGTCGCGCGGGATCTGGCGCCCGCGGACACCGCTCTTCTTGACCCGACTCTGGTGCTCGGTTTCGTGACCGAGGAAGGTGGGCCGACGAGCCACAGCGCGATCCTGGCGCGGGCGCTCGGGGTGCCGGCCGTTGTTGCGCTGCCGGGCGCCGGTGAGCTTGTCGAGGGCACGGTCATCGCCGTCGACGGCAGTACCGGCGACATCTTCGTGAACCCGAGTGCGGAGAAGAAGGCCGAGCTGGAGGCCGCGGCCGCCGAACGCAAGGCCGCGCTGACCGCCTCGACCGGTCCGGGTGTCACCGCGGACGGGCACAAGGTGCCGCTGCTGGCCAACGTGGGCGGACCGGCGGATGTGCCGGCGGCCCTGGCGGCCGGTGCCGAGGGTGTGGGCCTGTTCCGTACCGAGTTCCTGTTCCTCGACGACAGCAAGAACGCGCCGTCCGAGGAGAAGCAGGTCGAGGCCTACCGTCAGGTGCTGGAGGCGTTCCCGGAGGGCCGGGTCGTCGTGCGGGTGCTGGACGCGGGTGCGGACAAGCCTCTGGACTTCCTGACCCCGGCGGACGAGCCGAACCCGGCGCTGGGCGTGCGCGGCCTGCGGACGCTCCTGGACCACCCCGACGTGCTGCGCACTCAGCTGACCGCGTTGGCGAAGGCGGCCGAGGGACTGCCCGTCTACCTTGAGGTCATGGCGCCCATGGTGGCCGACCGTACCGACGCCAAGGCGTTCGCGGACGCCTGCCGTGCGGCGGGGCTGCGGGCCAAGTTCGGCGCCATGGTGGAGATTCCGTCGGCCGCGCTGCGGGCGCGTTCGATCCTCCAGGAGGTCGAGTTCCTGTCCCTGGGCACGAACGACCTGGCGCAGTACACGTTCGCCGCGGACCGTCAGGTCGGTGCGGTGTCCCGGCTGCAGGACCCGTGGCAGCCCGCGCTGCTCGACCTGGTCGCGCTGTCCGCCGAGGCGGCGAAGGCCGAGGGCAAGAGCTGTGGTGTGTGTGGCGAGGCCGCGTCCGATCCGCTGCTGGCGTGTGTGCTGACGGGTCTGGGTGTCACCTCCCTCTCCATGGGTGCGGCGTCGATTCCCTACGTCCGGGCGACGCTGGCCAAGTACACGCTGGCCCAGTGCGAGCGAGCCGCCTTGGCCGCGCGTGCCGCCGACAGCGCGGACGAGGCCCGCGCGGCGGCTCAGGCGGTGCTGTCCGGCGAGTAGCCGGGCGCGAACCTGATCGGCTGTCCTTCCGGGGGGCGCTCCACCTGCGGGTGGGGCGCCCCCGCTGCGTCTCAGTGGTGGTGGCCCGGCGGCGTCTCCTGGTCGCCGAGGTCAGGTGGTGCGCAGTAGTCGACGTCGGATTCCGGGGAGATGAGGTCGCCGGATTCGACGTCGGTGCAGTAGGCGTCGAAGACCTCGGCCGCGGTGAGGGGTGCGAGGCGGCCTCCGCGCAGGCGCCAGCCGTAGACGCGGTCGGAGGTGCCGGGGGCGCTGGTGCGCATGACGAGTCCGCCGGCGCTGCGGGTGGCGAGGCCGAGGGCCAGGACGCTGGTGAATTCGAGGACTTCGGCTTCGTCGAGGCGGGTGGTGCCCTCGCTGTCCCGGTCGGCGTGGAGGACGGTGACCAGCGTTTCGGGTGGTCCGGAGACGCTGCACACGAGGTGCCGGTCGCCCGGTGGGGCCGCGTCGAGGATGCGGGTGAGGAGGTGGGAGGCGCGGGCGAAGGCGGCGCGCCCGATGTCCTCGCCGCAGGTGGGGCAGGGGCCCAGGCGGGCCAGGAGGGTGCTGGCGTACTCCCAGGTGGCCTGGCGTACCGCTTCGTCGACGAGGTCGGCGACGAGGTCGGTCAGGGGGCGGCCGTCGTAGGGGATGGTGGCGCCGGTGGCCGCGAGTTCCGCGGTGAAGCGGGTGCGGGTCGCGGGGTTGTCCGGGTCGAGTCCGGTGGCCGTGCAGAACTCGGCGTAGTCCTCGGGGTCGAAGAGGGCGAGTGTGGTGTGGGTGCCTTCCGCGGCGCGGGTCCTGAGGAGGGCTTCGATCTGTCCCAGGTAGGTGGGGTGGTCGTGGAAGGTGAAGGTGCGGTAGCGCCGCATGGCGCGGAAGTCGTGTTCGTCGGTCAGCAGGCCGATGGTGCCGGCGATTTCGCGACGCAGGACGCGTCGCATGGCCCGGTGGTCGGTGTGCGCCATGTTTCCCCCTGTGAGCAGTCGATCAATGCTCACTCACCGTAACCGGCGCCTCTGACAATGCTGGTTGCGGAAGCCGATCGCGGACAAGGCGATTCTGAATTCCGCAGGTCAAAGCGATGGTGGCGCCGAATGCTGTCCAGCCGAGCGGGCCGGTGGCGATGGCGGCGGTGACGGCGAGTGGGCCGATGCTGCGCTGGGCGGCCTGGGCGAGTCCGTGGAATCCGAGGTAGGTGTCGGGGGCCAGGGCGACCGAGAGTTCCCGGGAGAAGGCGGCGTGGAGCATCTCGGCGGCGGTGAACCCGACGTCCTGGTGATCGAGAACGATCACGCGTCCTCGGTGACCGACGCCCGCTGCACTCGCTGGCCGCCGCGGGACCCGAGCGGTGGGTGCATGTGCGGACGGTGAGCAAGTTCCTGGGCGCCGACCTGAGGTGGGCGGCGGCCGCCTGTGATCCGGTCTCGCTCGCCCGGCACGACGGGCTGCTGCTCCTGACGTTGTCGCAGGAGACGGTGCTCGGGTTGATGACGGACGCCGGCACGCACGCGTTGGTGGCACGCACGCGTTGGTGGCACGCGCGCGTGAGACGTACGCGCTGCGTCGCGAGACGCCGGCCGGGGAGCCGGCCGAGCGCGGGATCGCCTCGCACGGGGTGAGCGCTCCTGCCGGGAGGATCAGGCGCGCTTGCGGGCCAGGTCCTCGTAGAAGCTCAGCAGGTCGAGGTTGTCGATGGAGCCGGGGTTGACGGCCTTCTCCAGGGGCGCGCCCTGGAGGAGGCGCTTGACCGGGACCTCGATGCGCTTGCCGGTGAGGGTGTGCGGGACGCCGGGGACCTCGATGATCTCGTCGGGGACATGGCGCGGCGAGAGCTGTTCGCGGATGGCCTGCTTGACGCGGTTCAGCAGGGCTTCGTCGAGGACGGCGCCCGGGGCCAGGTGGACGAACAGGGGCATCCAGTAGCCGCCGTCGGGCTGTTCGACGCCGATGACGAGGGATTCCCTGATCTCGGGCAGGCGCTCGACGACCTCGTAGATGTCGGCCGAGCCCATCCGTACGCCCTGGCGGTTGAGCGTGGAGTCGGAGCGGCCGTGGATGATCACCGAGCCGCGGGAGGTGACGGTGATCCAGTCGCCGTGCCGCCAGACGCCGGGATACGTGTCGAAGTAACTGTCGTGGTATCGGCTGCCGTCGGGGTCGTTCCAGAAGTGGATCGGCATCGAGGGCATCGGGTTGGTGACGACGAGCTCGCCGACCTCGTCGATGACGGGGCTGCCGCTGGGGTCCCAGGCCTGGAGATCGGTTCCGAGGCCGGGTGCCTGGAGTTCGCCGGTGTAGACCGGGAGGGTGGGGACGGCGCCGGCGAAGCAGGAGCACACGTCGGTGCCGCCGCTGACGGAGGCGATCCAGAGGTCGTCGCGGACCTCGTCGTGCAGCCAGCGGAAGCCGTCGGGGGGCAGTGGCGAGCCGGTGGTGGCGACACATCCCACCTTGGAGAGGTCGAAGTCGCGGGAGGGGTGCACACCGGCCTTGCGGCAGGCCATCACATAAGCGGCGGAGGTGCCGTAGAGGGTGGCTCCGGTGCGTTCGGCGACCCGCCACTGGGCGCCGGTGTCGGGGTAGCCGGGGCTTCCGTCGTACAGGACGATCGTGGTGCCCGTGAGGAGGCCGGAGACGAGGAAGTTCCACATCATCCAGCCGGTCGAGGTGTACCAGAAGAAGCGGTCCTCGGGGCCCAGGTCGCAGTGCAGGCCGAGCTGTTTGAGGTGTTCGACCAGGATGCCGCCCTGGGACTGGACGATGGCCTTGGGCAGGCCTGTGGTGCCGGAGGAGTAGAGCACCCAGAGGGGGTGGTCGAACGGGACCTGTTCGAATGCGGGCTCGGTGTCGGCGGCGGTCAGGGCCGACCACTCCAGGGCGCCTTCGGGGGCGGCCGTGCCGAGCAGTGGGATATGGACGACGGCGCGCAGGCTGGGCAGTTCGCGGCGGAGTTCGGCGACGGTCTCCCGGCGGTCGTGTTCCTTGCCGCCGTAGCGGTAGCCGTCGACGGTGAACAGGACGACGGGTTCGACCTGCTGGAAGCGGTCCAGGACGCTGCGGGCGCCGAAGTCCGGGGCGCAGGAGGTCCAGACGGCGCCCACGGCGGCGGTGGCGAGAAGGGCGACCACGGCCTGTGGGATGTTCGGGAGGTAGCCGCTGACGCGGTCTCCGGGACGGACGCCGAGGGTGCGGAGTTCGGCGGCCAGGGAGCCCACCTGGCGGCGCAGCTCGGACCAGGTGACCGGAAGCGGTTCGTGGGTCTCGTCGACATACAGGAGCGCGGGTTCGTCCGCGCGGGTGGCGGCGGCGCGCAGGGCGTGCTCGGCGTAGTTCAGCGTCGCGCCGGGGAACCATTCGGCGCCGGGCATCGCGCGGTCGCCGAGCACGCGCGCGTAGGGCGTCGCGAACCGGACGTCGAACCACTCCGTGACGGCCTTCCAGAACGTGTCCAGATGGTCGACGGACCAGCGGTGCAGGGCCGGGTACCCGCCCTCGGCCGGGGCTCCGTGGTGTTCCGCGGCCCAGGACTGGAACCTGGTGATGTGTGCCTGGGCGATCCGTTGCGGATCGGGTTGCCAGAGCGGCTGGGGGTTCGCGGTCGACATGGGGCGGCTCCCGGGCTTCTGCGCTGGTGTGCGTCGGACGCGCACGGGCTGGGGTGTGCGCGTACGCGGCTGACAGGGACGATGCCATGTGATCGACTTCTACACCAGGGTGCGCTCCACATAGTCCGTGTCGTGAAGATGTGGTCCCGGCACGGGTGAACGGCAGTTGAACGGCACGCATGTGGGGAGCGCTGAGTGGCAGGGTGAGCAGTATGGACGGTCGTGACCTGGTGCGTTCGGTGAGAGTGGTCGGTTCGAGGAAGGCGGCTCAGGGGTTGCGTACCGTACGGGCGGCATGGCGCAGGAGGCGGATCGACGCCGCCGGGCTGCCCGCGCGGGGGGCCGAGCGTGCCCGGGTGCCGGGGCCGGTGCAGGAGGCGGTGCCGGGGCCGGGCGGCGGTGTGATCCGCTTCAGCCGGTCCGAGCTGCGGATCACGGTCGCCGTGAACGGGGCGGTCTTCTGGGGCTGGGACGGGGCCGGTCCCGAGCCGTCGTACGCGCTCGCGGGGCGCTGTCCCGAGCCCGACCCGCGGGCGGTCCTCGAACCGGACACGGACGGCGGCTGGCGGGTCGTGGCGGAGCGGGTGAAGGTCAGCGTCTCGCGGCACGGCGCGGTGGAGGTGTGCACGCCCGGTGGCGTGATGCTGCGGCGGGATCTGCCGCCCCGCTGGTGGGAACCGGTGGACGGCGGCCCGGCACGCTGGGTGCAGCGGTCGGAGGTCGCCGCGGACGCGCGGTTCTTCGGCCTCGGCGGGCGTGCCTCGGGGCCGCGGCTGCGCGACGGTACGTACCGGCTGTGGAACACCGACCCCGGCCGCGCCTTCGGGCCCGGTGACGATCCGCTGTACGTCACCATGCCGGTGCAGCTGGTGGTGGCGGACGCGGCCGCGCACCTCGTGTTCCACGACACCTCCTGGGACGGCACGGTGACCCTCCGGGAGGGCGAGGAGGGTGCCGGATCCGGCCATGACCGGACCGGGCGGTGCGAGCTGCGGATGGACGGCGGTCCGCTGCGCTGCTGGGTGATGGCGGGCACGCCCGCGCGCGTGCTGCACACCTGGGCCTCGCTCACGGGCGCGCCCGCGCTGCCGCCTGCCTGGGCGCTGGGCCATCACCACGCGCGCTGGGGTTTCGGCAGCGAGCAGGAGGTCCGGCGGATCGTCGGCGGTTACCAGGAGCGGGGTCTGCCGCTGGACGCCGTCCATCTGGACATCGACCACTACGACGCCCATCAGGTGTTCACCGTCGACCACGAGCACTTCCCGAAGCTTCCGACACTGGCGGAGGAGCTGCGGCGGGACGGGATCCGGCTGGTGTCGATCGTCGACCCGGCGGTGAAGGCCGCGTCGGGCAACGCGGTCTATGACAGCGGGATGGGTGTCGACGCTTTTGTGCGGGATCCGTCGGGGCGGTTGGTGGAGGGCGTGGTGTGGCCCGGCGAGGCGGTCTATCCCGACTTCACGCACGCGCGCGTGCGCAAGTGGTGGGGCGGGCTGTACGAGGAGCGGCTCGCGCAGGGCTTCGCCGGGTTCTGGCACGACATGAACGAGCCGACGTCCTTCAACGCCTTCGGGGAGTCCACGCTGCCTCGCGCGTCACGCCACGCGTTGGAGGGGCGCGGCGGCGACCACCGGGAGGCGCACAACGTCTATGCGCTCTGCATGGCGCGGGCCGCCTACGAGGGGTTGCGCGAACTGGCGCCCAAGGAGAGGCCGTTCCTGTTCTCGCGGGCCGGCTGGGCGGGCATGCAGCGTTACGGGGGCACCTGGTCCGGTGACGTCGCCACCGGCTGGCCGGGGCTGCGCGCGTCCCTGTCGCTGGTCCTGGGGCTCGGGCTGTGCGGGGTGCCGTACTCCGGGCCGGACGTGGGCGGTTTCGACGGGAGCCCGTCGCCGGAGCTGTTTCTGCGCTGGTTCCAGCTGGGCGCCTACCTGCCGCTGTTCCGCACGCACGCGAGCATGCGGGCGGGGCGCAGGGAGCCGTGGGAGTTCGGGGCCGAGGTGCTGGAGCACGCGCGCGTGGCGCTCCTGGAACGGCGGCGCCTGCTGCCGTACTTCGTGACGCTGGCCCACCTGGCCCGGCGGACGGGCGCGCCCTACGTACGGCCGCTGTGGTGGGGTGCGCCGGAGGACCGGGCGCTGCGCGACTGCGAGGACGCGTTTCTGCTGGGCGACAGTCTGCTGGTGGCTCCGGTGCTGGGTCCGGGCGCCGACCGGCGTGCGGTGCAGCTGCCCCGGGGACGCTGGTACGACACGCTGACGGAGCGGGTGTACGAGGGGCCCGGGCAGGTGCTCGTGGACGCCCCGCTGTCGCGGATCCCGGTGCTCGCGCGCGCGGGTGCCGTCCTTCCCGTGCGGGACGAGGACGGCGGTGTGCGGCTGGAGGTGTGGGCGCCCGCCCGGGGACGGACCGGGGGCGGGCTGTTCGTGCCGGACGCGGGCGACGGCTGGGACGAGCCGGAGATCGAACGTTACGTCGCCCGCTGGCAGGGCCGGCGGGTGGTGGTGAGACGGGAGGGGGACAACGGCGTGGGCGAACCGCCGTATCCGGTGCGCATCCGGGGGCTGGGGTGAGCCGGAGGGCTCAGTAGCGGCCCTCGAACCACGCGCGTACGGCCACGCTGTGCAGCGGGAAGGCGAGTTCCTCGGGTCTGCGCAGCAGGTGCCACCCCTCCGTCTCGTCCGTCGCGCCGGACGGCGGGAGCCCTTCGGCCGGGCGTTCCGGGAGGAGTCCGAACAGCAGCAGGTGCCCGTCGGGTGAGCTCATGGCGTCGACGAGCCGAACGTCCCGCGCGGCCGCGTCGATGCCGGTCTCCTCCTTGAGCTCACGCACGACGGCGAGCCGCCAGTCCTCGCGGTCGTCGACGTAGCCGCCGGGCAGCGCCGTGCCTCCGCGCGCGGGGGCGATGGTCCGGGTGATGACGACCAGGGCGGTGCCCTTGGTGTCGTACACGGGCTGGAGGGCGATCGCCACCGGCAGGGGGTTGCGGTAGGCGATGTGGCCGCAGGCCGGGCAGGTGCGCGGCCAGCCGGAGACTCCCGCTCCGTAGGGCGCTCCGCAACTCGAACAGTGCGAGTCCGGAGCGGAGTTGGCAATTGGGTGCTGATTTTCGGACACGCGCGGACTTTATCCGATCACGGGAGCGACGTCTTACGGTCATGGGAACGCCTCGTTCCGGAAGTGAACCGACACCGACGGCCGGGACCGGCCGGAGGGATACGGCCCGGGGCACGGCCTGCCCAATTGCGGCGACCCGTGACACACTTCTGACGTTCCGTCAGATCTCGTGCCCTGGAGGAGCTTTGTCGCGTACACGCACGCCTGCGGTGGAGGGCTGGTTCGAGGGCGAGGGAGACGGGTTCCGGCTCCTGGGCACCCGTTGCGCGGCCTGCGCCTCGGTCTTCTTTCCGCGCGAGGACGCCCACTGCCGTAATCCCGGATGCGCGGGCGGCGACCTGGCGGAGGTCCCGCTCTCCCGCCGCGGGCGGATCTGGTCGTACACCGACAGCCGGTACCGACCGCCGTCACCCTACGTGAGCGATCCGGAACTTCCGTGGGAGCCGTACGCGTTGATCGCTGTGGAGCTGGAGTCCGAGCGGATCGTGGTGCTGGGACAGGCGGTTCCCGGGATCACCGTCGCCGATCTGGCGGTGGGCATGGAGGTCGAGGTCGTCCCCGGAGTACTGAGCGCGGACGCGGCGACGGCATGGACGACCTGGCACTGGAGGCCGACAGGGATGACGGCATGACGGCGGACGTGGCGGTGCTCGGCGTGGGCATGCACCCCTGGGGCAAGTGGGGGCGCGGCTTCGTCGAGTACGGGACGGCGGCGGCCCGCGCGGCCCTCGCGGACGCGGGACTCCGGTGGCGGGACATCGGCTCGGTCGTAGGCGCGGACACGGTGCGTGGCGGGTATCCCGGCTATGTCGCGGGCGCGACCTTCGCCAAGGCGCTGGGCTGGCAGGGCGCGCGCGTCGCGAGCGTGTACGCGGCGTGCGCGTCCGGGGCACAGGCGGTCGCCGCGGCGCGGGCGCAGATCCTGGCGGGGCTCGCGGACGTGGTGCTCGTGGTGGGCGCGGACGCGGCGCCCAAGGGCTTCTTCCGGCCTGCCGGAGGGGACCGCCCCGACGATCCCGACTGGCTGCGCTTCCGGCTGCTGGGCGCGACCAATCCCACGTACTTCGGGCTGTACGCGCGCCGTCGGATGGCGCTGTTCGGAGACACCCCGGAGGACTTCGCACTGGTCAAGGTGAAGAACGCGGCCCTGGGCGCGCTCAATCCGTATGCCCGCTACCGCGAGCGGGTCACCCCCGAGCAGGTCGCCGCCTCCCAGGTGGTCGCCGATCCGCTGCGGCTGCTGGACATCTGCGCGACCTCCGACGGCGGGGCCGCGCTGGTGCTGTCCAGCCTGGAGTTCGCGCACCGGCACGGTGCGGCCCGGCCGGTGCGGATCCGCGCGGTGTCCACGGTCACACCGCGCTATCCGAGCACGGTGCTGGACCTTCCGGACATCGCCACGGACTCCGCGGCCGCGGTCGAGCCCCCCGTGGAGCCCTTCCGTACGTCGATCGCACGGGCCGCCTACGAGGAGGCGGGCATCGGCCCCGAGGAGCTCTCCCTGGCGGAGGTGTACGACCTGTCCACCGCACTGGAGTTGCAGTGGTACGAGGATCTGGGCCTGTGCGCCGAGGGCGAGGCGGCCAAGCTGCTGCGCGAGGGGGCGACGGCCCCGGGCGGCCGGATACCCGTCAACGCCAGTGGCGGGCTCGCCTCTTTCGGGGAGGCGGTACCGGCCCAGGCGATCGCCCAGGTCTGTGAGCTGACCTGGCAGTTGAGGGGCGCTGCGGGCGACCGGCAGGTGGCGCACGCGCGCGTGGGGATCACGGCCAATCAGGGGCTGTTCGGACACGGCTCGTCCGTGATAGCGGTGCGCTGACGGGGGCAGGTGTGACAGCAGGGGTTGCGCACCGTGTGTGACCAGCTCGAAATGGTGCGTGAACGTCTTATGAACTGCCCCTGGGCGTACGTCGATGGCGTCATCATGCTCCCGTGCGCTCCTGGACGGATGCTCTCCGTTTCGCCTTCCAGCCGGTGGTCAATCTGACGACCGGCGGGATCACCGCACTGGAGATCCTCGCCCGCCCCGAGACCGGTGACATCCTCGCCGAAGCCCGCCGCAACCCCGAACTCGACGGCAGACTGACCGTGTTGGCCCTCCGCGCGGCGGCCCGTCAGGAGGCGCTGCTGCCGCTGCACATCAACGTGTTCGCGGGCACGCTCGCCGACCTGGGCGGCATCGGCCCGCTGCCCGGGGCCATCCGCGAAGCCGGCCGGATGCCCTGGGAGGTGACCCTGGACATCGTGCCGCCGTACACGCACGTACCGCACCGGGCCCTGCTGGAGGCCGTGGCGACGCTGCGCGGCGAGGGCTTCCGGATCAGCGCCGACGGCATCGGCGACGGGGACGTACCCCTGCGGCTGCTCACCGACCTCTCCCCCGACCTGATCAAGCTGGACGCCTCGCTGCTCGGCCGGCCGGCCGCGGTGCGGGCGATGCGCACCCTGTGCGAGGAACTGGGCGCCCTGCTGGCCATCGAGGGCGTGGAGACCGAGCTCCAGTACGCGGCCGCGCTCTCGGCCGGGGCCCAGCTGGCCCAGGGCGAGCTGTTCGCGCCGCCGACCCGGATCCCGGTGGCGGACGTGTACGTTCCGCCGCGTTCGGCCGCCGCCGTGCCCTCGCCGCGCTCCGGGCCGTCGGTGCGGGAGTTCATCCGGCCCGCCGCCCTGCTGCCGGTCACCGCGTCCGCGTTGCAGGTGCGGGCCCTGCTGACCGGCTCCCCGGACGTCTCCGGCGTCCTCCTGGTGGACCAGACGGGCGCCCCGGTCCGCTCGGTGCACCGCTCCCGCTTCCTGCTGTCCATGTCCGGCCGCTACGGACACGCCCTGTACGCCGACCGCCCGGCCTTCAAACTCGGCGACGCACCGCGCACGGTCGGCGTCGACGCGACCGCCTGGGAGGTCCTGGACGTGGTCGCCGTCGGCGACCGGGACCGCACGTCGGACGACGTGGCGGTGGTCGACCGACTCGGGCGCTGCGTGGGCGTCGTACGCCTCGCCGACCTGGTACGCGCCCTCGCCGAGAACCGCGTCGAGGAGGCGGCCGGGCTCAATCCGCTGACCCGGCTGCCCGGTTCGGACGCGATCACGGGCGAGGCGGACCGGTGGATCGCGGAGGGCCGGGTCTTCGCCCTGAGCTGGCTGGACATCGACCACTTCAAGCAGGTCAACGACGGCGCCGGGTTCGCCGCGGGCGACGAGCTGATCCGTGCGGTGGGACAGACACTGCAGCAGGCCGTGGCCGGGCACGCGCGCGTGGGGCACATCGGCGGGGACGACTTCCTGGTGCTCGCCGACGAGGAGGTGCTGGACCGGCTGGTGACCGGCGTGCTCGACGCGCCCTGGTCCGCCGGCGGCCGTCCCGTCACGCTGTCCCTGGCCACCGTCGTGTGCGGGCCCGGCAGCGTGGCCGACCACCGGGAGGCGGCCGCGTGTCTCACGCCGCTCAAGAAGGCCGCCAAGGCGCTGCACGGGGCGAGTTGGGTGCTGGGGCGGGCGGGACTGCCCGGGCACGAGATCCGGCGCGGCTCGGGCGCGTATCCGGCCCAGGCCGGCTATGCGGCGGCGGAGCCGTGAAAACCGGTTCCGGGCGAGTTGCCTGTCATCGTTGCCGTCGGCGACCTTGACGCTCCCTGAGTGCCGGTGAAAACTTCCGGTGTCGGTCGACATCGCCGTACATTCTCGGCGTAATCAGGCACCGCGCCATGGGCCGCTCCTGTCCTGAGGCCCGCTCCCCCATGGGCGATTCGGCTGTTACGGCACGCTCGTCACTGACGCCGGGCGGGGCGCGGGACCTTCCCTGCCTTCGGCTGACGTCGCCAAGGGAACCGTTCCTGCTCAATGCGCCGGGGTCGATCCCCCGGCCAGCGCCCTAGGAGCCGCCATGAGCAACGGAGACATATTCGTAGGCGAAGTCATCGGCACCGCCATCCTGATCCTGTTCGGCGCGGGCGTCTGCGCCGCCGTCACCCTCAGACACTCCAAGGCGAGAGCGGCGGGGTGGGTGGTGATCGCGTTCGGCTGGGGATTCGGCGTCCTGGCCGGCGCCTACACCGCCGCTCCCCTCTCCGGCGGCCAGCTCAACCCCGCCGTCACCATCGGCATCGCCGTCGACACCGGCGAGTGGGGCAAGGTCTGGGTCTATCTCCTCGGTCAGCTCGTCGGCGCGATCCTCGGCGCCGTTCTGACGTACCTCGTCTACCTGGCCCAGTTCCAGGCCAACGTGGCCGACGAGGACACCGGGGAGGAGCCGACACCGACGCTCGGCATCTTCTCCACCATCCCGGAGATCCGGAACCCGGTCGCCAACCTCATCACCGAGATCATCGCGACGATCGCGCTGGTCCTGCCGATCCTCGCGTTCGGGCTGACCAAGGGGCTCGGCGAGTCCGGCACCACCGTGCTGATCGTCTCGCTGCTGGTCGTCGGCATCGGGCTGTCCCTGGGCGGGCCCACGGGCTATGCCATCAACCCGACGCGCGACCTCGGCCCCCGGATCGTGCACACCTTCCTGCCGATTCCCAACAAGGGCACCTCCGACTGGGGTTACGCCTGGATCCCGGTCGTCGGCCCCCTGGTGGGCGGGGCGCTCGCGGGCCTCATCTACCACGCGGCCTTCTGAAACGCGGCCTTCCGATCCCACGCAGCCTTCCGACCCAGCGACCAAGGGGTAGCCATGACGGACACCGCCGAGAGGTACGTCGCCGCAATCGACCAGGGCACCACGTCGAGCCGCTGCATCATCTTCGACCACGGCGGCGCGATCGTCGCCGTCGACCAGCGCGAGCACCGCCAGATCTTCCCCAAGCCGGGCTGGGTGGAGCACGACGCCACCGAGATCTGGTCCAAGGTGCAGGCCGTGGTCGCCGGGGCGCTCGCCAACGCGGGGCTGCGCGCCGACCAGCTGAGCGCGCTCGGCATCACCAACCAGCGGGAGACGACGGTCCTGTGGGACCGCGCCACCGGCAAGCCCGTGCACAACGCGATCGTCTGGCAGGACACCCGCACCGCCGCCCTGTGCGGCGAACTCGGCGGCAGCGACGGCCAGGACCGGTTCCGCGACCAGACCGGACTGCCCCTGGCCAGCTACTTCTCCGGGCCCAAGGCGGCCTGGCTGCTGGACAACGTGCCCGGGCTCCGCGACCGGGCCGAGCGCGGTGAGATCGCCTTCGGGACCATCGACTCCTGGCTGATCTGGAACCTCACCGGCGGCGTCGACGGCGGCCGGCACGTCACCGACGTCACCAACGCCGGGCGGACCATGCTGATGAACCTGGAGACCCTCCAGTGGGACGCCTCCATCCTGTCCGCGATGAACGTCCCCGAGGCGGTCCTGCCCGAGATCAGGTCCTCCGCCGAGGTGTACGGCACCGCCGTCGGCCAGCTCGCCGGGGTGCCGGTGGCGTCCGCGCTGGGCGACCAGCAGGCGGCCGTCTTCGGGCAGGCCTGCTACGACGTCGGCACCGCGAAGAACACCTACGGGACGGGCAGCTTCCTGCTGCTCAACACCGGTGACCGGCCGGTGCCGTCCAAGAACGGGCTGCTGACGACCATGGGCTACAAGATCGGCGGCGAGGCGCCCGTGTACTGCCTCGAGGGGTCGATCGCCATCACGGGAGCGCTCGTCCAGTGGTTCCGGGACCAGCTCGGCATCATCCGCACCGCCGACGAGATCGAGACCCTGGCCGCGAGCGTCGACGACAACGGCGGCGCCTACATCGTGCCCGCCTTCTCCGGCCTGTTCGCGCCCTATTGGCGCGCGGACGCGCGCGGGGTCGTCACCGGCCTCACCCGGTACGTCACGAAGGCACATCTCGCGCGCGCGGTCCTGGAGGCGACCAGCTGGCAGACGCGGGAGGTCGTGGACGCCATGTACCAGGACTCCGGGGTGCAGATCACGACCCTGAAGGTGGACGGCGGCATGACGAAGAACAACCTCCTGATGCAGCACCAGGCCGACGTCCTCGGGGTGCCGGTGATCCGGCCCCGGGTGTCCGAGACGACCTGCCTGGGCGCCGCCTACGCGGCCGGCCTCGCGACCGGCGTGTGGAACGACCTCGACGAGCTCAAGTCGCACTGGCAGAAGGACGTCGAGTGGAGGCCGGCCATGGAGGCGTCGGTGCGCGACAGGGAATACGCGAACTGGCGCAAGGCCGTGGAGAAGAGCTTCGGCTGGCTGGAGGACGGCGAGTAGCCGCCCGCCCCGGGACCACGGCCCGTACCCCGGTCGGCGGGGGTACGGGCCGTGCCGGCGCGTCAGGTGGTGACGGTCTGGCGTTTGCTCGCCGCGTACGCCATCGCGTGCTGGACTACGCCGATGAGCACCTGCTTGACCGACTCGCGGTCCCGGGCGTCGCACAGCAGGACCGGTACGTCCGCGTCGAGGTCGAGGGCCTTGCGGATGTCCTCGGCCGGGTAACGGTCCGAACCCTCGAAGCAGTTGACGCCGACCAGGAACGGTATGGAGCGCCGCTCGAAGTAGTCGACGGCGGCGAAGCAGTCCTCCAGGCGGCGCGTGTCGGCGAGCACGACAGCGCCCAGCGCGCCCTCGGACAGCTCGTCCCACATGAACCAGAACCGCTCCTGCCCGGGCGTGCCGAACAGGTACAGCACCAGGTCCTCGCGCAGGGTGATGCGGCCGAAGTCCATGGCGACAGTGGTGGTGTGCTTGCCCTCGACGCCGTTGGTGTCGTCGACCGGCCGGCCGGCCTCGGTGAGCACCTCCTCGGTGCGCAGCGGCCTGATCTCGCTCACCGCGCCGACCAGGGTCGTCTTGCCCACGCCGAAGCCGCCGGCCACGAGGATCTTGAGCGTGACGGGCTCGACCGGGGGCTTGCCGCGCTCAGATCGCCCGAAGATCATCGATCTCTTCTCCTGCTTGATGAGGGTCGTTGTTGATGGGGTCGGGTGACGGGCTTCCGTATCCGCCGCCACCTGGGGTTTCGATGACCAGTACGTCGTCGGCGCCGACGTCCGCGCTGTCGCTGCCGCCGAGCTTGGTGACCGTCCCGTCGGCCCGCTCCACCCGGTTGGCGCCGAGCGCGCCTGGTGCGCCGCCCGCCATGCCGTACGGCGGGACGCGCCGGTGCTGGGACAGGGTCGAGACGGTCATGGGTTCGAGGAAGCGGATGCGGCGCACCGCGCCGTCCCCGCCGCGCCAGCGGCCCGCGCCGCCGCTGCCCCGCCGTACGGCGAACTCGTCGAGGCGGACCGGCAGTCGCCACTCCAGGACTTCCGGGTCGGTGAGCCGGGAGTTGGTCATGTGGGTCTGTACGACGCTCGCGCCGGGGAAGCCGTCGCCGGCTCCGGATCCGGAGGCGACGGTCTCGTAGTACTGGTGGCGCTCGTTGCCGAAGGTGACGTTGTTCATGGTGCCGGAACCCTCGGCCTGGACGCCGAGCGCCGCGTAGAGGGCGCCGGTGATGGCCTGGGAGGTCTCGACGTTGCCCGCGACCACGGCGGCCGGCGGCTCCGGGGCGAGCATCGATCCGGGCGGTACGACGATGTCCAGCGGGCGCAGGCAGCCGTCGTTGAGCGGGATGTCGTCGGCGACCAGGGTGCGGAAGACGTACAGCACGGCCGCGTTGACGACGGCGAACGGGGCATTGAAGTTGGTGTCCAGCTGCGCCGAGGTGCCGGTGAAGTCGACGGTCGCGCGCCGCTTGTCGCGGTCCACGCGCACGCGTACCCGGATCACGGCGCCGGAGTCGGTCTCGTAGGCGTACGCGCCGTCGTCCAGGGCGTCGATGACGCGGCGGACGGCTTCCTCCGCGTTGTCCTGGACGTGCCGCATATAGGCCTGGACGACGTCGAGGCCGAACTCCTCGATCATGCGGCCGACTTCGTCGACGCCCTTGCGGTTGGCGGCGATCTGGGCGCGCAGGTCGGCGAGGTTGGTACGGATGTTGCGGGAGGGGTAGCGGGCCTCGGCGAGCAGCCGGCGGGTCTCGGTCTCGCGGAACCGGCCGTTCTCGGCGAGCAGCCAGTTGTCGAAGAGGACGCCCTCTTCGTCGATGGTGCGGCTGTCGGCGGGCATCGAGCCGGGGGCGATGCCGCCGATCTCGGCGTGGTGGCCGCGGGAGGCGACGTAGAAGAGGATCTCCGGGGCACTGCCGGGGTCACCCTCCGTGCCCGCCGTGCCGACGGCGCCGCGGGTGCCCTCGGCGCCGCCGGTGCCCTCGGCGCCGAAGACCGGGGTGATCACGGTGACGTCGGGGAGATGCGTGCCGCCGTGGTACGGGTCGTTGACGGCGTAGGTGTCGCCAGGGCGCATCGAGGTGCCGCGCCGGCGGATGACCTCTTTCACGCTGGTCCCCATGGAGCCCAGGTGGACGGGGATGTGCGGGGCGTTCGCCACCAGGTTCCCGTCCGGGTCGAACAGGGCGCAGGAGAAGTCCAGGCGCTCCTTGATGTTGACGGACTGGGCCGTCGACTCCAGCCGGGCGCCCATCTGTTCGGCGATCGACATGAAGAGGTTGTTGAAGACCTCAAGCAGAACCGGATCCGCTTGTGTGTCGATATCGGAACTCTGTGTAACCGCCGCGCGTTCCATGACCAGATGCCCGTCGTCGGTCGCCGCGGCCCGCCAGCCGTCGTCGACGACGGTCGTGGCGCCGGCTTCGGTGATGATCGCCGGGCCGGTGACGGATTCGCCGGGAGGCAGGGCCTCGCGGCGGTGGAGGGGTACGTCGCGCCAGGCGCCGCCGGTGTGGAGGCGGACGGCTTCCGGGGCGGCGGGACGGCCTTCGTACGGGGCGAGGACGGAGAGATCGGGGGGTCGGGTGATGCCGGTGGCTTCCACGGAGAGGGCTTCGACGACGACCGGGCGGTCGAGCGTGAAGGAGTACGTGGCGCGATGACGTTCTTCGAAGGCGTGTTTCATCGTGTCGGGCTCGGTGAGCTCGACGGTGAGGGTCGTGTCGGTGCCGTCGTAGCGGAGCTGGGCGCGGCGGGTGACTTCGATGCGGTCCTCCGGGACGTCCTCGGCGAGGAGTTCGGAGCGGGCCGTGGCCTCCAGGTCGTCGGCGGTCTTGAGGACGCCGGGCATGGCGGCGGGCTCGAGGGGAGCCTCGACGGACTGTTCGCGCATGGCGGTGGTGTCGGCGAGGCCGATGCCGAGCGCGGACAGGAGACCCGCCATGGGCGGCACCAGAACGGTGCGGATGCCGAGCGAGTCGGCGACCATGCACGCGTGCTGGCCGCCGGCCCCGCCGAAGGTGGTGAGGGCGTAGCGGGTGACGTCGTGGCCCTTCTGGACGGAGATCCGCTTCACGGCGTTGGCGATGTTGGCCACGGCAATGCTCAGGTAGCCCTCGGCGACCTGTTCCGGGGTCCGGTCGTCGCCGGTCTGTTCGCGGATCTCCCGCGCGAGGCCGGTGAAGCGGTCGCGGACGAGGCCGGCGTCGAGGGGCTGGTCGCCGTCGGGTCCGAACACGAGGGGGAAGTGGGCGGGCTGGATCCGGCCGAGCATGACGTTGGCGTCGGTCACCGTGAGCGGGCCGCCGCCCCGGTAGCAGGCCGGACCGGGGTCGGCGCCGGCCGAGTCGGGGCCGACGCGGTAGCGGGAGCCGTCGAAGTGCAGCACCGAGCCGCCGCCCGCGGCGACGGTGTGGATGTCCAGCATGGGGGCGCGCAGCCGCACGCCCGCGATCTGGGTGGTGAAGACCCGTTCGTACTCGCCGGCGAAGTGGGAGACGTCGGTGGAGGTTCCCCCCATGTCGAAGCCGATGACCCGGTCGAAGCCGGCGAGCTGCGACATCCGGGCCATGCCGACGATCCCTCCGGCCGGCCCGGAGAGGATGGCGTCCTTGCCGCGGAACTGCCCGGCCTCGGCGAGCCCGCCGTTGGACTGCATGAACATCAGCCGGACGCCTTCGAGCTCGTCGGCGACCCGCCGGACGTAGCGGCGCAGTACGGGCGACAGGTAGGCGTCGACGACGGCGGTGTCGCCGCGCGGAACGAGCTTCATCAGCGGGCTTACCTCGCTGGACAGCGAGATCTGCGGGAAGCCGGTGCGGGCGGCCAGCTCGCCGATCGCCTGCTCGTGGGCGGGGTGGAGATGGCTGTGCATACAGACGACGGCGACGGCGCGGATCCCCTCGTCGTACGCCTCCTGGAGCGGGCCCGCCAGGGCGTCCAGGTCGGGGGCGCGCAGGACGGTGCCGTCGGCCTCGATGCGCTCGTCGGCCTCGACGACCCGTTCGTACAGCAGCTCGGGCAGGTCGATGCGGCGGGCGAAGATGCGGGGGCGGTTCTGGTAGGCGATGCGCAGGGCGTCGCGGAAGCCGCGCGTGATGACGAGCAGGGTGCGCTCACCCTTGCGTTCCAGCAGCGCGTTGGTGGCGACCGTGGTGCCCATACGGACGGCGTCGACCGGGTCGCCGGAGCCTTCGAGCAGCTCACGCACGCCTGCCACCGCGGCGTCGGCGTACCGCGCGGGGTTGTCGGAGAGCAGTTTGTGGGTGAGCAGCCGGCCGTCCGGGCGCCGCGCGACCACGTCGGTGAACGTACCGCCGCGGTCGACCCAGAACTGCCAGCCTGTCACGTCACTACTCCGCATCCGCGCCGGTCACAGCGCCCGGAGGCCGTTGATCACGTCGCGCAGAATACTCTCGTCCACCAGCTCGGCCGGTGGGACCGGGCGGTTGACATGGACGAGTTCACCGTCGACGAGGTCACCGACGAGGACCCGGACCACTCCGACGGGCAGATCGAGTCCGGAGGCCAGCTCGGCGACCGACTGCGGAGTGTCACGGCACAGCTCGACGATGTCCACGTGCTCCGGGGACAGCATCCGGTCGTCCTCCGGGTCGTCCGCGTGGGCCTCAGCGACGACCACCGCGATCAGATCGAGGCGGTGCTGGGCCGCACTGGTGGTGCGGCCCCGCGTCATGGCGTACGGACGGACGACCGGTCCGGCCTCGTCGTCGAACCAGTGGCTTCTTCCCTGACCGTCTCCGCTCATGTCATCCCACTACCCGCCCGAGGGCAGATCGGTGCGCGGAGCGGCCACCAGATGTGCGCCGACCCGCTTGACCAGGAGTGTCATCTCGTACGCGACCTGGCCGACGTCGGAGTCGGCGTCGGACAGGACGGCCAGGCAGCTGCCGTCGCCTGCCGCCGTGACGAACAGGAAGGCGTCGTCGAGCTCGACGACGGTCTGCCGGACGCTGCCCGCCTCGAAGTGGCGCCCCACGCCCTTGGCGAGGCTGTGGAAGCCGGAGGCCACGGCCGCCAGGTGCTCGCCGTCCTCTCTGGTGAGGTCCTTGGAGACACCGGTGGCCAGGCCGTCGCCGGAGAGCACGACGGCCTTGCGGATGCTGGCGACCCGGTCGACCAGGTCGTCAAGGAGCCAGTTCAGCTCGCCCCTGTTCGTCGCCGTGTGGCCGGTCGCCTTCGGATCGGTCATCGACCGTCCCCCTTAGTCGTTCCTTGTGCTGTGCCGTCCCCGGACCCGTCGCCCGCGGTGTTCTCCGCCCGGCCCCGCTGCCAGCCGCGCTGGAGCGAGGCCATGCGGCTGCGGACCTCGTCGGCGTCGCGCTCGACGGGTTCCGGCTCGTGCCCGGCGGGTCGGGCGGGGTCCTGTCGCAGCTGTGGGGCCAGGTTGGCCTGCCGTACCCGCCGGGGCAGCGGCCGGGTGCCGGGTGCGGCCTCCGGGGGTGTGCTGCCGAGGGGCGGGACGGAGTCGTCGGTGCCGCTGCCGGAGGTGATCGCGGAGCGGCGGGTGCGCCGGGGCAGCGCGGGGGGCCCGGCGGGTTCCGCCGGGCCGGCCGCCTCGGGCGCCGTGCGTGGCTCGTCGCGGTCGGCCGGGCCGCCGGTGCGCTGCGGGGACGGCTCGGTGCGGCGGCGGGAGGGCAGCGGGGCGAGTCCGCCCGGTTCGGGCCGGCCCGCGTCCGCCGGGTCCCGGTCGTCCGGTCCGGCGCGACGGGAGCGCTGCTCGGTGACGGGCCTGCCGTGCGAGCTGACCAGCTTGGGCGTACTCCGTCGGGGCAGCGGCACCGGGCCGCCGGACCGCTCGTCGCGGAAGCCGTCCGCGGCGTCCGGGGCGGGCTGATGCAGCTCACTCACGACGGGCGCGGTGTCGTCGTCGGCGCGGGCGAGGGATCGGCGGGGGCGGAACAGACCGCCGCGCTCGCTGTCCTCCTCGGTGAGGGCGCCCGGGAAGTCGTCCAGGGCGTCCAGGTCGACGGGTGCCTCCAGCTCGACCGGTCCGCCCAGGAGCGCGGTCGGCAGGCCGGGGCGCTGCGCCGACACCTGGGCGAGGGTGGCGGCGCGGCTCGCCTCGGGTCCGGTCTCCGAGGCGGTCCGGGGGCGGTCGAGGCGGAAGCCGACCCCGTTGGTGTCGGGGATGTCGTCGGTCAGCAGTACGTCGGGGATGAAGACGACGGCGGTAGTGCCTCCGTAGGGGGACGGCTGGAGGGAGACGCGGACGTTCTGGCGCTGGGCGAGGCGGCTGACCACGAACAGGCCGAGCCGGTCGGTGTCGGAGAGCTCGAACTCGGGGGTCTCGGCGAGCCGCAGGTTGGCGTCGAGGAGCGCCTCGGCCGCCATGCCGAGCCCCCGGTCGTGGATCTCCAGGGTGAAGCCGTTGGCGACACGCTCGCCGAGGACCTGGACGGCGGTGTGCGGCGGCGAGAACACCGTGGAGTTCTCGAGGAGTTCGGCCACGAGGTGGGTGAGGTCGGCGACGGCGGGGCCGGTGACGGCGACCCGGGGCAGCCGGCGGACCTCGATGCGCTCGTAGTCCTCCACCTCGGCCACGGCGGCACGCACCACGTCCATCAGCTGGACGGGGCGGCGCCACTGCCGCGAGGGGGCAGCGCCGGAGAGGATCACCAGGCCCTCGGCGTGCCGGCGCATGCGGGTGGTGAGGTGGTCGAGGCGGAAGAGGTCGGCGAGTTCGTCGGTGTCCTCGGTCCTGCGCTCCATGGTATCGAGCAGGGTGAGCTGCTTGTGCAGCAGTACCTGGCTGCGGCGGGCGAGGTTGACGAAGACCTCGGAGACACCGGAGCGCAGTTCGGCCTGCTTCACGGCGGCTTCCACGGCGGCGCGCTGCAGGGTGTTGAGGGCCTGACCCACCTCGCCGATCTCGTTCTTGTCGTACTCCAGGCGCGGGACCTCGGTCTCCACGTCGACCTGTTCGCCCGCGGACAGCCGGCGCATCACGCTCGGCAGCCGGACCCCGGAGGCCTCGTGCGCCTCCTGGCGCAGCAGCCGCAGATCGCGGATGAGGCTTCGGCCGACCCGGACCGACACGATCAGCGAGAAGAGCACGGCGACCAGGCCGAGGACACCGACTACGGCCGCCTGGACGATCACGCTGACGGCGACCGGCCGGATGCGGTTCTGGTAACGGTCACCGACTTGGTCGTCGAGGGTGCGCAGTTCGTCGAGCACATTGTCGGCGGCGGTGTCCCAGCTCTTGGCGCCGACGTCGTTCGGCACACCGGATCCGGCGTCGATCACGGACTGTTCCGCGGTCCGCAGCGGGGCGGTCGTGGCGTTCTTCCAGAAGCGGTCGAAGCGGTCGCGTTCCGACGACGGCAAGAGCGGCAGGCTGATGTCGTACAGAAGGGTGCGCTGGGCGACGAGGTCGGAGATCTCCCGGGTCTCGGCGCGGGAGATCTTCCCGACCACGAGGGCGGAGCCGAGCAGGGCGTCCTCGCGGGAGAGGAGTTCGCGGGCGCGGGTGATGTTGATGAGCGCGCGGGCCTGCTTGTCCATCTCGACGTCGTCGATCCCGCCGAGGGAGGCGAGCAGCGTGTAGCAGGGGTCGACCACGCGGTTGTAGAGGTCGAGGGCCTGGGCGCGGCTGACGGTGCCCTGTTCGACGCTGTGGCGCAGGGCGTCGATGCCCTCGAACGCGTCGAGCACGGCGGTGAGGCGTTCGGCGTCGTCCGCGCTCATACCGTCGCGGGCGCTCTGCTTCCCGGCGTTCTTCCGCAGTTCGGCGACGGCGCTGTCGGTGGCGGCGCGGGTGCGGTGCAGGGCGGCGAGCGCGTCGGCGGCACGCGGGTCGGCGAGATAGACGAGGGTCTGCCGGCGTTCCTGCTGGAGGACCCGGGCGGTGTCCTCGGTGGGGTAGCCGATGTCCTCGACGATGTTCGACACCTGGAACAGCTGGGTGACCTCGCGCCCCGTGAGCACGGCCGCGAAGCCCCAGACAGCCGTCAGGGACACCAGCGGCACGAGAAGCAGCGCCACGATCTTCCGGCGGATCGTCTTCCCGCGAAAGCGCATGGCCTCCCCCAGCTCGACCCCCGCCGGCCGGGGGTACACATGTACGTCAACAAACGGCGCGAGCCTACTACCGCCACATGGATAACTCGAAGACGCGTCCGGACGATGAACTTCCGTCTCGGTGCCGAGACATGGGGAACGGACAGGGAGAGATGTCCGGGCATTGCGGGAGATTGCCACCGCGATCGCGCCGACTTCGCGTGTGTCGGGGCGGGAACGACACGAAGGATCAGTTGGCCGGAAATTTTCACTGGTTGGGAATCATCAGGCGAGTTTGTTCGTCCTTGTTGATGGGCGATGGGTGCGAAATCGGCCACAGGAGCCGTATCTCGCATCCGGGCGGCGTAAAACATCGCAAGCCGGGCAGCCACTGGGGAGCCGGGGTCGTCGGACACCGGTGCGAGGGGGTCTGTCGGCGGTGGGGAGTGACACCTTGATGGGGACGGCTCAGCGGCGCTTGGCGCCCAAGGACGGCACGGCGGCACGCTCGGCGGTGCGTCCGGTGCCCGAGGCGCCGGACGGTGGCCTTTCGCCACGCAGCGGCGACGAGGAGCTCTCCGCGGCGCGGTCGCGCCCACAACAGCAGGCACAGTACCGGCCGTTGTGGGTCGAGGAGCCCGCCAAGCGGTACCGGATGCCGGATCCGGTGCGTACGTCGGCCGTGCGGGCGCTGATCATCATCGCCGTCACGCTGATCCAGGCCATGGTGGCGTTCTTCTGCACGATGGCGGAGTCGTGGCTGGCGTTCCCGATGGTGATCAGCAGCGTGGCAAGCACGGTGGTGGCCACCTGGGGCGCGGTGGACGTCCTGGTGACCCGTCAGGTGTGGAACCAGCGCAACGGCGTGGTCTCGGAGCCGAGCAGCACGGCACGCTCGCTCCGCCGCGAGCGACGCGCGGCCCGGCGGCGACAGCGGGCCGCCGAGCGCGAACAGGAGCGGATACGGCGGCGCGGCGGCAACACCGGGCAGCTGTCCCACCCCTGAGACCGGCACCACCGTTGGGGGACGGCGCTTCAGGTTGACGGCCTCTCGAACACTTCAGGCCGACGGCCTCTTGAACATGCGGGTCGCCGTGATCTCGCTGTGCCCGGCCTCCCCCGCCTGCGGCTGCTGCGGCAACCCGGGGCGCAGGTGCTCCTCCACACTGATGTACTTCAGCCCGGCCCTGAGGTCGGCGTCGTTCCGCAACCGGATGACCAGCGGGAACTCGGCCAGCGCGGTGGTGTCGAACAGCCCGGTCGTGTAGAGCAGCTGCACGCCCAACGCGTCCGACACGGCTCGCTGCAGCTCCAGCAGATAGGTCGCGTTGGCCCGCCCGATGGGATTGTCGAGGAACAGCGTCCCGGCGTGCCGGTGCTTGTCGCGCCCGCGGTCGTTGGACCTGAGCGCGGCCATGGTGCAGTACAGGGCGATGGCCGCGGTGAGCAGCTGCCCACCGGAGAACACGTCCCCCATCTGCCCCACCGGCACCCGCTCCGCGCGCAGCACGGCGTCCGGCTTGAGGATCTCGACGGCGACCCCCTTAGGCAGCAGGGCCGCCCCGACCCCCCTCAGCAACAGGGACATCCCGTCCCGCCGCAGGTCGGAGTTCTTCTTCACGGCGGCCCGGGTCGCCTCGTCGACGACCTCGCCGAGCCGCTCGGTGAGCGTGGCCTGGTCGGGCTCCTCGAAGCGGATCCGGAGGAACTCCTGCCCGGACCACTCACCGAGCCCCTCGGGCAGCCGGGACAGCCGCTGGGCGGACCGCAGGGTCGCGAGGGCCGACTCGACGAGCCCGCGCAGCCGGTCCACGATCGAATCGCGGTTGCGCTCCAGCTGGGCCAACTCATCGGTCAGCACCCGCAGTCGGGGCGCGAATGCGTCCGCCCACTTCTGGGCGTGCTCGGGCAGCGCGGAGGCGGGCAGTTCACGGATCTGCTGCCGTGCGGGTGTCCGGACCGCTTCGTACCGCGTGGAGTTGGCGTGTCGTACGAGCACATCGCTCGCCTCGCGCACGGCGGACTCGGCGGCGGAGAGATCACCGGCGCAGCCGCGCAGCGACCGGCGGGCCTCGGCGGCGGACTGCCGGGCCTCCTCCAGGGTGCCGGGGTAGGGCTCGGGCTCCTCCTGCTCCTCCTCGGTGACGTGTTCGCGCAGCAGGTCGCGGAGCATGGCGGCGATCTCGTCGAAGCCGCCGGCCGCGTCCTCGGCCGCGCGGTGGGCGTCCAGCAGTTCGGCGTGTGCCTCGCGGGCCTGGGTCAGGGCCTCGGTGCGGGTGGCGAGTTCGGCGGTCGCGGTACGCAGCAGGGCCTGCGCGTGCTCGGCGTCGCGCGGCTGGAGCTCCTGGGGCAGCTCGGTGTGCGCCTCGCCGTCCTCGGGGGCGTTCCGTTCGGCCTCGCCGCGCAGCCGTCCGAGCTGCTCGCTCGCGGTGGACATCCGGGTCTCCAGGAGCTGCACCAGCTCCTCCGCGCGGGCGGCGGCGGCCTGCCTGGACGGCCCGTCGGAGCCGTCGGGCGACTGCAGCAGCTGCTCCGCGCGGGTGCGGACCTTGTTGGTCAGCCGTTCCAGCTCCGCGAGCGCGGCGCTCTCGTCGCTCTCCGAACGGGCCTGCTCGGCACGGAGGTCGGCGCCGACGCCGACCTTCTCGTACACCTGTGAGGCGGCCCGGTAGGCCTCCCGGAGGGCGGGCAGCGAGGACTTGGGCAGGTCCTCGTCGGCTTCCGGTACGTCGTCGGGGGCGCCGGCGATCTCGGCACGCTCGGCGCGCAGCGCGCGGGCGGTGCGGCGGGCGTCGTCGGCGGCGCGCTGGGCGCCGCGCCGGTCCTCGTCGGCGACACGGGCGCGCTCCAGGCAGGACTGGGCGCGGGCCTCCGACTCGGTGGCCTCGTCGGCGAGTTCCCGCAGCTTGACCTGCCAGCCGGCCCGCTCGCGCAGCCGGAACGCGAGGCCGGCGAGGGCGTCGGCGGCGCGCCGGGCCTTCTGCGCGGCCTCCTGCCGTTCGTCGCGCACCTGGGCGGTCTCGGCGGCCGTCTCCTCGGTCTCGGCCCGCACCGTCCGTGCCTCGGCCAGTTCGGCCTCTGACTCCTCGGCGAACGCGCGGGCCTCCCGCGCGGCCTGGGCCAGTTCCACGAGCCGCCCGGCCGGGCAGCCGGTGCGCCAGGAGGCGAGCCGCGCGGCCAGCTCGCGGTCCTTGCCGAGCCTGGCGGCGAGGCCGCGGATCTCCTCGTCCCGCTCGGTGGCCCTGGCGCGCAGCGCCTGCCGCTCCTCGTCGGCGGCGTGCTCGTCGTGCATGGCCGGGTTCGGCGGTACGAGGAACACGTCGGCCGGGGTGGCGTCGGCGGCCGGGGTCGGCGCGAGCAGGGCGGCGGCCGTGCCGACGGCGACGGCGGAGCGCGGCAGCAGGGCGGCCTCGCCGAGCGCCTCGCGGGCCCGCGCGTGGGTGTCCGGGTCGGTGATGATGACGCCGTCGACGAGTTCGGGGCGGGCGGCGAGCACGCGCGCGTGGTCCGTCGGGTCGACCGCCTGGGCGAGATAGCGCCAGCCGGGCAGCGCCGGGATGCCGTGCTCGCCGAGGTACTCGACGGTGGCCAGCACGTCGGGACCGGGCGGGAGCAGCCCGCCGTCGCCGAGGGCGCCGAGGATCCGGGAGTCGTCGGCGGCCGCGGTACGCAGTTCGAACAGATGCCGTTCGGCGGAGCCGACAGCGTCGTCGAGCAACTCGCGCAACTCGTCGGCGAACCGGTCGAGTTCCTCGGCGCCGAGAGCCTCGTCGGCGCCCTCGCCCCGCGGCCGGGGAATGGTCGTACGGGAACCGGTGAGACCCAGCAGTTCGGTGAGCCGTTCCTCCGCCGCCAGGGCCTCTGCCAGGCGCTTCTCGGCGTCGTAGGTCCGCTCGGCGGCCGTCGCGGCGTCTGCCGCGCGGGCGGCCGTCAGTTCGGCGCGGGACTCGGCGGAGGCCGCCTCGCGCGCGTGCTCGGATGCCTTGCGGGAGGCCTCGCGTGCGGTGTCCCAGGCGGCCACGGCCGTCTTCTCGGCGTCGCTGGCCGCGAGGGCGGCGCGGGCCGGGTCGGCGTCCGGGGCGCTGTCGTCGAGCCAGCCCGCGCGGACGGCTTCGGCGGTCTCCTGCTCGACCTCGCTGAGGCGCTGGCGCAGATGCCCGACCTCGCTGCGGGCCCGCTGTGCCTCGGTGGCGGCGGAGGTTGAGTCCCGGTGGGCACAGTCGCTGACCTCCTGGAGGGCGGCGGACCGCTCCTCCTCCTCGTTGGCGAGGTGCTCCGCGCTCCCGGCGGCCGTGTGGAGGGCCCGTACGAGTTCGACGGCGGCCTTGGCGCGGGCGGCGAGCGCGGGGGCCGCGTCCCGCTCGGCCTCCTGGATGACGGCGGCCACGCGCGCGACGCGGTCGGCGGCGGCGCGGTGGCGCAGCACGGCCTCGGCGGCCTGCCAGGCCGAGTGCAGGGTGCGGGCCTCGGCCAGCTCGCGCTTCTGCGCGGCGGCGGACTTCTCACCGGCGGCCAGTGCCAGCGAGGCGTGCCGGTAGGCGAGTTCGGCGGCGATCAGCGCGCTGCGCTCGCGGGCGCCCTCGGAGTGCGTGACGGCGTACGCCGCGGCCGTGACGCGCTGGGCGAGGTCCGCGGCGCGCATCTGCTCCTGCGCGCCCCGTGCGGACAACCGGCGCGCGAGCGTGCGGGTACGGCGTTCCGCGCCGGCGTGGATGTCACGCGCGCGTGCCCGCGCCTCGGCCGCCTCGACGATCCGCCCCAGCAGATCCACCGACCCCGCGGTGAAGTCCCGTTCGGCGATCAGCTCGGCGCGGCGACCCAGCTTGTTGCCGAAGCCGCCGACCAGGTCGGCGAGCCCGTCGGTGTCCCGGGTGTCGGTCACGGCCCGCAGCAGCAGGTCGGTGAAGTCGGAGTCCTTCTTGACCGCGAAGAGGCCGGCGGCCTCGCCCTCGTCGGCGTTCATCTCCCTCTGGTAGCGGAAGAGTTCGGGGTCGAGGCCGAGGTCGCCGAGGTGCTCGATCCAGCGGTCGTGGATCTCCTCCCAGTGCACCTCCAGATGCGGGTACGCCTTGCCCGCCTCGGTGATGGCGTCCCGGAAGCCCTTCATGGTGCGCCGCCGCCCCTGCGCCCCGGAGGTGCCCTCCACGGGCGGTCGTACGGCGGTGGACTCGGCGACCGGCAGGTTGTCCAGGGAGAGCCCGGGCCCGGGCCGGAACGAGTACCAGGCCTCGGCGAACTTCCGCGGGTCGTTGGAGACCTGCCGTCCCCGCCACTCGCTCACCTTGCCCACGACCACGCACTCACCGGTGAGCGTGTGCTGCCACTCCAGGGCGACGTGCCCGCAGTCGTCGGCGAGCAGGAACTTGCGCAGCACGCCCGAGCTGGCGCCGCCGAGGGTGTTGCGGTGGCCCGGCAGCATCACCGAGAAGATCAGCTTGAGCAGCACCGACTTGCCGCCGCCGTTCTCCAGGAAGAGGACGCCGGCGGGCGCGGGGCGGCGCGGCGGGCCGACCGGCTCCTCCTCGAAGAACTCCGCCTGGGTGGGGGCCGGGTCGGGCACGGGCCGGCCGACGCCCCGCAGGTCCAGCACGGTGTCGGCGTAGCGCGCACCGGCGGGCCCGATGGAGTAGAGGCGGACCCGGGACAGCTCGTACATGGCGGACTCTCGTAAGTCTGGGGAAAGGTGCGGTGGTTCTGGACGGTCAGGAGTGGAACGGCAGCCCGGCGTCGGCGACCAGGTCGTCGCTGTCGTCGGCGGGCAGCAGGCTGGCCGTGCCGTCGGTGACCGGGACGACGCCGAGTTCCAGCAGTTCGGCCATGGCGGCGCTGCCGGCCATGTCCCGTACCTGGAGCTGGTAGCGGGCCGTCGTGCGGTAGGTGCCGCCCTGGTCGTCGCCGGTGCGCTGGAGGAACCCCGAGTCGGTGAGGAAGACGACCGCCTTGCCGATGATGCCCGTGGTGGATCCGGCCAGCCGACGGGCGTCCTTGGTGGCGCCGGTCGCGCTGCGTCTGGCCCAGATCCGCCAGGCGGCCTCCAGGCCCGGCGCGTCGGTGGCCGGGTCGGTGTTCTCCCCCAGCTCGTCGGCCCGCTCCTCCAGTCGGCGGCAGGCCTGCCGGACGAAGGCGTCGACGCCGTTGACCGTGATCCGCCCGATGTAGCCGTCGTCGGCCAGGTCCTCGGGGCGCGGGAACGCCAGCGCGGCGACGGCGAGGTGCGCGAGCCCGTGCAGGAACCGGTCGCTTCCGTCCGCGGACGTACGACGCGCGTAGTCGCCCATGCGAACGGCGAACACCGAGTCCTCGGCGGCGGTCACGGCCATCCCGGCGCGGGGCGACACCTCCAGCACCACCAGCCCGAGCCCGGCTGCCACGGCGTCCGCGAGCCGCGCGAACGCCGGGTCCTCCCGGTAGCGCCGCAGCAGCTCGGTGTACTCCTGGTCACGCGCGGGCTGCAGCTTGGGCTGCAGCCCGAAGGCGACGAGCCGAGCCGCGTCGGCGGCGTCGGCCGGGGTGACGGCAGCGTGCGCCGACCCGGCAGACACCTCGGCCTCGACGTACTCGTTCACGACGAAAACTCCTTGGTGCTGAGAACAGAGGGATGGGCAACCCCCTCAGGGGCGCGGGGAACTGCGCGATCGGCCCCCACCGACCCGCACCCGGCACACGACATCACGCGGCCTCTGTCCGGTCCGCGGCCATCCCCACCGCGTCCAGCAAAGCGGTCCCCACGATCAGATCCGCCCCGCCGAACTCCGGATCGTCCAGCTCCGTGCCGTCGTCCACCGCGAACAGCAGCTTCTCCTCACCCTGCCGGTAGGCCGTACCGACAGCCGGACTGGCCGCGTGCACCGCCAGCAGGGCGACCAGGTAGGGCAGCTCGGGGTCCCGCTTGCGTGCCTCCGCCAGCAACCCCGACAACCGCCGAGGCGCGTCCGCCGGAAGGTCCAGCAATCGCATGGCGTCCGCCAGCTGCTCCTCGCTGAACCGGCTGTCGTCCGGCGTGGCGATCAGGTCCGGCTCCGGCATCTCCGCGCCCAGATGCTCCCGCTCCACGGGCGGCGTCAGCAGTATCTCGACGAGATCGCCCACCCGCACCGACACCGGCGTCCGCAGCCCGGTCCCGCGCGCGAAGAACGCCCCGGTGACCCGGCTCGCCTGCTCCAGCGGCAACGGCAGCAGCGGCGCGACGAGATGCCCGTAGAGGTCCGTACCGGAGGTCGTCATCGGCGTCGCGAACGCCTGCCGGTCCTGCTCCGCGCGGAACAGCGGGCCAGCCTCCAGCAGACGGGACTGCAACTGCGTGTGGCGTCGGATGCAGTCCTTGACGATGTCGACGAGCTCCGCGGCGCGCCGCTTGTTCTCCGGGTCCTCGGTCTCGTCGCGGGCCTTGCGGATGTTGGTGAGGATCGCGTTCTCGTGCCGGTAGCGGTCGGCGACGTGGTCCAGGGCCTCGGCGATCATGTCGGGGACGGCGTTGAGCCAGTCCACCGCGCGGACATTGCGCCGGGTGGCGTCCAGGGCGCGGCGCAGGGTCTCCGAGTACTGCACGGTCCGGTAGCGGGCCTGCTCGGCGGCGAGCTGGGCGTCGGCGAGGCGGCCGCGGTTGATCAGCACCTCCAGCTTGACCTCGGCGGCGATCTGGGCGCTGGTGACGTCCGTGTCGAGGGCTCCGACCAGGACGTTGACCGCCTCGTCGGTCGTGCGGAGGTACACCGTGCCGCCGGGGCCCGGCACTTCCTCGATCAGCTTGAAGTCGTAGTCCCGGCGGACATACGACCCGTCGGGCGCGAAGGTGCCGTACACCGCGCGGAAGCCGCGGTCGACGCTGCCGACGTTGATCAGGTTCTCCAGGACCCAGCGGGCCACTCGCTCGTGCTCGGCGACGGGGCGGTGCGGCGTCTGGGCGGAGATGCGCGGGATCAGCCGGGCGACGATCTGCTCGTGGTCGGCACCGGTGTCGAAGTCCATGTTCAGGGTGACCAGGTCGATGGCGGAGAGCGCCACCTCCGCCATGCCGTACACGGAGTACTCGCCCGCGAGGTTCGCCTTGCGCGTGTCCAGGTCGTGCAGCGGCGCGGTGCAGGCGAGCGCGCGCAGCCGCCGCGCCAGCCCCTCGTCGGCGGCCGGGCCCGGTGCGGGGCGCGGCCCCGCGCTGAGCTGGGGCGGAACGCTGTCCGTCGTCGCAGGCGAAGTCACGGTGCACAGACTAGGTCCTTGGTCTGACAACGACCCAAACGACGCGGGTGGCTCCGCCGGTGGGGCCGGGTGACTGCAGGTGGTTCGTCAGCGTGCGGGCCGGTGGGGGCTTGTCGCGCAGTTCCCCGCGCCCCTACGGGGCGATCAGCCTTACGGAGTCAGGTCCTCACCGACTCTGCGTCGGTATACCTCCACCACTCGCTCCAGTGAATCAGTGAGGTACGTCTCCAGCAGCCGCTCCGCACCGCGCCTGTCGCCTGCCTCCAGGGACTGCAGGATCTCCCGGTTCCGGGCCAGGTACGGCTCGTGCAGGGCGTGCGGGTCGTCGACGATGTGGAACGCGAGGCGGAGTTCGGCGAAGACGCTGCGCATCAGTTCGTCGGTGCGTTCACTGCCGGCCAGGGCGACCAGTTCCCGGTGGAAGTGGATATTGGCCGTACCCACTGCTTTCCAGTCATTTCCGGCCGCCGCCTGCCGGCCCTCCGTGACCGCCGCCGAGAGTCCGTCCAGGGCGTACGGGGGCTCGCCGAGGCCGCGTACGACGGCGCATTCGACCAAGGACCGGGTGCGGTAGATGTCCTCGACGTCCTCGACGGTCAGGACCCGGACGAAGACGCCCCGGTTGAGTTCGTGGACCAGCAGGCGTTCGTGGGTGAGCAGCCGGAACGCCTCGCGCAGGGTGTTGCGGGAGACACCCAGCGCACCGCCGATGCCGTCCTCCGACAGGCGGGTGCCTGGCGAAAAATAACCGTCCGCGATACGGCTCCTGAGGATGTCGGAGACCCGTTCGGCGGTGCTGGTGCGCCCGAGGAGGGCACGGTCGTCGGCCAGTCCCGTCAGCTGCTCTGCCATGCCCGGAATTCAACCGCAGACACAGGAACGAAACAACACGGGTATTGAAGGATCGTTGAACGATCCTCTACGGTGCTCAGCACGCTCACCTTGGCACGGCACCGCACGGCTCAGTCCCCGCACCCTTCGTCCCCTCTTCTGCGAGGTGCCCATGAGCACGACTCCTCCACCGCAGGCCCTGACCTCCGACGCGTACCCGGGCAAGGGCGAACGCACCGCCGAGGACGGCGCGTTCGGCTGGCTGCGCGCCCTCGGTCCGCGAGGCCGGCAGGCGTTCGCCGGCGCTTTCGGCGGATACGCCCTGGATTCGTACGACTACTTCACCCTGCCGCTGAGCATGGTCGCGCTCGCGGCGTACTTCGGCCTGGACAGCGGCCAGACCGGCCTGTTCACCACCGTCACCCTGGTGGTCTCCGCGGTCGGCGGCGCCGCGGCGGGCGTGGTCGCGGACCGGGTCGGCCGGGTCCGCGCCCTGATGATCACGGTCATCACCTACGCCGTCTTCACGGTGGCCTGCGGCTTCGCACCCAACTACGAGACGCTGCTGGTGTTCCGGGCCCTCCAGGGCCTCGGCTTCGGCGGCGAGTGGGCGGTCGGCGCGATCCTGGTCGCCGAGTACGCGACCGCCCGGCACCGCGGCCGCACGCTCGGCGCGATCCAGAGCTCGTGGGCCGTCGGCTGGGCGCTCGCCGTGATCGTCTACACGCTGGTCTTCTCGTTCGTCGGCGACGACATGGCCTGGCGAGTCATGTTCTGGACCGGCGCGCTGCCCGCGCTGCTCGTGGTGTGGCTGCGCCGCCGCGTGCACGACGCCCCGCAGGCGGTCGCGGTCCGCGAACAGAGCCCTGGGCGCGGCTCGTTCGCCGCGATCTTCCGTCCGGGTACCGCCGAGTCGCCGGGTCTGCTGCGCACCACGGTCTACGCGGGCCTGCTCTCCACGGGTGTCCAGGGCGGGTACTACACGCTGGCGACCTGGGTCCCGACGTATCTCAAGACCGAGCGCGGTCTGTCGGTCGTCGGTACCGGCGGGTATCTGACCTTCCTGATCTCGGGAGCCTTCCTCGGCTATCTGACCGGCGGTTACCTCACCGACCGGCTGGGCCGGCGCCGCAACATCTGGCTGTTCGCGCTGCTGTCGGCGGTCTGTGTGCTGGCGTACGCGAACATCCCGGACAGCGCCAACACCACGCTCCTGGTGCTCGGTTTCCCGCTCGGCTTCTGCATGTCGGCGATCTTCAGCGGCTTCGGTTCCTACCTGAGCGAGCTGTACCCGACGGCGGTGCGCGGCACCGGGCAGGGCTTCACGTACAACGCGGGCCGCGCGGTGGGCGCCGTCTTCCCGACCCTGGTGGGCTTCCTGGCCGACAGCTGGGGCGTGGGCGGCGCGCTGGTCTTCGGCGCGGCCGGGTACGGGCTCGCCGCACTGGCCCTGTTCGGACTGCCGGAGACGCGCGGGAAGGAACTGACGTGAACCGTACGGAAGACCGTCCTGTCATCCTCGTCGACGAGCACGCGCACGCGTGGAGCCCGAGAACCGCCCGGGCCCGCTTCCGGGAGGGCCTCACGGGCGCCACGGCCGGGGTCGCGGCCGGCCACACCCAGGCCAACCTGATCTCGGTGCCCGCCGACTGGGCGTACGAGATGCTGCTGTTCTGCCAGCGCAACCCCAAGCCCTGTCCGGTGCTCGACGTCACCGACGCCGGCGCCACGGCCACCGTGCTCGCGGACGACGCGGACCTGCGCACCGACCTGCCGCGCTACCGGGTGTGGCGGGACGGCGAGTTGGTGGACGAGCCGACGGACGCGAAAGCCTACTGGCGGGACGATCTGGTGTCGTTCCTGATCGGGTGCAGTTTCACGTTCGAGTGGGCGCTGGCCGAGGCGGGCGTGCCGATCCGCCATGTCGAGCAGGGCCGGAACGTGCCGATGTACGTGACCAGCCGCCCGTGCCGTCCGGCGGGGCGGCTGAGCGGGCCGATGGTGGTGTCGATGCGCCCGGTCCCGCCGGAGCGTCTGTCGGCGGCGATCCGGGAGAGCAGTCGGCTGCCGGCGGTGCACGGCGGCCCCGTGCACTGCGGCGATCCCTCGGCTCTCGGCATCCACGATCTCGGCCGGCCCGACTTCGGCGACCCGGTGGACGCCGGCCCCGACGACATCCCGGTGTTCTGGGCGTGCGGGGTGACCCCGCAGGCGGCGGTGATGGCCTCCAGGCCGCCGTTCGCCATCACGCACGCACCGGGCCAGATGTTCATCAGCGACGCCCGAGACGAGCAGTACCGCGTCGCCTGACACGAGAGACGGCTGATCCATGACCTCGATCGACCTGAACGCCGACCTCGGCGAGGGCTTCGGCCGCTGGCGGCTCACCGACGACGAGCAGTTGCTGTCCGTCGTCACCAGTGCCAACGTGGCCTGCGGCTTCCACGCGGGGGACGCGGCCACCATGCGGCGGGTGTGCGAGCTGGCGGCCGGACGCGGGGTGACGATCGGCGCCCAGGTGTCCTACCGGGACCTGGCGGGGTTCGGGCGGCGCGCGATGGACGTGCCGCCCGCCGAGCTGGCGGCCGAGGTGGCCTACCAGATCGGTGCGCTCGAGGTCTTCGCACGCGCGGCCGGCGCGCGGGTGGCGTACGTGAAGCCGCACGGCGCGCTCTACAACCGGGTCGTGCACGACGGGGAGCAGGCCGCCGCGGTGGTCGACGGCGTGCTCCTCGCGAGCGCTTCACTGCCCGTCCTCGGGCTGCCCGGTTCACGGCTGCTGGAGCTGGCCGGGAAGGCGGGACTGCCCGCCGTCACCGAGGCGTTCGCGGACCGCGCGTACACCGACGAAGGGACGCTCGTCCCGCGCGGGACCGAGGGTGCGGTGGTGAGCGACCCGGAGGCGGTCGTGCAGCGCTCGGTGGAGCTGGCACGCTCCGGAGCGGTCACCGCGCACTCCGGCGCGCGCATCGCCGTGCGCGCCCGCTCGCTCTGCCTGCATGGCGACACCCCGGGCGCCGTGGAGCTGGCACGCAGGGTGCGCACGCGGCTCACGGAGGCGGGCGTGACCGTAACGGCCTTCGCATGAGCAGGAACGCCGACAGGAACGCCGGCATGAACGGGGCCATGAACCCCGGCAGGAACACGGGCCCGGGCCTCGTCCCGAGCCCGAAGCCCGAGACTGCCACGCGCATGACAACCCACCTGGTCGGTGACGACGCCCTCCTGATCGAAGTCGGCTCCGGCGCGGAGGCCCAAGCCCTGCACGCCGAGCTCTCGCGCCGGCGTGCGGAGGGCTCGCTGAGGGTCCGCGAGATCGTGCCGGCCGCCCGCACGGTCCTGCTCGACGGCCTCGACGACCCGGCGCGCTGGGCGGCCGAACTGGCCGCCGCCGAGATCCCGTCCGCTCCCTCAAGCGCGCGTGCGGCCGTCGAACTGCCCGTGCGCTACGACGGCCCGGACCTGGCCGAGGTCGCCGCCCACTGGCGGGTGCCCGAGCGGGAGGTGGCCCGCATCCACGCGGGAACCGAGTTCACGGTCGCCTTCTGCGGCTTCGCGCCCGGCTTCGGCTACCTCACCGGACTCCCCGTCCGCTACGACGTGCCGCGCCGTGCCACCCCGCGCACGGCGGTGCCCGCCGGCGCGGTGGCGCTGGCCGGGCCGTACACGGGCGTGTATCCGCGCGCCTCGCCTGGCGGCTGGCAGTTGATCGGGACGACGGAGGCGGTGCTGTGGGACCACGCGCGCGTGCCGGCCGCGCTGCTGACTCCGGGGACGCGGGTGCGGTTCGTGCCGGTGGGGGGCGTATGACCGACCGTGCGCTCGTCGTCGTACGGGCCGGGGCGCTGACCACTGTGCAGGACCGCGGACGCCCCGGGTACGCACATCTCGGGGTGCCCCGCTCGGGGGCGCTGGACGCGCCCGCCGCGGCGCTCGTCAACCGGCTGGTCGGCAACTCCCCCGATGCGGCCGTTCTGGAGACGACCCTCAACGGGTGTGCCGTGCGACCGCGTTCGGCGGTGGTGGTCGCGGTCGGGGGTGCTCCGGGTCCGGTCTCGGTGGGCGGGCGCCCGGCCGCGTGGGGCGCGCCCGTGGTGGTTCCGGCCGGGGAACTGCTGGAGGTGGGAGCGGCCCGGTCCGGCGTACGGAGTTATGTGGCCGTCTCGGGTGGGATCGCGGTCGAGCCGGTGCTGGGCAGCCGGGCCACGGATCTGCTCTCCGGGCTCGGGCCGGCCCCGCTGGCGGACGGCACGGTGCTCCCGTTGGGCACTCCGGCGGCTCCGCACGCGCGCGTGGACGTCGTACCGCAGCCGTCCCCGCCCACGGAGCTCGTGCTGCGGGTGACGCTCGGTCCGCGCGCCGACTGGTTCACGCCCACGGCCGTCCGGGCGTTCACCTCGCGCGCGTACCGCGTGTCGTCGGCGAGCAACCGCATCGGGCTGCGCACGGAAGGGCCCGCCCTGGAGCGGGCCCGTCCCGGTGAACTCCCCAGCGAGGGCATGGTCCTCGGCGCCGTCCAGGTGCCGCCGGACGGCTGTCCGGTGGTGTTCCTGGCCGACCATCCGACCACCGGCGGCTATCCGGTGATCGCGGTGGTCCGCGCCGCCGACCTCCCGGCCGCGGCCCAGGCGGTCCCCGGCATCCCGGTCCGCTTCGTGGCGGTACGCCGTCGCTGAGCCTCCGTGGCGGCCTCGTCCGGCACCGCGGCGCCACCTCCGGCACCGTCCGCCATGCGCCACCTCCGGCACCGTCGCCCGCGCGCCACCTCCGGCACCGTCGCCCGCGCGCCGCGTCCGGCACCGCCCTTCACGCGCCGCATCCGGCGCCCTCGACCGCGTGTGACGTCGTCGTCCTCACGCGGCGTCGGCGGGCCGCTCCGGCGACTGGAGGGCGGCCAGTGCGGCGGACACGGCGGCGGACGCGCTCAGGTCCAGGCGTGCGCTGGTGCCCTTCCGGCGGTGCCGCATCTCGTCGAGGGCCAGCCGCAGCAGCTGGGGCAGCAGGTCGCGGCAGCGCCTGATCACCCAGGCGGTGCCGGCCGTGGCCAGCCAGAACAGACTCGCCTTCTTGGTCGGCGCCGGGAACTCGGGCTCGGGGGACGGCGCCGTCCCCGTCGCCTTGCCCATCGGGGCGAGCAGGGCGTGGAAGCGGACGGCGAGCTGCCGGTGCCCGCGCTCGCACGGGTGCAGCCGGTCCGCGCTCCACATCGCGCGGTCGGTCAGCCAGGCGCCCTCCGCCGCGTGCAGATGGACGGCCCCGTACCGCTCGGACAACGCGTGCACCACCGTGTTGACCGCACGCTGCCGGCGGGCCAGCGGGCGGGCCAGGGCGCCCGGGAGTCCGAGCATCGAGCCGGGGTCGGGCAGACATGCGGTGAGCAGCGTCGCGCCCGATGCGGTGAAGGCCGCGTAGACCTTGTCGAGCCGGGCGGCCACCGCGTGGATGTCGAAGGTGCAGCGCAGGGTGTCGTTGACGCCGATGACGACGGCGACGATGTCGGGGCGCAGGTCCAGTGCGGCCGGGGTCTGGCGTTCCAGCACGTCCCGGGTCTGCGCCCCGCTGACCGCGAGGTTGGTGAAGTCCACGTCCTTCGCGGCGAGTCCGCCGGACAGCAGCGCGGCCCAGCCGCGCCACCCGTCGCCGGCGGGGTCGCCCACGCCCTCGGTCAGCGAGTCCCCCAGCGCCACGAACCGAACCGTTCTCATGCCACGCCCTCCGGCACGACACGACGGATCGGTTCCGTCGTTCCGCTCTCGTCGCGACGGCACAGCACCGGCGCGTCGTGCGCGGCGAGGAAGGCCTCCACGGCCGTTCCCCAGCCGAAGCACTCCGCTCGCGCGCGTGCCACTTCCCGGCGCTCGGTGCCGGGCCGCTCCAGGAGCATCTCCACCGCGTCGGCGAAGGCGTCGCCACGGTCGGCCGCGGTGGCCCCCGCGGACCCGATCACCTCGGGCAGCGCGGAGGAGGCGCTGGCGACCACGGGCGTCCCGCAGGCCATGGCCTCCAGGGCGGCGAGGCCGAAGGTTTCGGCGGGGCCGGGCGCCATGGCCACGTCGGCGGACGCCTGCAGCGCGCCCAGGGTGTCCCGGTCCGAGACGTGCCCGAGGAAGGTCACCGGCAGCCTGCGCTCCCGCGCGCGCTGTTCCAGACGCGCCCGCAGCGGCCCGTCCCCGGCGACGACCAGGACGACCCGGCGGCCGCGCCGGACCAGCGCCTCCACGGCGTCGAGGGCGGTGCCGGGCCGCTTCTCCACGGACAGCCGCGAGCACATGACGAGCAGTGCCTCGTCCTGGCTCGCGTACCGCGCCCGCAGGTCGAGGTCGCGCATCGAGGGGTGGCGGCCCGTCAGGTCGACACCCAGAGGGGCGCGTACGACGTTGCGCGCGCCGATGCGGATGAACTCGCGCTCGGCGAACTCGGTGGTGCACACCACGCGTGCGTACGTGTGCGCCGTGCGGATGTTGAGGGCGTCCGCGGTGCGCCGGGACATGTTCTCGGACATGCCCCAGGTGCGCAGGACGCCGTCGGCGGTCTCGTGGGACACCATCACGGCGGGGATCCGGGCGCGCCGGGCCCAGCGGCCGGTCCAGCGCAGGGTGGTGCGGTCGGACACCTCCAGGCGGTCCGGGGCGAGGTGCTCCAGGAGGGTCTGCACGCGTGTCTTGTCGACGAGGACGCGGTAGCCGCCGGTGCCGGGCAGCACCGGGCCGGGCAGGGTGATGACCCGGCCCTGCTCCTCGACCCGGTCCGAGTAGCGCTCGCCGGGCACGATCAGGACCGATTCGTGACCGGCGGCCACGAAGCCCTTCCCGAGTTCGCGCAGGGCGGTGCGCAGGCCGCCGGAGGACGGGGCGACGAAGTTGGCCAGCCGGACGATGCGCAGGGGTGCTGACGACGAGACGCTCATGCCGCCACCACCGGTCGGCGCGCCGCGAGGACGTCCTCGTAGTGCTGGATCAGCTGATCGCCGACCGCGGCCCAGGTGCGGCCCTCGACGGTCGCCCGGGCGGCGGCGCCGAAGCCGGCCCGCATCGCGGGGTCGGCCACCAGGGAGGCCACGGCCTCGCGGACGGCGCCCGCGTCGCGCGGCGGGACCAGGAACCCGGTGCGGCCGTGGTCGACCAGGTCGATCGGGCCGCCGGCGGCGGGCGCGACCACCGGGACACCGCTGGCCATGGCCTCCTGGACGGTCTGGCAGAACGTCTCGAAGGGGCCGGTGTGCGCGAAGACGTCGAACGAGGCGAAGATCCGCGCGAGGTCGTGCCCGGTGCGGCGGCCGAGGAAGACCGCGCCGGGCAGCGCCTCGGTGAGGTGGGCCTGACTGGGCCCGTCGCCCACGATCACGACCTTGACGCCTTCCAGGCCGCAGACCCCGGCGAGGAGTTCGACCTGCTTCTCGGGGGCGAGGCGGCCGACGTAGCCGACGATGACCTCGCCGTTCGGGGCGATCTCACGGCGCAGCGCCTCGTCGCGGAACTCGGGGCGGAAGCGGACGGTGTCCACGCCGCGCTGCCACAGCTGGACCCGGGGAACCCCGTGCGACTCCAGGTCGCCGATCGAGGCGGTGGACGGAGCGAGGGTGCGGTCGGCGGCGCCATGGACGGACCGTATCCGCCGCCAGGCGGCCGCCTCGCCGGCGCCCACATAGGTCCGGGCATATCCGGCCAGGTCGGTCTGGTAGACGGCGACGGCGGGGATGCCGAGCCGGGCGGCGGCGGCCATGCCGCGGACGCCGAGGATGAAGGGGCTGGCCAGGTGGACGACGTCCGTGCGGTGCTCGATCAGCGCCGCGGCGAGCTTGCGGCTGGGGAGAGCCACGCGGACCTGGGGATAGCCCGGGAGCGGAAGGGAGGGGACGTGGAGGACAGGGCACGGCGCGGCGGCCGGGGCGAGCCTGTTTCCGGGGGCGGGAGCCGGAGCGACGACCAGGGGAGCGTGACCGCGATCGACGAGGTGTCGGGCGGTCTGAAGCGCGCAGTGGGCCACGCCGTTCACATCGGGGGGAAAGGATTCGGTCACGATGACGACACGCATACCGGTGTTGTCGCCGGGCTGGACGTGGCCGCGTCAAAGTGGATCTTTCCGATGGTTAAACGTCCCATGAGCGTTGCCCTGCACACCGGAGCGGGCCAGACCGCGTCCATATCCGACTGGTCCGCCGGTCACCGGTCGTTCACTTGGCGGGCAGTCCTGCGCGAATGGAACGTATGCGGGACCCCCCGTGGTTCCCGAGTTGAAGCCGTGGTCCCCCGTGGCGATGTCTCACACGGCGGGTGTGTCCGGTCCGATACGGCTGCGGACGGCCGTCTGGACCTCGTCCTCCTCGGCGGGGTCGGCGGCGAGCCTGCGGAGCTGTTCGACGACCCGGGCGTCACCGGTCTCGGCGTGCCGGGCGGCGATCTCGCGGGTGGTCTCCTCGCAGTCCCAGAGGCATTCGACGGCGAAGCCGGCGGCGAAGGAGGGATCGGTGGCGGCCAGGGCACGGGCGGCGCGGCCGCGGAGATGGGACGAGGCGGTCTCGCGGTAGACGTGGCGCAGGACGGGCGCGGCGCAGGCGATGCCGAGGCGTCCGGTGCCGTCGACGAGGGTCCACAGGGTCGGCGCGTCCGGGCCTTCGCCGCGGACGGCTTCCCGCAGGGCCGCGAGGACCAGTTCGCTGTCCTGGGCGCCGCCCCGGCAGGCGAGCATCCGTCCGGCGGCGGCGCCGAGGGCGTCGGGCCTGCGGGCCCAGCCGCGGGCGCGGTCGACGGCGGCGATACTGCGCATGCGTTCGAAGGCGTCGACGGCGGCCTCCACGACGGCGGCGGTGCCGTCGATCACCGCGGCCTCGATCAGGCTCAGGGCGTCGGAGTCGTTGCTGTCGGCCAGGTAGCGCAACGCGGTGCAGCGGGCCCCGTCGGTGCCGTCCTTGGCCGCCTGGATGATCTCCGGCCGGTCCTCGGGACCGGCCACGGCGACCAGGCAGCGGGCAGCCGGCACATGGAGGGCCGCACCCCGTTCGACGCCCTGCTGGGCCCATTCGAAGACCGCTCGCACGCTCCACCCCGGACGGGGCCCGGTAGGTCGCATCTGGCGCTGCCAGCGGTCGAAACAGCCGGTTTCCTGTGCGGCACGCACGCGCGTGGCGATCGATTCGCGGGGATCATCGGCCCACAGCCGCCAGGGCCGTGGCTCGAAGGCGTCCCGCACGGCGGCGGCCAGCTCGGCCTCGCCCTCGGTGTCCGTGGTGAAGCGCGCGAGCACCGGCGCGGCCAGGGCGCACAGGCCCGCGTCGTCGTCGCGCAGCGCCAGCTCGTCCAGGGCCCAGGCCCAGTTGGTGCCGGTGGCGGCGTACCTGCGCAGCAGTGCGAGCGCGTCCCGCCTGCCGTAGGAGGCGAGGTGCCCGAGCACGGCCAGCGCGAGGCCGGTGCGGGACTCCTCGGTGTCGAGGACGTCGTCGGGGTCGAAGAGATGCGCCTCGATGGCGTCCAGCTCGCCGTTCAGGTCGAGATAGAGGCGGGCGTAGTACAGGGAGCGGTTCTCCACCTGCCAGTCGTGGCGGGGGTCGCGGAGCACGCAGTGGTTCAGGGCCGCGAGCGCTTCGGCGCGCGGGGCGGTGAGCGCGTGCAGCGTGCCGTCGCCACGGCCCCGCTGGAGCAGGCCGAGCAGCGTACCGCTGGGCGCTATGACCGGATCGAACATGGGAAACAGCCTCACATCAAGCGTCGACGCAACCGGAGAACACGCACTACCTGGCCGCGTGACACAACGTCGGAGCGCCCGCCGTTTCTTGCTTGCTGTAGACCATCTCTCTCTGCCTCTCGTCAGTGGCCCATGCGGGCCGCATCACGGCCCGCGCGGTGCGGCAACACCTGCCCAGCCATCGCGTCCGTGAATCACGACGTCATGATGACTCGGCACTTCGACCTGCCGCGACCGAAATTTCGGCGGCCCTGTACCGCCTCCCCCGTTTTGTGTGTTTTCGCTGGTCGGAAGGGTGGTTCAGTGGATGCCGAACAATTCGAGAAGTTCTGTCTTGCCGAACATCCGCGCGGTGTCGACGGCTGACGGAGTGCCCGCCGCGGGGTCCGCGCCGGCCTCCATGAGCGCCTTGATGACCTCTGTCTCGCCCTTGAAGACCGCTCCGGCGAGTGGGGTCTGGCCTCTGTCGTTGATCCGGTCCGCCTCGGCACCCCGGGCGAGCAGCTCGCGCACCGCGTCGGCGTGCCCGTGATAGGCGGCGAGCATCACGAGGGAGTCGCCACGGTCGTTGGTGAGGTTGGCCGGAACGCCCGCGTCGAGGTACGCCACGAGCGCCTCGGTCCGCCCCTGCCGGGCCAGATCGAAGATCTTGGTCGCCAGCTCCACGACCTCGGGGTCGGGGGCTTCGCTCATCGAACGGACCGCCTCTCCTGTGTTCTGCGGGGACTTCCGTGGACGGGGGGAGCGTACGGCAACGGGCGGGCCGCGCGGCCGTACGAGTGAATCGTCAGCGTACTGGCTTCAGGGCGCACATGACCGAAACCGCCCGAGGTAAAGATCACCGCAGTTCCGCCGGACGATCACCCGGACCCGACCCGGACATCGTCCGACCTGGTCGGCTCGGGTCAGGAATGATCCGCCGACCGAGTGAAATCTGACGAAATTCACTCATTTGCACCTTTAATAGTATGGATACCTGCTGTGATCCTGGAAGAACTCATGGTGACTGTCCCCCTTCGACACCAGGAGATCTCAAATGATCCTCTCCATCTCAGGCGTCATCGTGCTCGGCATCGTCGTCTTCCTCTTCTTCCGCAAGGACGGACTGAAGCCGTCGCACGCCACGGCCTCGGCACTCTTCGGGTTCTACCTCGCCAGCACGGCCATCGCACCGAGCATCAAGGCAGGCGGCGAGAGCCTTGCGAGCCTGCTCGGCGGCATCAAGTTCTGACGACGCCCCTCCCGTCCCTACGCACCTTCAGGAGACAGCAGTGGCCCGGCGCCCTCTCCCCCGCATTCTGAGCAACGGCACCGCGCAGCTCGCCCGGAGCAGGGAGCTGGCCCGGACGGCCGCCGACAACGCCACCGACGTCCTCCATCCGCTCATCACCGTCACGCGCGGACTGGGCCGACTGGCCTCGGCCGGACGGCACAGATGGGCGGAGACACCCAAGGACAAGCGTGGCCCGCTGCTGTTCCTGGTGGCCTCGGTCGTCCTGGTCGTGGCCCTGGTGCCGTACGGACCCCTGCTCGCCGTCATCACCCTGATGGCGGCGAGCGCCTGGCACGGCCGCGACCGCACCCCACCCCCGCCGGAGGGCCCCGACGAGTCGCAGACCCAGCGGCTCCAGTCCCTGTACGAGGCCCTGGTGCCGTACTTCTCGGCCGCCGAGGACCCGGCGCCGTTGTACGCGCACGGCGGGGAGTGGGAGAAGGCCTTCCTCTCCCACGAGTTCGACGACGCCGGCCGGATCGGCCAGCTGTTGATCCGCTACCCCGCGTACTTCCCGGACGGCGAACCCGACGCCCGCGCCCGGATCGAGTACCTGCTCACCGCGAAGTCCGGTCGCGGCCGCGAGTACCACTTCGCGTGGGACGAGGAGGGCAACCGGCTCACGGTGACCGTCCTGGCCCCGCTGCCCACCGACATCGCAGCCCAGCGGTTCGTCACCGCCCCGGGCGAGACGGTCCTCGGCTTCACCGACCCCAGCGAGGTCCAGCGCACCCTCCCGCTCGCGTACGGCGAGGAGCAGCGGGACGTCCCGCCGGTGGTCTGGCGCACCGGCGCCCGCTCCACCGAACCCCATCTGCTGGTCATGGGCCGCCCCGGCAGCGGCACCTCGACCCTGCTGCGCTCCGTCGCCCTGCAGGCCCTCCAGTACGGCGACGTGCTGATCGTCGAGGGTGGCGGCACCGGCGAGTACGCGTGCCTCTCCGGCCGGGACGGGGTCCTCGCCGTGGAGTGCGGTCTCGCCGGGTCGCTGGCCAGCCTCGAATGGGCCGCGCACGAGACGGAACGGCGGCTCATCGCCCTCAACCGCGCACGCCAGGCCGGCCATCCGCCGCCGGACGACTGCCGGCGCCCGCTGTGGATCCTGCTGGACCGCCCCGGCTCCTTCGTCCACCTGGCCTCGGCGAACGGCCACCAGGACCCGCAGGCCCTGCTCCAGACCCCCCTCCGGCACGGCCGCGCGGCGAACGTCACCGTGGTGGTCGCCGAGCACCTCGACAGCACGGACGCGGTGAGCGAGGCGCTACGACAGCACACGCGCGCGCGTGTCGTGCTCGGGCCGGCGCTGCCGGACGAGCTGGAGGCGGCGCTGGGGGCACCGCCGCACACGACGCCATTGGCCCACATGCCGCCGGGCCGGGGCTATGCCCGGCTGGGCCACGGTCCGGTACTGCGGCTCCAGGTGCCGGCCACGCCGGACCCGTACGACGACGCGACGAGCGACGCGGACCGGCAGGCGGTACTGGACCTGTTGCCGCCGCGGAGTGAGCCGACGGAGCAGCCGGTCCCGATGGAGGCGGCGGTCGCCGAGGGCTGAGGCGGGGGTGGGGTCGCTCACCGGCGGTCGCCGAGGGCTGAGGCGGGGGCCGGGTCGCTCACCGGCGCTCGCAGGGTGCCGCCGCGCCCACCCGTGCCGCCTGGGGGGCACCTCTCAGGCCCTTCAGGCACGGGGGGAGGCACGACCGCCCGCAGCTGCACGTGCCCCGTAAGGGGCGCGGGGCTGTATCGGATTCACGGCTACCGCCGCGTGGGCGCGACCAGCCCCCACCCACCCGCAGCCGAACAACCGCCTACGCCTACCCCTACGCCACAAACGTCCTCGGCGCCTCACCCCCGCCGGAGGCGCCGGCCTCCACCAACCGCGCCGCCGCGGCCAGTCGAGCCGCCGCCTCCTCCGCCACCGCTCCCCCCACGGTGAACGGAAGCCGCACATAGCCCTCGAAGGCACCGTCGACCCCGAACCGCGGCCCGGACGGCACCCGCACCCCCACCCGCTCCCCCGCCTCCGCCAGCCGCGAGCCGGACAGTCCGCCCGCCCGGACCCACAACGTCAGCCCGCCCCGCGGGACCTCGAACTCCCAGTTCGGCAGCTCCCGCCGTACCGCGGCCAGCAGATCGTCCCGGTTCTGGCGGGCCTGGATCCGGCGCAGCTCGACCGCATGCTCCCAGCCCCCCGTGCCGAACAGCCAGTTCACCGCCAGCTGCTCCAGCACCGGCGTCCCCAGGTCGGCGTAGGCCCGCGCGGCGACCAGGCTGCGGATGACGTCCGGAGCCGCCCGCACCCACCCGATGCGCATGCCCGCCCAGAACGCCTTGCTGGCGGATCCGACGGTGACCACGGTCGAACCCGCCGGGTCGAAGCCGCAGACCGGGCGGGGCATCTCCACCCCCTCGTCCAGCCAGAGTTCGCTCATCGTCTCGTCGGCGACCAGCACCGTGCCCGCCGAGCGGGCCGCGTCGACCAGCCGGCGACGCTGGTCCTCGTCGGCGAGCGCCCCCGTGGGGTTGTGGAAGTCGGCGACGACATACGCGATCCGGGGCGCCGCCTCCCGCAGGACCTGGCGCCAGCGGTCCATGTCCCAGCCCGTGAGGCCCTCCGCCATCGCCACGGGGACCAGCCGGGCGCCGGCCTCCCGCATCAGCTGGAGGATGTTGGCGTACGAGGGCGACTCGACGGCGATGCGCTCCCCGCGTCCGCCGAAGAGATGGCAGATCGCGTCGATCGCGCCCATCGCACCGGTGGTGACCATGATCTGCTCGGGCATCGTGGGGATCCCGCGCGCGGTGTAGCGCTCCGCGATCATCGCGCGCAGGACCGGAAGCCCGGCCGGGTAGTCGCCGTGCGTGTGGGCGTACGGCGGCAGTTCCTCCAGGGCGCCCTGGACCGCGCGGGTCAGCCAGGGTTCGGGCGCCGGCAGGGCGGCGCAGCCCAGGTCGATCAGCGAGCCGAGGGCCTCGGGCGGCAGTGGTTCGAGGCCGCGGGCGGGCAGCGGGTTGCCTGCCGGGACGGCGGTCCAGCTGCCGGCGCCCCGCCGGGACTCCAGAAACCCCTCCGCGCGCAGCGCCTCGTACGCCGCCGCAACGGTCGTACGGCTGACGGACAGGGCGAGGGCCAGTTCGCGCTCGGCGGGCAGCCGGGCGGCGACCGGGACGCGCCCTTCGAGGACCAGCAGGCGGATACCGTCGGCGAGCGCGCGGTAGGCGGGCGGGCGCCGGGTGCCGGGGCCGGCCGGGCGGTCCTGCTGCGAGTTGAGCAGCCGGCCGAGCTGTGCGGCACCCACCGCCGAGGTCCACTGCGCCATGAGAATCAGTCCACCTTCCCCGAATTGGCCATGGATGGCATTTCCTCCCAAGCCACAGAGTGACATGAACCAGTCCACCATCACCAGCAGGGGGTACCTCTTGTCCACGCGAGGCCGGCTCGGGCGACGGCTGATCCAGCTCTATGCGGGGCTCACCCTGTACGGCGTGAGTTCCGGGCTTCTCGTCGAGGCGGGCCTCGGCCTGGAGCCCTGGGGCGTGCTCCACCAGGGGCTCGCCGAGCACCTCGGGCTGAGCATCGGCACCGTGTCGATATTCGTGGGCGCGGCCGTGCTGCTCCTGTGGATCCCGCTGCGGCAGCGCCCGGGCCTCGGCACGGTCTCCAACGTGTTCGTCATCGGCCTCGCCATGAACGCCACGCTCGCCGTGGTCCCCGGCGCGCACGCGTTCGCCGTGCGGGTTCCGCTGATGGCGGCGGGGATCGTACTCAATGGCGCGGCGACCGGGCTGTACATCGCGGCGAGCTTCGGGCCGGGTCCCCGGGACGGCCTGATGACGGGGCTGCACCGCCGTACCGGACGTTCGATCCGGCTGATCCGGACGGCGATCGAGGTCGCGGTGGTCGCCACGGGATTCGTACTCGGCGGGACCATCGGCGTCGGGACCCTGCTCTACGCCGTCTCCATCGGGCCCCTCGCCCAGCTGTTCCTGAAGGTGTTCGCCGTTCCGGTGGCATCCGCAGGCAGCACGGTCGTTGCCAAGAGGTCATCGGAGCAGGCCATACTTCGCCCGTGAGCACGTTGATACGCCACCCGTACCTGGACCACCCCGGCCCCATCGCCTTCGCCCACCGTGGCGGGGCCGCGGACGGCCTGGAGAACACCGTGGCGCAGTTCCGGCGCGCCGTGGAACTCGGCTACCGGTACATCGAGACCGATGTGCACGCCACGGCGGACGGCAGGCTCGTCGCCTTCCACGACGACACCCTGGACCGGGTCACCGACGGGGCGGGCCGGATCGGCGACCTGCCGTGGCAGGACGTACGGCACGCGCGCGTGGCGGGCCGCGAACCGCTCCCCCTCTTCGAGGAACTCCTCGAAGAATTTCCCGACGTCCGCTGGAACGTGGACGCCAAGGCGGAGCCGGCGCTGCGGCCGCTGCTGGACCTGATCGACCGGACGGACTCCTACGACCGGGTGTGCGTCGGCTCGTTCTCGGAGGCCCGGGTGCTGCGGGCGCAGCGCATCGCCGGACCGCGGTTGGCCACCTCGTTCGGCACCCGCGGCGTGGTCGGGCTGCGGCTGCGCTCCTGGGGGCTGCCCGCCTCGGTGCGCCGGTCGGCGGTCGCCGCGCAGGTACCCGAGTCACAGTCAGGCGTGCCGGTCGTCGACCGCCGCTTCGTCCGCGCCGCCCACGCGCGCGGGTTGCACGTCCACGTGTGGACCATCAACGAACCCGCGCGGATGCACCGGCTCCTGGATCTGGGAGTCGATGGCATCATGACCGATCACATCGACACGTTGCGTGAGGTCATGCAGGACCGCGGCGTCTGGTTCTGAGACGCGCGGCGGCACTGCTGGGGAAAGGCGAGGGCACGGGTGGGCACCGAAACCGTGCGGACGGGGGCCTCGGACGAGGTCACCGAGCTGCGGCGCGAACAGCGCGGCTGGTACTTCTACGACTGGGCGTGCTCGGTCTACTCCACGAGCGTGCTCACCGTGTTCCTCGGCCCGTACCTCACGTCGGTCGCCGGCCACGCGGCCGACGCGGACGGCTATGTGCACCCACTCGGCATCCCGGTCCGCTCGGGCTCCTTCTTCGCCTACTCGGTCTCCCTGTCGGTGATCCTGGCGGTCGTGCTGATGCCCCTGGTGGGCAGCGTGGCCGACCGCACGGGCCGCAAGAAGCAGCTGCTCGGCGCGGCCGCGTACACCGGGGCCGTGGCGACCACGGGCATGTTCTTCCTCGACGGCGACCGCTACCTGCTCGGCGGGCTGCTGCTGATCGTGGCGAACGCGGCCCAGTCCGTCGCCCTGATGCTCTACAACTCCTATCTCCCCCAGATCGCCCCGCCCGAGGAACGCGACACGATCTCCTCCCGGGGCTGGGCCTTCGGCTACGCGGCCGGTTCCCTGGTGCTGATAGCCAACCTGGTCCTGTACTCCGCGCACGACTCCTTCGGCCTCTCCGAGACGGAGGCGGTCCGCATCTGTCTGGCCGCGGCGGGTCTGTGGTGGGGTGTCTTCACCCTCGTACCGCTACGGCGGCTGCGCGACCGGGGCGGCAGGGCGGCCGAGGCGACGGCGCCCGGGCTGCGTCAACTCGCGGCGACCGTCAGGAACATGCGCCGCCATCCGCTCACGCTGTCCTTCCTGCTGGCGTACCTCGTCTACAACGACGGCATCCAGACCGTGATCTCCCAGGCGTCCGTCTACGGCTCCGAGGAGCTCGGGCTCGGCCAGTCGACGCTCATCGGGGCCGTCCTGCTGGTCCAGGTGCTGGCGGTGGCCGGCGCCCTGACGATGGGGCGGCTCGCGAGGAGGTACGGGGCCAAGCGTACGATCCTCGGGTCGCTGGTGGCGTGGACGGTGACACTGGCGGCCGGGTACTTCCTGCCGGCCGAGGCGCCGGTGTGGTTCTTCGTCCTAGCGGCCGGTATCGGTCTCGTCCTCGGCGGCAGCCAGGCCCTGTCCCGCTCCCTGTTCTCGCATCTCGTGCCGCCCGGCAAAGAAGCCGAGTACTTCGCGGCGTACGAGATGAGCGATCGGGGGATGAGCTGGCTGGGACCTCTGCTCTTCGGAATCACCTTCCAGGTCACCGGAAGCTACCGCTCGGCGATCATCTCGCTGGTGGTCTTCTTCGTCATCGGGTTCGCGCTGCTCGCGCGGGTTCCGGTGCGGCAGGCGATCGGTGAGGCCGGCAACCCGGTTCCGCAGAAGGTCTAGCGGAAGATCCAGCAGGAAGATTTAGCGTTCAACGCGGAAGAGCGGTAGTGTACGCGTTTGGCCTGCCAGGCGTACCGTTACTGCGCGTCAAAGATGCAGAAACGCTGGGTGACATCTGTTAGCAGATGTGACAAACCGGGCGCTGGTGGGTACAACAAGGGGCGGCTACGACGGCGACGCATGACCCGGAACGGGAATCTTTACCGCCGACCGGACGTTGACCGGATGACGACGACAGCGACACCTGTCCTGTGGGCGACAAGCCCGGGAGGCACGATTCATGAGTGAGCGAGCTCTTCGCGGTACGCGCCTCGTAGTGACCAGCTACGAGACGGACCGCGGTATCGACCTGGCCCCGCGCCAGGCCGTGGAGTACGCATGCGAGAAGGGGCACCGGTTCGAGATGCCCTTCTCGGTCGAGGCGGAGATCCCGCCGGAGTGGGAGTGCAAGGTCTGCGGGGCCCAGGCACTCCTCGTGGACGGCGACGGCCCTGAAGAGAAGAAGGCCAAGCCCGCGCGTACCCACTGGGACATGCTGATGGAGCGACGCACCCGTGAGGAACTCGAAGAGGTCCTCGAGGAGCGTCTGGCGGTTCTGCGCTCCGGCGCGATGAACATCGCGATTCATCCGAGGGACAGCCGCAAGTCTGCATAGCGACATAACAAAACCGAGGGCGGGGCGCCCGGAGAGTGAGAGCGGGGGCCCGAGGGGTTTGTGTCTGGGGCGGCGCCGGCGGGCCCCGGGAGAGGGCGCCCCCCACGCCG
>NZ_JBSHAF010000002.1:468994-528412 GCF_053611365.1 Streptomyces sp. NPDC054813 | reverse complement strand
CTTCACTCTACACAACACACCCCCCCCGCCTCGGCGAGACTCACGGGGCCCCGCCCCCCCCCCCCCCTCGGTTTTGCTCCTCGGTCTCGGCCGGGACGACCGGCGAATCGGACCGCCCTCAGCGCGTCAGCGGCGGCCGCTCCCCCGTCGGCTCGTCACCCGGTCCCGGACCGTCGTCCCGGATGATCACCTCGCCCTGGACCACCCTGCCGTCGGGACGGTGGATGCGGGCCTGCTGGAAGGCGTTGCCCAGGGTGCCGGGGGCGGACGCGCGGAGCTTTCGGTCGAGGGTGCGTTCGGTGAGGCGGGAGACCGCCTTCTGGACCGGCGGCAGCAGGAGCAGCAGGCCGAGGGCGTCGGAGACCAGGCCGGGGATCATGAGGAGCAGGCCGCCCAGCATCATCAGGCCGTTGCCGCCGCCGCGCTCCGGTGAGCCGCCGCGCTGGATCGCCTCGTTGAGGCTCTGGAAGGCACGGCGCCCGGCCCGCTTGATGACCACGGCCCCGGCGACGAAGCCCGCCACCAGCAGCAGGAACACGGTCATACCGCCCGCCGCGCCCGCGACCACCGTCAGCAGCCAGATCTCCAGCACCAGCCACGCGGCGAGACCCAGCGGCAGATATCTGCCGAGCCGGGAACGCCGGGGCCGGGTGGTCTGCGGAGGGATCTGCGCGCCAGTCGTCATGCTCCCAGTGTGCCTGGGCCCGGCTCAGTGCGGGATAAGGGGATGATCAACCGGAACTGTGAGGTTTCCGGGCCCCCGCTGTGACAGCGGTGCCCGCTCTACCGGCCAGGACGGCCTGCCTTGCCGGTGATCTTGCCCAGCCGCTCGGTGACACCCCACGACGTGACCCGCCACAGGGCCTCCACCATGATGTCGCGGCTCATCTTGGAGTCGCCCAACTCCCGCTCGACGAAGGTGATGGGCACCTCGACGACATGGAAGCCGGCTTTGATCGCCCGGCGGGCCAGGTCGACCTGGAAGCAGTAGCCCTGCGACGCGACCTCGTCGAGCCCCAGCCCCTCCAGGGTCTCGCGGCGGAAGGCGCGGTAGCCGCCGGTGATGTCCCGCAGCGGGAGGTCGAGCGCGAGGCGGGAGTAGAGAGAACCGCCCCGGGAGATGAACTCGCGGGACTTGGGCCAGTTCACCACCCGTCCGCCGGGCACCCAGCGGGAGCCGAGCACCAGGTCGGCACTCTTCAGCGCGGTCAGCAGGCGGGGCAGCTCCTCCGGCTGGTGGGAGCCGTCGGCGTCCATCTCGATGAGCACGCCGTAGCCGTTGTCCATGCCCCAGCGGAAGCCCGCGAGATAGGCGGCCCCCAGGCCCTCCTTGCCCTTGCGGTGCAGCACCTGGACATGGTCGTCCTCGGCGGCCAGTTCGTCGGCGAGCTTGCCGGTGCCGTCGGGGCTGTTGTCGTCCGCCACCAGAACGTGCGCCTCGGGGACGGCCTGGCGCACCCGGCCGACGATGGACTTGACGTTCTCCGCCTCGTTGTACGTGGGGATGATCACCAAGGCCGTGCCGAGCGGGCCGAACCGCCTCTCCTGGGCCTGTGCCGCGAGGGTCCCGTCGCCGTCGTTCACTGCTGCCCCTTCATGTCGTACGCAGGGAACCACCATAGTGGCCACAGCCTGCACTGACGTGACAGCTCGTTCGTGTGGTGGTGTCGATTCCGAAAGAATGGGGTAAGGATGCCCGTTTCGGGTGCCATTCATCCGTGATTTCGCCAGCCCGTTCGACTACGGATGGGGGCCCGGCGCCCTTCGGGCCGACCTGGGACCCGCTGGCTGCGGGTCGACCGAAAGCCGTTGTCTACTGAGCGTCCGGGCCCCACCCGGGTCACACCTCCCGACCGGCCGGAACGAACGTTCCTCGTCGGCGCGGGCGCTGAGCCTGGCTCCCAGTGACGCTGCCCCGGTGCGGGGCCCCGTCCCTGACCCAGCGGCGCTGCGACGAGTGCGCGAACTGCTCCCCGGTCGGGCGTCCGGTGGTGGACTCGGCCGAACCTACCGGCCCGCTGCCGCTGGCTGTCAACAGCCGTTTGACCTGCACAAACAGCATCAAACCCCTGGTCAGCGCGGAGGATGCGCAGGTCGCGCGACGGAGCGGCGGCCGTCGATCACCGCCGCGCCACCCCGGGAGATCACTCGCCCGGCCGTACGAATGCGGCCGGGTCACTCGCCCGGTCGTACGAACACCGTCCGGCCGCCCACCACGGTGCGCAGACAGACCGGAAGCGCGCGGCCGGGGGTCAGGTCGGGCAGGCCGGGGGTGCCGGAGCGCGGGTCGGTGGACCAGCGGGCGACCCGGTCGTCCGGGGCCTGCACCACCAGTTCCTCGGTGCGCCAGACCGCGTAGTCGGCGGGCGCGCCCGGCACCAGGACGCCCGCGTCGTCCCGGCCGATCGCCCGCCAGCCGCCCCGCGTGTGCGCGGTGAACGCGGCGCGTACGGAGACCCGGTGCTCGGGCGTGTGATGGAAGGCGGCGGCGCGGACGGTCCCCCAGGGGTCGAGCGGGGTGACCGGGCTGTCGGAGCCGAACGCGAGCGGGACCCCGGCCCTGAGGAGCGCCGCGTAGGGGTTGAGGGTGCCGGCCCGCTCGGCGCCGAGCCGCTGGGCGTACATGCCGTCGGCGCCGCCCCACAGCGCGTCGAAGGCGGGCTGCACGGAAGCGATCAGACCGAACTCGGCGAAGGCGGCGATGTGCTCGGGGGTGAGCATCTCGGCGTGCTCGACGCGGTGCCGGGCGGCGCGGACGCGGGCCGGGCCGACCTTCTCGGCGGCGGCGCGCACGCCCTCCACCACGGTGCTCACGGCGGCGTCCCCGATGGCGTGGAAGCCCGCCTGGAGGCCGGCCTCGGTGCAGGCGGTGACATGGGCGGCGACGGCGGCCGCGTCCAGGTAGGCGGCTCCGGTGGTGTGGCCTGCGTCGCTGTAGGGCTCGTGCAGGCAGGCGGTGTGCGAGCCGAGGGCCCCGTCGACGAAGAGGTCTCCGGCGGCACCGAGCGCGCCCAGCTCCCGCGCCTTGTCGACGCCTTCGTCGGCCGCCTCCGCCCAGTAACCGACGACCCGGGGTCCGGGCACCTCCGCGGCGAGTCGCAGCAGGCCGGTGAAGTCGTCCTCGGAGGAGATCTTCGGCCCGCCGCACTCGTGGAGGGTGCCGATGCCGAGGGAGGCCGCGTGCGCGAGGGCGCTGCGCTGGGCCTCGGCACGCTGTGCGGGCGTCACGGCCGCGAACGCGGCGGCGCGTACGGCGTGGTGGGCGTCGCTGATGAGCGGGGCGTCCTCCCGGGAGACCGCACCGGGGACCAGGTCCAGCAGGGCCGTACTGACGACCGCCGAGTGGACGTCGATCCGGGACAGGTAGAGCGGGCGTCCACCGGTGGCCGCGTCCAGCTCGGCGCGGGTCGGCGGGCGGCCGCCGGACCAGCGGGAGGCGTCCCAGCCGTGCCCGAGCAGGACCCGGTCGTCCGGGCGGGCGGCGGCGAAGTCCCGTACCAGCGCGAGCGCCGCGTCCAGGGAACCGGCCCCGGACAGGTCGAGTCCGGTCAGGGCGAGACCCGTCGAGGTGGTGTGGACGTGGGCGTCGGTGAAGGCGGGGGTCACCAGGGCGCCGTCCAGGTCCACGACCTCGTCGGCCCCGTCCGCGAAGGCGTCGGCGGCCCCTTCGGACCCGACCCAGGCGACCTGCCCACGCTCCACGACCATCGCGGTCGCGAACGGATCGGCGGGACTGTGCACCTCGCCTCGGCGCAGCAGGACGGTCTTGGGCTCGGGGGCGCGCTCATTCATGGGGACCAGTCTCCCGCCTCACCCCGATCACTTTGAACGAGGGGCGCCCTGAACGCGCCCCGAAGGGGACGCGGGGCTGTTTTCGACATCCCGCTCCGCCGCGCGGGCGCGACCAGCCACGAACCACCCGCAGGCGACGAACGACCGACAGCTCAACGGCGCTCAGATCCTCGGCGGCCGCGCCTCATAAGGCGTGGACAACACCACCGTCGTCCGCGTGGACACCCCCGCCAGGCCGCGCAGCCTGGCCAGCAGCTCCTCCAGCTCGTGCGGGGTCGCCACCCGCACCTTGAGGATGTAGTTCTCGTCCCCGGCCACGCTGTGGCACGCCTCGATCTCGGGGACGCCGGCCAGCCGGTCCGCGATGTCGTCGGGGGCACTGGGATCGAACGGTTTCACCGAGATGAACGCCGTCATGGGCAGCCCGACGGCCTCCGGGTCGACGACCGCGGCATAGCCGCGGATGACGCCGCGCTGTTCCAGCCGGCGCACCCGCTGGTGCACGGCCGACGTGGAAAGGCCCGTGGCCTTGCCCAGGTCGGTGTAGCTCATCCGCCCGTCCTTGACGAGCAGCTGCACGATTTGACGGTCCAGCTCCTCCATGGCGCAAAAACTACAGTGCGCCTGATCTCCTGGGATACCTCGGCGACCCAGGTCATGGCCGGTTCGTGATGTCACGGAGAGCAGGTTGTGAGCCTGCTGAGGGACAAATCCACCGCACCGGGCACCTGCGGGCGGCATGTGACGAACGCCACAGCCCCCGAACAGGGCTCGTGATGTTCTCGTGATTACCGCCAAGACCGGACGGGAAGTGCTTGCTGTGGTCGAGGCCGCAGTGCCGTCACGGCCCAGCCCGAGGGGGAGTTACCCATGCAGAGTCTTAAGCGCCCTGGTCGTACCACGTCCAAGCGCCCGCAGCTGGTCGTCGAGCCCGAGCCGGAGGGCGTCGAACCCGACCTCTACGAGGCCGAGGAACTGGACGCGTACGACACCTTCGAGATGTACCGGGTGATCTGCCCGGACTGTGCGCAGCCGATCGCCCTGCTGGCGGACGAGGAGTTCCTGCCGGAGCACGCACTGTGCGCCTCGCCGTGGAACCCGTTCGGTCTCACGGTCTGTGCCGGCACGGGCCGTGCGGCGGCCGAGGCCCCGTCCGCGGACGAGTCGGTCGAGCCGCAGGAGCAGGACACCGCCCTCCTGCTCACCCTCCCCCAGGGTCTGGACTGGCGGACGCAGCCCTTCTCGCACGTCGGCGGCCCGGGCTCGCGCCCGATGCGCGTACCGGCGATGCGCCTCGGCAGCAGTGACATGGGCCGTCAGGCCGCCTGAGTCACCGCACCGCATCCCAGTAGCTGCCCTGCACCATGGCGCGCAGACTGCCGTGGTGCAGGATCAGTGTGTCCGGATCCGCCGGGACGGCGACCTCACCGAAGTACACCTGCCGATAGGCGATGCGCAGCATGACGATCGCGTGCCGCAGGGCCGCGTACAGGGTGTAGAAGTCCATGTCGCGCGGGGTGTGGCCGGTCAGCCGGGCGTAGCGGGCCTCGACGCGGTCGCGGCGCAGGAACCCGGGCAGTCCCGGCTGCCCGGAGGCGGCCGTGAGGTCCTGGAAGAAGCGGTGCAGATAGACGGTCCAGCCGAGGTCCACCTCGCGCGGGGCCGGTGCCGCCATCTCCCAGTCGAGGACGGCCACGGGGTCGAAGCCGTCGTAGACGACGTTCCCGATGCGTGCGTCGCCCCAGTTGAGGACCGGTGTGCCGGGCTCGTCCGGCCACAGCTCGGCAAGCCGGTCGAACGCGGCCTCGATCAGGGGTGAACGGGCGAGTCCGTCCACCACCCAGTCGTAGTAGGCGCGTTGGGACTCGACATGCCGGTGCAGGGCGTCGCCGTCCCCCGGGAGGGCGAGGAACTCCGCCTCGGAGAGGGGTACTTGGTCGTGCAGTCGGGCCAACAGGCCCACGGAAGCCGCTTCGAGTCGCTCGCGTTCGGTATCGCTCGCCGCATGCAGCCAATTCCCCTCGTACGTATAGGGCATGACGTCGGGTGGGACACGGCCCTCGGCCCGTTCCATGACGAAGAAGGGCGCGCCGAGCGGTCCGGGGTCCTCCTCCAGCCACAGGACGCGGGGCACCGGCACATCCGTGCGTTCGGCGACCAGCCGCATGGTGCGGTACTGGCGGGTGAGGTCGTACGAGGGGAAGACCGTGTACGCCGCAGGGTCGGCCGCCAGTCTCAACGCGCAGGCGCCCAGCGGCGGATGCGGGTGCTCGATCTCGAACAGCAGGGTCTCGCTGGACATGCCGTTGGAGGCGGGGGCCGTGACGCCGACGGCCTTGGCGCCGGGGAGCCGGGCGTCCAGCCAGGCGGTCAGCCGACGGGTGAGGTCCTCCGGGTCGCGCGTGGTGGTGCGTGGGCGCGGTTTCGTCGCCATCCCGGGCTCCTCCCTCAGGGCGCCACCGAGTCGAAGCCGGTGAAGCCGCTCGGATCGTGTCTGCCGAACGAGCCGTGCTCGAAGATGCCGTGGCCGACCCGGCCGTCCAGCCGGAAGCGGGCGGAGTGGTCGGTGACGCCGTAGGCCGCGCGGGGGTGCGGTGCGGTCATGTCGTAGGTACGGCGGTCCGTCCAGGCGTGGCCCTGCCAGGTGCCGTGCTGCCAGTCGTCCGCCGGTGGGTAGCCGGCGCCGATCGCGAGCGGTGAGGAGGCGAGGATCTCCACCTCCAGCTCCTGGGGCTTGCGCGGATCGCCGAGGTGGACGACGGCGTGCTCCGGGTGGCGGGTGCCGGAGCGGTAGCCGATCTCGGCGTGGGGCCAGCCGAGTTGGCGGTCGCGGTGGCCGGGGCGGACCAGGGTGGCGTCGTTCAGGGTGCGGTAGCCGTCGGCGTCCTCCTGGGTGACGACTATCAGGAAGCGGTCCTCGAAGCGGACCGGGCACCAGATCCAGTGGAAGCCCTCGGTCGGGTTCTCCTCGGCGAGCCGCCCGCCCTCCTCCCCCGGTATCGGGCGGACGCCCCAGCTGCGGTCCCGGGTGCCGGTCCAGCCGGCCGGGTCGACGCGGAACTCCTCGCCGCCGGCCCGGATCACCCCGGACACCCCCCCGGCCTGCACGAACCTGCGGCCCTCCAAGGTCAGCCGGTCGCCCCGGCGTTGCAGATGGTGCGGCTCCCACAGGGCCGGGAAGCCGGCGGTCCAGGTGAGATCGCAGGAGAGCGCGTCGTCGTCGCAGGTCAGGCGGAAGCGCCGGAGCGGCTCCTCGACCTCGATGCGCAGCGGGCCGACCGCCAGCCGCATCCGGTCGTCGCCGAGGGCGTCCGAGGCGCGTACCGCGTACAGGGTGTCCCCGGTGCGCAGGGTGGCGTAGGCGTCGATCACTCCGACGTTCGGGTAGACGCCGAGGCCGAGGATGAGCAGGGCGCGGCCGTTGTGGTCGAGGACGTGGAAGATGCAGCGGTCGTAGGCGTTCCGGTCCCCGGTGGCGACGTGCTTCATGGAGAGCGGGACCTGGTGCACCGGGTACTCGTCGAGCGGTACGGGACGGTCGTCGGCCATGGCGGGCCTCCCCGGAGGCTGGAGACGGTCCGGCTGACGGTACGTCAGAAAACGGGAAGGGGCCAGATCCGGGAGGGGACGTCCACGAACTCACGCACGATTCGGGGCATCGGTGACCAGGGCGGCCGCCCCCGCGTTGGCCGGGCATGACGACCACCTACACCGCCCTCGGCCGTCAGCGCCGTATCTTCGTACCCCCGCCCGCGGCGTCGGCCCCGCCTCCCGCGCCGCAGGACCCGCCCATCTACCGCGATCTGATGCGGACCTGGGCCGACCGGGGCCGCACCCTGCCGGGCCGCCATGACCCGGAGTGGGTCAGGCTGGCGGCCCCGACGGTCTCACGGGGGCAGTTCAGCGACTTTCCGGTCCCGCCACATGACGGGCGATGACCATCCTCTGGATCTGGTTGGTGCCCTCGACGATCTGCAGGACCTTGGCCTCGCGCATATAGCGCTCGACCGGGAAGTCTGCGGTGTAGCCGTAGCCGCCGAGGATCTGGACGGCGTCGGTGGTCACCTTCATCGCGGTGTCGGTGCAGTGCAGTTTGGCCATCGCGGCCTGCTTGGCGAACGGCCGGCCCGCGTCCCGCAGCCGGGCCGCCGCCAGGTACAGAGCGCGGCCGGCCTCGATCTGGGTGGCCATGTCGGCGATCATGAAGCGCAGGCCCTGGAAGTCGGAGATGGGGTGCCCGAACTGCCGCCGTCCGGTCGCGTAGGCGACCGCCTCGTCCAGGGCCGCCTGGGCGAGGCCGATGGCGCAGGCGGCGATGCCGAGCCGGCCGGAGTCCAGTGCGGACAGCGCGATGGCGAAGCCCTGGCCCTCCTCACCGAGCCGCCGCTCGTCCGGGACCCGGACGTCGTCGAAGTGGACCTGGGCGGTGGGCGAGCCCTTCATGCCCATCTTCTTCTCCGGAACCGCGCCGCTCAGGCCCTCGGCGTCACCGGGGACCAGGAAGGCGGTGATCCCGTGCGAGCCCTCCCCGCCGGTGCGGGCCATGACCGTGTAGAAGTCGGCGATGCCGCCGTGCGTGATCCAGGCCTTGGTGCCGTTGATCACCCACTCGTCGCCGTCCCTGACCGCTTTCGTGCGCAGGGAGGCCGCGTCGGAGCCGGAGGCCGGCTCGGACAGGCAGTAGGCGCCGAGCAGGCCGCCGCCGAGTACCGCGGACAAGTGCTCGACCTGCTGCTGCTTGGTGCCGTAGGCGGCGAGCGCGTAGCTCGCGAGGGTGTGCACACTGACGCCGAGGCCGACGGTGAGACGGGCCGTGGCCAGCTCCTCCAGGACCTGGAGGTAGACCTCGTAGGGCTGGTCGCCGCCGCCGTACTCGGCGTCGTAGGGCAGGCCGAGCAGTCCTGACTCGGAGAGCAGGGTGAAGACCTCGCGCGGGAAGCGTCCGGCGTCCTCCTCCTCGGCCGCCCGGGGCGCGATCTCGCGCTGGGCGATCTCCCGGACGAGCGAGATCAGGTCCCTCGCTTCTTCCGTGGGCAGCTGACGCTCCACCGGCTGCGGGTCGCGGTCGGACATGGCGTCGGTCTCCTCCCTGTCGGGCACCAGCGGTCGCGGCCCGTCGGGTAGGGGCGGCTCCGCAAGTCGTTCGAGTGCGGCCCAGGTCGGCCTTCCGGGTCACGGAAGCTGCTGACCAGCGGCTGCGCAGTGAGTATGCCCGATCGGGGACCTTCCGTCACCAGTTAACGACCGCTTACTTCTCGAATTCCAGGTCAACATTCGGCCGCCCCGATATTGGTCCGAACCATTGACCCGACTGGTCTAGTCCTCCTAAGGTTCATGACCAACGCTTTACCGCGTTCATGCCAATCGGCGCGCGTTCCCCTCTCCCCCAGGAGGAGACACCCGATGCACACCCCTCACCGCTCCCGGTTCCGGGCACTGCTCTCCGCGGCCTGTTGCGCCGTCCTCGGCGCCGGACTGCTGGCCGGCGCGGGCACCGCGTCCGCGGCCGCCCCGTCCGCTCCGTCCGCCCCCCAGGTGCAGGCCGGCTCGAAGGTGGTCGGCTACTTCACGGAATGGGGCGTCTACGACCGCAAGTACCTGGTCAAGAACGTCGAGACCTCGGGCTCGGCCGCGAAGCTCACCCACATCAACTACGCCTTCGGCAACGTCACCGGCGGCAAGTGCGCGATGGGCGACTCGTACGCTGCGACCGACCGCGCCCACACCGCCGCCGAGTCGGTGGACGGGGTCGCGGACACCTGGGACCAGCCACTGCGCGGCAACTTCAACCAGCTGCTGAAGCTGAAGAAGAAGCACCCGAACCTGAAGATCCTCTGGTCCTTCGGGGGCTGGACCTGGTCGAGCGGGTTCGGCGAGGCCGCCAGGAACCCGGCCGCCTTCGCCCAGTCCTGCTACGACCTGGTGAAGAACTCCAAGTGGGCGGGTGTCTTCGACGGCATCGACATCGACTGGGAGTACCCGAACGCCTGCGGCAACACCTGCGACACCAGCGGCCGGGACGCCTTCAAGAACCTGATGGCGGCGCTGCGCTCGAAGTTCGGGAGCAGCGCCCTGGTCACCGCCGCGATCACCGCCGACGCGACCAGCGGCGGCAAGATCGACGCGGCGAACTACGCGGGCGCGGCACAGTACGTCGACTGGTACAACCCGATGACGTACGACTACTTCGGCGCCTGGGACGCGACCGGGCCGACGGCCCCGCACTCGCCGCTGAACTCCTACTCCGGCATCCCGAAGGCGGACTTCTCCACCTCGGCGACGATCGCCAAGCTGAAGGGCCTCGGCATCCCGGCGTCCAAGCTGCTGCTCGGCATCGGCTTCTACGGCCGCGGCTGGACCGGGGTGACCCAGGCGGCGCCCGGCGGCACGGCGACCGGCCCGGCGGCGGGGACCTACGAGCAGGGCATCGAGGACTACAAGGTGCTCAAGACCAAGTGCCCGGCGACCGGCACGGTGGGCGGCACGGCGTACGCCAAGTGCGGGAGCAACTGGTGGAGTTACGACACCCCGGCGACCATCGCGACCAAGATGACGTACAAGAACCAGCAGGGCCTGGGCGGCACCTTCCTCTGGGAGCTGAGCGGCGACACCGCAGGCGGTGAGCTGATCAAGGCCGTCAACTGACCCCGGTCACGGGGGGCTTGGGGCGGGGGTTCCACGAGACCTCCGCCCCTTGTACGTGTCAGGTGTCCCGGCGGGCCGGGGCAGGCGCGGGGTAGGCGGGGTCCAGTTCCTCGATGGCGCGCATGGTGCCGCCGAGCGTCTTGACCAGCAGTTCGCGCATGGTGTCGCGGGAGAGTTCGGGGTGCTCGATCCAGCTGAGGGTCGCGCCCTCCACGCTGCACAGCCAGGAGAGCAGGCCCATCCTGGCCAGCGGGGCGATGTCGCTTCGGCCGTAGGCGCCTTCGGCGATGGTCCCGACCATCGCCTCGCGCACCCCGTCACGGATGGAGTGCACCTCGGCGTCGAAGCCGACGCCGCCGCTGACGATCGTGCGGTACGCGGCCTGGTGGTGCTCGGCGTAGCGCAGATAGCTGTCGATGGTGCGGTGGACGCGGTCCACCTGGGGCAGCTCCAGGCCGCTCCCGGCATAGGAGACCAGGTCGGCGACCGAGTCCTGGATGATCGCCAGGTAGTAGCCCCGCTTGGACTGGAAATAGTAGTAGATCAGCCCTTTGGCGACATGCGCCTGCCTGGCGATGTCGTCCATGGAGAGCGCGTCGTACGAGGTGTCGGCGAACAACTTCCGCCCGATGGCGATGAGTTCGGCACGACGGGCCACGGAACGCTCGGTGCCGCGCGCCCGGGGACGGGCGGCGGCACGCTGTTGACTAATATTCAATTTAGACCCTGGTCTCAGCAGGCTGCGGGACATCCGCAGTATGCCAGGTCGGGTAGTGGGTCAGGTCACAGCAGCCCGAGTTGGGTCACCAACATGGCGATGACCACGACAAGGGTCCAGCCCATGACGTGTTCCAGGACCTTCGGGCCGTCGTCCCTGGGGCCGCCGGTACGGGCGCGGGCGGCGGTGGTGGAATGCGTGGTCATACCGTCCACCATGCCACTCGTTGCGGCTTTTGCGGCGGAGAGCTTGGTCACAGGAAAGCGGCCCCCGGTCCGTCCGGAGGCCGCCGTCGTGCCTGGTCAGCGCACCCCCACCGCCGCGAGCGCCTTGAGCTGGCTCGGGCTCGGGCAGGCCGGGAAGTACAGGTAGCAGACGCCGCCGGTGCCGGAGGCGACCTTGCCGCCGGCGTTGTACCGCTTCGTCCTCAACCAAATGTTCTCGAACTCCCGCCGCAGATAGACCCGGCGGACCGCGTCGTCGTCGGCCGAGCACGGGTCGTTGGCGATCACGTCGCCGTCCGCGGTGAAGCCGATCACCGTCATCAGGTGCCCCGAGGTGCCGTAACCGGCGCCCGTCAGCTCGCTCGCCAGGAACGACTGGGACGTTATGGCCGGGATGCCGGCCGCGATCAGCGTCTCCAGGTCGGTGAGCGAGCCGAGTCGCGTTATCACGCCCTGCAGGTCCTTGTAGGTGGACGCGTAGGCGGCGTTGAACGGCCAGTTGCCGCAGCCCGCGTACTGGTAGTCGTAGGTGTACCGGGCCGCGTGGCAGACCTGCGGGTCGGCGTACGACGGGTCGACCCAGGCCAGTTGCGCGGGCGTGAGCCGGCCGCCCCAGTACTCGACGATCATCTGCGAGGAGGTGGGGCTGCACCAGGCCTCGCCGCCGTTGTCGTACTCGGGGTACTGGCCTTTGTGGATCTCCTGCGAGTAGCGCGGGACCTTCAGCTCCTGGGCCAGCCCCGGGACGGAGGCCGGGACGGTGAAGCGGTCCGGGATGTCGGAGCCCATGGCGCCGAGCCGCCAGACGGTCGGGGTGAGCTTGGTGCCGGGCTTGCGGTAGAGGGTCAGGCGCAGCTGGTACGAGGTCAGACGCAGGCCGGTGGTGGCGTCGTCGATGGCGAAGGTGTCCGTCCAGATGGTGCTCTTGCCGTCCGTCTGGCCGTCCACCGAAGTCCGCCTGATGTCCTGGTCGCCGGCGGCCCAGCGGCCCATCACGTACCAGGGGGTCGCGGTGCCGTCGGAGTAGGTGCCGTGCAGTTCGACCTGGATCCAGGTGCCGGCCGGGGTGTCCGCGTTCCAGGAGGCGATGGTCTCGGTGGCGGGCACGGTGAGCCGGCGCACCGGGCCGGTCCAGGTGCCGTACTCCCAGCGGGCGGTGGTGCCGGTGTGCGGGTCGGTGTAGGAGGTGGTGCCGACGGGGGTGCCGATCACCACGCCGGGACGCCGCCCGGCGACGGCACCGACGCCCTTGGCGGCGCCGGTCCGCCAGTCGCTGTGGGTGGTCCACGAGTGGTAGTCGACCGGACGGGTCCGGGCCCGGCCGGTGTCCTCGGTGTCGGTGTCCGACGCCGCGGCCGCGGGGACCGCCGGGACCACTCCCTGGGCGACGGCGGCCGCCGCGACGGAGGCCGCGGCGGCCAGAACTGTTCTGCGGGACGGCTGTTCGGCTCTGCTCATGGGTGGAAGACCCCCAGGTGTGCGCGACGCTGCTGGTCCGGTGCGAGACTGTGCGCCAACTATGGAGCAGCGGGCATGCCCCTGCCAGCACTTCCGCCCATGCCACGCCCACCAATATTGGTCTCGTCCGCTGAAAGGACCCCGGCGCTCCACACCGGGGTGTCCTCCACCGGAGCTCCCGCACCGCCGTCAGATGAGGTCCATCGCGGCGACCTCGTCGGGGCGGCCGTAGCTGACCGGCCCTTGGAAGCGGCGGCGGGCGGTGGCGAACCACCAGGCCGTGGCCACGACCAGGACGACGCCCAGGGCGATCGGCGCGTAGTTGAAGGTGTCGACGGTGATCGGCGATGCCTGCGGCAGCATGAACAGGACGCTGCTCAGCAGGATCCAGGTGACCGCCAGCCAGCCCACCGGCCTGCTCCAGCGGCCCAGGTTCCACGGCCCCGGCTGGAACCCGTCGCCCAGGCGCAGCCGCAGGAACACCGGCACGGCGTAGGCGAGGAACAGCCCGACGACGTTGACGCTGACGATCGCCGTGAACGCCGTGTGCGACCACCAGCCCGGCACGATCAGGGCGAGCGAGCAGGCCACCGCGAGCCATACGGCCTTGACGGGGGTACGGGTGCGGGGCGAGACCGAGTGCCACAGCCGGGAGCCGGGCATGGCGCCGTCCCGGGAGAAGGCGAAGATCTGCCTGGTGTTGCTGGTGAGATTGGCGAGGCCACAGAAGAGCATGGCGCCGATGACGACGAGCAGCATCGCCTTGGCCCAGCCCATGCCGAGTCCGTCGATGAGAATCTGGACGGGCGGCGCGGAAGAGCTCGCCACCTTGTCGTAGTCGCCGATGCTGTACACCAGCGCGAGCATCAGAACGAGACCCGTGATCGCCGAATAACCGATCGAGCGGATGATCCCCCTGGGGGCGTTCACGGTCGCCCGGACCGTTTCCTCGGACATGTGGAAGCTGCCGTCGAAGCCGGTGAAGGTCCAGCTGGTGACCAGCAGGCCGAGCATGCCGCCGTAAAGGCCGTTGGTGAAGCCGGTGTTGTTCACGAAATGCGTCACGAAGGATGCCGACTGATGGTGGGCAGGCATCACGATCAGTGTGCTCACGATCACCACGAGTCCGATCAGCAGCCACCACACGGAAATCCGGTTCAGTACGGCGACGAGCTGCACGGTGTAGGTGTTGGCGAGCCCCTGGACCACGATGATCAGGGCCGTGATCAGGACCGTCTGGTGGGCGGTCGGGGTGTACGAGGACCACTGCAGGGCGATGAAGGCCTGGATGAAGGTGGCCGCCGCGTATCCGGTGGCCGCGGTACCGCCGATCTGGCCCACGAAGTTCAGCCAGCCCGTGTACCAGGACCAGGCACCCTTGTGGCGTTTGGCGAGTTTACCGGCCGAGAAATACAGCGCGCCGCTCGTCGGATAGGCAGAGGCGACTTCCGCCATGGCGGCACCGATGCACAGCACCATCACGCAGACACCGATCCAGCCGAACACGAGAATGCGGGGGCCGCCCGCGTTCATACCGAATCCGAAGGACGAGAAAATCCCGGAGAGAATATTGATGATGGTGAAGGAGATAGCGAAATTGTCGAACGCCTGGAATCGGCGGGTGAGTTTCCGCGGATAACCCATCGCGTGCAGGGTCGCATCGTCGTCGAGGATGACGGGGTCCGCTGTGCGTTCTGACACGTACCGGCCTTTCTCTCTGTGAGGGTCTCTCTATGAGGGCTGTGAGGGTCTCTCTATGAGGGGGTGGGCAGGCCGCAGGCGCGGCGGGCCCGGGAGAGCTGCTCGGCGGGCTCGCCGAAGACGCTCCAGGGCATACGTGAGGCGTATCGCCCCATGGCCGTGAAGACCGCCCGGGCCTCGAACTCACGCTGGGCCATGACCAGGGCGTGCGCGAGGTAGGCCAGGTCGAGCACCGGGGTGAAGCGGTATCCGGCCGCCGCGGGCTGCCAGTTGTGGTAGATCGACAGTGCGGTGGCGCGCCACTGCGGTTGTTCCCAGACCCGCTCGGCGAGCAGTTGGGTGGGGTTGTGGCTCTCCACCAGCGCGACCAGGGGCAACAGCCGTATCGCCGAGTCGGCGGGGGCCCGTTGGGCGAGGAAGGCGGCGACGTCCCAGGCGGCGTTGACCGAACCGCCGTAGCGGGTGAAGAAGAAGGACAGGAAGCGGTGGTGGGCCTCGCGGTGCCAGGGGTCGAGGGCGAGCGCGTGCGCGAACAGCCGCCAGGGGCCGGGCGGCGAGGTCAGCAGGCCGCCCGGGGCGGGGTCGTGCGGTCGGTGCAGCCGGGCCATGGCCAGCTTGGCGGCCCAGGGTGTGGGATCGGCGGGGTTCATGGCGGAGGCCCGCTCGCAGGCGGCGAGGGCGATCCGCTCCAGCGCCTCGGCGCGCTCGTCGCGGGCGTCTGCCGCCCGGATCGCCCGCTGCACGGCCACCCGGGCCCACATCAGCGCGGACTCGGCGCTCGGCTCCTCGGCCAGCCAGCGCTCGACCAGGTCGGTACCGGCCGCCTCGGAGGCCAGGATCAGGGAACGGTGGGCGCGCAGGGCGAAGTCGGCGCGGGTCTCGGCCAGGGCCTCGCGGGCGCTGCGATATCTCCCGGCGCGCACATCCACGCAAACGCTCGCGAGCAAGCGGTCATCGGCCGCCGGATGCCATACGTACTGCCCCTCGAATAACTCCGCGGCCATCTTCCCCTGTCCGTCCCCGTTCGACGCTTCGCAGTCGCGCAGAAGGCACCCTACTCAGCGGCACACGCACCGGGAACGTCCGATTTCGACATATCGGTCAGCGGGTCGGAAATATTAGCGAGGACGCTGGAGAACGGCTCGAAATTAGTTCAAGCCGATACTTCTCGGGGGCCGTAAACGCCCGCTATGCGCCGCACTACTAGAATGTTTCCGGAAAACACCCCACACCACGCGACACCACACCACACCTCAGCACACCCCGGGAATCGTCATCCACCGCCTCGCCTCCGCGCTCCAGAGCCTGCCGCCTTCCTGCGGCCCGGTCCGCCTCGTCGGCGTCGACGGGCACGCCGGCTCCGGGAAGACCACCTTCGCCGGGCGGTTGGCCACCGCGCTGGGCGGGGCGCCGGTCCTCCACCTCGACGACATCGCCAGCCACGCGGAGCTGTTCGGCTGGACCGGACGGCTGCTGACCGAGGTGATCGAGCCACTCGGCCGCGGCGACACCGCCCACTACAGGCCCTACGACTGGCGCACCCGCGCCTTCGGCCCGCCCCGCCCGCTGCCGCCGGCCCCCGTGATCCTCGTCGAGGGCGTCGGCGCCGGGCGGCGGGCGCTGCGCCCGTTCCTGGCGCGGCTGCTGTGGATGGAGGTGTCCCCGGAGGAGTCCTGGACCCGGGGCAGACTGCGGGACGGGGTGGAACAGCGGGACTTCTGGGTCGAATGGGTCGGGGCGGAACGCGCACACTTCACCGAGGACCCTTCCAGGCCCTACTCCGACCTCCTGGTAACACAGTCACAGAAGGGGTACGAGGTACTTCCGGGGCCCGAGAAGACCATTGGACCGGACCACACGGTCACCCACCGTGAGGGGCCGTCGGCAGTGTGCTGAACTTGTGAAGACGCGCCCGTAAGAAGTTGCCTCAGTACCTCAACTCGGCTTGACCCAATGGCCGTACAGGACTTACGTTCTGAATGAGCGGCCCCTGGGAGCCGCCCCACAGACGCGAAGCCCCCGGTTGTTCCCCCGTGATCGGGGGCTTCGTTCTGCCCTTTACCCCTTTTGTGTGCGCCGCGTGCGCTTCCTTGCTCACCCTCGGTCACCGGGCGGTGTGCGCCCGGTCTGCTCCCACCTCGCCAAACGGCCTGTGCGGCACCCTTCGGCGGGCGGTGGAACCGCAGGTACGATGCCCTCGGTGCGACCTTCGAACGGCTGCTTCGCGCATCTGCAACTCCGGTCCGCGGCACAGCGGTTCGACCAACGGCGGCCATCGGGGGGAGCCCGGGGGCCAACCACGGGGGCACGGTTTGTGGGGGACGTGATGGAATTCGGCACGCAGGGCCTCGAGGCCCCGGCCGACCTCGCCTGGCTGCGAGGCGTGGACGCCTACACGATGGGCGCCTATCCGCAGGCGGAGGAGGAGTTCCGCGCCGCGGTACGGATGGATCCCGGGATGGCCGACGCCTGGCTCGGGCTGCACGCGCTGCGCGTCGACACGACGACCGCGCTGCTCAGAATGTTCCGGCACCGGGACCGCTTCGGCGATCAGCGCGCCCGGCACCGCCGCGCGCTCAACTCCTGGTACTGGCTGGGCTGGTGGGTGCAGCCGGTGCTTGAGAACCCGCGCGATCTGCTGCTCGCCCACGCCTCGCACTGGCTGGACGGCCGGCACGTCCCGGAACTCGACCGGGCCCTCGCCGGGCTGCCGCCCGTGGACGCCGACCCCCAGGTCCGCTTCCTGCACGCCTGCCGGGCCTATCTGGTCAAGGACTGGGAGCAGTTGGTACGGCACACCGACCCGCTCCTCGACGATCCCATGCTGGGCATCGAGGCAGGCCTCTTCGGCGGCATGGCCCGGGTCCGCCTCGAAATGTACGGGCAGGCCGAACCGTTGCTCTCGGCGGCGCTGATGCGCTGCCGCAGCGAGCAGCCGCAGCGCAAGGAGCTGCGCTACTGGCTGGCGCGGGCGCACGAGGGCACCGGGCGCAGCGCCGCCGCACTCCCCCTCTACCGGGCCGTGCACCGGGTCGACCCCGCGTTCATGGACACCTCGGCGCGGCTGGCCGCGATCGCCGAGGGCGACGGGTACGACGACAGCGCCGACCTCGCGGCGATCACCCTCGCCGGCGCCGGGCAGGACGTGGTGGACGGGCCGGACATGCTCGACCCGCTCTTCGGCACGGAGGGCCGCGATCTGCGGTTCGGGGAGGCGGAGCCGCCGGCCGGGGCGATGCCGTCGGTGGTCGATCCGGCGGTGCGCGAGAAGGTCGTACCCTCGCCTCCGCTGCCGGCCGGGCCGACCGACCCCGCGTTACTTGAGGAGGCGCTCGCCGAGTTGGAGCGCATGGTCGGGCTTGAGCCCGTGAAGCGGCAGGTCAAGGCGCTGTCGGCACAGCTGAACATGGCCCGGTTGCGGGCCGGGCAGGGGCTGCCGGTGCAGCCGCCGAAACGGCACTTCGTCTTCTCCGGGCCGTCCGGCACCGGGAAGACCACCGTCGCGCGGATTCTCGGGCGGGTGTTCTACGCGCTGGGGCTGCTGGGCGGCGACCACCTGGTCGAGGCGCAGCGGGCCGATCTGGTGGGCGAGTACCTCGGCCAGACCGCCGTGAAGGCGAACGAACTGATCGACTCCGCGATCGGCGGGGTGCTGTTCGTGGACGAGGCTTACTCGCTGTCCAACTCCGGCTACGGCAAGGGGGACGCGTACGGTGACGAGGCCTTGCAGGTGCTGCTGAAGCGGGCCGAGGACAACCGCGACCACCTCGTGGTGATCCTGGCCGGCTATCCGGAGGGCATGGACCGGCTGCTGGCCGCCAACCCCGGCCTCTCCTCCCGCTTCACGACCCGCGTGGACTTTCCCTCCTACCGGCCCCTGGAGCTGACCTCGATCGGCGAGGTGCTGGCCGCGGAGAACGGCGACGCGTGGGACGAGGAGGCACTGGACGAGCTGCGGTCGATCGCCGGGCACGTGGTCGACCAGGGGTGGATCGACGAGCTGGGCAACGGGCGGTTCCTGCGGACGCTGTACGAGAAGAGCTGTGCGTATCGGGATCTGCGGTTGTCGGTGTACCCCGGGGTGCTGTCGCGGGACGACCTGGCGACGTTGCGGCTGCCGGACCTGATGCAGGCGTACGGGGAAGTGCTGTCGGGGCGGGGGCCGCAGGATCCGGCCGGTATGTAGGTGCCGATACGCCGGTCCGGGAGGACGCTGTGGTGGGGGAAGAAGGACCGATGCCGGCGCCCGGTCTGTTCGAGCTGGAGACCGTCGTGGTGGGGCAGCCGAAGCGGTCATGGTGGCGCAGATACACGGGGCCCGGCCTGGTCCTGTCCACCGTGACGGGGACCCCGCTCGGCCAGGTCACGTACACCGACGACGCGCACTCCGTCCTCACCAGGACGTCCGGCGAGCTCATCGTCCGTATCGAACAGTTCGGACCGGTGCAGTTCCGCTTCATCGATGCCGCGGACCGGGAGGTCGGCACCGTCGATACCCGTGGACTCGTCAAGGCCCGCCGGCTGGGCCTCCGGACGGAGGGGGGACGCCGGCTCCTCCTCACGCGGCTGGGTCTCCTGTACGCCGAGTGGCATCTCACGGAGACCGATCCGGAAGGAGGCCCGGCGCCGGAGATCCTCGGCCGGGTCACGGTGAGCACCGTCGACTCGTGGATCGGGTTGCAGCAGTACGTGGTCGAAATGGCCCCCCGGCTGGACGCCTCCGATCGGCGAACCGTCGTCGCCTCGGTCGTCTGTCTGCACCTGCTCCGCCGGCCTCCGGGTGACACGGCCACGCCGGTGTGAGCCTCGCCCCGCCCCAGCGGCCGGAGCATGCCTGCCCGAGAGCAGCCGGGATCGCCGGGATCCCGGCTGCTCTCGGCGGCTGTCGCCCGCCCCGGTCAGGCGGCGAGTGTCTCCGCCAGGGCGGCCAGGCCGTCCCGGTAGATGCCCTCGAAGAGCGCGGTAGCCTCGGCATCGGTGACACCGTCCGCGGTGAACGTGCCCGACCACTCCACCCGGCATCCGTCGCCGCCGCGGTCGACGACCTGCAGCGTGGAACGGTAACCCGTGACGGGGAAGGGGGCCTGCTCGATCGAGTAGGTGTAACTGCGGGCTGTCTCGTCGAAGGCTTGGAGGCGTTCGACGATGACGGCGCCCTCGGCGTTCGTCAGCGTGCGCAGCCGGCCGCCCTCGCTCGACCGGCTCCCCGTGATGTACGGCAGCCAGTCGGGCAGGGAGTCGAAGCCACCGATGAGCTGCCAGACCCGGTCGGCGGACTGCCGCACGTCGAGGGTGGCGCGGGCGGCGGTCACGAGGCGTCCTTCAGGGGGACCGGCGCGTCGTGCGCGATGATCTTCTGCTCGCGCAGGGCCTTCCAGAAGCCGTACGGGACGGGCTCGACGAGCGCGGCGAGGTCCTCGGCGATACGGCTGGGCCGGGTCGCGCCGGGAATGGCCGCGGCGACGGCCGGGTGGGCCAGCACGAACTGGAGCGCGGCGGACTTGATGCCGATGCCGTGCTGCTGCGCGAGCGCCTTGATCCGGCCGACCTTGTCGACGATGTGCGCGGGCGCCTCGGCGTACTCGAAGTGGCTGCCGCCGGCGAGGATGCCGGAGCTGTAGGGGCCGCCGACGACGATGTCGACGTCCTGCTCGGCCGCGGCGGGCAGCAGGCGCTGGAGGGCGCGCGAGTGGTCGAGCAGCGTGTATCGGCCGGCCAGCAGGAACGCGTCGGGGTGCGGCTCGTCCAGGTCCAGCGTCATCTCCAACGGCTCGACCTTGTTGACGCCCAGGCCCCAGGCCTTGATGACGCCCTCGTCGCGCAGCCGGGTCAGGGCGCGGAACGCACCGGTGCGGGCGCTCTCGTACACGCCGACCCAGTCGTCGCCGTAGAAGTCCTGGGCGACGTCGTGCACCCAGACGATGTCGAGGCGGTCCGTCCTGAGGCGCTTGAGGCTGTCCTCGACGGAGCGCAGCGTCGCGTCGGCGCTGTAGTCGTTGACCATCTTGTTGGGGCGGCCGTGCTCGAACAGAGCGCCCTTCTCGCCGAGTTCACGGCTCGCGGGGTCCTCGACCTCGTCGAGGATGACCCGGCCGACCTTGGTGGACAGGACGTACTCGTCGCGCGGCTTGTCGGCGAGGACGTCGCCGAGCCGGATCTCCGCCAGTCCCGCACCGTACAGGGGCGCGGTGTCGAAGTAGCGGATGCCCTGGTCCCAGGCGGCCTGCACGGTGGCGGCGGCCTCGTCGTCGGGAATGGCGCGGAACATGTTGCCGAGCGGTGCGGTGCCGAAGCCGATACGGCCCGGCAGGAGGGAGCGGATGCTCATGGTGGTGCCTCAATCTGCGTTACTGCGTGGGGGGTACGAAGCGGGGGCGTCGCTGGTGGTGGGGCGTCGGCCCGGGTGTCCGGCTAGTTGAGGGTGTCGGGGTCCGGGCCCGTGCGCATACCGCGGTCGAGCGCGGTGAGCGCGTCGATCTCCTGCGGGCCGAGCTCGAAGTCGAAGACGTCGAAGTTCTCGCGGATACGGGTCTCCGTGACCGACTTCGGGACGACCACGTTGCCGATCTGCAGGTGCCAGCGCAGCACGACCTGGGCCGGGCTCTTGCCGTGCTCGGCGGCGATCGCGGTGACCGCGTCGTCCTTGAGGACGGCGCCCTGGGCGAGCGGGCTCCACGCCTCGGTGACGATGCCGTGCCGGGCGTGGAAGTCACGCAGCTCGGCCTGCTGGAGGCCCGGGTGGAGCTCGATCTGGTTCACGGCCGGGACGACGGAGGCGGCACCGAGCAGGCGCTCCAGGTGTGCGGGCTGGAAGTTGGAGACACCGATGGCGCGGGTGCGCCCGTCGGCGTACAGCTTCTCCAGCGCGCGCCACGTGTCGAGGTACAGGTCACGGGCCGGGGTCGGCCAGTGGATGAGGTACAGGTCGACGTGGTCCAGACCGAGCTTGTCCAGCGAGGCGTCGAAGGCCGCGAGCGTGGTGTCGTAGCCCTGGTCGGTGTTCCACAGCTTGGTGGTGACGAACAGCTCGTCGCGGGCGATGCCGGAGTCGGCGAGCGCCTGGCCCACGCCGCGCTCGTTGCCGTAGATCGCGGCCGTGTCGATGCTGCGGTAGCCGGCCCGCAGGGCGCCGGCGACGGCGGCGGTGGTCTCCTCGTCGGGGACCTGGAAGACACCGAAGCCGAGCTGCGGCATGGTGACGCCGTTGTTGAGGGTGACGGCGGGGATGGAGGTCACGAAGTTCTCCCTGTCCTTGTCGATCACCCTGGTCGCCGGAGGCGCCGGGGGTGATCTTCGTGGGTACGTAGTCGATGGTCCGTGTTGTTCGTCGTCGGCGCGCGGCCAGTGGTGCGCGGCGTCGGGCGTCCGCCCGTGGCCGGAGCCTGGATCTGCGCGGCGGCGCGGAGGTGCGGCCGAAGCCTGCGGTGACGTCGGGCAGCAGGCCTTCGATGACGAATTCGGTGGTGCCGAAGACACGACCACAATAATTGCAGACGCCGGTTAATTGCAAACGCGGCATACCGGCGTGCGCACCCATGGAGAGGGCAGGTGATTGTCTGTTCGGGCTCGCGCAGGCCCTGACGGCAGCCCTCATGGGCGGCCTGACGTCGGTACCTCCGGGCGACGTCGAGGTGCGGTGCCCTTAGTGGGGCGCGGGGAGCCGCGTGACCGGCCATCGCCGGGACGCGGCTCCCCGTGGTGCTCAGCCCACCGCGACTTCCTCCGGCTCGCCGCTGGCCCGGGGCTCGGGCGGCCTGGTCGGCCGTTCCTCCCGGTGTGCCGGGTCCGTCACCTCGCCCACCAGCAGTTCCAGCACGTCCTCCAGCGCCGCCAGCCCCAGGACCCTGCCGTGGCCGTCGGCCACCTGCGCGAGGTGCGTCGCCGCGCGGCGCATCACTGTCAGCGCGTCGTCGAGGGGCAGCTCGGCCCGCAGGGTCGTCATCGGGCGCCACAACTGCTGCGGCACCGCCCGGTCCGAGTCCTCCAGGTCGAGTACGTCCTTGACATGCACGTACCCCATGAACGCACCGGACTCGGCGGAGACCGGGAAGCGGGAGTAGCCGGTGCGGGCGGTGAGCTCGACGATCTGGCCCGGGGTGACCGACGGAGGGACCGTGATCAGGGACTCGCGGCGCAGGAGTACGTCCGTCACCGGGCGGGAGCCCAGTTCCAGCGCGTCCTCCAGCCGCTCCCGCTCCTCCGGATCCAGAAGGCCCGCCTGGCCGGAGTCCTCAAGGAGCCGGTTGAGCTGCTCGCTGGTGACGACGGCCTCGACCTCGTCCTTCGGCTCCACCCGGAACAGCTTCAGGATGCTCTGGGCACAGGCGCCCAGGGCGACCGTGATCGGCCGGCACACGCGGGCGAACGCCACCAGGCCGGGGCTCAGCCACAGCGCCGCCTTCTCGGGCGCCGCCATCGCCAGGTTCTTCGGCACCATCTCGCCGATGACGAGGTGGAAGAAGACGACTCCGGCCAGCGCGATCACATAGCCCAGCGGGTGGATCACGCCCTCGGGCAGGTGCACGGCCTCGAACACCGGCTCCAGCAGGTGCGCCACGGTCGGCTCCGCCACCGCGCCCAGCGTCAGCGAGCAGACGGTGATGCCGAACTGGGCCGCGGCCATCATCTGCGGCAGGCGTTCCAGGCCGTAGAGGACCTGGCGTGCCCTGGCCGTGCCCAGCGGTTCGATCTGGCTGCGGCGGACCGAGACCAGGGCGAACTCCGCGCCCACGAAGAAGCCGTTGGTGAGGACCAGCAGGGCGGCGAAGAACAGTTGGAGGACGCTCATCGCACGGCCTCCGCGACGGCGGGGGCGGTGCGGACCAGGCGGACCCGCTCGGCGCGGTAGTGGCCGACCCGTCGGACCGACAGCCGCCAGCCGGGCAGCTCGGCCCGGTCGCCGGGCGCCGGGATCCGGCCGAGCAGGTCGGCGACCAGGCCGGCGACCGTCTCGTACGGGCCCTCGGGCACGTCGAGGCCTATCCGCTGGAGGATGTCGACGCGGACACTGCCGTCGACGTCCCAGGCGGGCTTGCCGTCCTGCGCCGGGGCGGCCGCGAGTTCCGGCGCGTCCGGGCTGTCGTGCTCGTCGCGGACCTCGCCGACGAGTTCCTCGACGATGTCCTCCAGGGTGACCACCCCGGCCGTACCGCCGTACTCGTCGACGACGACCGCGATGGGCTGCTCGGAGCGGAGCCGGGCGAGCAGCGGCTGGACCGGGAGGGTCTCGGGGACGAGCAGCGCCTTGCGGGCGATGCGGCCGACGGGAGTGCGCAGCCGGTCGTGGACCGAGACCGCCAGGGCGTCCTTGAGGTGGGCCATGCCGACGATCTCGTCGATCTTCTCCCGGTAGACCGGGAAGCGGGACAGGCCGGTGGCCCGGGTGAGGTTGACCACGTCCTCGGCGGTCGCCGAGTCCTGGAGCGCGCTGACCTTCACTCGGGGGGTCATGACGTGCTGCGCGGTCAGCTCGCCCAGGGACAGGGTGCGGACGAACAGGTCGGCCGTGTCCTGCTCCAGCGCGCCGGCCTGCGCGGAGTGCCGGGCCAGCGAGACCAGCTCGCCCGGGGTGCGGGCGGAGGCCAGTTCCGCGGTGGGTTCGACGCCGAGGGCACGGACGAGCCGGTTGGCGACCGTGTTCAGCGCGGCGATGACCGGGCGGAACAGGCGCGAGAAGCGGGCTTGCGGGCCGGCGACGAAGCGCGCGACCTGGAGCGGCTTGGAGACCGCCCAGTTCTTGGGCACGAGTTCGCCGATCACCATCTGGATCGCCGAGGCCAGCAGCATGCCGACGACGACCGAGACACCGGAGACGGCGCCCTCGGGGAGGCCGATCGCGGTGAACGGGCCGCGCAGCAGCTCGGCCAGTGCCGGTTCGGCGAGCATGCCGACGACCAGGGACGTGATGGTGATGCCGAGCTGGGTGCCGGAGAGCTGGAAGGACAGTTCCTTCAGCGACTCGACGACCGTACCGGCGCGCTTGTCGCCGTCGGCGGCGGCCTTCTCGGCCTCGGGTCGCTCCACGGTCACCAGGCCGAACTCGGCGGCCACGAAGAAGCCGTTGGCGAGGATGAGCAGGAACGCGGCTGCCAGGAGCAGCAGGGGGGTGGTCATGATGCCGCCGCCTCCGATTCGTCGCGGACCTCGAATCGGGGGTCCGCGGTATGTCGGGAGGGGGCGGCGCAGGTACTACAGGACGATCCGTCCATCGCCGGAGAGGGTCACTCCTCGCGTAGCAGGAACCCCTGTGCGCCGGGCGCGCGACAGGGGTGGAGGCGGGACGTGAAAAGCCTCCGCCAACAGATTAATCAAGACAGGGCCCACTACGGCAGAGTGGACGACCCCGAGGTGGCCCCGAAGTTGCGTGATTTCAGCCCTGGTGCTGCTCGGGGTCATGGATCGCGTGGGCCTCGGCGAGGGCCCGCAGGGCCTTGGCGTCGGCGATGGCGCGCTGCTTGGCGATGCCCGGCTGGATGCCGAGCGCGGGCAGGCTGGTGCCGTCGCTGAGGTTCAGGAACACCCACGGGTCACCCGGGCGGAGGTTCACCTGGACGATCTCCGCCCACTCCAGATGCCGCTTGCTGGCGATGTTGACGACGGTGACGCCGGACTCGTCGGCGACCACCTTCACGCGGGCCAGCTGGGCCAGCGCCCAGAAGATCAGCGCGCCGGTGAGGACGAAGCTGAGCTGCTCCCCCGGGCCGAGCTGTTCGAGGAGCAGCGCGACCGCGGAGATGGTGGCGAACATGGCGGCGCCCGCGGTGAGCAGGATCGCGCGGGTGTGGCCCGGCCGGAAGGTGACGGGAAGGGAAGGAAGCTCGGACATCTCTCGCGGGCGTTTCAGAGGCGGCAGGCGTGGATGGCCGTGGTCAGGATGGCGCGGGCGCCGATGTCGTACAGGTCGTCCATGATCCGCTGCGCGTCCTTGGTGGGGACCATGGCGCGGACGGCGACCCAGCCCTCGTTGTGCAGCGGGGAGACGGTCGGGGACTCCAGGCCCGGGGTGAGGGCGACGGCCTTCTCCAGCTGCTCGACCCGGCAGTCGTAGTCCATCATCACGTACGTCCGCGCGACCAGGACGCCCTGGAGGCGGCGCAGGAACTGCTGGACCTTGGGTTCCTCGATGTCGGCGCCGGCCCGGCGGATGACGATCGCCTCGGAGGTCATGATCGGCTCGCCGAAGACCTCCAGGCCCGCGTTGCGCAGCGAGGTGCCGGTCTCGACGACGTCGGCGATGACCTCGGCGACACCCAGTTCGATGGCGGTCTCGACGGCGCCGTCCAGGTGGACGACGGAGGCGTCGACACCGCTGTCGGCGAGGTGCTTGGCGACGATGCCCTCGTAGGAGGTGGCGACCGTCTTGCCCTTCAGGTCCGCCAGGCCGTCGGCCGCGCCCGGTTTGGAGGCGAAGCGGAAGGTGGAGCGGGCGAAGCCGAGCGGCAGGATCTCCTCGGCGTGGGCGCCGGAGTCGATGAGCAGGTCACGGCCGGTGATGCCGATGTCGAGGCGGCCGGAGGAGACGTAGATCGCGATGTCCCGGGGACGCAGGTAGAAGAACTCGACGTCGTTGACCGGGTCGACGATGCGGAGTTCCTTGGACTCCCTGCGCTGCCGGTAGCCGGCCTCATGCAGCATGTCCGCCGCAGGGCCTGAGAGGGAACCCTTGTTGGGGACGGCGATGCGCAGCATGAGGTCGGCTTCCTTTGCTCGAAAAAGGGGGGTTTGTCGGAAAGGTTCTACAGGTGGGCGTAGACGTCGTCCAGCGAGATTCCGCGGGCGACCATCATCACCTGGACGTGGTACAGCAGCTGCGAGATCTCCTCGGCGGCTGCTTCCTTGCCCTCGTACTCGGCGGCCATCCAGACCTCGGCGGCCTCTTCGACGACCTTCTTGCCGATGGCATGGACCCCCTTCCCGACCAGCTCGGCGGTGCGGGACGTGGCGGGGTCGCCGTGGGCGGCCTTGTGCTGGAGCTCGGTGAAGAGCTCCTCGAAAGTCTTGTTGGACATGGTGAGCGCCAGACTACGCCAAACGCCGCGTCGCTCAGTGCCAGGGTTCAGATACTGAGCGGAGGGTGGCCGCCGTCGCGACCGCCGCCGTCACCGCCTCGTGGCCCTTGTCCTCGTTGGAGCCCTCCAGGCCGGCCCGGTCCAGGGCCTGCTCCTCGTTGTCGCAGGTGAGCAGGCCGAAGCCGACCGGGACGCCGGTCTCTACGGAGACCTGGGTGAGGCCCTGGGTGACGCCCTGGCACACGTACTCGAAGTGGGGGGTGCCGCCGCGGATGACGACGCCGAGGGCGACCACCGCGTCGTAGCCGCGGCCCGCGAGGACCTTGGCGGCGACCGGGAGCTCCCAGCTGCCCGGGACCCGCAGCAGGGTCGGCTCGTCGATCCCCAGGTCGCGCAGGGCGCGCAGGGCGCCGTCCACCAGACCGTCCATCACCTTCTCGTGCCACTGGGCCGCGATGACGGCGACCCGCAGGTCGCTGACATTGCGTACGGACAACTCCGGTGCACCCTTGCCGCTCACGTCTCTCCTCAGTGCTGTTTCTTTACTGGTTGCCGCAGCCGGACACGGCAGGGGTGTCCAGCCAGGGCAGGTCGTGGCCCATCCGGTCCCGCTTGGTGCGCAGGTAGCGGAGGTTGTGCTCGCCCGCCTGTACGGGCATCGGCTCCCGGCCGGTGACCTTGAGGCCATGGCTGAGCAGCGCCTCGGTCTTGTCGGGGTTGTTGGTCATCAGCCGGACGCTGCGGACGCCGAGGTCGGTGAGGATCTGGGCGCCGGCGGCGTAGTCGCGGGCGTCGGCGGGCAGGCCGAGTTCCAGATTGGCGTCGAGGGTGTCGCGGCCGCGCTCCTGGAGCTCGTACGCGCGCAGCTTGGACAGCAGCCCGATCCCGCGCCCCTCGTGTCCGCGCAGGTAGACGACGACACCCCGGCCCTCGTCCTGGATGCGGTCCAGGGCGGCGTCGAGCTGGGGGCCGCAGTCGCAGCGGGCGGAGCCGAAGACGTCTCCGGTGAGGCACTCGGAGTGGACCCGGACCAGGACGTCCTCGCCGTCGCCGATCTCGCCGTGGACGAGGGCGACATGCTCGACGCCGTCGGTGGTGGAGCGGTAGCCGTACGCCGTGAAGGTCCCGTGCTTGGTGGGCAGGTTGACCTCGGCCTCGCGGCGGACGGTGGGCTCGGCGGAGCGGCGGTAGGTGATCAGGTCGGCGATGGAGATGATCGTCAGGCCGTGCTTGCGGGCGAACGGGATCAGCTCGGGGAGGCGGAGCATACGGCCGTCCTCGCCGGCGATCTCGACGATGGCTCCGGCCGGACGCAGGCCGGCGAGCCGGGCCAGGTCGACGGCGGCCTCGGTGTGGCCGTTGCGGGCGAGGACGCCGCCGGGCCGGGCCCGCAGCGGGAAGACGTGGCCGGGGCGGACGAAGTCCGAGGGCTCGGCGCCACCTCCGGCCAGCAGCTGGAGGGTGGTCGCGCGGTCGGCGGCGGAGATGCCGGTGGTGACGCCGTGCGCGGCGGAGGCGTCCACGGAGACGGTGAACGCGGTCTTCATGGACTCGGTGTTGTCCTCGACCATCTGCGGCAGCTGGAGCCGGTCGAGTTCGGCGCCCTCCATGGGGGCGCAGATCAGGCCGCGGCACTCGCTCATCATGAAGGCGATGATCTCGGGGGTGGCCTTCTCGGCGGCGATGACGAGGTCGCCCTCGTTCTCGCGGTCCTCGTCGTCGACGACCACGATCGGGCGGCCGGCCGCGATGTCGGCGATGGCCTGCTCGACCGGGTCGAGGGTGAGGTCCTCGATGCCGTCGGTGCGGTAGAGAATCGGTGCCGCGGTCATGCGGGTGCCCCTTCCAGAGCGGGCCGCGAGCCCTGGCGGGAGCGCAGCCACCAGTCGCGCATGCCCCACAGGACGAGCGCGCCGTAGATGACGTAGACGAAGCCGGAGAAGGCGTAGCCGTTGGCGAAGTTGAGGGGGACACCGACCAGGTCGACCAGGAGCCAGGCGATCCAGAACTCGACCATGCCGCGGGCCTGGGCGTACATGGCGACGACGGTGCCGACGAAGATGTAGGCGTCCGGCCAGGGGTCCCAGGACAGGGACGGGTAGGCCTTGAAGAGCACGGCGACGGCGACGGTGCCGACGGCCGCGGCGGCGACCATCGCGCCGCGTTCGCGCCAGGTGGCGAACCGGGGGGCGATGTGACCGTCACCGCCGTCTTCGGCCCGACCCCTGTTGCGGTTCCACTGCCACCAGCCGTACAGCGCGACGACCATGACGACGGCCTGCTTGCCGGCGCTGCCGGTCAAGTGGCCGTAGAAGGCGCCGAAGAGGATGAGGCCGGAGGCGAACTGGACCGGCCAGCTCCACAGGTTGCGGCGCCAGCCGAGGGCGAGGGCGACCAGGCCGAGGATGTTGCCGATCATGTCCGACCAGAGGATGTGCTGGCCGAACAGGACGAAGGCCTCGGAGTTCAGCCAGTTCACTTGCCCGCTCCCTGCGCGCTCGCGAGCAGCCGCTCCACGTACTTGGCGACGATGTCGACCTCGAGGTTGACCGGGTCGCCAGGCTGCTTCAGGCCGAGGGTGGTCAGGTCCAGGGTGGTCGGGATGAGGCTGACGGTGAAGTAGTCGGGGCCGGCCTCGACGACGGTGAGGCTGATGCCGTCGACGGTGATGGAGCCCTTCTCGACGACATAGCGGGCGAGGTCGGCGGGGAGGGAGACCTTGACGATCTCCCAGTTCTCGGACGGGGTCCGGGACAGCACCTGACCGGTGCCGTCGACATGGCCCTGCACGATGTGGCCGCCGAGCCGGGAGCCGACGGCGGTGGGGCGCTCAAGGTTGACGCGGGAGCCGACGTCCAGCGCACCGAGGGAGGAGCGCTTGAGGGTCTCCTGCATGACGTCTGCGGTGAACTCGTCGCCCTCGTGCTCCACGACGGTCAGACAGACCCCGTTCACGGCGATGGAGTCGCCGTGCTGTGCGCCCTCGGTCACTACGGGGCCACGGAGCCGGAAACGGGAGGCGTCGCCGAGATTCTCGACGGCGGTGATCTCACCCAGCTCTTCGACGATTCCGGTGAACACTTCCCGGGTCCTCCTGCCTCAACGGGGCACGGACTCCGGGGCCTGTCGACGAACGACAGAAAGGACGGAAGAGCACACCGGGAGCGACGCCGACAAGGTCCCGTCCGTGACGGACGAGACCAGATACGGCGGCGCGCACAGATACATGCTCGCCCGCCGCGCACTGCCTCCCATCCGGACTTTAACCGTCGGTCCAGGAATTTCACCTGGTCAACCGGCCGCTGGAAGCGGACGGGTCGCGGACTGTAACCGCCGGTTCGGAGTTTCACCGACCCCGGAGTGCGCTGCTTCTGGTACACGGCCAGTGTGCCACGCCCGGGGGTGGTCCATGCAGGGGAACCGTGTGGGCTGCCTCACAGACCGTGTCACTGGACTTCCCTGACGGGACGTCAAATGCGAGAGCGACGCCCAACGGGCCCTCGGACCAGGCATCTTGACGCGATCCGCAGCTATTGACCCTACTGGTCTAGTCCATTTATCGTTCGAGCGAGCCCGGCGGCGGTGACGACGGCCCTTGCCCGTCGCCGGGTCACCCATCAGGCCGGTCGGGTCAGCGGTCCTGCGGCGCGAACAGTTCGTCCTGCGCGCGCTCCCGTGCCGTCAGAAGCGCTCCGCGCAGCACGGCTCCGCCGCCGAGGACACTCGCGCGCACCTCGGTGGCCAGCGGGGACATCCGGCGCAGCCGCTCCTCGACACGGGCGGCGAGCGCCGCGGCGCCGGCCGAGCCGATCTCGCCGCCCAGGACCACACAGCCGGGGTCCAGGACGGCTACGACGGCTGCCACGCCTACGGTGATGCGGTCTGCCACGGCGTCGAGGAAACGGGCGGAGTCCGCCGGGCGGGGTTGGCGGTCGTCTGCGGGTCCGATGGGGCTGGTCGCGCAGTTCCCCGCGCCCCTTTGGGGCGCCAGCGAGCCACCGTCAGTTCCAAGGCGCCCCTGGGACGTCTCGTCGCTCCCGCCCGAGCACCGGACCGCCTCCCCCACCAGCCGCGCGGCCGCGGGCTCGGGGCCCGTCAACCCGGCCGGGTCCAGCCCGTGTTCCTCGGCCAGTTCGGTGATCGCGGTCGCGCCCACCAGGGAGTGGTAGCCGCCGGCGCAGTCCGTCGCCGACGGCAGTGCGCGGGTGCCCGGTACCGGCAGGAAGCCGATCTCGCCCGTGCCGCCGGAGGCGCCCCGGCGCAGGCTGCCGTCCAGGACGACGGCGGCGCCGCAGCTGTGTCCCAGCCAGAGCAGCACGAAGGTGTCGCGGTCGCGGGCGACGCCCTCCTGCTGTTCGGCGAGGGCGGCCAGATTGGTCTCGTTCTCGACGCTGACCCGGGCCTCCGGGAAGCGCTCCTGCACGGCGGCGACCAGTCGGCGGTGCCAGGCCGGCAGACCCGCCGAGTCGCGGAGTTCGCCGCTCGCCGGATCGATGAGCCCCGGCGCCCCGATGCCGACGGTGTGCAACCGCCCGCCGCCGGCGGCCCCCGCCTCCTTGATCGCCCGCTCGACCAGCTCCACCGCCTGCTCGACGGCCGCCGCCTCCCCCGCGGCCGCCTTTCCCGCCTCCGGCCCGACCGGCACCGCCCCTTCGGCCAGCACCTGCCCCACCAGGTCGGACACCAGCACCGAGACGCTCTCGGTGCGCACGTCGAGGGCGGCCAGACAGACCCGGTCGGCGACGATGCCGTACAGCCGGGCGTTCGGTCCCCGGCGCTGTTCGCCGGACTCTCCGACCACCGCGATCAGGCCGGAGTCGGTGAGCCGTTCGACGAGGTCGGCGACGGTGGGCCGGGACAGCCCGGTCAGCTGTTTCAACTGCCCTGCCGTCAGCGGACCTTCCCGCTGGAGCAGGGTCAGCGCGAGCCGGTCGTTGATGGCCCGGGCGGTGCTCGGTGATGCGGGCATGACGGGCATCCTCCCAGATCGACGCGGCTCAGGACGGCCACATCACTCCCTATCTATCAGGCAGGGTCCCTGATAGTTTACGGCGCGACAGCGGGGCTGCACCCACCCGGGGAGGGGCAGGACCATGAAAGCCATGAGAGACGCGGACTACGAGCAGCACGAGGTGAAGCGGGCGCGGTACGCCGTCGCGGCCGTGTTCACCGTGCACGGTGCCGTCACCGGCTCGTTCGCGACCCGGGTGCCCTGGATCCAGGACCATGCCGGCCTGAGCGCGGGCCAGCTCGGCTTCGCGCTCGCCTTCACCGCGTTCGGCGCCTCCTGCTCGATGCCGCTGGCGGGCCGGATCAGCCATCGCTTCGGCAGCCGTACGGCGCTGCGCGGGCTGATCGCGATGTGGACGCTGTCGCTGGTCCTGCCGTCCCTCGCGCCGAACCTGTACACGCTCTGCCTGGCGATGTTCGCGTACGGCGCCAGCGCGGGGATGGCCGACGTCGCGATGAACGCGCTCGGTGTGGAGGTGGAGCGCCTGCTCGGGAAGTCGATCATGTCGGGTCTGCACGGTATGTGGAGCGCGGGCGCCCTGATCGGCTCGGCGGCGGGCACCCTCGCCGCACATCTCGGCTCGGACGCCCGGCTGCACTTCGCACTGGCCGCCGCCACCCTCACCGTGCTCGGTGTCCTGGCGGCCGGCTGGGTGCTGGACGTACAGCCCGCCGAGGACGAGGAGCCACCGCCGCGGTTCGCGCTGCCGCCCCGGTCGGCGCTGTTGATCGGCGCGGTCGGCTTCTGCGCGGTGTTCGCGGAGGGGGCGAGCCTGGACTGGTCGGCGGTGTTCCTGCGGGACCGGATGGGCAGTTCGGCGGGGCTCGCGGCGGCCACCACCACGGGGTTCATGCTGACCATGGCGATCGCCCGGATCAGCGGGGACGCGGTGGTGAACCGCTTCGGCACGGTGCGTACCGTGCGCGCCGGGGGTGTGCTGGCCGCGCTCGGCGGACTGCTGATCGTCCTCGCGGGGCATCCGGCGGTGGCCATGACCGGGTTCGCGCTGATGGGCCTCGGCATCGCCGTCGTCGTACCGCTGTGCTTCGCGGCGGCCGGGCACGCCGGGCCCAACCCGAGTCAGGCCATCGCGGGCGTCGCGACCATCACCTACACGTCGGGGCTGGTCGCGCCCAGTCTGATCGGCGGGGTCGCCCAGGCCACCAGCCTGGTGGTGTCGTTCGGTGTGGTCACGGCGCTGACCTGCGGTCTGGTGGTGTTCGCGGGCGTGCTGCGGGCGGGGGAACGCGGGGTGCGGGCGGAGGTCAGCCCGCCGGCCGCAGCAGTTCCTGACCCGCGGCCCTGAAGCGCTCGCTCCAGGGGGCGGGGCGCAGGGTGGCCGCGTCCAGCCGGACCAGGACCCGGGTGCCGTGCGCGTAGGTGGTCGCGCCGTCCACCGAGCAGAACCGGAAGCCGTAGGTCAGGCCGGTGTTGCCGAGCCGTTCCAGCCAGAGGTGGACGGCGTAGGCACCTGGCCGGGTGACCGGCGCCTCGTAGCCGATCCGGAGTTCCCTGACCGCGTTGCAGGCGTCCTCGGCCGCGGCCCAGTCGCCCTCGAAGGCGAAGCCGTGTCCCTGCCAGAGCTCGGCCCAGGCCCGCTCGACCATCACCGGGTAGCGGGCGTTGTGGAGCAGCCCGAGTGCGTCCAGGTCGTCGAAGTGGACGGTGACGGGGATCAGCCGGCCGTAGGACAGGGCGGGGGCGGTCGGGGCTTCGGCGGTCACGGATGGGGCTCCTGGGCGTTGCTGACATTTCGCTGACCTTCAGCTGACGCCAGTCTAAGCGAGCGCTCAGGAGCCCCACCGGCGGCCTCAGCCCGCGATCGAGTCGAGCTGCTCGGCGGCCGGCCGCAGCGCCCAGAGGTCGCCGCCGGGCGGGGCCTCCAGCTGCCGTACCGCCCGCTGGGCCGCCTTGTCGCCGGCGTCGGCCGCCGCGTGGACGACGTCGGACGCCGCGTAGCGGTAGAACTCCAGCTCGGGATAGGACCAGGCGGTGGCCCCGGTCGCGGCGGGCAGCAGATAGTCCACGGCCTTGAACAGGCTCTGTCCGTCCGGCCCCCGGTAGGTCCAGAGGTCCACCCCGACATGCCGGCCGATGGCCGCGAGCCGGGTGTAGGCGACCAGGTCGAAGGTCGAGTAGTGCCAGCTCCTGGTCCGGGCCAGCTCCTGCGGCTGACTCCCGTCGGCCCCGATCTGCGGGTCGATCCGCCTGGCCCGGGCGTCCAGCACGGTCTTCTTCGCCAGTGCCCGGTCGCCGGTCGCGTAGGCGAGGGCGGCGAGCTGCATGTCGTAGAAGGTGCCGTGGTTGTTGGCGGCGGCGCCCTCCTCCTTGCCGAAGGCGCTGTTCTCCAGCCAGTCACGGAAGTCCGTGTTCCAACTGCGCATCCCGGCACGGTCCCCGGCACTCCAGCCGGGTGCGCCGGTGGCGAGGATCGCGAGGGCGTCGACCACGCTCGTGTACGACTGGGAGAAGTCGATGATGCCGATGGCGCGGCCGTCGTACTTGCACGGGATGAACTGGGCGTGGTCGAGGTTCGGGTTCATCCGGGTCGCCGGGTCGAGGAACCAGGTGCGCAGGACCTGTCCGGCCTTCTCCGCGTACTGCCGCTTGCCCGTGTAGTACCAGGCCAGGGAGAGGTCATAGGTCGAGTCGAAGACCTTCTCCACGTCCTGGCGGTCGGTGCCGGTGTCGACCTCGGGATTGCGCTGTCCGTCGCGCTGGACGTAGGGGCAGCCCCAGGGGTTGTCGGCGGTGGGTGTGGTGGTGGGCCACCAGTAGGGGGCCTGGCTCAGGTAGTCGTGGACATCTCCGCCGGGCGCGGGCTTCGGTTTGTCGACGACCGTCCAGGGGCCCTGGCCCAGCCAGGCGTCGGCGCGGGTCGTCAAGTCCATGACAGCACGGCGGAGTTGGGGGTCGCCGTGGTCGAGATCAGCCTTGGTCCGCTGGAGGCGAGCGCCGTCGAGCACGGCGGTGTCGGGGGCCTTCTGGGCCCTCGCGGTCGCGTGGGCGGAGGGAACGAGGACGGCCCCGATGGCCGCCAGTGCCGTCAGGACGACGGCCGCGCGGGATCTTCCACTCATCGAGCACTCCGATCGGACGGGAAGCAGGACAGGAAGCGGACAGGAAGCAGCTTGGTCAGATACATGAACATAGTTCACGAGTGGGACCGTGCGAGCGTAGGACCGCCAGGTGGCCATGACAATGGTTCGGACCGTCTTCACGTATGAAGCCGTCATCGCGCGAGAGGCCGCGTCTTCACAGCACGTGCACGACCGGGCTCGGCGCCCAGCGCCGTGCACGACGCCGCAGGTCGAATCCCAACTCTCACGGCCCGTCCTGCAGGCGTGCGCCTGAACTGCGTGTTCCGCTAGTCGTCGAGCCCCGGTGCGGCCTGCGGGTCTCAGCACCACCCCAGCAACACATCGAGGAGCGGGACCATGGCGGGCTTCGGCTGGAAGCTGCACGGCGACGGCAAGAGCCTCGCGTCGGGTGAGGTTGTGAGACCGGACGAGCGGCTCACCTGGGGGCGCACCGTCGGTCTCGGCGCGCAGCATGTGGTCTCCATGATCGGAGCCTGCTTCGTCGCCCCCGTCTTGATGGGTCTCGATCCCAACCTCGCCGTGATGGCCTCCGGCGTGGCCACCATTCTGTTCCTGCTCATCACCGGGGGCCATATTCCGAGCTACCTGGGCAGCAGCCTGTCGTTCGTCGGTGTGGCCGCCGTCATCAAGGCACAGGGAGGTGACGCGGCGACTCTCACTGGCGCGCTGCTGGTCGTCGGCGCGGTCCTTTTCCTGTGCGGGGCGGTCGTACGCGGTCTCGGCGCCCGCATCATCCACGCCGTACTGCCTCCAGTGGTCACGGGCGCGGTGGTCATGCTGATCGGGTTCAACCTGGCTCCGGTCACCGCGGGCACCTACTGGCCACAGGATCAGTGGACGGCTCTTCTGACCATGCTCTTCACGGGTTTCGCCCTTGTCGTACTGCGCGGCTTCTGGTCCCGTATCGCGATCTTCCTCGGGCTAGCCTTCGGTTACGCCATCTCATGGGTCCTCGACCGCGCGTTCGGTGAGATCCACTCCCCCGCCGGCGGTGCCACGCCGGTCGACCATTGGCGTCTCGACCTGTCGAGCGTGCTCAAGGCGGACTGGATCGGCCTTCCGGCTCTCCATGCCCCGAGCTTCTCCCTCTCGGCAGTCGTGGTCGCCCTGCCCGTCGTCATCGCCCTCGTCGCCGAGAACGCCGGACATGTCAAGGCTGTCGGTGAGATGACGGGTGATCCACTGGACGACAGGCTCGGTACGGCGATCATGGCCGACGGTGCAGCGACGGTGCTGTCGACGTCCGTGGGCGGCCCTGCCACGACCACGTACGCCGAGAACATCGGTGTCATGGCCGCCACGCGCGTCTACTCGACCGCTGCCTACTGGTGCGCCGCCGCCTTCGCGATCCTGTTCGGGCTCTGCCCCAAGTTCGGTGCCGTTGTGGCCGCCATTCCCGGCGGCGTCCTCGGCGGCATCACGGTCATCCTCTACGGCATGATCGGCCTGCTGGGCGCCCAGATCTGGGTTCGTTCCCGCGTCGACCTCTCCAACCCCCTGCACTTGGTTCCGGTGGCCGCCGGGCTCATCATCGGGATCGGCAACGTGAGCCTGACGCTCACGCCCGACTTCCAGCTCGGTGGCATCGCGTTGGGCACGCTGATCGTCCTCATCGGCTACCACGCCCTGCGCGTCCTGGCTCCCGCCCACATGACGCACGAGCCTCCGCTCCTTGAACCGGGCAATCAGGGGTACGACCGAGGCGTGCCGGGCGGATCGTGATCACGGCACGGTACTGCTCCAGCCTGTTGAACGCTCGCTCGACGGCGTTGGGCTTCGTGTACCGCTCTTCGTGCGGGACCGGCCCGGACCGGTCCGCGGGGCGGAACTTCGCCGGAACGTCTGGAATTGGGGGCAGTCCGCCTGCTGCCCCGTGAACACACCGGCAAGCGGTACGGCCGAGGTGCTATCCGTGCGGGTGGGGCAGGGGTGCCTGCGCGGGGGCGGGGGCCGTGGCGGTCGCCGGGGTTTCCGGGGTGTTGCGGGCACCCAGTACGAACAAGGACATCAGACCGGCCGCCAGGTAGAGCACCGCCTGCGCGTTCAGCAGCGGCACCGGGCCCAGTCGGTCGGCGAGCAGGCCCGCCAGGGCCATGCCGAGGGCCTGCGCGCCGTTGGACACGGTGTAGAAGGAGCCGAGCGCCCGGCCCAGGTGGTCGGCGGGGACCCGCTGCTGGACCATCCCGAGCACCCCGGCGTAGTAGACGCCACCGGGCAGGCCCACCACGGCGAACAGTCCGACGTACACGCCGAGGGTGGTCGTGACCATCGGCGCGTTCCAGATCAGCAGCGCCAGTCCGGAGAAGGACAGCGCTCCCCACGTGATCAGTGGCTTCGGGTGGACGCGGGTGCCCAGGAAGCCCAGCGCAAGGCCGCCCGCGATGCCGCCGATGCCCTGGATGCTGCGCAGCAGGCCGATCTCGGCGTCGGTGCCGTGCAGGGTCGTGGCGACGAAGACGACGAACAGGACGACGAACAGGCCCTGTCCTATGGCGCAGAGGATGGCCGCGAGGAAGGACACGCGCAGGCGGCGGTCGTCGGTGATCACCGCGACGCCTTCGCGCCAGTGCCGGAACATCCGACCGAGGCCCGCGGCGGCCGGAGGCTCAGGCTCCTCGAACCGCTGGGGTATCTCGCGGGCCTCGGAGCGCGCGGACGCCGACTCGGTCCCCGGCACGGCCGCTGCGCCTGCGGGCGCGTCCCCTGCGTCCCCCGGCACGACCGGTCCGTCTCCCCGCACAGACACACCCTGCGCGGGCACGACCGGCGTGCGTTCCGGACGACGGATCCGGCTGACCACCCCGGCCGCCAGGAGCAGGCCGATGACCGAGGCCGCCGCCACCGGTCGCAGCCCACCGGCGACCACGATGCCGCCGAGCAGACTGCCGCCCAGGCGGCCGAGGTTGGAGTTCAGGACGACTAGGTTGCTGGCCGCCGCGCTCTGTCCGGGCTCGACGAGATCGGGCAGCAGCGCGTTCTTCGACGTCAGGACGAACTGCGCGCACACCGCGCGCCCCGCGATCACGACGTAGACGAGCCACAGCTGGTCGCCGGAGGTGACGGGAAGGAGCAGAGCCGCCAGGGCCGCGTGCAGCAAGGTGCAGACGAGCAGCAGCTTCTTGCGGTCGTAACGGTCCGCGGCGACCCCGGCTAGGGAGCCGACCAGGACGCCCGGGGCGAGTTCGATCAGGAAGGCGACGGACGTCGTCATCGCCGACTGGGTCATGCGGTAGACGAAGATCGGGATGGCGGTGACCAGCATCCAGTCGATCGTGTCGTCGAGCAGCCCGGCCGCCCATAACGTGCGGAAACGCGGGTTGTGTATCGGGGAGTTCGCGGAGTTTTGGACGGATCCGGCGGACCCGGTCGGCTGCTTTCGGCGGAGTATGGGGGTCAACTCTGCTCCTTGGGCCAGCGGAACGCCTGGACGCTGAAGCTGATCTCGGCCGCGTCGGGCGGCACGTCCCGGCGGTTGGCGATGATGTACGGGCGTACCAACAGGTCGATCACCGAGGTCAGGTGGAGGAGTTCGTCGGGCGTGAGGGTGAGTGCGTAGGAGTCGAACACCGCCGCCCGCTGCCACGGCTCGTCGAGCGAGCCGAAGCCGGCGAGGAAGTACCGGACCGTACGGGTGAGTTCGCTCAGCTCGGCCCCGACGACCGCCGAGTGGGCGGCGAGCGACTCGGGCCCGTCGCCGTCCGGCAGGAAGTCGAAGCCGGTGGCGACCGCGCGCCACGGCCGGTCGCGCGCGTCGGCGCCGTCCTCCGCCTCGACGCGCTCCACGAGTCCGTACCGGTGGAGGAGGCGGAGGTGGTAGCTGCAGTTGGAGGCCGAGTCGTCGACCGCCTCCGCACAGCGGCTCGCGGTGTCCGGTCCTTTGCGCATCAGGTGGTGCAGCAGGCGCAGGCGCAGGGGGTGCGCGAAGGCGCCCAGGACGCGCACATCGGTGATCGGGACCCGTCCGGGGCGGGCAGCGGAGTTCGCTCGGGACGTGAAAGACACCTTTCAATACTGCGTCGGGTCGGCATCGGGCGCAAGGCCTCATACGGCGGGTCAGGGCCATGGGGCGCACAGCGCTCCGGCAGGGTCGCCGGTCCCACCTGAAATAGATATTTCACTGTACGACAAAGACCAGCTCACCCAGCCACATTCCCTTTCCGTATCTCCTCCCCTTTCCTCGGTCTTCCCCCCGGGGTGGAAATGCGCCGGCGAGCGGCGAGATCCCTCAAGAATTCCTCTAGCCTGTCGAGGAGAACCCGACCACCGTCCCAGGAAGGGAATTCGACATGGCATTTCCCACATCGAGCTCGCGGCGCATCGGCGTGCTCTGCGGTTCGCGCGGCGGCCGGACGCCGCACTACGTGGAGGCGGCGACCGCGCTCGGGGAGGGGCTCGGGCTCCGTGGTGCCGACCTGGTCTACGGCGCGGGAGGCGTCGGCGTCATGGGCGCCGTCTCCCAGGCCGCGCACCGGTCCGGAGCCAAGGTGACCGGGGTGATCCCGCACGCGCTGCACGAGCGCGAGCGGGCGGTCGAGGCGTGCGGCGAGATCTTCGTGGTGCCCACCATGCACGAGCGCAAGGCGCTGATGTACCGGCTCTCGGACGCGTTCCTGGTGCTGCCGGGCGGATTCGGCACGCTCGACGAGCTGATGGAGGTGGCGACCTGGAACCAGTTGGGATATCACCAGAAGCCGGTTGTCCTCGTCAACGTACAGGAATTCTTCCAGCCCCTGATATCGATGCTGGACCGCATGTGCGAGGAAGGTTTCTTCACGCCCCGGGAGCGTTCCATAGTCAAGATCGCCGACGCTCCGGAGGCGGCGCTCGACTTGCTGGGGCTGCCTCGCCCGGCGTCCGTGACCCAGATGGCTTCCGCCTGAGCGGAAGTGGAGGGGGGTGGGCCCCGCACCGGTCGGTGCGGGGCCCACCCCCCTCCCTTCCGCCCGCCGCCCCCTACGGTCCCGGCACCGCCCGCAGCTGCGGGAACGACGGGGTGGTGAGCCGGATGCGCACGTCACGCAGCTCGTCGCGGGACGGCACGCCGCCCCGGTCGGTGAACAGCTCACGCACCGTGCGTTCGCCGTCCGCCACGTCCGGCAGCCACGGCATGACCGAGGCGGAGCCGGCGGCCAGCGGCTGCGGGGCGTCCAGCGGCTGGTAGCCTCCCGCGCGTCCCATGACCCACACCCGCTGGCTCCCGGTCACGGGGACGAACGCGGTGTCCAGGAACGCCTCGTCGCGGTCCGTCTCGCACAGGACGGGCAGCGGGTTGTCCGTGCGGCGCAGGTAGAACCACAGCAGCGGGCTACGGTCGACGCTCAGCGCCTGGGTGACCTGCCAGCGCTCCACATCGTCCAACCTGTCGACCTGGCGCCCCAGTTGGTCGTCGGAGCTGGGCACCCGCCAGTCGTACAGGTCGAGGCCGGTGGCGAGCGGGCTGGCGCAGGGCGCCTCCAGGACGAGCCCGGCCGTGCGAGCCGTGTCGTGCAGGGTACGGACGGTGAAGTTGCGCTCGCAGGGGTTGAGCCAGCTGTCCGCGAACTGCTCCTCCGGCTCCCCGAGGTCGGCGCGCAGCTGGCGGGTGAGTTCGCTGTCGCGGGTGAGGGAGCCGGCGACCCGACGGGCGAACCGGAGGTCCTGTTCGCGTCCGAGCAGCCGCATGGCCTCCTGGAACGCGGTGATCTCGCGCCGGTGGTAGGCGTTGTAGACCATGAGTTCCAGGACACCGGACGGTTTGAGGGCGGCGGCGAGGCGGGCGAGGAGCATCCCGGGGTCGGGGTGGTGGTGAATCACCCCCGTGCACACGACGTAGTCGAACTCCTCCCGGTACGGGGCGTCGCTGATGCCCTCCTCGCACAGGGTGAGGTTGGTCGCGCCGACCTGGTCGCGTGCGGTGCGGCACAGCTCCAGGGAGTCCGTGGAGACGTCGCTGCCGACGACCTCTGCGTCGGGGAAGCGCAGGGCGACGATCAGCGCCTGGTTGACGCCGCAGCCGGGCACCCACACGCGGGCGGCGCGCGGGACGCGCCGGTGGGTGAAGTCACCCAACTCCTGTGCGAGCAGGGCCGGATGGAGGGACGGGTCGTCGGGAGCGGTGAGGCGGGTGGCGTGCCAGGGGTAGGGGAACTCGGAGTAGAACTCGCCGATGATCTGCTCGGCGGCCCTGTCAGCGTGCGTGGTCATCGCGTGCCTTCCCTCCCCGGGCGATCAGTTCCCGCAGCGCCGCCGCCGAGGAGGCCGCGGCGGGCAATTGCATCATTCCCAGGTGGTCGCCGCCCACCTGGATGTGCTTGACCGGTCCCCCGGCGTGCTCCTGCCACTGCGCCACGAGCAGGATCTGGTCGTCGCCGTCCTTCTCCTGGGAGGTCAGGACGGTCATCGGGCCGTCGTAGAAGCCGACTTCGTACCCGCCGAGCGTTTCCAGCTGGCGCTGCCAGATGAGCAGGACGTCCTGCGGGAAGAGGGAGTAGTCGCGGCAGGTGGCTGGGTCGATGCCCATGGCCTGGAACAGGTCGCCGCGCAGTACCGCCTGGAACTCCTCCTCCCGCTCCTCGTCGCCGGCCAATCCCAACCGGGTCCGGATGCGTCGCAGTTGGCGTACGTAGCCGCGCCAGCGGGTGTTCTCCTGCGGGGTGCTGGGGTCGAGCAGCACCAGGTGGGCGACGTCCCCGCCGAGCGCGCGGAGCTGCCGGGCGGTCTCGAACGCGGTGACCCCGCCCGCCGACCAGCCGACCACGTTGACCGGGCCGGACACGGTGTCACGGATCTCCGCGGCGTAGCGGGCGGCGGTGTCCTCCAGGCGCTCGTCGCCGTCGGGATCCTCGCCGCGCAGTGCCCCGAGGGTGAGCCCGTACAGCGGACCCTCGCCGTGCAGGATCTCGACGAGGTAGCGGTAGCAGAAGACCGTGCCGCCCAGGGGGTGGACGAACACCGTGGGCACGCCGTCGCCGTCCGGGGCGAGCGGCGCCAGGCTGCGACCGCCGCCGGACGGCTGGGCGCTCTCGCCGAGCGCGGCGGCGATCCCGGCGACCGTCGGGTCCTGGAGGAAGCGGGCGAAGGTCAGCTGGGCGCCGAGCAGGCCGCGCAGGCGGGCGACGACGGTCAGGACGAGCAGGGAGTTGCCGCCGAGGCCGAAGAAGTTGTCGTCCGGGCCGAACGCGTCGGGGGCGAGGCCCAGGACCTCCGCCCAGGCCCGGGTGACGGCTTCCTCCGCGGGGGTGCGCGGGCCTCGGGGCACGCCGGTGGCGCCGCCGCCCCACTCGGGCTCGGGCAGGGCCGCCCGGTCGACCTTGCCGTTGGCGTTGAGGGGGATCCGCGCGAGTTCCAGGATCCGGGCGGGCACGAGATGCGCGGGGAGGGTGCGGGCGAGTTCGGCGCGCAGGGCGGCGGCGTCGAACGCGCTGCCCGGCTCCGGCACGACGTGCGCGACCAGCGCGGTGGCGCCGCCGGGCGTGCGGGCGGTGACCACGAGGGCCTGGCGGACGCCGGAGGCCGCGACGAGGGCGGCCTCGGCCTCGCCGGGTTCGACCCGGTAGCCGTTGATCTTGACCTGGTGGTCGGACCTGCCGAGGAACTCCGCCTGCCCGTCGGGCAGCCAGCGGCCGAGGTCGCCGGTGCGGTAGAGCCGCGCGCCGGGCGGGCCGTAGGGGTCGTCGACGAACCGTTCGGCCGTGGCGCCGGGCCGGTTCGCATAGCCACGGGCGACACAGGTCCCACCGATGTGGATCTCGCCGACGACGCCCGGCGGCACGGGTGCGCCGTCCGCGTCCAGGACGTACAGCGTCGTGTTGGGGATGGGGCGTCCGATGGGCAGGGTGGCCGGTGCGTCGGCCTCGCGGGCTCCCGGAGCGGCGGGGGGCGGTATCTCGTAAGCGCTGTTGGCCACGGTCGCCTCGGTCGGCCCGTACTCGTTGAGCAGCGGCACGTCGGGGGCGAGTGCGCGCCAGGCGGCGAGGGCCGCGGGCGGGAAGGCGTCGGCGCCGACGACCAGCAGCCGGGCCAGGCCGCGGGCCTGTGCGGGGGTGAGCTGGGCGGTGAGCAGTTCCAGATGGCCCGGGGTCAACTTGATGAAGCTGTACGGGGCCCCGCCCGCGAGGACCTCGCCGAGGCGGTCCGGCGGAAGGCCGTCCGGGGCCAGGGCCACGGACTGGCCGGTGAGCAGGGGGGTGTACAGATCGGGCACCACCATGTCGAAGGCCATGGAGGAGAAGAGCGGGGCGCCGCCGTCGCCCTCGGCCGCGTACCGACGGACGCACCAGGCGAGGAAGTTGGCGAGCCCGCGGTGCTCCACGAGCACGCCCTTGGGCCTGCCGGTCGATCCGGAGGTGTGGATGACGTACGCGAGGGCGCCGGCATCCGGCCCCCCGGGCAGGTCGCTCTCGGCGTGGACGGCGATGGCGGGCCACGCCTCGTCGAGCACGACCACGTCGCCGCCGAGGGCCGCGGCCCGTCCTGCGAAGGCCGACTCGGTGACGACCAGGCGCGCGTCGGTGTCCTCGACGACGAAGGCCAGCCGGGGGTCGGGGAAGGCCGGGTCGAGCGGTACGTACGCGGCGCCCGCCTTCCACACGGCGAGGCAGGCGACGACGAGGTCCGGCGAGCGGCGCAGGAGCAGCGCGACGCGGTCGTGCGCGGTGACGCCCTGGTCCACCAGGTAACGGGCCAGCCGGTTGGCCCGGCCGTTCAGCTCCCCGTACGTCAACGTCCGCTTCCCCTCGCCCAGTTCGCGTACGGCGACGGCCTCAGGGGTGCGGCGGACCTGCTCCTCGAAGAGCCGGTGCGCGCACTGGTCCTCGAACGGCGCGCGGCCTCCGTCGGCGAACCGCTCCAGCACCTCGGCGCGGCGGTGCTCCGGCATGACGGGCAGGCCCGCGAGAGGGGTGTCGGGCGCCGCGAGCGCGCTGTCGAGCAGCGCGGTGAAGCCTTCGGCCAGCGCGCGGACGCCGGTGGCGTCGCAGACGGCGGTGCGGTAGGTGAACTCGCCGGTCAGACCCTCGGCGTCGGGCCTCAGTACGAGCATCAGATCGGTCTTGGGCGCGTGGTCGGGGAAGGGGAACGCGGTCGTCGCGCAGCCGGGCAGGCGCAGAGCGGGGGCCGTGTCGTGGTCGAGTTCGAAGAACACGTTGAACAGCGGGTTGCGCAGCCCGGACGAGGCGGCGGTGCGCACGGTGTCGAGGACGTCCTCGAACGGCACGCGTACGTGTTCGAACGCGTCGAGCACGGTGTCGGTCACCGTCTCGGCGGCGTCCCGGAAGGTGAGGTCCGCGCGGACGCCGGTGCGCAGCGCGAGGGTGTTGAAGAGGGGGCCGACGACCTGGCGCGCTTCCTCGGTCAGCCGGGTGGACGCGGTCGTGCCGACGGTGACCTCCTCGGTGCGGCACAGCCGCGCGAGTAGGGCGGCGTACGCGGTCAGCAGTACCGCGTAGCGTGTGGTGTGCGTCTCGCGGGCGTACGCGTCGACCCGCTGGACCAGGGATGCGGGCAGCGGGAAGCGGTGTCCAGCCCCGTCGCGGTCCGTGCGCCCGGGGGCGCCGGTCAGGGGCAGCGCCAGGGGCTGCGCGCCGTCGAGGCGACGGCTCCAGTAGGCGAGTCCTTCGGCGTGTTCGCTCTCGGAGACAGTGGCGTGGCGGAAGTACTCGGGGGTGTCGTCGTGCGTCCGCGGGGCGGTCGGCCCGGCGCCGGTGCGGCGGGTGTAGGCGTCACTCCAGGCGTCGTACAGGATCTGCACGGAGTCGCCGTCGCAGACGGCGTGGTGCAGATGCAGCGCGACGACGTGGTCCCCGGGGCCGAGGCGCACCAGCATGGCGCGCAGCAGGGGGCCGTTCTCCAGGTCGAAGGGGATCCGCGCGGCGGCGGCGACGCGGTCCCGCGCGGTCTCCTCGGCGGCCGTCGCGGGCAGGCCGCCGAGGTCGGTCTCCGCCAGCGGGGTGGCGAGGTCCGGATCGACCACCAGGGAGAGGCCGTTGTGACCGTAGCGGGCGAAGCGGGAGCGCAGCAGGGGCTGTTCGGCGAGCACGTCGCCGAGTGCGGCGCGCAGTGCGGGCCGGTCCAGCGGCCCGGTCAGGCGTACTGCGGAGGAGACGGTGAACTCCGAGCCGATCGGGTCGAGTTGGGCGGCGAGCCACATGCCCCGCTGGAGGGGGCGGGCGGGCTGCCGGGTCGCGGTGGTCATGACGTCGTTCCCTCCAGGAGGGCGCAGCCGAGCAGGACGTCGGCGCCCCGGACGAGGTCGGCGGGCGCGGTGCGTTCGTACGGGACGTGGCTCGCGCCCTCCTCGCTGGGCACGAAGATCATCCCGGTGGGGGCGATACGGGCCATCCACTGGGCGTCGTGTCCGGCGCCGCTGGGCAGCGTGACGCTGGACAGGCCGAGGGCGTCGGTGGCACGTCGCACGGTGGCCCGCCGGTCCGCGTCGCAGGGGGTGGGGCGCACCCGCTGCACCTCGGCGACGTCGACGGAGGTGCCGGTCGCACGGGCGGCCTCTTCGCCCAGGGCCCGCAGCCGGTCGAGGCCGGCCTCCAGGTTGCCCTCGGACATGTCGCGCAGGTCGACGATGAGCGTGGCCACGCCCGGGACGACGTTCCACGCGCCGGGCGAGACCCGGCAGTCACCGACGGTGGCGACCCTGACCACGCCGTCGGGGCCGGTGAGCCCGGGCACGCCGACGGTGATCCGGGCCGCGGCGAGCAGCGCGTCGTGGCGGTCGGCCATGGGGGTGGTGCCCGCGTGATTGGCCTGGCCCCGGACGGTGACCTCGGCGGTGAGACGGCCGGAGATGCCCTCGACGATGCCGATCTCGACGCCGGAGCCGATGAGCACCGGCCCCTGTTCTATGTGCAGTTCGAGGTAGGCGGCGACGGAGCCGGGGGTCCGTCGGACGTCGTCGACGCGCCGGCTGTCCCCTCCGGCGGCGTCGAGGACCTGGGCCAGCGGCCGGTCCTCTCCGGCGACCGGTAGCTCCAGTTCGCCGGGGGTGAGGCAGCCGGCGACGGCACGGGAGCCGAACATGGCGGGGGTGCCCGTGGTGCCCTCCTCGTTGCTGAACGCCATCACCGTCAGCGGCCGGTCGAGCGGGGTGCCGCGCTCGTGCAGCGTGTGGGCGACCTCGACGGCCGCGAGGACGCCGTACGCCCCGTCGTAGGCGCCGCCGCCGGGGACGGTGTCGAGGTGGGAGCCGAGCACCAGGGACGGGCCGTCCGGGTCGCGTCCCGGGCGCGTGCCGACGAGGTTGGCGGCGGCATCCACGTGGACCGTGAGCCCGGCCTCGCGCATCAGCCCGGCCACGAACTCCTGTCCTTTGACGTCCTCGTGGGTGAAGGCGCGGCGCGTCACGCCGCCGTCGGGGGTCGCCCCGACGGCGCGCAGCCGCTCCAGGTTGTCCAGCAGCCGTGCCGCGTCGACGCGCGCCGGACTGAGCGAGGTGGTGGTCGTGGTCATCGCCGCGCTCCCGTCGTGGCGGAGTGCCGCCAGCCGTGGACGTCGGGGATCAGCCCGTGGTGGTGGGCGAGCAGCCGTTCCTTGACGGCGCTGGTGACGGGACCCGTGGTGCCGTCACCGACCGTCCACTCGCGGTCGCCGTCCCGGACGCGTCCGACGGCCGTGACGACGGCGGCCGTGCCGCACCCAAACGTCTCGGTGATCAGTCCCGCATCGCACCCCTCGCGCCACTCGTCGAGGGCGACGGGCTCCTCACTGACGCGGTAGCCGAGTTCGGTGGCGACGGCGATGACCGAGTCGCGGGTGATGCCGGGCAGGAAGCTGCCGTTCAGCGGCGGGGTGACGACGGTGAGGTCGTCGCCGCGGCCGCGTACGAAGAACAGGTTCGCGCTGCCCATCTCCTCCACCCAGCGGCGCTCCACCGCGTCCAGCCACACCACCTGCTGGCAGCCGGCCCGGCCGGCGGCGAGCTGGGCGGGCATGGTGGGCGCGTAGTTCCCGGGAGTCTTGGCACTTCCCGTCCCGCCGGGAAAGGCGCGGGCGTAGTCGCGGCAGACCCACGCGGAGACGCCGTCGGGGGCGTCGCCGAAGTAGCTGCCGATCAGGAAGGAGATGACGACGACGGTGTACTCGCGGGCGGGGCGCGGCACCACGTTGGCCTCGGAGGCGAACATGTACGGCCGCAGGTACAGGCTGTGTCCGGGGCGGTCCGGGACGATGTCGGTGTTCGCCTCGACGAGCCGGTCCAGGGCGTCGACGAAGAGGTCCTCGGGCAGCTCGGGCATGGACAGGCGGCGGGCGGAGCCGCGGAAGCGGCGGGCGTGGTCGCGGGGCCGGAAGACGGCGAAGGAACCGTCGGGCTGGCGGTGTGCCTTGAGCCCTTCGATGACGGACTGGCCGTAGTGGAGCGCGGCGGTCGCCGGGGACACGGACAGGTTCTCGTGCGGGCCGAGCCGGGGCACGGTCCAGCCGTCGTCCTCGGTCCACCGCAGCGTCACCATGTGCGGGGTGAAGTCGCCTATCTCCGCCTTCCCGATGCCCGACTCGCCCGGCGAGGTCGCGCCGGCGTGAGTGGATGCGGGTGCGGGTGCGGCACTGCTGACGGTCATCTGGTGATCCTCACGTGCTCGGTGGATGGCAGAGGTCCTGGGGGCAGGTGGGGGGCGTGGGCAGGGGACGCGAGGTGCGGGGTGCGTCAGAAGCGGTGGGGGATCAGAAGTCGAGGACGAACAGGAAGGAGTCGCGGCGCGTGACCAGCCCGTCGGGGCCGAACTCGAAGATCTCGGCGAACCGGTGGGCCTGTTCCCGGCCGTTGGTGAGGCGACCGCTGAAGGCCCCGTCGACCGCGACCGCGCCGTCGCTCAGGAGGACCCGGGACAGCGTGTGCGTGCCGTCGGCGACGGTGCGCTCGTCGCGGTAGTACGCCTCGATGGCGTCCCGGCCGACCAGCGCGGGGCTGCCGGGCCGGTGGTAGACGGCGTCCTCGTGGAAGAGTGCCGCGAAGCCGGCGAAGTCTCCCTCGTCGATGCGGCGGTACAGGGCGTGGACGGAGTCCTCGGGTGACATGGGCGCCTCCTGGGCGGGGTGGGGCCGCCGCGCACGGCGCGGACCGGCCGTCGGGAAGCGGGCCGTGGTCGTCGGGGTGGGGGCCCGGCGTGTCTCGTACGCACGCACGTCGTCCTCGTGGTGGAGCGCGGCGCCGATGGCGTCCTGGCCGCGCAGCAGCCGGATCTGGGTGTCGGCGTCGAGTGCGAAGGGCTGGACGAGGCCCGCGACGGTGACGGTGAGGTCCGCCAGGTCCACGCGGACCTCGGTGGCCGGGTCGGCGTCGACGGCCCGCCAGACGGCGTCGACGAAGCTCTGCGGCACGGTGACGGCGTACAGCCCGTTGAACCAGGCGTTGGCGCGGAAGATGTCCCCGAACCGGGGGGAAAGGACCGCGCGGATGCCGTGTTCGGCCAGCGCCCAGACGGCGGCCTCGCGCGAGGAGCCGGTACCGAAGTTCTCGGCGGCGACGATCACGCTGGCACCGCGGTGGCGGGGGGCGTCGAGGACGAAGCCGGAGTCGTCGGCCCGCCGGTCGGCGAACAGGCCGTCGGCGAAGCCGGTCCGCTCGGTGTTCGTGCAGAAGCGTGCCGGGATGATCTGATCGGTGTCCACGTCGCGTAAGCGCAGCGGGACCGCGGTCCCCACGTGCACGCCGGCGGGCGGGGGTGCCGCGGGCACGCCGGCCGTGGGAGCGGTGGCCGGGAGCGCGGCCGGAGTCGTCGGCGTCATCGCCGTTTCCTCTCCTCGTCGGTGGGGTCCTCGGGGAGTCGCAGGGGGGCGGGCGCGGGCGCCCGTGTCCGGGGTGTGCGTGGCCGGGGTGTGCGGCGGCCGGAGCGACGCGTGCGGAGCGGAGCCGCCGTGGGGTCACGCGCGGGATACGCGCCGCTCGCCCGTCACAGGTCGTCGGGACCCGCGATCCGGCCGCGCACGGCGGTGGCCGCGGCGACCGCGGGCGAGACGAGGTGGGTGCGCGACCCGGTGCCCTGGCGGCCCTCGAAGTTGCGGTTGGTGGTGGAGGCGGAGCGGATCCCGGGGGCGAGCCGGTCCTCGCCCAGGCCGACGCACATGGAACAGCCGGGCGCCGCCCGGAAGTCGGCCCCGGCCCGGGCGAAGACCTCGTCCAGGCCCTCCGCGACCGCCTCCCTGCGCACCCGGGCCGAGCCGGGCACCACCACGGTGTCCACCCGGACCCGGCGGCCCCGCAGCACGGAGGCGGCGGCCCGCAGGTCCTCGATGCGGCTGTTGGTGCAGGAGCCGATGAAGACGGTGTCGACCGCGATGTCCCGTACGGCGGTGCCGGGGGCCAGGCCCATGTAGTCCAGGGCGCGACGGGCGGCGGACGCCTCGGCCGCGTCGCCCAGCTCGCCGGGGTCGGGCACCCGGCCGTCCAGCGGCACGCTCTGGGCCGGGTTGGTGCCCCACGAGACGCGGGGCAGCACGCCGGCGCCGTCCAGGGTGACCTCACGGTCGAAGACCGCGTCGTCGTCCCCGGCCGGCGCGAGGCCGTCGAAGCGCCCGGCGTCCCGGGGGGCGGCCCGGCGCAGATAGTCCCGGGTGATCTCGTCGGGTGCCACGATCCCGACCCGTGCGCCCATCTCGACGGCCATGTTGCACAGCGTCATCCGGCCTTCCATGGACAGCGCCCGCACGGCCTCGCCGCGGAACTCCACCACGTGGCCCTGTGCCCCGGCCGAGCCGACCCGGTGGATCACCGCGAGGGCCAGGTCCTTCGCCGTGCTGCCCGTCGGCAGGGTGCCGGTCACCGTGACGGCCATGTCCTTCGGGCGGGCCAGCGCGAGGGTCTGGGTGGCCAGGACGTGTTCGACCTGGCTGGTGCCGATGCCGAGAGCCAGCGCGCCGAACGCGCCCAGGGTCGTGGTGTGCGAGTCGCAGCAGACGACCGTCATCCCTGGCCTGACCAGGCCGAGTTCGGGACCGATGACGTGCACGATGCCCTGCGAGGCACTGCCGAGCCGGTGCATCGGGATGCGGAACTCGGCGCAGTTGCGGGCCATGGTCCGCCGCTGGAGCCGCCGTGCCGCGTCCGGGTCGACGTGGTCGACGGCGCGCGTGGGGGTGCTGTGGTCCTCGGTCCCCAGGGTGAGGTCCGGACGGCGCACGGTGCGGCCGGCGTCCCGCAACCCGGCGAAGGCCTGGGGGGTGTTCACCTCGTGCAACAGGTGGAGGTCGATGTAGAGCAGATCGTTGCCGGCCTTGGTCCGGCGCACGACGTGGCGGCGCCACACCTTCGCCGCGAGTGTCCGGGGGGACACGTCCGCGGCCGGTGTCTCGGGTGACACGTATACGGCCGGTGTCTGGGGTGACACGGCGGGCACCTCCGCATTCCTGGTGATCGTCTCGGCCGGGGCTCTCGTGGTCCCCTCGCCCGGTTCCGCCGGTGGCTCCGGTCGTCCGGCTCTCCGGATGTCCCCTCGGCCGGTGCCGGTCCGCTCGTCCGGTTCTCCGGCGTTCCGGTTCATCGAAACACCCGGGTCGAGGCCCGGGAATCGACAGCCGTGATGAACTCACTCGCCCTCAGGTGGAGTCCGCTCGGCCGCTCGACCGATGATTCGCGCGGGTCGCGGGCGGAGCATGGCGGAATGGAACCGATTCACGTACTCACCCCGGACCAGCGCGACGAAGTGACCGCCGTGCTCGGCGCCGTGCCAGGCAATCCGTACCGGGACCACCGGGAATTCGTCGCGGGCGTGGCGGAGATCGACGCCCCGCGGTTCCTCGTGGAAGTCTGCGAGCGCGTCCGGCAGGACCGGCTGAACGGCCGGAGCGAAGCCCACGTGCTGCGCAACTGCCCCGTCGACCCGCACATCCCGGACCTCGACCTCGACGACCCGGTCACCGACAAGTACCGGAAGAAGACCACCTTCGTCGGCGAGGCGTTCCTCGCCCTGGTCGCCCGGCTCACCAGGACGCCGCTCATGGCGTACGGCAGCCGGAACAACGGGGACTTCTTCACCGACGTCATCGCGATCAACAGGTACAGCGGCATGCAGACGGGGTTCAGCGACAGCGAGCTCCCCTTCCACAACGACCGCACCGCGCACTGGGCGCGGGCCGACCACATCGCCCTGCTGGGCATGCGCTGCCCACAGGACGAGGTCATCTACACCACGTTCGTCAGCGGGCGCGCCCTGCTGCGGCACCTGTCGGACGAGGACCAGGAGATCCTGCGGCAGCCGTACTTCACGACGTCGTTCGACGCCTTCTCCCGGGACACCAACAGCAGTCAGCGGTCCTCGGGCGCGCACCCGATCCTGGAGGGCGACCACTCGATCCGCTACCTGGAGACGACGACGACCGTGCTGTCCGACGCCCCCGGCGAGGCCAAGGACGCGCTGCTGGCCATGAAGAACGCCTTGGTCGTCGCCGAGAAGCAGCGCCACCGCCTGCGCGACGGGGACCTGTTGCTCTTCGCCAACCAGGACGGGCTGCACAGCCGCGACCGCATCGAGATCCTGGACGCGGACCGGGCCGCCACGCGCTGGCTGCTGAAGACGTACGCGTTCCGCGACCAGGCCACGGCCGACTCGTTCGCGGGCCGCTGGAAGGACGGGGTGCCGGGGCTCATCGACGACTGACACGCCGACCCGCCCCGCGGGAGACCGGGCGGCTCGTCGCCACCGACGAGCCGCCCACGCGCGCGTCCTCGCCCACCGAGACAGAGGCAGCCGGGCACGGCCCCGTACGAAGACCTCCCCCGAGCACGACGAGGGCGGTGGGAGCCGGACCGTGAGGTCCGTCTCCCACCGCCCTCGTGCGCGGCGTCCCGTCTCAGTGCGCCGCCCCGACGGTGAGCAGTTCGTCGGCGAGCCTGCGCCGCAGGACGGAGATGTCCTCGCAGTCGCCGCCGACGCGGTCGGTGATGTGCCGGCGGTAGAGCGCCTCCATCCGGTCGTCGTCGACGTCCACCCGCATGTTCTCCAGCAGGTGGCGCAGCACCGAGCGGCCGGAGTGGCGGGCGATGAGCAGGGAGCGCTCGCGGCCGAAGCGGCCGGGTTCCACGAACTCGTACGTGGCGGGGTCCCGCAGGATCCCCGCCTGGTGGATCCCCGCGGCGCTGCCGAAGGCGTACGTCCCGAAGATCGCCTTGTTGCGCGGCTGGTCCAGCTTGATGATGTCGCGCAGCGCGTCGTACACGCCGTACATGGCGACGGTGTCGATGTCGGTGTAGAGGCCCAGGGAGTCGCTCTTGTACGACAGGAGCGCGACGAGCTCCTCCAGCGCGGCGTTGCCCGCGCGCTCCCCGATGCCGCCGACCGTGGTCTGCACGCCGTCGGCCCCCGCCTGGAGACCGGCGAGGGTGTTGGCCGTGGAGAGCCCGAAGTCCTCGTGGCAGTGGGTGAACACGCTGATGGGCCGCGGTGTCCAGGAACGGACCTTGCCCATGAGCTCGCCGTACTCGGCCGGGGTCATGCAGCCGGAGGTGTCGGCCGCCACGACGCAGGTGGCCCCGGCGTCAACCCCCGCCTCGATCTGGGCGCGCAGCAGTTCGTCCGAGCCCCGGGAGGCGTCCTCGAGGGCGAGCGAGATGTAGGGCACGCCCATCCTGCGGGCGTGGGTGACGCACTCGACGATCTCGTCGATCGACTCCTTGCGGGAGATGCGGCGCTTGCGGTCGAGGTGCAGCTCGCTGGAGGTGGCGAGGATCTGCACCTCGTGGTTGCGGGTGCCGCCGGCGGCCACCGCGCAGTCGATGTCGGAGCGCACGGCGCGGCAGAACGTGGTGAACCGGGCGCGGGTGAGGTGGCGGGAGATCAGCCGGGTGGCCTCGGTCTCCGCGGGTGAGGAGGCGGGGAAGCCGGTCTCGACGACGTCGACCCCGAGTGCCTCGATCCGCAGCGCGAGTTCCAGTTTTTCCTGCGGTTTCATGGAATTGCGCGGCGCCTGTTCGCCGTCCCGCAGAGTGGTGTCGAAAATGGAAACTCGACGTTTTTCCATCGGTAACCCCTTTCGCGGCCTTCCAGATACCCTCATCGAGCCATGGGGGCCGAGAGACGGTCAATCGTTCTCACGCCCAACTCCCTCCACCTCGGGCGGAGATGACCTCCTCCACGGATCCGGTTCGAGCGGTTTCAGGGAAACTTCCGACCGGAAGTTCCGGGCGGTTCCGCGCCACGGGCTAGGTTGGTGGCCACCCATTGCGACGGGATCTCACATTCCATTACGGGAGGCCCGCATGAGCGGCATGCTGCGCGCGCCAGGATTTCCGGAGGCCGCCGTGCGTCATCGCGCGCGCACGGGTATCGAGGCGGCTTTTCCGCCGCTGGACGGCTATGGCGCGACGCTCTACGGCAGCGGCTGGTCCGGGCCGGGCCCCGACGATCCACTGGAGCGGATGCGGCTGCTCCCACCGGTGTTCATGGAGCAGCGCCTGGAGAAGCTGATCGACCTCGGGCGCGAGCCCATGCCGTCGGACGTGTCCCTGGAGACCGTGATCGGCGGGTTTCCGTCCCGGCTCCCCTTCTACGTCTCGGCGTTCGGGTCGACCGCCGCGGCCCGCGGCGACCTGGGCACCTCGCTCGGGCGGCAGGCGGCCCGGTTGGGCATCCCGCTGGTCGTCGGCGAGAACGTGGTGCCGGTCATCGGCTACGGACGGCTCGGGGCGCAGCCCGCCAAGGCGCTGCTGGCCCGGATCGAGGCCTACGGAGAGGAGGGCGACGGCCGCTACGGCGGGATCGTGGTGCAGCAGAGCACCGAGGACGCCGACGCGGAGGTGTGGAACCTGGTCTACAGCGACCCGGCGGCCCAGCCGTTCCTCGAAGCGGGGCGGCTGGCCTTCGAGTTGAAGACCGGTCAGGGCGCGAAGCCGGGCCTGGGCGGGATGACGCTGATGGACGGCGAGGCCGCGGCGGCGGTGGCGGAGCAGTACGCGCTGCTGCCGATCCCCGGTGACGGCCGGACGCTGCGGGCCTCCAGCCCCGGTACGTACACGGAGGAGATCCTGCGCCAGCAGATCAACCTGATGCGCAACAACTACCCGCGGGCCCGGGTGTGGGTGAAGCTCCACCCGGGCCGGGACGTCGGCGCGGCCGCCCGGGTGGCCTGGGGCGCCGGCGCGGACAGCGTCACGGTGGACGGCGCCGAGGGGGGCACGGGCTGGGCGCCCGGCGGATTCCTCGACCACGTGGGTCTGCCGCTCTTCGACTGCCTGCTGGCCGCCGGGGACGACCCGGGGTGCCTGCTGGCGGGGGGCCGGATCTGGGAGGGGACCCGGGCGGTGAAGTGCCTGGCGCTCGGGGCGCGGGCGGTGGGCCTGGGCCGGGCGGCCCTGGTCGCCGCCGACGAGGACCCCGACGAGGGGCTGCTGAGGCTGGTGGCCTGTCTGGACCTGGAGGTGCGCATGCTGATCAGCGCCCTCGGCAAGTACGACACGACCGCGGTGAACAGGGACGACGTCGGCCCGCTGCCGACCGTACGGAAGGAAGAGGTGCCTCATGGCGAATCCGTTCGAGGATGACTCGGCCCCCTATCTGGTGCTCGTCAACGACCAGGGGCGGCACTCGCTGTGGCCCGCCGGCATCCGGGTGCCGGACGGCTGGCGGGTGGTGCTCACGCGGCGGGACCGGGCGGCCTGCCTGGAGTACGTGGACCGCCACTTCGCCGTGGTGGCGCCCCGGCCGGGCGAGCCGGCCCCGGCCGGACCGGGGTGGGCACGGTGACCACGCTCACGGTCCCCGCACTGGTCGCCGCGCAGGCGCGGCGCACCCCGTACGCGACGGCCGTGATCTCGGACCGGGTCACCCTGGACTACGCGACGCTGTGGCGCCGGGTCCGTGAACTGGCCGACGTCCTGCGTCAGGAGGGCGTCGGCCCGGGCAGTGTGGTGGCGGTCCGCATGGACCGCTCCCCCGACCTGGTGGTCGCCCTGCTCGGCGTGCTGGCGGCCGGCGCGGCGTATCTGCCGCTGGAGAAGGACACTCCCGCGCAGCGCGCGGCGCTGATCCTGGAGGAGGCGGCGCCGGACCGGGTCCTGACCGCGCTGCCCGCACCGCGCCGCGCGGGGGCGGCCCCGGAGGCCGAGGTGGTGCGCGCGCGCCCGGAGGATCCCGCCTACCTCATGTACACCTCCGGTTCCACCGGTCGTCCCAAGGGCGTCGTGGTGCGCCAGGAGGCGATCGCCCGGCATCTGCGGTGGATGCGGGAGACGGTCCCGCTGGCGGCCGACGACCGGGTGCTGGTGAAGACACCGGTGGGCTTCGACGTGTCCACGTACGAGTACTTCTGGCCGCTTACCTGCGGCGCCACCCTGGTCGTCGCGTCACCCGGGCTGGAGCGCGAGCCGCACGGCCTCGCCGCGCTCATCGCCCGCCGGGGCGTGACGACGGTGCAGTTCGTCCCCTCGATGCTGCGCCTGTTCCTGGACGCGGACGTCGCGGTCCACTGCCGGGGGCTGCGGCGGATCATCTGCATCGGCGAGGCGCTGCCCGTGTCGCTGCGCGACCGCTGCCTGGCCCTGCTCGACGCCGAGTTGCACAACCTGTACGGGCCCACCGAGGTGACGGTGGCGGCCACCGCGTGGCCCTGCCGCCGCGGCGCAGACCCGGACAGCGTGCCGATCGGCGTCCCGGTCGCGGACACCGGTGCGCACGTGCTCGACGAGCGGCTCGACCCGGTGCCCGTCGGGGTGACGGGCGAGCTGTACCTCTCGGGCGTGCAGCTCGCCGAGGGGTATCTGGCGCGTCCGGGTCTGACGGCGGAGCGCTTCGTGGCCAATCCGCTGGGTCCGCCCGGCTCGCGCCTTTACCGCACGGGCGACCTCGCGCGCCAACGGGCTGACGGGGCACTGGAGTTCATCGGCCGGACCGACGGCCAGGTGAAGTTCCGAGGCCGGCGCGTCGAGCTCGGCGAGATCGAGGTGGTGCTGTGCGCCCACCCGGCCGTGACCCAGGCCGCGGTCGTCCTCGCCGGGCCGCCGGACGGCGACCGGTGGCTGGCCTGCTTCGTCGTACCCGCGCCGGGCGTGCCCGTACCCGAGCCGCAGGCCCTGGGCGCGCACCTGCGGGACTCGCTCCCGGACGCACTGGTGCCCACGGCCTGGGCGGTCCTGGAGCGGGTGCCGCTGACCGGCAACGGCAAGCTCGACCGGGCGGCGCTGCCCGAGCCGCCGCGCCCCGGCACGGCACCCGCCACGCCGGCCGCCACCGCCGCCGCGGAGGCCGCCGACGAGGTGACGGCCTGGCTGTGCGGCGCGACCGACGAGGTCCTGCGCCGCCCGGCGGGCGACGCGAGGCCGGGGCACTCCTTCGTCGGCCTGGGCGGCGACAGCATGGCGGCGATGCGCCTGGTCAACCTGGCCCGCGCGCGAGGCCTCGCGCTCACCGTGGCCGATGTCGTCGGAGCGGCCACCCTGGCCGAACTCGCCGCCTCGGTGAGCACGTCGGCGCCAGCCGCGGGCACCGCCGCGGAGCCGGAGCTGCTGCCCGACCTGGACCCCGGCGAGTACGCCTCCTTGGCGGCGCAGCTCTCGCGCGGCTGACCGCCCCCCGGGCCGGGTCCCCCGCGCGGGCGGCCCCGGGCCGGGCCACCCGATCCGTCCCGAAGCGGAGGACAGATGTCAGCACCGGCCATCGACGAGATACTCCCCCTCACCCCTCTTCAGGAGGGCATCCTGTTCCACTCCCTGGCGGAGGGCGGGGCGCGCGGGGTCTACGTCGCGCAGTACACCGTCCCGCTGGAGGGCACGCTGGACGAGGCACGACTGCGCGACGCGGTACGGCGGACACTGGTGCGCCATCCCAATCTGCGGGCCCGCATCCACCACCGGGCCAACGGACAGCCCGTGCAGGTCGTCCCGCGTGATGTGGAGCCGCACTGGTCGGTGGCGGGCCCGGACGACGGCGACGCCGTGCTGCGCACCGCGCGCACCGGCGGCGTCGGCGTCGAGGGCGGTCCGCTGATCCGTTTCGACCTGGTGCGCGACGGCACGGACCGGCACCGCCTGGCGGTCACCGCGCACCACTGCGTGCTGGACGGCTGGAGCGCCTCCGTGCTGCTGCGCGAGGTCTTCGCCGGGTACGCCGACGAGGACCTGGCGCCACCGGTGCCGTACCGCGGCTTCCTCGGCTGGCTCGCGGGGCGCGACCGGGCGGGCGCCGAGCGGGCCTGGCGGGAGGAGCTGGCGGACGCGGCGCCGACGCTGCTCGCACCCGAGTCGGATGGGGCGTCCGCACGCTGGGCGACGGTCGTGGAGGAGCTCTCGCCCGCGCGGACGGCCGAACTCCTCGCTCGGGTGCGGGGTTCGAACGTGACGCTCACGACGGTCGTCCAGGCCGCGTGGGCGCTGGTGCTCGCGCGCCACACCGACCGGGACGACGTCACGTTCGGCTCCGTCCTCAGCGGACGCCCGGCCGAACTGGACGGCGTCGAGGACATGGTGGGCATGCTCGTCAACACGGTGCCCGTGCGCGTCCCGACGGGCGCGTCGGCGACCCTGGCCGACCTGCTCGCCGACGTGCGGGCGCGGCGGCTGGCGCTCGCCCCGCACGACCACATGGGCCTGGGCCAGGTGGCCAGGGCCGCCGGCGTCGACGGGCCGCTGCTGGACACGACGGTGACCGTGGAGGCGGCACCCGAAGGGCCGCCACGGACAGGGGACTTCGGTGGGCTCCGGGTCGGCGATGTCGGCTGCGAGGAGACGGCGCACTACCCGGTGACGGTCGTGGTGACGCCCGGGGAGCGCCTGTCGGTGCGGCTGCACCACGACGCGGGCCGCGTGCCCGCGTCTCTCGCGCGCGTCCTGGCCACCCAGCTGACGCGGGTGCTCGGCGTCATCACGGACGAGCCCTCCGCGCGCCCCGGTGACATGGAGCCCTGCGACGCGGAGGAGGCCGGGCGGATGCTGGGCGCGGGCAGGGGCGTACGCGTCCCGCTCCCCCGGCACCCGTGCGTGCACACGGTGTTCGCCGAGCAGGCCGCCCGCGAGCCGGACGCCACGGCCCTGGTCTTCGAGGGCGAGCGCGTCTCCTACGGTGAACTGAACGGGCGCGCCAACCAGTTGGCCCACCACCTGATCGGCCTCGGGATCGGCCGCGGCGACTGGGTGGGGGTGCGCCTGGAGCGCGGCCCCCACCTGGTGACGGCCCTTCTCGCGGCGCTCAAGTCCGGTGGCGCCTATGTGCTGCTGGACCCGGACTTCCCCGACACGCGTGCCGCCGAGTGCGTACGGGCGACCGGCTGCCGGATCGTGGTGAGCGACCGCCCCCTGCCGGACGCCGTGGTGGAGCGGGGCGGCCCGCGTCTCGTACGGATCGACGATCCGGCTCTCGAAGGGGCGCCCGGGACCGATCCGGGGGTGCCGGTCGACGGGGAGGATCTCGCCTGTGTGCTGTTCACGTCAGGATCGCAGGGGCGGCCCAAGGGGGTGGTGGCACCGCACCGCGCGCTCGTCGGCAGTCTGCTGGGGCAGGCATTCGCGCGCGTGACGCCGTCGGACGTCGTGCTCCAGTGCTCGCCGATGTCCTGGGACGCCTTCGCCTTCGAACTGCTGTCCGCACTGTTCGCGGGAGCCGCGTGCGTCCTGCAGCCGGGCGGGGCGCCCGAGCCCGAGGTGGCGGTGCGCCTGATGGGCGAACACCGCGTCACCGTGGCCCACTTCTCCTCCAGCCTTCTGAACTTCCTGGTGGACGCCCACCCTTCGGCGTTCGACACGGTCCGGCTCGTCCTGACCGGCGGCGAGGCCGCCTCCCCCGGGCACCTGGAGCGCCTGCTGCGCCGCCGGCCCCGGCTGACCCTGGTCAACGCCTACTCACCGCTGGAGTGCATGATGGTCACCGTCTTCCGGCGGGTGACCCTGGAGGACTGCGTCGACGGCTCCGTCCCCCTCGGCGGACCGGTCGCCAACAAGCACTTCTACGTCCTCGACGACCATCTGCGGGTCCTGCCGCCCGGCATGGTGGGCGAGGTGTACCTCGGCGGCGTGGGCGAGGCGCACGGCTACCTGGGCGACGCCCGGCTGACGGCCGAGCGCTTCGTGGCCGACCCCTACGGGCCGCCCGGCTCGCGCATGTACCGCTCGGGGGACCTGGCCCGATGGCGCGCCGACGGGGCCGTGGAGTACCTGGGCAGGCGCGACGACCAGGTGAAGCTGCGCGGCTTCCGGATCGAGCCCTCGGAGGTGGAGGCGGCGCTGGCCCGGCACCCGGGGATCTCCGGTGCCCGGGTGCTGGTGCGCACCGAGGGGCCGGGTGACCAGCGGCTCGTCGCCTATGTGGTGCCGCACGGCGGTACGCCTCCGGAGCCCGACGAGTTGCGCGCGCACGCGGCCGCCGCGCTGCCCGGGCACCTGCGGCCGGTGGCGTACGTGACGCTGGAGCGGTTCCCCACGACGCCCAACGGCAAGCTGGACCGCCGGGCACTGCCCGCCCCGGAGTACGGCTCGGCCTCCTCGTCCTCGCCGGCTCCGGAGGATCCCGTGCGGGCCCGGCTGTGCGTGCTGTTCGCCGAGGTGCTGGGCCTCGAACGGGTCGGTGTCGACGACGACTTCTTCCGTCTGGGCGGCCACTCGATCCTGGCGCTGCGCCTGCTGGGCCGGATCAAGGCGGAGTTCGGCCAGGAGGTGCGCCTGCGCACGCTGCTGCGCCATCCGTCCGTGGCCGGCCTGGCCGGTGAGCTGGCGGCGGCGCCACGCTGACACAGGTACGAGGCCGACCCGGGCCTGACACGGACGAGGGGGGCCCGCCCCCGGGGGGGGGGGGGGCCGCGGGCGGGGGCCCCCCCCCCCCCCCCACCCCCCCCCCCCCGCCCCGGCGGCGGGCGCGCC
>NZ_JBSHAF010000002.1:404526-468984 GCF_053611365.1 Streptomyces sp. NPDC054813 | reverse complement strand
GGGCCGGGGGGGCGGGGGCGGGGGGGGGGGCCCCCCCCCCCCCCCCCACTTCCCCGCGCCCCCCGGGGCCGCCCCCCGCCCCCCGCCCCCCCCGGGGGGGGGGGGCCGGCCCCCGTCGTCCGTCCCACCCCGCACCCACGCGCCCCGCCGGAAGGATCCCGGCGGGGCGCGCGCGGAGGGCGGCGGGTGGTGCGGGTCAGACGTCGGCCAACGCGTCCTGCTCGGTCGCGATGACGATGCGCTCGGACGCCGAACGAGCCGTGCGTTCGGCGCCCCTGCCGTCCGGCCCCGTGGCGATCACGAAGCCGGAGCGCTCCCAGGAACTGCGGATCGGCTCGACGTGCGAGCCCACCTCCACGGCGACGGCGACGTCGCACACGCCCGCCGTGGACCGGGCCTCGTCGATCCCGCTGACGGACGTTACGCGCCCGGGCGAGACACCCAGGAACCGGATGGCGGCGCCCCCCGGCCGTCCGGGCACCGGAGCGGGCTCCTCCCCGGCCGCGACGCGGAACCAGTTGCGCAACAGGCTCCAGTCATAGGCGAGTTCGATGAGCCGGTGGATCTGGTCGCCGGGCAGCCGCGCGGCGCACTCCACCAGGTGCGGCACCCCGTCCTCGATGATCCACTCGCCGTGCATGACTCCGGTGCGGAAGCCGGACGCGCGGGCCAGTGCCAGCATGCTGTCGCGCAGCGATCCGCGTACACCGCTCTCGGGGGGAGCCGGGACGACGTGCCCCATCTCCACCGGGTGGACCCCGCCGAGCAGGCGCTTGGCGGTCGCGTTGCAGAACAGCGGAGTCCCGTCGCGCAGCAGCAGCTCCGCGCTGAACTCCTCGCCCAGAAGCCGTCGTTCGGCCAGGTAGGGGGTGGGTCCGCCGCTCAGGCGCATGGTTCCGCCGGTGGCGTTGGGCGCGGTGGTGTGCCGCCAGGCCGCCGCCACGTCCGCGCCCGGTTCGAGGAGCAGGACGCCTTCGCTGGACTGGAGGTTGGCGGGCTTGAGGACGAAGCCGTCGGGGCATCCGGCGGCGAAGTCCGCCGCTTCGGCCGCGTCGGACACCTCTCTCCAGGCGGGCTGCGGGATGCCCGCCTCGTCGGCGAGCCGCCGCTGACGGCGCTTGTCGCGGAAGATCCGGGCGGCCTCGGTGCCGGGGCCGGGCAGGCCCCAGGCGTCGGCGAGAACCGCCCCGGCCACGACGCCGTAGTCGTTGCCCGGCAGCACGGCACGTACACCGGGCGGCGGAGCGATGAGAGCGGGGAGCCGGTCCGCGTCGGTCTGGACCGGGGCGGGCAGGACGTCGGCGAAGCAGGCGATCTCGCCGGTGCGGTCGCGGGCGCCTCGTACGGCGAGGACTTCCGGTTCGTCCACGACGAGGACGCTGTCCGGCGCCAGGAAGCCGTCGAGGACGCGGAGCAGGTCCGCGCTGTATCCCACCAGGACGTATGCGGGCATGATCGGTTCCTTTCAGATCTCTCCGGGGCTGAGTTCGCCGTGCTGGACACCGCAGCCCAGAGCCGCCTGCATCAGCAGGACCGCTTCGAGGCGGTTGCGCACGCACAGTTTGGTCAGGGCGTGGGAGACGTGGCTCTTGATGGTGGCTGGGGAGACGACGAGGCAGTCGGACACCTCGCCGGTCGACATCCCCTCCGCGAGCAGGGTCAGCACCTCCCGTTCCCGTCGTGTCAGGCAGCGCAGCCGGACCGCGAGATTCCGGCCGGCGTCCGCGGGCTGCATGGCCACGCAGAGTCCGACGAGGTCCGGAGAGAGCACGATGTGCCCGGTCGCGGCGGCGGCAGCGGCCTGCGGCAGGTGGGACAGCGCCCAGTCCTTGCTCAGGCAGCCGGAGGTGCCCGAGGCCAGGGCGGCGTCCAGCCGGTGCTTGGTCCAGTCGACGCCCACCAGGAGGGTCCTGCCGCCTCGGCGGGTGACGTCCTGGGCCTTGAGGACGTGGTTCTCCAGCGGGCCGGAGACCAGGATCGTCAGGTCCGCCCGGTGCAGCGGCCACTCGGCGGGCGGGCGGCGGCTGTCGCCGGTGGCGACGAGGCTGACCTGGTCGTCCGCCTGCAGGGTGCCGCCGAAGACCTGGCGGGAGACCGGGTCTCCGTCGACCAGGAGGACCCGGGGCGGTTCGGCGGAGGGCGGGGCGGGCGGCGCAAGCACCTGCGCCGGTGCGGGCGCCGTGGCCGGTCCGGCCGTCGCGGCTCCCGTGGCGGCCGGTGCCACGGGGGCGGCCCCTTTCACGGCGGGTCCGGCCGGGCGTGGGGGGAGTCGGGGGAGGTGGTCGAGGAACGCGGCGGCGGGCAGCACCCCGCCCCGCGCGGTCGCGCCGATCTCGCGCTGCGGGTGGCTCGTGATGCGGGTCATCGCGGCACCTCCGCGGTCAGGGCGAGACGACGCCGGGAAGCTTCGGGAAGGCGGTGGTCTGCCACACGTAGTCGGCGCCCACCAGGTAGCGGGTGAATCGCTGGACACCGAGCCCGAAGCCCGCGCTCGGCGGTATGCCCTTCTTCACCTCGTCCAGGTACCAGCCGTACTTGGCGGGGTTCTCCCCCGTCTCACGCATCCGGGTGATCAGGCGCCGGTAGTCCGACTCGCGTTCACCGCCGCTGATGACCTCGCCGTACCCTTCCGGCATGAGGAGGTCGAACGTCCGCAGCACGCCCGGCCGTTCACTGTCCTCGCGCTCCAGGAAGACGCGCGAGCCCTTGGGGTAGTCGGTCAGGAACACGGGGCGGGAGCTGCCCTCGGAGAGGATGCGCTCACCCTCCCAGTCGATCTCGGCCGCCGCGCTCTGGCCGTGGCCGCCGTCGATGAGGCGGGTGACGGCGTCCACGTGGGCGAGCCGTTCGAACGGGGCCGCGAGCATCGCCCGCAGCGAGTCCACATCGCGCCCCAGGTCGCACAGGGCGGGTCCGGACTCGGCGAGGACCGCCCGGGTGGCGGTGACGATCAGCTCCTCGGCCAGGTCCATGACCTGTTCGCGGCTGGTGTGCGCCATCTCGATGTCCAGCTGATGGAACTCCGCCAGATGGCGCTGGGTCGAACAGGTCTCCAGCGGCTCCATCCGCACGTTCGGAGCGACGTAGAAGATCTTGTCGAAGGCGAGCAGGGCCGCCTGCTTGTAGACGAAGGCGCTCGTCATGAGTTTGTACCGGTGGCCGTAGAAGTCGACGTCGACCTGTTTGGCTCCGCGAATTCCGGGGTCGGTTACCGGGCCGATGACGGGAGGGAGGAGTTCCACGAATCCGGCGTCGTACAGGAATTCGCGGGCATGCCGCAGGAATAAGTTCTGCAGGCGCAGAATCTGGCGGGTCGTATCGGAGGTGAGGTGTGCTCGCGGCCCGGGTGGGAGGTGCGTGCCGACCACGACTGCGGGTGCTGACATTCTTCGTGCTCCCTCGTTCTCTAAAGGGTCAGGTGAAGAACTTCGCCTGCTTGACGCTAGAGGAGGGAAGCGGTCGCTCCGGAATTTTCCGGCGGAACATGACCGGAATTCCGGTGGCCGGACGAAGGGTCGCGGGCACGTGCGAGCGCCCTGCGGGAGGTGCCGCTCGGGAGCGGGATCCCACAGGGCGCGCGGGAGTGTCACGGCCGGGCGCCGGCGTACCGCGGGGGCGCGCCCGCGACCTCAGCGGGTGCGACGTTCCAGGTAGGCGGTGCCGCCGTCGACGGCGGCCAACCGCCAGCCGTCGCGGGCCATGTCGTTGAGGACGCCGGTGGCACCGGGGCCGGCGCCCTCGGGGAGCGGAACGGCCCTGTACTCGTATGCGCAGGTGTGCGCCGGGCGCCGCGCACCCGGAGGACCGGCGGGTTCCCCGTCCCGGCCGTGACCGGCCGTGCCGGTTCCGGAAGTGGCCGCCGGGGTGGTCCCCACAGGGGCTCCCGGGCCGGGGTCGTCGTGCGTTCCCCGGGCGGAGGCGGGAGAGGCGAGGGGGATCGATCCCTGTCCGAGTGAGGATCCGGATAATCGCAACCCTCGTTCGGGGAGTCCGTGAGCGTCGGGAAAGGACTCCACCGGGTCGGCCGCCCGTCCGAAGTCCGGGCGGACGTCGCCCGGACTTCCGTGTGGGCCCTCGCACTCCTCTTCCACGGCGAGTTTCAGCAGTCGGTGCCGAGTGGACCCGTCGATGCGGAGAGCGTCGGCGAGCAACTGGACGGTCTCCTTGCGCGGATGGCGCACATGGCCCTTCTCCAGGTTTCTGATCGCGCGGGAACTGATGGTGGAGAGGTCGGCCAGCTGTTGCTGGGTGATGCCGGAACGCAGTCTGGTGCGCATCAGCATCTCGGCGAACTGAGGGTTTTCCATGAGGTCACTCCGACATCGGACATCTCGTGGACCGTACTCCCCCGGATCCGGTTCGCGGCCTCCGGTGTCGCCGCGCTCGGCGCGTCCGGCGACGTCGCTCCCCACCTTAGGAAGCGTCCCGCCGGGTCTCCAGGTAAGGACCGTCGTACGCCAACGCTTCGCGACAACCTTCCGGCGGCCGACCCCCCGGACCCGTATGCGCAGGTGGGACACCGCTCCGGACCCACGAAGCCGCTCCGGCTGACCGAACGGGCAAAGAGGACACCCGAACGGTACGCCCGGACCGCGCGCTTCACCGGGCCGGGACGTCGCGTCCTGTCTGACCTGCGGGGAGGGTCCACCCAGCGGCGGGGCACCGGTGACAGGAACCGGACGGCGCCCGCCCAGCAACGTAAAAATTGCCAAATGGCCGAATCCACATGCTGGTTGGTGATGCACCGAGTGCGGGAGCCGGGCAGGTGGGCCAGGCACGGCCGTGCTCCCCCTCACGTGCGACGCCGTCCCCCGTTCCGGGGACGCGCCGGGCCCGTCGGCGCGCTCGGCAGCCCAGGGCTGGGACCCTTCCCCCATGGCGCAGTCGGAACACCTCACCGCTCCGGTCGGCACCGTCGTCTCCCGGATGCGCGCGCTGGACGCGGCCCTGCCCGGGCGGGACGGGGTCGCGGTCTTCAACCGTGTCTACCTCTCCGTCACGGAGGAGGTCGAACGGCGACTGGACGCGGGCCGGTTCGGGGACCCGAGAGCCGCCGCGACGCTGGACGTACGGTTCGCGGAGCGGTACCTGGCCGCCGTGGACGCGGCCGCCGGCGACCGCCGTCCGCCGGCCTGCTGGCGGCCGCTGTTCCAGCTCCGCCGGCATCCCGGTGTACGGCCGCTGCAGTTCGCGCTCGCGGGCATCAACGCGCACATCGGGCACGACCTGGCGCTGGCCGTGGTGGACAGCTGTCGTACGCTCGGCTGCGAACCGGCCGATCTGGAGGACGAGTTCGACCGCGTGGGCGAGCTCCTCGTCTCGCTGGAGGAGCGCATCCGTGAGGATCTGATGCCGGGTCCCGACCTGCTCCAGATCGCCGATCCGCTGACCCATCTGCTCGGTTCCTGGAGCCTGGAGCGGGCCCGGGACGCCACCTGGTCGGCGGCGCGGATGCTGTGGGCGCTGCGCCGGTTCGGTGACCTGGCCGAGGAGTTCACCGAGCGGCTGGACGCGGCCGTGGGGCTGGCGGGCCGGATGCTGCTCACACCGCTGTCCGGCTGAGGTGGCCTGATCCGATCGATGCACGAGCCGCCTCGGGATCCCCTTGTGATCGCCTTACGTTGACGGCACGCACCCGATTGCGAAGGAGCACCGGTATGGCGACTCGGCTGGGCCTCAGCCTCCCCCAGATGCGGCAGTATTCCATCGGCACAGACGTTCCGGACGTGGCCCGTACCGCCGAGGAGATCGGCTACGACAGCCTGTGGGTCTTCGAGCGGGCCCTCTTCCCGGAGCCCGCCACCCAGGGCCTGTACGGCATCGAGGGCCTCCCCTGGCCGGACGCGTACCGGGACGTGGCCGAGCCCCTGGTCACGCTGGCCATCGCCGCCGCGGCCACCGAACGGGCGCGGCTGGGCAGCAGTGTGCTGGTGGCGCCGCTGCACGTCCCCTTCCAACTGGCCAAGTCCCTGGCCTCGCTGGACGCGGCGAGCGGCGGCCGGGTGATCGCGGGCCTGGGCACCGGATGGTCGCTCGACGAGTACGCGGCCGCCGGAATCCGGCCGTTCGAGGAGCGCGGCAGGGTGCTCGACGAACTGATCGAGGTGTGCCGGGCGGTGTGGGGCCCGGACCCGGTGAAGTACGACGGCCAACTGACGAAGATCGCCTCCGCCGTGGTCGGTCCCAAACCCGCCCGGCCGATCCCGATCCTGCTGGCCGCGGGCAACAAGAAGGCCCAGCGGCGGCTGGTGGACCACGCCGACGGCTGGCTGCCGGTGGGCATGGGCGCCGAGCAGCTGGCGGCCCAGTGGCGGGAGTTGCAGGACCTGGCGGCCGAACGCGGCCGCACGGACCCGATCCAGACGGTCGTGCGGGTCAACGCCGTGTACACGGCCAAGCCCTATGACGGCCCGGACCGCCAGCCCTTCCAGGGCAGCGCCGACCAGATCGTCGAGGACCTGGTGACGCACGCGGCGGTCGGCCTGGAGGAGATCCTGGTCGACCTCCAGACCACTCCGCGGGACGCCCAGGAACTCAAGGAAGTCGCCGCGGAGGTCTACGAGAAGGCCCGGGCGGCCGGGGTCTAGTCCTCGGGGAGTTCGACCGGCGCGATCTCGTCGTAGACGTCACCGGGGCCCGGGTTGACCGGGTCGGTCTCGCCTCCGAAGTGGTGCATGACGCCCCAGACCGCGTTCAGCGCGGTCTGGACGGCGCCCTCGGCCCACCCCGCCGTCCAGGAGATGTCGTCGCCGGCGAGGAAGATGCCCCGCTTGTCCGCGGGCAGCCGGTCCTGCACGAAGTGCGTGAACAGGCGCCGCTGGTAGCGGTAGTGGCCGGGCAGGTTGGCCTTGAACGCGCCCATGAAGTAGGGCTCGTTCTCCCAGGAGACGGTCACCGGGTTGCCGATGATGTGCTTCCTGATGTCGACCTTCGGATAGATCTCGCCGAGCGACTTCAGCATCACCTCCATCCGCTCGTTCGCGGACAGCGGCAGCCACTTCAGGCTGTCGTCGCACCAGGTGTAGGAGAGGCAGATGACGGCCGGCTTGTCCGGGCCGTCGTCGAGGAGGTAGGTGCCGCGGGTCATCCGGTCGGTGAGCGTCATCGACATGACGTCCCGGCCGGTGTCCTCGTCCTTGTCCAGCCAGAAGGGCCGGTCGACGGGGACGAACAGCTTCGAGGACTCCATGTAGTGGGTGCGCTCGATCGCGGTCCAGTGGTCGATCGGGAAGAGCGAGTCGTCGCAGGCGATCTTCGAGAGCAGCATCCAGGACTGGGCGGTGAAGATCGCCGCCTGGTAGGTGCGGATGTCGCCGTTCGCGTCCGTCACGGTGATCCGGTTGCCGGTGGTGCGGTGCAGCCGGGTCACGGCGGGGCGGGGCGCGCCGTTCGCGTGCAGTTTCGCGAGCGAGGTGCCGTACGCCCAGTGCACGATCTTCTCCGGCTCGCGTTCCCAGAGCCGGACCGGGAGCTGCTGGCTGCCCCCGACGATCCCGCGGTGGTGGTCGTCGGCCTCGGTGTAGACGACCCGCAGGATCTCCAGGATGGAGTTCGGGAAGTCCGTGTCCCAGCCGCCCGTCCCGAAGCCGACCTGGCCGAAGATCTCGCGGTGCCGGAAGGACTTGAAGGCCTCGGAGTCGCAGAGGAAGCCGTAGAAGGTCTGGTTGTCGAGCTTCTCGACGAGCCGGGACCAGATCTCGCGGATGCGCGGCACGTCCCGCTCGCGCATGGCGCGGTTCATGTCGGAGAAGTCGGCGCCCTCTTCGAGGCACTTGTTCCAGGCGTCGGCGACGTCACGGTAGACCTGCGGCAGGTCGGCGGCCGTCTCGGCGTAGTGCGACTCGCCCTTGAGGTCGACGACGGTCGAAGGGGTCGCCTCCGCAAGGGGGTTGGGGAAGGGCCGGGTCTCCAGTCCCACCAGGTCGATGTAGTGCTGGAGGGCGGTGGAGGACGGCGGGAAGCGCATCGCGCCCATCTCGGCGCTCAGCGAGGGGTCGCAGCCTTCGAAGCCGACGGTCCGCAGCCGTCCGCCGATCTGGTCGGCCTCGTACACGACCGGCTTCAGGCCCATCTTCATCAGCTCGTACGCGGCCACGATGCCGGACAGCCCGCCGCCGATGACCGCGATCTCGGTGCCGTGCTCGGCCGCGGGTATCTGGCCGAGGCCCGCCGGGTGGGCGAGGAAGTCGTCGTACGCGTACGGGAAGTCCGGCCCGAACATGGTGATCGGCGGCTGCTGCTCGTCTGCGTGCTCGACGGCGTTGGGCACGGTGGACGTCATGGGGTACGGGCTCCTTGCGACTTGCGACCTGCGAAAAGAAGAGACAGGGGAGGTGACAGCGGGAAAAAACGGGGGGGAGGTCAGACCAGGGACCCGTAGAGGCCGGGGCGGCGGTCCTTCAGGTAGGGGTTCGCCTCGCGGGAGGCGGCGAGGAGGGCGGGGTCGATGTCGGCGATGACGAGTTCCTCGCCGCGTCCGGCCCGGGCGCGGGCCACACCGTCGGGGCCGGCGAGGCCGGACAGCCCGAAGAAGTCGAACTCGCCCTCCTGGCCGACCCGGTTGACGTACGCCACGTACATCTGGTTCTCCCAGGCCCGCACCGGGACGAGGGACTCGGCGACGAACTGGAACGGGTGCATGTTCGCCGTCGGGACGAGCAGCAGGTCGGTCCCGGCCAGGGCGTGGGCACGGACGGGCTCCGGGAACTCCACGTCGTAGCAGATCATGATCCCGACGGTGAGGCCGTTCAGCTCGGCCTGGACGACCGGCTGCTCGCCGGGCGTGAAGTGGTCGCGCTCGAAGCCGCCGAAGAGGTGGGTCTTGCGGTAGTTCGCGAGCCGGGTGCCGTCGGCGGAGATCAGCTGGGCGGAGTTGTGGACCGCGTCGCCGGCGCGCTCCGGGTAGCCGTAGGCGATCGCCAGGCCGTACCGGTGGGCCAGCTCGGCGATCGCGTCCGCGCAGTCGCCGTCGGCGGGCTCGGCGAGGCGGGCGATGTCGTCGCCGATCGCGTAGCCGGTCAGGAACATCTCGGGTGCGACGAGCAGCGCGGCGCCCGCGGCGGCGGCCCGGCCCGCGGCCTCGTCGAGCGCCTTGAGGTTCTCGACGGTCGAGCCGGGGCGGCCGGAGCTCTGGAGCAGGGCGGTGCGCATACGGGTCCTCACCGGGTACGGAGGGGGTCTGGGGCCCTTTAGACGGTAAGTCGGTCAGACCGGGCCGGACAAGGAGGAGCCGTTGCGCGTGGTCGAACGGTTCGTTGCGTGATACAGGTGTCCGGCGGCGATTCGTTGCGCCGGACGCGCCCCTACAGCTCCCTCAGCCGCTCGACGATCTCCTTCAGCAGCGCGGGGTCGGCGCCCGGACCGGCCGGTGCCACGCGGCGCGGCAGGTCGATGCGGACCAGGCCGGCCTCGGCGAGGTCGCCGAGCAGGACGCGTACGACGGTGAGCGGCAGGTCGGCGTCCGCGGCGAGCTCGACGACCGGGCGGGCGCCGCGCCGCACCAGGGCGAGCAGGGCGGTCCGGGCATGGTCGACGTCCGGCTCGGCCGGGTCCGCGTCCACCGCCGTGACCTGGGACATCAGGTCGATGGTGTGCCGTCCGGAGGGCTCGGTACGGCCCCGGGTCACGGTGTAGGGGCGGACCAGCGAGCCGGTCTCGTCCTCGTACCAGTGCTCGTCGCTCACCGGAGGGTCAGGGGGTCGAGCGTGCGGCCGCGTCCAGGTGGCGGCCGAGGCGGCGGACGAGCAGGGCCATCTCGTGGGCCAGCTGGCCGACGTCGGTGCGGACGTCGCTGAGGACGGCGAGCCGGCTGCCGTGCCCGGCCGGGGTCACGAAGAGATAGGCGTCGTCGAGCATCACCATGGTCTGCCGTACCTCTCCGGCGCCGAACCGGTCCCCTGCCGAGCGGGCCAGGCTGTGGAAGCCGGAGCAGACGGCCGCGAGATGCTCGATGTCCCGTCGCCGCATGCCCTCGGAGTGGCTGAGCGGAAGCCCGTCCGCGGTGAGCAGCACGGCCTGCCGGACGTGGTCGGTCCGGGCGACCAGGTCGTCGAGAAGCCAGCCGAGGTCACTGCCGGGCTGGGCGCCGGGCCCTGGGCCGACGGCAGGCAGTGGGCCACGGCCGACCCGGGAAGAGGGGACAGCACTACCGGAACCGACAGCCGAGCCGGGGCCGACAGCCGAGCCAGGGCCGGTGGCCGGGTCGGAATCGGTGGCGGACGGGTCGGAATCGATGGCCGGGTCGGGTGGCTGGGGCTGGGCGTCACTGGTCATGGTCGGCGCGCGTCCTTTCCTCGATGTGGTCCGGCTCCTCGGGTCCGGTCGGCAATCCCCTGCGCCCTCGGTCCAGCCCGCGCTGGAAGGCTCCGAAGACCGCCCGCATCTCGTCGGCGTCCAGATCGCGCTCGACGGGCGGGGCCGGGGCCACCGGGCCGGCGGCGCGCAGTTCGGGGGCGAGGGAGGCCTGGCGGGTGCGGGTGGGCAGGGCCGGGGGCACGTCGGGGGCGGGATCCTCGATCCGGCTCGGCCGGGGCTCCGTGTCGTGGCCCGCTCCGGCCTCGTCGGCCGGCGCCGACGCGGCCGCTCCGCCGAGCGCCGGGGATTCCCCGGCGACCGCCGTACCGCCGTGGGGCGGCAGGACGCCGACCGCCGACGTGGGTCGGCCCCCGGCACGCGTCGGCCGGCTGCCGTGTTCCTCCGCGGACGCCCGCCGCCCTCGCTCGCCTCCCCGTCGGCCGCTCTCCGGCTCCACCTCCGCCAGCACCGCCGCAGGCAGCAGCACCACCGCGGTGGTGCCCCCGTACGGCGACTCCCACAGGGTCACCTCGATGCCGTGCCGGGCGGCCAGCCGGCCCACGACATAGAGGCCGAGGCGGTCGTGGCGGGTCGGGTCGAAGGCTTCGGGGTCGGTGAGGGTGCGGTGGGCCTCGGCGAGCTGGTCGGCGTCCAGGCCGAGGCCCCGGTCGTCTATCTCCAGGGTGAAGCCGTGGCCGACCCGGCCGGTGCGCAGGGTGACCTGGGTGTGCGGCGGCGAGAACACCGTGGCGTTCTCCAGCAGCTCGGCGACCAGGTGCACGACGTCGGCGACCGCGTCCGCGGCGACCCCGACCTCGGGCATCGGCGGCACCACGACCCGTGGGTAGTCCTCGATCTCGCCGACCGCCGAGGACACCACGTCGGCGACGGGCACGGGCCGCCGCCAGCGCCGCCCGGGAGTCGCGCCGGAGAGGATGATCAGGCTCTCCGCGTGCCGGCGCATCCGGGTGGTCAGATGGTCGATGCGGAACAGCTCGCCCAGGACGGCCGGGTCGTCGGTGCGCCGCTCCAGGGTGTCGACGAGTTTCAGCTGGCGGTGGACGAGGGCCTGGTTGCGGCGCGCGATGTTGAGAAGGACCGCGAACAGGCCCCTGCGCAGCGTGGCCTGCTTCACCGCCGCCTCGACGGCGGCCAGCCGCGCCCTGTTGAACGACCGGCCGACGTCCCCGATCTCGTCGTGCCCGGCCTCCCCGGCGGCCAGCGGCGGCGCCTCGATGACCGCGTCCACGTCCTCACCGGCGCTCAACCGGCTCATCAGGGTGGGAAGTTGGTGTGCGGTGAGCAGGTCGGCCGCGTCCCGCAGGGTTTCCAGACGGCGTGAGATGCGGCGCGCCCCGCGCACCGTGAACCACAGCGAGAGCCCCACCGCCGCCAGCCCTACCACGCCGACGACGGCCGCCTTGGTCAGCTCCCGGTAGGCGAAGTCCCGTCCGCGCGCGGCGGAGTTCCGCGCCGACTCGGTGCACAGCAGCATGTACTGCTTGACGGCCCGGTCGGTGGTCGACCGCCAGGTGTCCGCGGCGACGGCCGCACCGGCCCGGTCCGCACCGGCCCGCAGCAGCGCGTCCTCACCGCGCGTCAGCGAGCCGTACAGCTCGCCGCGCTGGAACCGCTCGAACAGCCCCCGCGAGTCGGAGGGCAGGTCGGGGACGTAGGTCCGCTGGAAGACACGGCGGTCCTCGATGGTCGCGGTGAGGCTGCCGTACTGCCTTTCGGTGAGCCGTCCGGCGGCCCGGGCCCCCGTGACCAGCGCGTCCTCGCGCGAGACGAACTCCCGTACTCGCACCAGCTCGACGACGACCTGCGACTCCCGGGCCAGCTGTCCGGCCTGGAGGGCGGTGAGGGTGGACTCGACGTCGAAGCCGGGTTCCACCAGGGCGCTGTAGTCGGTGACGGCGCTGTCCCAGGAGATCCTCCGGGACAGCACCCGCTCGCGCAGTCCCTCCAGCCTGCCGGCGGCGGTCACCATCGTGTCGAGGGCCGCGCGCTGCCGGTCGCTGAGACGGCCGCGGTCACCGCCCCGGACCGCGTCCCGCATGGCGTCCACCGCCCGGTCGGTGCGCCGCTGCTGTGCGAGCAGGTCGGCGGCGGTCGCCGTGTCGAGCCGGGCGCCCAGGTAGGCCGCCGACAGGCGCCGCTCGATCTGGATCTGCCCGATGGCGGTGTCGACGGGGGTGCCGTAGTCGTCGTACACCCCTTGGAGCCGGATCAGCGCGCGGAGTTCGGCGGTGACCGAGACCATCGCGAAGCTCCACAGAGCCGTCAGCGCGACGGCCGGGGCGAGGGCGAGCGCCACGATCCGCGCGCGGACGGTGGTGGGTCGGCGCGTGAAGCGAGATCGGGGTCCCCCCGGCCGGAGGGTGGCGGAGGGCCAGCGCATGGATTGCCTACCGGTGTTACCAGCGAGTAAGGAGCCCGGCACAACCTACGGGATGCCCCCGATGACCGCAATGGTTGCCCCCGGTAACCCCGAGTCAGGACTCCATGGCGAAGGTGCTGACGACGGCCGCGTGGTCGGACGGCCAGTCGTTGCCCGCCACCTCGGGCCAGGGCGCGGGGATGCCGCTGACGTAGGTCCGGGAGTCGAGCACGCGCAGCCCCCTGTGCAGCACGTAGTCGATCCGGTCCTGCGGCTCTGGTCGCCCGCTGCCGTCCTCCTGCACGGGGTGGATCGGCGACCAGGTGTGCCCCGGCGCGGTCACCGGATCCGGATGGACCTCCCGGTAGGAGTCGCGGAACCCGGCCTGTTCGGCGGCCTTGGTCACCGGCCACTCGACGTCCCTCCAGTCCAGGTGGGATGGACAGTTGAAGTCCCCCACGAGCACCACCGGCACCGCGCCGTCCCCGATCCGCCGCAGTGCCTCGCGCAGTTGCCCGAGCCGTACCGCCTCGTGGGCGATCAGCTCGGCCGCCCCGAGTCCGTCGAAGTGGAACTCGTAGGGCCCGTACGGGGTGTAGTGCAGATGCGCGGTCCAGACGTCGACCTCGCGTCCGGGGCGTACGGCGATCCGCACCCCGGCGGCTCCGTAGAAACCGACCTCCGGGTCACCCAGGCGGGCGGTGATGGGGTACCGGCTGATGATCCCGAGGTTCTCGCCGGCCGTGTGGTGGTGCCAGCCGAGGGCCTCGGCGAGTTCCCGGGCCGAGGTGCCGGCGGTCTCCTGGAGTCCGACGACGTCCGCGCCGGCCTCCAGGACGGCCTTGACCTGCTTGGCCCGGTGGTCGTCGATCCGGCTGCCGCCGAGCCACAGGTTCCAGGACATGACCCGCAGTTCGGGTACCGCCATGTCGCTCAGCTGCTTCGGCGTGACCCCGACGAGGGTGTCCCGGACGGTCCGGCCGGGTGCGCCGCCGATCGGCGCGAGCGAGGGCACGGCGAGCACCGCGCAGCCGGCGGCCTCGGCGGAGGCCACCCCGGTCTCGGTGTCCTCGACGGCGACACAGGCCGCCGGGTCGACACCGAGGGCCCGGCAGGCGGCGAGGTACGGGTCGGGGGCGGGCTTGGTGCGGCCGGTGTCGTCGGCGGTGACCGAGGCGGCGAACCGGCCGGCGCCGAGCGCGGCGAGCACGAGGTCGGCGACCGCGCGTGGGGACGCGGTGACCAGGGCGGTGGGAACGCCGGCCGCCGCGAGCGCGTCCAGCAGGTCGAGGGCGCCGGGGCGGGGCACGATGCCGGTGCGGACGCGGTCCGCGAACTCACGGTGCAGCTCGGCCGCGAGGTCGGCGCCGGACCTGCCGGTGCTGCCGGCCAGCCACTGGGCGGTGTACTCGACCGGACGGCCCAGCACATCGGGCTCGTCGGCCTCGCCGAGCGTCCGCCCGGCAACGCGTTCCACCGCCTCCCACCACAGTCGCTCGGTGTCGACGAGCGTTCCGTCCATGTCGAACAGGACGGCCTGGAGTGGGAGTCGGGGGTGGGGGGTCACGTTGTTGTCATTCCTTACTTCTGGGTTTCTGGATACTTCCGGACTTCTGGAAGCGTTACTTCTGGGTACGGTCCGCCACGAGCACCGGCCGCTCGGGCAGCGACACGCTCACCGCGGCTCCGGCGCCCAGACCCGCGGCCTCGTGGGCGGGCAGATCGGCCTTGGCCTCGGTGCCGTCGGCGAGCCGTACGGTGACCCGGACGACCGCGCCCAGGAAGGCGGTGGCGACGACGGTGGCCGTACCGGTGCCGTCCGCGCGCACCTGGACCGCCTCGGGCCGTACGAGCACGTCGACCTCGCTCGCGTCCGGCGCCTGTCCGTCGACCGGCAGCCGCTGACCGAGCACCTCGACCCGGTCGTCCTTGACCGTGCCCGGGATCCGGCTCATCGTGCCGACGAACTCGGCGACGAAGGCGGTGGCCGGACGGCCGTACAACTCGGCGGGCTCGGCGCACTGTTCGAGCCGCCCGGCGCGCATCACGGCGACCCGGTCGGCGACGGACAGCGCCTCCTCCTGATCGTGCGTCACGAACAGGGTGGTGATGCCGAGTTCCTGCTGGAGGCGGCGGATCTCCTCGCGGAGGCTCAGCCGGACCTTGGCGTCCAGCGCGGACAGCGGCTCGTCGAGGAGGAGCACGCGGGGGCGCAGGGCCAGGGCGCGGGCGAGCGCGATGCGCTGCTGCTGGCCGCCGGAGAGCTGGTGCGGGAACCGTTCCCCCTTGTCACCGAGCCCGACAAGGTCCAGCAACTCGGCGGCCCGCGCCCGTCGTTCACTCGTGCGCACCTTGCGCATGCGCAACCCGAACGCCACGTTGTCGACGGCGTTCAGATGCGGGAAGAGGCTGTACGACTGGAAGACCATCCCGGCGTCACGGCGATGGGCCGGGACCGAGGTGACGTCCTTGCCGTCCACCAGCACCGCGCCGGAGTCGGGGTGTTCGAACCCGGCGAGCATGCGCAGCGCGGTGGTCTTGCCGCAGCCGGACGGGCCGAGCAGAGCCAGGAACTCCCCGGGGCGGACGGCCAGATCGAGTCCGTCGAGGGCGACGGTGGCGCCGAACTCCCGTCGCAGCGAACGGAATTCGACGGTGGCGGCGGTGGTGGCCTTCTCAGGCGTGCTGACACTCATGGTTCATCCCCGGGAGGAAGCGGTACGGTCACGGCCGCCGGCACCGGCGAGCGCGAGGAGCAGGGCCCAGGTCACCAGGAGACTGAGCACGGACACGGCGACGGACATCTGAGCCTGCGAGCCGCCGACGTTGTAGATCCACACGGCGAAGGGCTGGAAGCCGAGCAGCCGCGCGACGGTGAACTCGCCGAGCACCAGCGCCAGGGTGAGGAAGGCCGCGTTGAGCAGCGCCCCGCGCAGATTGGGCAGCACGGCCCGCACAAGGGCCTGCGGCCAGTTGGCACCGCAGCTGCGGGCGGCCTCGACGAGGGTGCGCACGTCGATCGCGCGCAGTCCGGCGTCCAGCGCCCGGTACACGAAGGGGAGCGCCATCACGACGTACGCGAGGACCAGGACGACCGGGAAGTCCGGGTTCTGGATGGCGACGAACGTCTCGAACAGCGGGGTCCGGGAGAGGTAGTCCGGCCCCCACTTCAGCACGCTCGCGATCCCGGCGACGAAAGCGATCGGCGGCACCACCAGCGGCAGCGAGCAGACGATCTCGACCACGGGGCGCAGCTTCGGCGCGCTCAGCCGCAGGGCGACCACGGCGGGCACCATCAGCAGCAGCACGACGGCGATGGTGGCGAGGGCCAGCTCCAGCGAGAGCAGCAGGCTGGAGAGGAAGCCGTCGGCGGACAGGATCTGGGTGTAGGCGTCGAAGGTGACGCCCTGGCCGGGCACGTCGACGGTGAAGACGACGGAGGCGCCCAGCGGGACCAGGAAGTACAGGGCGGCCAGGCCGAGGACGGCCCAGCGCCAGGGGGTCAGGCGTCGAGCCATCGGGCGCTCCGTCGTTGCAGGGGCAGGTACACGGCCATCACCACGCCGGCCACCAGCACCATGTCGAGGCTCAGGGCGAGGGCCACGTTCTCCTGGCCGACCAGGACGTTGCCGGAGATGGCGTCGGCGATCTGCAGGGTGACCAGCGGGACCGCGCTGCCGACCATCGCGGCGGCGGTGGCGTAGGCGGCAAAAGCGCTGCCGAAGAGCAGCACGAGCCCGCCGAGCAGCGAGGGCGCGAGCACGGGCAGCGCCACGAACCGCCAGTACTGCACACCGGTGGCGCCGTTGTTGAGCGCGGCCTCCCGCCACTGCGCCCGCAGTCCGTCCAGGGCCGGGGTGATGGTGAGGACCATCAGCGGGATCAGGAAGTAGAGGTAGACGAGGACCAGTCCCCAGAAGCTGTACAGGTTCCAGCCGTGGTCCGCGAGCCCGAGGTGCACGGTCAGCACACCGGCGTTGCCGAGGGTCGCCACGAACGCGAACGCCAGCGGCACACCGCCGAAGTTGGCGAGCACGCCGGAGGCGGTGAGCACGGCCTCGCGCAGCGCCCGGGAGCGCGAGCTGACCACGGCCTGCGCGAGCGGCAGCCCGAGGACGGCCGCGATGAGGGCGGAGAGCGCGGACAGCTTGACGCTGCCGACGAGGGCGGTGAGGTAGGGCCCCTGGAGGGAGTCCGTGAGGTTCTTCCCGGTGTACGAGGACACCCCGCTGGCCGGGTCCTTGACCGTGAAGGCGCCGTTCAGCATGGCCACGGCCGGCAGCCCGAAGGCGACGGCCGTGAAGACGAGCAGTGGGACGACGGCCAGCCAGCCGGGGGCGCGGCGCCGCCGCTTCTGGGAAGCGGCGGACGCCACGTCGGCCTGCGTGAGCGTGGCCGTCATCCGGAGACGGCCTTCGACCAGCCCGTCGCGAGGACCGTCTTGGCCTTGTCCTGCTGGGCCTCGGTCGGGAAGGACGGCGTGCCGGTGACCGCGGGCAGCTTGGCGGCGGCGGTCTTGTCCAGGGAGCCGGCGGACTCCATGGAGGTCATCAGGACCGGGCGGGCGTAGCCCTTGAGCCACAGGTTCTGACCCTCGGTGCTGTACAGGTACTCCTGCCACAGGCGGGCGGCCGCCGGGTGCGGGGCGTCCTTGTTGATGGCCTGGGAGTAGAACTGGGCGTACTGGCCGTCGGTCGGGATGGTGACCTTCCAGTCCACGCCCTTGGACTTGAACTCGTCGGCGTACCCGGCGTTCAGGTAGTCCCAGTCGATCGAGATGGGCGTCTCGCCCTTCTCCACGGTGGCCGGGGTGGACTCGACGGGCGTGTAGTTGCCGTTCTTCTTCAGCTTGGCGAAGAAGTCGAGGCCGGGCTGGATGTCGTCGAAGGAGCCCTTGTTGGCGAGCGCGGCCGCGTAGACGCCGCCGAACGCCGAACCGGACTTGGTCGGGTTGCCGTTGAGGGCGACCTGGCCCTTGTACTGCGGCTTGAGCAGGTCGGCGAAGGTGGTCGGGCAGGTCTTGACGCGCTTGGCGTCGCAGCCGATGGAGATGTACCCGCCGTAGTCGTTGTACCAGCGGGCCTGCGGGTCCTTCTGACCGGTGGGGATGTCGTTGTACGAGGTGACCTTGTACGGCGCGAGCAGCCCCTGCTGAGCCGCGCTGAGCGCGAAGGAGGAACCGAGGTCGAGGACGTCCGGGGCCCGGTCCTGGCCCTTGCGCGAGGTCACGGCGGTGATCTCGTCCTGGCTGGAGCCGTCGGGGCTCTCGTCCTCGATCTTAATGCCGTACTTCTTCTTGAAGCCGTCGATGATGGCGCCGTAGTTGGCCCAGTCGCGGGGCACGGCGATGATGTGCAGCGTGCCCTCCTTCTTGGCTGCGGCGACCAGCTTGTCCATGCCGCCGAGGTCGGCGGCGGAGGTGGCGGTGGCAGCGTTCTTGCCGTCGGAGGTGGTGGACGCCGAGTTGTCGGGGGCGGCGCCGCAGGCGCTCAGGGCGAGCGCGGCAACGACGGCGAGGGAGCCGCCAAGGACGGCGGTTCTCGGCAGGGACACGGTCACGGTCTCTCCAGGGAGTACGCACGAGGGTGGGTGGCGCTGTGGGTGGCACGGGCAAACTTGTCTGAACAAGTTGGCTCACAGTACGCCCGGCGCGGGTGTCGGGACTGTGAACTCCGGAAAAACCCTGGCCCCCAATTCCCTGCACACTCCTGACCGGTTCCGGGCTGACACGAATCACACGGAAACGTCGATTAGGCTGGTCACGCTGTGCACAGCGGCCTATCCAGAGGGGAAGCATGACGGCGCGACACGAGGAGATCGCCGACGAGCTGCGGCGCGCCATCGACCGTGAGGAGTACACCGTCGGCAGTCGGCTGCCCTCGGAGACGGAGCTGGCGGCGCAGTACGGCGTCTCCCGCGGCACCGTCCGCCAGGCCGTCGCCGCGCTCACCTCCGAGGGGCTGATCGGCTCCCGCCAGGGCGCCCGCCGGGTGGTGCTGGCCAGCCGGCGCAGCCAGAGCTTCGCGGAGCTGCGCAGCTTCGCGCAGTGGGCGCGGTCGATGGGCCGCGAGGCGACCGGACACGTGGTGTCCCAGGAATACCGCCCCGCCACCCAGGAGGACGCGGTCCGCCTCCAACTTTCCCCCGGCACAGCGGTGTTGCACGTACTCCGGGTACGCGGCCTGGACGGCGAACCGGTGTTGCTGGAACGGACGGTGTACGCGGACTGGATCTCCCCGGCGGTGGCGGCGATAGAGCCGGAGTGCCCGTCGGTGACTCAACGCCTGTACGAGGACACGGGGTTGGTCTTCGCGTACGGCGAGCACGTGATCGACGCGGTCGCCTGCGGCGCACGGGACGCCGAACTGCTGGGGGTCCGCCGGTCGAGCCCGCTGCTGCGGGTGCGGCGGGTGACGACGACACGGGAAGGGCGCCCGGTGGAGTGGTCGGACGACCGGTACCGGTCGGACGCGGTCAGCTTCAGCGTGCACAACTCCATCGACAGCAACGCGCTGGCGCGGATGACCGCGGGATAGGGGGCCGGGGGTGCGGTCGCGTGCCGGGTGCGGGTGCGTGGAGGTTGCTCGCGCAGTTCCCCGCGCCCCTACAAGCAACTCAACTGGTCCCACCTTCAGGGGCGCGGGGAACTGCGCGATCAGCCACGATCTACCCGCACCCGGCACACGACCGCACCCCCCGAGCCCTCCCCGCCCCTCACCCCGGCGCGCCTGAGGAGAACCTCCTCAGCAGCGGCGACAGCACCAGTACCGACTTGGTGCGCTCCACGAACGGCTCCCCCGCGATCCGCTCCAGGACCCGCTCGAAGTGCCGCATGTCCGACGCGAAGACCTGCACGACCGCATCGGCCTCACCGGTGACCGTGGACGCGGCCACCACCTCCTGGTACCGCTCCAGCCCCCGCTGGATCGTCTCCGGTGAGGTGTTGCGCCGGCAGTAGATCTCGACGAACCCCTCCGTCTCCCAGCCGAGGGCCGCAGGATCGACCCGCACGGTGAAACCCGTGATCGCTCCGGTGGCGCGCAGCCGGTCCACGCGCCGTTTGACGGCGGGCGCGGACAGGCCGACCAGTTGCCCGATGTCCGCGTAGGAGCGGCGGGCGTCCTCGGCGAGGGCGTGCACGATGCGTTCGTCGAGATCGTTCAGCAAGGGGTCGTTCAGCTTTCAGGTGTTGCAAGACGGGACCGGCGATAGCCGTACAGGAAGTAGAACACGAGCCCGACCGCCATCCAGACTCCGAAGACCACCCAGGTGACGGCCGAGAGGCTGCCCATCATCCAGACGCAGAATCCGAAGCCCAGCGCGGGCAGCAGCGGGGACAGCGGGACGCGGAAGGTACGGGGCATCGCGGGACGCGTCCGGCGCAGCACCACCACCGCGATGTTCACCAGGCCGAAGGCGAACAACGTGCCGATGCTGGTGGCGTCGGCCAGCTGCCCCAGCGGGATCGCGGCGGCCAGCACCCCGCAGAAGACGGAGACGATCACCGTGTTGGCCCGGGGCGCCCCGGTCTTCGGGTGGACCTTGGCGAACACCTTGGGTACCAGGCCGTCCCGCGCCATCGCGAAGAGGATGCGGGTCTGGCCGTAGAGCACGGTCAGCACCACGCTGGCGATGGCGACGACCGCGCAGGCGGCCAGCAGGGTGCCCCAGAAGCTCTGGCCGGTCACGTCCCGCATGATCTGGGCGAGGGCGGCCTCGGAGTCGTTGAACTGCCGCCACGGCTTCGCACCGACGGCGACGGCCGCGACGAGGACGTACAGCGCCGTCACGATGACCAGCGACAGCATGATGGCCCGGGGCAGGTCGCGCTGCGCGTTCTTCGCCTCCTCGCCTGCGGTGGAGGCCGCGTCGAACCCGATGTACGAGAAGAACAGCGTCGCCCCGGCCGCGCTGACACCGGCCATCCCCAGCGGCATGAAGTGCGCGTAGTTGCCGGACCTGAAGCCCATGAAGCCGATGGCGCAGAACAGCACCAGCGCGGCGATCTTCACGCACACCATGATCGTGTTGGCGCGCGCCGACTCCTTGGCGCCGCCGAGCAGGAACACCATCGCGAGGAGCACGACGATCAGGGCGGGCAGGTTGAAGACACCGCCGTCGACGCCGGGCGGCGCGGACAGGGCCTTCGGGAGGGTGACGCCGATGGTCCCGGCGAGCAGCTCGTTGAGGTACTCGCCCCAGCCGACCGCGACCGCGGCGACCGAGACGCCGTACTCCAGGAGCAGACACCAGCCGCAGACCCAGGCGATCAGCTCGCCCATCGTTGCGTATGCGTACGAGTACGAGGAGCCGGCGACCGGGATGGTGCCCGCCAGCTCGGCGTAGGAGAGCGCCGAGAAGAGCGCGGTCAGCCCGGCGATCACGAAGGACAGGGTGACGGCCGGGCCGGCCTTGGGGACGGCCTCGCCGAGGACCACGAAGATGCCGGTGCCGAGGGTGGCGCCGATGCTGATCATCGTCAGCTGCCAGAGCCCGAGGGAACGCCGCAGCGTGCCCCCTTCACCCTGCCCGCCTTCGGCCACCAGCCGCTCGACGGGCTTCCGCCGCATCAGTCGGGCACCGACGGAGGGGGAAACGTCGGTTCGTTGGGGTGCGCCTTGGTCAAGCACGCGCGGCTCCTTCGTCGCTGCGGGTCTGGGCGGCCGGGACCGGCGGCGCCCATCCCGCCGGGCCCCACCGAGCGGGGTCCCGGCCACGCCACGTACAGCGCATGACCCTATGAGCCAGCCCTTCACGGACGTAATGCAGCAACCTTGCACGTACACGCAAGATCGTTGCGTGTGTGGTCGGAGGGTGCACATTCATTGCACGCCGGGTGCAACGCGCCCCGAAGGGGCGCGGGGATGTATCAATATGCGGCTCCGCCGCGCAGGCGCGAGCAACCACGAGGGACCCGCACCCGAAGGCGACGAGGCACCCTCTTTCGGTCAGCTCCAGCTCGCGTGCAGCGGCTGGCCCTCCGCGTAGCCCGCCGCGCTCTGGATCCCCACGATCGCCTTCTCGGCGAACTCCTCCAGGGACCCCGCACCGGCGTAGGTGCACGAGGACCGCACGCCCGCGATGATCGAGTCGATCAGGTCCTCCACGCCCGGCCGGGCCGGGTCGAGGAACATCCGGGACGTCGAGATGCCCTCCTCGAAGAGCGCCTTGCGGGCCCGGTCGTAGGCCGACTCGTCGGACGTACGGTTGCGCACCGCACGCGCCGAGGCCATGCCGAAGGACTCCTTGTACAACCGCCCGTCGGCGGCCTGCTGGAGGTCGCCCGGCGACTCGTACGTGCCGGCGAACCAGGATCCGACCATCACGTTGGACGCGCCCGCGGCCAGCGCCATGGCGACGTCCCGCGGGTGCCGGACACCCCCGTCGGCCCACACGTGCTTGCCGTACTTCTTCGCCTCCGCGGCGCACTCCAGCACCGCCGAGAACTGCGGCCGGCCGACGCCGGTCATCATGCGGGTGGTGCACATGGCGCCCGGGCCCACACCCACCTTGATGATGTCCGCGCCCGCGTCGACGAGGTCCTTGACGCCTTCGGCGGAGACGATGTTGCCGGCCGCGATCGGGACCTGCGGGTCGAGGCCGCGGACCAGCTTGATCGCGCTGATCATCGACTCCTGGTGGCCGTGCGCGGTGTCGATGACGAGCGTGTCGACGCCCACGTCGAGCAGTTGCTTGGCCTTGTCGGCGAAGTCCCCGTTGATGCCGACGGCGGCGGCGATCCGCAGCCTGCCCTGCGCGTCGGTGGCCGGGGTGTACAGGGTGGCGCGCAGGGCGCCCTTGCGGGTGAGGATGCCGGCCAGCTTGCCGTCCCGGTCGACGGCGGGCGCGTAGCGGCGGTTGGCCGCGTCCAGCTTGTTGAACGCCTCGCGCGGGTCGATGTCCGCGTCGAGCAGCAGCAGGTCACGGGACATGACCTCGGCCAGCTGGGTGAAGCGGTCGACGCCACTGAGGTCCCGGTCGGTGACGACGCCGACGGGGCGGCCGTCCTCGTCGACGACGACACCCGCGTTGTGCGCTCGCTTGGGCAGCAGGGCCAGCGCGTCGGCGACGGTCTGGTGCGGGGCCAGCACGATCGGAGTGTCCAGCACCAGGTGGCGGCTCTTCACCCAGGTGATGACGTCGGTGACCACGTCGATCGGGATGTCCTGCGGGATCACGACGAGTCCGCCGCGCCGGGCCACCGTCTCGGCCATCCGCCGGCCCGCGATCGCGGTCATGTTGGCGACGACCAGCGGGATGGTGGTGCCCGTGCCGTCCGGCGAGTCGAGGTCCACGCCCTGACGCGAGCCGACCGCGGAGCGGCTCGGCACCATGAAGACGTCGTCGTACGTCAGGTCGTACGCGGGCTGGATGTCATTGAGGAAACGCACGTGCCGCACATCCCGGTCGATCAGAGGTGACCCCCGGACCGGCCGGCCAGGGGGAAAAGCACGTACTTCATTGTCCCATGGCGACCGGTATGCGGTGCCCGGGACGAACGTCCAGGCAGGTCAGCGGTGCTTAGGAGGAACCTCCAACGGCGGTGCGCACGGCTTCCCGACTCAGCCGAGGGCGAGCGCCACCGTCAGTCTCGGTTCGCCGTCCGAGGCCTGGGCGAACACGTCCTGGGCCGTCTTCCACTCGTCCGGCCGGGTCCCCGCGTAGCCCTGCCAGCCGGTCACGACCAGGAGGAGCCCGCGGTCGACCGCCTCCGGCGGCCAGACCGAGGGGTCGCGAAGGCTGTCGGCCAGGGCGTCCCAGTTGCGGCCGAACCAGTCGGGCAGGCTCAGGGCGAGGACGGCGCGGTCCATGAGACCGGCCTTGTCGGCGACCCCGGCGAGGTCGAGCATGACCAGATGCGGACTCGTCGTCATCTCAGCACCGCCCGGGAGGAGTTGTAGGGATCACGGTGTAGTAGATCCCACCGGTGCACCGCGTGACAATGCACACCGGCGTCATGCCTTCTCGGGAGCCGGGGGCAGGTCGTCGAGGAAGTCGCCGGACGGCACGTGGAAGAGCGTGCCGGTGACCGCCGTGGAGAAGTCGAGGATCCGGTCGTGGGCGGCGTCCTGCGTGCCGAGGAACATGTTGCGCAGCATGCGCTCGATGACGTCCGGGGTACGGGCGTACCCGATGAAGTAGGTGCCGAACTCACCCTGGCCGGGGCTGCCGAAGGGCATGTTGTCGCGCAGGATGTCCTGCTCCACGCCGTCCGGTCCGGTGACGGTGTTCAGGTCGACGTGCGAGCCCGGCTCCTCCAGCTCGATGTTGGTGGCCTTGGTACGGCCGATGATCCGCTCCTGCGTCTCGACCGGCAGCGCGTTCCACGCGTCCAGGTCGTGCAGGTACTTCTGCACGATCACATAGCTGCCGCCGGCGTGCGCGGGGTCCTCCGCCCCGATCAGGACGGCCCCACGGGCGGCGGCGCCGACCGGGTTCTCGGTGCCGTCGACGAAGCCCAGCAGGTCACGGGCGTCGAGGTACTTGAAGCCCTGTACCTCGTCCTCGACGGTCACCGCGTCCCGCAGCCGGTGCATGATCTCGGCGGCCAGCCCGAAGCAGAGGTCGAAGCGGCCGGCCCGGATGTGGAGGAGGACGTCGCCGGAGGTGGCGACCGCGGTGTGCCGGGAGCCTTCCAACGGCTGGAAGGAATGCAGTCCTGCCGGGCGCGGATGGTCGAACAGCCGGTCCCAGGCCTCGGAGCCGATCCCCGCGACACAGCTCAGGGCGGCTTCCGGGGCGCCGAAGCCGAAACTGCGCCGCAGCGAGCTCAGATCGCCCAGCACTTCCCGTACCCGCTCCTCGTGCCCGGGGCGGACGGTGACCACCAGGAAGATCGCGGCGGTGGTCAACGGTCCTAGCACCGGCTGTGGTTCGGCTTCCCGTGCGGGCTGGGGTTCATTGCTCACCGCGTCCTCCCGATGCGATCGGCGCTCGGCCTGTCGTACACATGAGCCGCGCACGTAAGTCGTACACGTATGTCGTACACATAATCGGGGTCGGCGGCGCTCAGTCGACGCAGACGCTCCATGCGACAGCGTCGAGATCGGCCCACAGACTGCGCCACAGAGCCCGGAGGAAGTCACGCGATGTGCCGGGCACCCCGGTCCGGTGCCTCCAGCGGGGGCGGCCGGCCGAACCGGCCGGGTCGGTGAGCGTCGCGGTGGGGACACCGGGCCGCCTCCCCGGCCCGGGAGCCGTCCTCCTGGATCCGGCGACGCCAAGATTTTTTCGCCCTGCCGGAATAGACAGACCTGTCTATGCGGTTTACCAGGTCATGTAGACAGACCGGTCTACTCACTCAGCATCTGTGAACCGACGGTCTCCGGCCCCGGCCCCGCGAAGGATCTCCCCGATGAACCACCTCGCACCGCACGAGCGAACCAAGCCGTCGAGCAAGCCGATCCCGCCGCGCGCGGCGTTCTACGTGCTCGCCTCCGTCGTCGTCTCCTTCCTCGCCGCCTCCAGCGCGCCCACCCCGCTCTACGCCTCCTACCAGGCCGAATGGGGCTTCAGCCCGATCACCACCACCGTGGTCTTCGGCATCTACGCCATCGCCGTGCTGACCGGCCTGCTGGTCCTCGGCAAGCTGTCCGACCACGTCGGCCGCCGCCCCGTCCTGATCACCGCGATCGCCGCCCAGGCCGTCGCGATGGTGCTGTTCTCCACGGCCGGGGGCGTCGGCGAACTGCTCGTCGCCCGGATCGTGCAGGGCCTGTCCACCGGCGCCGCGCTCGGCGCGGTCGGCGCCGCGATGATGGACGTCAACCGCTCCCGGGGCACCGTGGCGAACGCCTTCGCCCCCGGCCTGGGCACCGCGACAGGCGCCCTGGTCAGCGGTTTCGTCGTGCAGTACCTACCCGCCCCGACCCACACGATCTACCTCGGCCTGCTGGGTGTGTTCGTGGCCCAGGCCGTGGCCATCGCCCTGATCGACGAGACCGTCACCCGTGCGCCCGGCGCCCTGGCCACCCTGGTACCCGAGATCAAGCTGCCGCGCACGGTCCGCGGCGCCGCCCTCGCGGCCGCCCCGGTCATCTTCTCCGTCTGGGCTCTCGCCGGGTTCTACGGCTCCCTCGGCCCCGCCCTGGTCCGCACCCTGGTCGGCTCCGACTCCGCCGTCTACGGCGGCCTCGGCCTGTTCGTCCTCGCGTTCGTCGCGGCCGCCTCCGTCCTCCTGCTGCGCAGCGCCCGGGCGACGACCGTGACGTACACCGGCATCGGAGCGCTGGTCGTCGGTGTCGCCGTCACGCTGCTGGCCGTCGACCAGAGCGCGCCGGTGCTGTTCTTCGTCGGTACGGCCGTCGCCGGCTTCGGCTTCGGCAGCGGCTTCCAGGGCGGCATCCGCACCGTGCTGCCGCTGACCAGGCCGCACGAGAGCTCGGGCGTGCTGTCCCTGCTGTTCGTCGTCGCCTACCTCGGCATGGGCGTCCCCTCCGTCGTCGCCGGAACGCTGGTGGTGCACGGCGGCGGACTGGTCCCGACCTCCGAGGAGTACGGGGCGGTGGTCATCGCCCTGGCGCTGCTGGCCCTCGCTGCCCTGCTGCTGCGCCGCGGCCCACAGATCGCGCCCGGGGTCCTGGTGGCCGCCGGAGGCTCGCCCGCCGTCGATGCCCGGGAGGCCGAGCGTGCCGACACGGTGTCCCGGTGACTGAGTAGACCGGTCTGGTCAGTCGTAGAGTGGAAATGTCGAGAAGGTGGGTGGCATGACGAAGACGTTGAGTGCCAAGGCTCCCACGGCCCGGGAGCGACTGCTGTCGGCCGCGAACGAGTTGTTCTACGCGGAGGGCGTGCAGACGGTCGGGATCGACCGGATCATCGAGCGCGCCGGGGTCGCCAAGGCCTCGCTGTACAACACCTTCGGCGGCAAGGAACAGCTCGTCCGCGCCTACCTCGACTCCCGGTACGCCAGGATGTCCGCCCGCCTGCTGCGCGCCGTCGAAGGCACCGACGATCCGCGGGAGCGGCTGCTGGCCGTCTTCGACGCGCAGGCCGCGCTCTTCGCCGAGCAGAGCTACCACGGGTGCGCCTTCGTGGCGGCCAGCGCGGAGGCCAAGCACGGCAGCGCCATCGAAGAGGTCTCCGACACCTACCGCGCCTGGGTCCGGGCACTGTTCACCGACCTCGCCAGGCAGGCCGGCGCCCCGGATCCCGAGAGCCTCGCCCGCCAGCTCCACCTGCTGTACGACGGGGGCGGCCTGTCCGCACGGATGGACCGCGACCCGTCGGCGGGCGCGGTCGCCCGGCAGGCGGCCACCGTTCTCATCGACGCGGCGCTGCCCGCCCGTCCCGCAGAGCCCGTTTCCTGAGGCCGCTTTCGTGAGTCCGCCTTTCTGAGACGGCTTTCCTGAGATCACTTTCCACCCGGCCGCATCCCGGACGAGCTGACGGCCGTGGAGGCCGCGCCACCGGCCTGCGTGGGGGGCACCACCTTCGCCACGCTGCGCCGCGGCCAGGCCCGCTCATCACCAACTCCCGTACCGTGCACGGTCATCCGAGCGGAGACGCCAAGGACGCCGAGGACACCCTCGCCCTCGCCGCGCTGCACGGGGTACGGGCCTGGGCCGAGGAGGCCCCGCCGGCGGAGGCGGCCGCCGCGTACGACCGCGAGATGCGCAACCAGGCCCGCTTCCGGACGGTGCTCACGACCGGCGCCTGACCCGGACCCGGGCACCAGGGACCACCGCGGCAGCGTTGTCAGCGATGCCGCCGCGGCGATCCCCGTCAGGAACCGTCGGGGTCCGACCGGTTCAGCGTCGGCTTGGGCGTCGGCCCCGCCGTCATCAGGTAGTCGGCGGCCGAGGTGTCGGTGACGAGGCTGGTGACCAGCCCCGACCTCAGCACCGCGTCGATCGCGGCCGCCTTGCGCTGCCCGCCCGCGATCGCGACGACCTCCGGGATACGGCGCAGCTGGTCGGCCTTGACCGTGATGCATCGTTCCCCCAGGTCCCGTCCGACCCGGCGGCCCTCGGCGTCGAAGAGGTGCGCGGCCATCTCGGCGGCGACGCCGAGCGTGGCGTAGTGCGCACGCTCCTCGTCGCTGAGCATGTCGTGCACCGTCGAGATACCGCGCTCCCAGGAGCCGATGGAGACACAGGCGACCGTGACCTTGTCGAAGTACTCGAAGGCCCGGGCGATGCCGGTCTGGTTGCGCAGCGCGGCCGCGGTGGCCGCGTCCGGCAGCAGCATCGGCGCGTAGATGGGGTGGGCGTCGCCGCCGGACACCTGGGCGGCGCGCCGGACGGCCTCGACCGAACCACGCTCGGAGGTCCCGGCGTCGTACACACCCGTCAGCTGCACCACCGTGCACGGGGGCAGCCGGTCGAGCGCCGCCGCCATGTGGATGGTGGACCGGCCCCAGGCGAGGCCGAGCACATCGCCCTCGTTGACCAGCTCGCCGAGCAGGTCGGCGGCCACTTCTCCGAGGTTCTCGGGGTCGGGGGTCTCCTCCGCCTCGGCCGGGGACTCGACCACCACGGCGTGCCGCAGGCCGTAGCGGGCGCGGAGCGCGTCGGAGCGCTCGGCGTCCAGTTCGGCCGGCACACGGATCTCGATGCGTACGAGATCCCTTTCGAGGGCAGTCTCCAGTACCCGGGCCACTTTGAAGCGGCTGACGCCGAACTCCTCAGCGATCTGGATCTTGGACTTGCCCTCAAGGTAGAAGCGGCGGGCCATGGCCGCCGCCTGCACCAGCTCAGCGGGTCCCATCCGCATGGCTGACCGGCCCGCCGACATACCCGACACGGCCATCTCCTCACTGCTGTTCACACTCTGGATACGCCGTTCATCCTTGCAGATCCGGCGCAGTCGATCAGCCCTGATCGGAGCCGTTCACGTTCCCGTACCTCAGTGGTCGCACGCCCAGGACGCGGCAGCCGTGGCCGCCTCGGCCTGGGTGCGTAGTGCACGTACCGCCTCTGCCGGGTCGTTTGCCCCGTACACCGCTGAACCTGCCACAAAAACGTCGGCTCCGGCGTCCGCGCACCGCTCGATCGTCGACGCCGAAACTCCACCGTCGACCTGCAGCCACAGCTCCAGCCCGTGCTTGCTGATCAACTCCCGGGTGCGGCGGATCTTCGGCAGCATGATGTCGAGGAACGCCTGGCCGCCGAAGCCCGGCTCCACCGTCATGATGAGCAGCATGTCCAGCTCGGGGAGCAGGTCCTCGTACGGCTCGATGGGCGTCGCGGGCTTGAGCGCCATGGCGGCACGGGCGCCCTTCGCCCGGATCTCGCGCGCGAGCCGCACCGGGGCCGCCGCCGCCTCCACGTGGAAGGTGACGGACGAGGCACCCGCTTCTACGTACTGGGGTGCCCAGCGATCGGGGGCCTCGATCATCAGATGGCAGTCCAGCGGGGTGTCCGTGGCCCGGGCCAGGGACTCTACGACCGGCACGCCGAGCGTGAGGTTCGGGACGAAGTGGTTGTCCATGACGTCGACGTGGAGCCAGTCGGCGCCCTCGACCGCCTTGGCCTCGTCCGCGAGGCGGGCGAAGTCGGCGGACAGGATGCTGGGGTTGATCTGCGCGGCCATGCGTCAAGCGTGCCATGCCCTGACGGGGAGGGCCGCGTGGGGTTCGGGGTGGGGGCGGTTGTCCGGACAGGGCAGGTGGTTCGTGGCCGAGCGCACAGTTTCCCGCGCCCCTGAAGGGGCGCTCCCCAGCCGCGCGTCCACAACTACAGCCGCCGCTGGGGCGGCACGGGTGGGCGCGGCGGCACCCTGCCGGCGCCGGTGAGCGCAACCCCGCCGCCTCAGCCTGTCCTCCGGATCAGCGCCAAATACATCGCGTCCGTGCCGTGCAGATGCGGCCACAGCTGGACATCAGGGCCCTCGCCCAGGGCGGGCACGCCCGGCAGCAGCGGACGCGCATCCAGCAGCTCCGTCTCCGGCCGCTGCTTGAGCACGTCCTGGACCACCGCCCGGGTCTCCGCGAGATGCGGCGAGCACGTGGCGTACCCGACGACCCCGCCCACCCGCACCGAGTCGATCGCCGTACGCAGCAGCGCACGCTGCAGCGGAGCGAAGTTGTCGAGGTCCTCGGGCCGACGGCGCCAGCGCGCCTCCGGGCGCCGGCGGAGGGCGCCGAGACCGGTGCAGGGGACGTCCATCAGCACCCGGTCGAAGGTGCCGGGCCGCCAAGGCGGCCGTGTGCCGTCGGCGGCGATCACCTGATACGGCCCCGGATTGCCGGACAGCGCCTTCTCGACCAGACCGGCCCGGTGCGGCTGCTTCTCCGAAGCGAGGAGCACGGCCCCGCGCTCCGCGGCGAGCGCGGCGAGCAGCGCGGCCTTGCCGCCGGGCCCGGCGCAGCCGTCGAGCCAGGTCCCGTCAGGGCCGTCGAGCGGGGCGTTGGCGAGCGCGAGGGCCACCAGCTGGCTGCCCTCGTCCTGCACCCCGGCGCGCCCCTCCTGTACGGCCTCGATGGCGCCGGGCTCCCCGCCCTCGCTCAGCCGCACCGCGTACGGCGACCAGCGCCCCGGCACGGCCGCCTCCTCGTCGAGCAGTTCCTCGGGGGTGGCCCGCCCGGGCCGGGCGACCAGCGTCACCTCGGGCCGTTCGTTGTCGGCGGCCAGCAGTTCCTCGATCCCCGCGCGGCCCCCGCCCAGCGAGTCCCAGAGCGCGGAGACGACCCACCGCGGGTGCGAGTGCACGACGGCGAGATGGTCCTCGGGGTCCTGGTCGTAGGGCGGTGCGACCCGCGCGAGCCAGCCGTCGAGATCGTCCTGCGCGACCTTGCGCAGCACGGCGTTGACGAACTTGGCACGCCCGTCGCCCAGCACCACCCGCGCCAGCTCGACGGAGGCGGAGACGGCGGCGTGGGACGGGATCCGCGTGCCGAGCAGCTGGTGCGCGCCCAGGTTCAGCACGTCCAGCACCGGCGGGTCGACCTCGCGCAGCGGCCGGTCCACGCACGCGGCGATGATCGCGTCGTACGTCCCCTGCCGACGCAGCGTCCCGTAGACCAACTCGGTCGCAAGGGCCGCATCCCTCCCGTCGAAGTCGCCTTTCTCGCGCGCCTTGCGCAGCAACGGCGGCAGCACGAGGTTGGCGTACGCGTCCCGCTCGTCCACGGCGCGCAGCGCCTCGAAGGCGAGGAGACGGACGGGGTCCTTCTGGGGACGGCGGTACGGCTTGGCGGGCCGACGCGGCCCCCGGGACTGCTGGCTCACGAAAAAGGTGCTCCGGTTATGGGAATGATGCGGCTCCCAGCGTACGCCGAACGCACCGGAAAGCCGCTGCTGAGAAGGGGCGGCTCAGTCGCCGAGGGTCTCCCCGGCGCCGATGCGCACACCACGCGCCCAGTCGGCCGCCCGCATCGGCTTCTTGCCCTGGGCCTGCACCCAGAGCAGTTCCACGGCGTACGACCCCGTCCCCACGTGCGCGCTGTTCTTCCCGACGGCGATCTGGGCCGGCGCGAGATCGGTCCGCTCGGGCACCGGGGCGACGTGGATCAGCTTGAGCCGCTCACCGCGGAAGGTGGTCCAGGCACCGGGGGCGGGAGTGCAGCCGCGCACCACCCGGTCGACCCGCAGCGCGGGCGCCGACCAGTCGACCTTGGCGTCCTCGACGGTGATCTTCGGAGCGAGGGTGATGCCCTCGGCCGGCTGCGGTACGGCCTTGAGCGTGCCGTCCTCGATGCCGTCCATGGTGGCGCCGAGCAGCCCGGCCCCGGCGAACGCGAGCCGCGTCAGCAGGTCGCCGCTGGTGTCGGTGGGCCGGATCTCCTCGGTGACGGTCCCGTAGACGGGCCCGGAGTCGAGGCCCTCCTCGATCAGGAAGGTGGACGCACCCGTGATCTCGTCGCCCGCCATGATGGAGTGCTGGACGGGCGCCGCCCCACGCCACGCGGGAAGCAGCGAGAAGTGCAGGTTGACCCACCCGTGGGCCGGCACGTCGAGCGCGACCCGCGGCAGCAGTGCTCCGTACGCCACCACCGGGCAGCAGTCCGGCGCGATGGCCTTCAGCCGCTCCAGGAACTCCGGATCGCGCGGCTTCTGCGGCCTCAGCACCTCGATACCGGCCTCCATCGCCCGCTCGGCCACCGGCGAAGCGATCAGCCTGCGGCCCCGCCCGGCCGGCGCGTCGGGCCGCGTGACCACGGCGGCCACCTCATGCCGCCCGGAGGCGATGAGAGCGTCCAGAGCGGGAACGGCGACTTCGGGGGTACCGGCGAAGACAAGCTTCATGGGCGACTGAGGGCCTCTCGGACACGACGAACACGGGCAACACACAAGTCTATGCCGCAACCCAAACCCACCACCCACAAACCACAGCCCACAAATCACGGCCCGCAGCCCGCGCGCCGCCAACCGCCAGCCCGCCAACCCGCCAACCCGCCAACCCGCCAACCCGCCAACCCGCCAACCCGCCAGCCGCGAGTCGTAAGCCGTAAGCCGTAAGCCGTAAGCGGCGAACCGTAAGCCGCCGACGGCGCACACCCCCACGGGTCGCTCAGCCTCTCTGCCAACCGAACGGGCGGTGCGCGGGCGGGAGAACACGGCGACACCCCGGTGGTGCACACCCCACCGCACGGCGTACGCATATGCCCATACGCCCCCACACCGTGACCAGCGGCGCGCCCACGCGTTGGTCAAGTAAGAGTTGACCACAACGGGCCGCATACGCGGCCCATTCCTTTCAACGCCGGTTCGAGAGGCTTGTTCATGGCCGACCACGCAACCCACGACGCCCAGGCCCGGGCCAGCCTGCACTTGTTGGTGCGGGACATCGAGCGGGTCCGCCGCCAGGTGGACGCACTGCGCACGCTCACCGCCCAGTTGGGCAACGTCTACCGCCCGCGCCGCTCCGGCCCGTCCACGGGCTTCGTCGTCTACGGACGCGCCCCCGCCCCGACGGTCCGCCTCGCCCAGGAACTCCGGGACAGTGTCGAAACCCTGGTCACGGCCGCCGTGGACTTCGACCGCTCACTCGGCTTCTCGTGGGACGCGGTGGGCTCCGCGCTCGGGGTGACCAAGCAGGCGGTGCACCGCCGTTACGGCGCCCGCCGCGCCGCGGCCCAGTCGGCACCGGCCGCCGAGACCGAACTGCCGACCGAGCCGTCCGCCGCTCGCGCCCTCAACATGGGCGTCGGCCTGCCCTCGGTGCCCACGGTCCCGGCCGCCCGCTCCATGCCGACCCAGCCGACCGCTGGCAGCCCCACCCTCCGCGACGAGGCGAGGCCAACCGCCTTCCCCGGCCCGCGCAACGGCTGACGCGGACACACCCGGCTCGGACACACCAGCTCGGACACACCCGGCTCGGAGCACACCTGATCCGGACAACGGCTGCCCCAGCACAACGGCTGCCCTCAAGGCGCTGACCCGCCCTCTGCCCTCCCGGCGAACCCCCGGGAGGGCAGCCGTCTACCCAGCCACCGCCGTCGCCCCTCCCCCACATCGCCCCCCCGCATCGCCCTCTTGCCCGCTAGCCGATGTCCGGCGGATCGACCCGCACCCGTACGGCCTCCCCGTTCCCCCGCGCCATCCGCGCGGCCTGAGCCGCCTTCAGCGCGGCCGCCAGCGCGGCCCCGCTCCCGGGCGGCACCCGTACCAGCACCCGCTCCCAGTGCTCCCCGGGCGGCGGCGCCCCCGCCCGCCGAGGCGCCCCGGCCCGCACCACGGGCACCGGAACCGGCCCCAACACCTCCGCGTCCGGGGGCAGTTCGGCCGACGCAAGGAACTCCGCGAGCGCCTCCGCCGGACCCGACACCGCCGCCATCCGCGACACCGGCGGAAAACCCAACTCGGCCCGCTCGGCGAGCTCCCGTACCGCGTGCCCGACGGGATCCCAGCGCACCAACGCCTGCACGGGCCGCAGCGTCGGCTCCGCGACGACGACCACGGTGCCTCCCTCCTCCTGCGGCCGCACCAGCGCCCCGGCCGCGATCCACCGCCGCAGCGCGTCCTCACCGGCCCGCAGGTCGGGCCGCCCGAGCATCGCCCAGCCGTCCAGCAGCAGTGCGGCCGCATAGCCGCCCTCGGCGACCGGCTCGGCGCCCGGTGTGCTCACGACCAGCGCGGGCGTCCCCGGCACGGTGTCCAGCACCTGCTCACGCCCCGAGGTCCGTACGGGCACGGCGGGAAACGCCCGCCCCAGTTCCTCGGCGGTCCGCCGGGCCCCGACCACCTGGGCCCGCAGCCGGAACCCACCGCACTCGGGACAGTGCCAGTCGCTCTCCGCACGCCCGCACCACCCACACCCCAGCACCCCGGCGTCCCGCGCCTCCAGCGGACCGGCGCAGTGCCGGCAGCGCGCCGGAGCCCGGCACTGGGCGCAGGCCATCCGCGGCACATACCCCCGCCGGGGCACCTGCACCAGTACCGGCCCGTGCCGCAGCCCGTCCCGCACGGCCTGCCAGGCGAGCGTCGGCAGCCGCGCGGCCCGCGCGGCCTCGTCCCGCGCCAGGTCCCCGTCGCCGACCGTCCGGACCAGCGGTGCGGTCCGCCGCACCTGTTCTCTCCCCGCCACGAGGGGCCGCGCCCAGCCGTTCTCCACGAGCTGCGCGGCCTCCACGGTGCAGCTCCAACCCCCCAGCAGAAAGCCGCACTTGTCCAGGGCGGCGCGCAGCAGCAGCACATCCCTGGCATGCGGCTGCGGGGCGTGCTGCTCGCTGTGGCTGTCGTCCCCGTCGTCCCAGATCGCGACGAGCCCGAGGTCCCGTACCGGCGCGAACATGGCGGCCCGCGTCCCCACCACCGCCCGCACCGCACCGCGGCTGACGGCGAGCCACTGCGCGTACCGCTTCTCGGGCCCGGCGTCGGCCGTGAGCAGCGCATGCCGCCCTTCACCCAGCGCTTCGGTGAGGGCGGCATCCACCCGCGCGGCGGCCCGCCCGTCCGGTACGACGACGAGCGCGCCGCGTCCCGAGGCGAGCGTGGCGGCGACGGCCCGGGCGATCTCCTCGCTCCACCCGGGCCCCGGCAGGGCGTTCCACACCGCACGCGGCGCGCCGCCGGAGGCCAGCGACTCGACGAAGGCGGCCCCGTGCTCGTATCGCGTCCAGGATCCGGCCTCGGGCGCCGGCGGGGGCGGCAACGGCTCGGGGGACGGCCGCTTCTCGGCCCGTGCGCTACGCGGCGGCACGGCCAGCTGCAACACGTCCGCGAGGCTCCCCGCGTAGCGGTCGGCGACGGCCCGGGCGAGCCGCAGCAGTTCCTCGCTCAGCACCGGCTCGGGCGACACCACCTGGGCCAGCGCGGCCAGCGGCCCCGCGTAGTCGGACTCGTCGAGCCGCTCCACGAGGAACCCGTCGATGAGCCCCCCGCCCTCCCGGCGCCCGTCCCGCACCCGGTGCCGGCCGGCCCCGAACCGCACCCGCACCCGCACCCCCGGCTGTGCGTCGGCGTCCAGCTCGGCCGGGACGGCGTAGTCGAAGTACCGGTCGAGATGGAGCACGCCCTTGTCCACGAGCACCCGGGCGACCGGCAGCCGCTCGGCCAGCTCGGCCCCGCGCCAGGTCCGCGGCTTGGCCCGGGGCACCTTGGCCCCGCGCACACTCTCCCGAATGAGCGCGAGCTGCTCCGGCGGCGCCCCTTCGGCGCCCCCGCCCCCCTGCCCGTTGTCGCTGCTCACGCTTGCATTCTTACCAAACGCCACTGACAACCGACGCCGCCCGAGATCATTCCGGCCGCGGAACGCCGTACGGCGGTCTTCTGCCTTGGGCCACTCGGCCATACCGGTCCAGAACCGGCAGCAGGATTCGAACCTGCGGGGGATCACCCGGAAGAAAGTATCCGAGGCCTGCGCACCGGGCGGCGCCGCTGTCCCGAGATCAGCCCGGCAACGGTCGAAACACACCAGCTTCACCGCGCGCCCGGAGGCACGCTCCACGGAAGTAACCGCAGCCATCGCACCGGGACGGCACCACCGTACTGATCACCCCGTCACTGCGGCCAGCCGATTTCCGCGCCCCAGGGACGCGACGAAGGCCCGGCTCCCCCGAAGGGGAACCGGGCCTTCGTCGAGGTGGCTCCGGGGTTACAGGCCCACGGCCTTGCGCAGGGCGTCCACGCGGTCCGTCTTCTCCCAGGTGAACTCGGGGAGCTCGCGGCCGAAGTGGCCGTACGCCGCGGTCTGGGCGTAGATCGGGCGGAGCAGGTCGAGGTCGCGGATGATCGCGGCCGGACGCAGGTCGAAGACCTCGTCGATCGCCTTCTCGATCTTCTCGGCGTCGACCTTGGCGGTGCCGAAGGTCTCCACGAACAGACCGACGGGCTCGGCCTTGCCGATCGCGTAGGCCACCTGGACCTCGCAGCGGGAGGCCAGGCCGGCCGCGACGACGTTCTTGGCGACCCAGCGCATGGCGTAGGCGGCGGAACGGTCGACCTTGGACGGGTCCTTGCCGGAGAAGGCACCGCCACCGTGGCGGGCCATACCGCCGTAGGTGTCGATGATGATCTTGCGGCCGGTCAGGCCGGCGTCACCCATCGGGCCGCCGATCTCGAAGCGGCCGGTCGGGTTGACCAGGAGGCGGTAGCCCTCGGTGTCGAGCTTGATGCCCTCGTCCAGCAGGGCCTTCAGCTCCGGCTCCACGACGAACTCGCGGATGTCGGGGGCGAGCAGCGACTCCAGGTCGATGTCCGAGGCGTGCTGGCTGGAGACGACGACCGTGTCGAGGCGGACGGCCTTGTCGCCGTCGTACTCGATGGTGACCTGCGTCTTGCCGTCCGGGCGCAGGTAGGGGATGGTGCCGTTCTTGCGGACCTCGGACAGGCGCTTGGACAGGCGGTGCGCCAGGAAGATCGGCAGCGGCATCAGGGTCGGCGTCTCGTCGGTCGCGTAACCGAACATCAGGCCCTGGTCGCCGGCGCCCTGCTTGTCGAGCTCGTCGTCGTCGCCCTCGACCCGGTTCTCGTACGCCGTGTCCACGCCCTGCGCGATGTCCGGGGACTGCGCGCCGATCGACACGGACACGCCGCAGGAGGCGCCGTCGAAGCCCTTCTTGGACGAGTCGTAGCCGATGTCGAGGATCTTGTTGCGGACCAGCGTCGCGATGTCCGCGTACGTCTTGGTCGTGACCTCGCCGGCCACGTGCACCAGGCCGGTGGTGATCAGCGTCTCGACGGCGACCCGGGAGGTCGGGTCCTCGCGCAGAAGCGCGTCGAGAATGGTGTCGCTGATCTGGTCAGCGATCTTGTCGGGGTGACCCTCGGTCACGGACTCCGAGGTGAACAGGCGACGGGACACAACGCTCCCTGGGGTTGCAGCGGCTGCTGGCTGATCATTGGCGGACGACACGGGGAGCTGCGCCCGGCATCGTCCGAGAACAGTTTATCGGTCGTACTCCGCCGCCGGCCCACCTGTCTCGACACTCGGAAGTGCTGTGACCTGCGGCACGGGCATTCTGCCCAATGAGCGGCGGCGTTGAACAGGGCCCCCACACCCTAATGTGACGTCCGGGAAAGTTGACAGAAAGTTGACAAGTGACCGGAAAAAGTTAACCCAATCGGGCCGCAGCCAGGTCCCACACGATGTCGGCGAGGGCCTCCTTGGGCCCGTGCGGCACAGGCGTCTCACTGCCGTCGGCGCCCAGCACCACGGCCTCGTTCTCCTCGGAGCCGAAGGTCTTGCGCTCCCCCACCTCGTTCACCACGAGCAGGTCGCAGCCCTTGCGCGCCAGCTTGGTGCGGCCGTTGGCGAGGACGTCGTCGGTCTCGGCGGCGAATCCCACGATCACCTGTCCGGGCCGCGCCCGGTCGGCCGAGATCTCCGCGAGGATGTCCGGATTCCGCACCAGGACGATCGGCTCGGGATCCTGGCCGTCCTTCTTCTTGATCTTCCCGGCCGCGTAGACCGCGGGGCGGAAGTCGGCGACGGCGGCGGCCATGACCACGGCGTCGGCGTCGGCGGCCGCCTTCAGCACGGCCTCCCGCAGCTGTACGGCCGTACCGACCGGGACGACGTCCACGCCGGCCGGGTCGGGCAGGCCGGTGGTGTTGGCCGCGACCAGCGTCACCCGGGCGCCCCGCGCGGCGGCCGTGCGGGCGAGGGCGTAGCCCTGCTTGCCGGAGGAGCGGTTGCCGAGGAAGCGGACCGGATCGAGGGGCTCCCGGGTACCGCCGGCGGAGACGACGACATGGCGGCCGGCCAGGTCGGGCTCCCGCGCTCCCCGCGCGAGGACGCGGCGGCAGGCCTCGAAGATCTCCGCCGGGTCGGGCAGCCGGCCCTTGCCGGTGTCGACGCCGGTGAGACGGCCGACCGCCGGTTCGATGACGACGGCGCCGCGACGGCGCAGCGTGGCCACGTTCTCCTGGGTGGCCGGGTGCTCCCACATCTCGGTGTGCATCGCGGGGGCGAAGACGACCGGGCAGCGGGCCGTGAGGAGGGTGTTGGTGAGCAGGTCGTCGGCGAGGCCGTGGGCCGCCTTGGCGAGCATGTCGGCGGTGGCGGGGGCGACCACGACCAGGTCGGCGTGCTGGCCGATCCGGACGTGCGGGACCTCTTCGACGTGGTCCCAGACCTCGGTGGAGACGGGGTTACCGGAGAGGGCGGACCAGGTGGCGGCGCCGACGAAGTGCAGCGCGGAGGCGGTGGGCACGACCCGGACGTCATGGCCCGACTCGGTGAACCTTCTCAGCAGCTCGCAGGCCTTGTAGGCGGCGATGCCACCGCTGACCCCCAGCACGACCTTCGGCTTGTCCACCGTCTCTCCCCGCACTCGGCTCCCGTGCACCGGCTCCGGCGCACGAGTCCATCACACACCACAGGCCCGACAGTCAGCTGCCGGGCCTGTGGATAAGTCAACTGCAATACGAAAGTACTACTGCAGCACTACTGTGCCGGGCCTTCGACGGCCTCGGAGGTCAGCAGGCCCGCGTTGATCTCGCGCAGGGCGATGGAGAGCGGCTTCTCGTGGACGTGGGTGTCGACGAGCGGACCGACGTACTCCAGGAGACCCTCGCCGAGCTGCGAGTAGTACGCGTTGATCTGGCGGGCACGCTTGGCCGCGTAGATCACGAGGCTGTACTTCGAGTCGGTGGCCTCGAGGAGCTCGTCGATCGGAGGGTTGATGATGCCCTCGGGCGCGGTGATGGAAGAGGACACGCTCTGCCTTCCGATGGATGGGAAAGATTCAGTCTGAATGATCAGAGACGATCACACAACGTCCATCAAGGCTAGCAGCTCGCGCGCCACGTCCTCGACGGAGGTGTTGACCAGCGTCTCGTCGAACTCCGGCTCCGCCGCCAGTTCGATCTTGGCAGCGTCCAGACGGCGCGCGATCACCTCGGGCGGCTCGGTGCCCCGTCCGGTGAGCCTGCGCACCAGTTCCTCCCAGGAAGGAGGCGCCAGGAACACCAGCCGGCCTTCCGGCATGGACTCGCGGACCTGCCGGGCGCCCTGGAGGTCGATCTCCAGCAGCACCGGCACACCGGACTCCAGGTGCTCCAGCACCGCCTGCCGCGGGGTGCCGTAGCGGTTGCCCGCGAACTCGGCCCACTCCAGGAGCTCGCCGTTGGCGATGAGCTTGTCCATCTCCTCGTCGGAGACGAAGAAGTACTGCACTCCGTGCTTCTCGCCCGGGCGGGGCTTGCGGGTGGTCGCCGACACGGAGAGCCAGACCTCGGGGTGCACCTTGCGCATATGGGCGACGACCGTGCTCTTGCCGACCCCGGAGGGGCCGGAGAGCACGGTCAGCCGCGGACGTACGTCCGGGGGCTCGGGGGTCGTCCCCCGGAATGTTGCAGCCATGCAGCGATTATTCCAGCAATCGCAGGTTGCCCGGGACGTCTGTCCCGGACGGCCCCGTGATCAGGAGCCGGTGCTGCCGAACTCGCGCTCCAGTGACGCGATCTGATTGGACCCGAGGCCACGAACCCGGCGGCTCTCGGAGATCCCGAGTCGCTCCATGATCTGCTTGGCGCGGACCTTGCCCACGCCCGGCAGGGACTCGAGCAGGGCGGAGACCTTCATCTTGCCGATGACGTCGTTTTCCTGGCCCTGCTTGATGACCTCGTGGAGAGAGGCGCCGGAGTGCTTGAGTCGATTCTTGACCTCGGCCCGCTCCCGGCGAGCCGCGGCGGCCTTTTCGAGCGCGGCTGCGCGCTGTTCAGGGGTAAGGGGCGGAAGAGCCACGCCTACGTCACCTCGGATGTCGAACTGTCGGATACGGACCGGTGAGGAACCTAGTCGGCCCACACCTGGGGAGCTACGAGCAACACGCTTGCCCGTTGACTCTGCTCGGAGACTAGCGGGCAAGTCCGCCGGAGTCAGCGAGAACAGCGGAAAAGTCCTGGTCAGCCTCCGTCAGGCCAGACATTTCAGACATACTGCCCCGGATTTGAGGATGTATTCACGCTCCGGCCGTCGCCGAAGTGCTCACCGGAGCAGTCATCGGAGTCCTCACCGACCTGCGACGACATCCCGGATCTCGCCCGCGAACCGCTCCGCGGCCGCCCTCAGGGCCCCGGCATCGGGACCGTGACGCAAAACACCTCGGCTCACGTTTGGAACCACGTTGCGCACCGCCGCCCCGAAGACCGTGGGAAGGTCGGCCGCCGTCGCGCCCTGCGCCCCGACGCCCGGCGCGAGCAGCGGGCCGTTGATGTCGAGGTCATACGACGACAGGTCGCCGACCGTGGCACCGACGACGGCGCCGAAGGAGCCCAGCGGCTCCTCGCCGGTGTTCTCGGCGGCCAGGTGGGCCAGCATGGTCGCGCCGACCGTCCGGCCGTCGCCGCGCACCGCGTGCTGCACCTCGGGGCCCTCCGGGTTCGAGGTCAGCGCCAGGACGAAGAGGCCGGCCCCGCTCTCCCGGGCCAGCGCCACGGCCGGGCTGAGCGAGCCGTAGCCGAGGTACGGCGAGACGGTAAGGGCGTCCGAGAACAGCGGCGCGTCCTTGCTCAGGAAGGCCTCCGCGTACCCGGCCATGGTGGAGCCGATGTCGCCGCGCTTGGCGTCCATGACGACCAGCGTCCCGGCGTCTCGTGCCTCCTGCACCACCCGCTCGAGGACGGCCACGCCGCGCGAGCCGAACCGCTCGAAGAACGCGCTCTGCGGCTTCATGACCGCGACCCGGTCGGCCAGCGCCTCCACGACGGTACGGCTGAACCGTTCGAGCCCCGCCACGTCGTCGTTCAGACCCCACTCGGCGAGCAGCGAGGCATGCGGGTCGATGCCGACGCACAGCGGACCGCGCTCGTCCATCGCACGGCGCAGGCGCGCGCCGAAGGGCTCCAACGGGCTCATACGGTCTTCCTCACATCGGCGCCGACCGCGTCGGCGAGCGTGGCGTACGGGCTGGTGCGCAGGCGGGCCGCGAGCCCCTTGTGGAGGTCGCGAGCGTAGAACGGCCCCTCGTAGATGAAGGCGCTGTAGCCCTGGACCAGCGTGGCACCGGCCAGGATGCGCTGCCAGGCGTCCTCGGCGTTCTCGACGCCTCCGACTCCGACCAGGGTGATCCGGTCGCCCACGCGCGCGTACAGGCGCCGCAGCACCTCCAGGGACCGCTCCTTCAGCGGCGCCCCCGAGAGCCCCCCGGTCTCCTTCACCAGCTCGGCGTCGGAGCGCAGCCCGAGGCCCTCCCGGGCGATGGTGGTGTTGGTCGCGATGATCCCGTCGAGCCCCAGCTCGACGGCCAGGTCGGCGACCGCGTCGACGTCCTCGTCGGCGAGGTCCGGCGCGATCTTCACCAGCAGCGGCACCTGGCGGTTCGCCGCCACACGGTCGGCGGCCTCGCGCACGGCCGTCAGGAGCGGACGCAGATGATCGACGGACTGGAGGTTGCGCAGGCCCGGCGTGTTCGGCGACGACACGTTCACGACCAGGTAGTCGGCGTACGGCGCGAGCCGCTCGGCGGACTTCACGTAGTCGTGGACCGCCTCGGCCTCCGGTACGACCTTGGTCTTGCCGATGTTGACGCCCACGACGGTCCTGAAGACGGGCTCACGGGTCGCCAGCCGCGCGGCGACGGTCAGCGATCCGTCGTTGTTGAACCCCATCCGGTTGATCAGCGCCCGGTCGGCGACGAGCCGGAACAGCCGCTTCTTGGGATTACCGGGCTGCGCCTCACCGGTCACGGTCCCGATCTCGACGTGATCGAACCCGAGCATCGACATCCCGTCGATCGCGACGGCGTTCTTGTCGAACCCCGCGGCCAGCCCGAAGGGCCCGTGCATCCGCAACCCGAAGGCCTCGGTGCGCAGTTCCTTGTAGCGGGGAGCCAGGGCGGCCGCGACGAAAGTACGCAGCACGGGGATACGAGCGGCGAGCCGGATCCAACGGAAGGCGAGGTGGTGGGCCTGCTCCGGGTCCATCCGCTTGAAAACGAGATTGAAGAAGATCTTGTACATGGAGTCCTCATGCGAAGGGGGACACCGGCGTACGGTGCCCCCCATACCGACAGCTGGGCAACGCGCCCCCCAAGGGGCGCGGGGCGGTGCTCAATATGCGGCTCCGCCGCGTGGGCGCGACCGGCCCCCACCGGCCCGCAGCTTCACTACGGCCTCTCAGACCCTCGCGGCCGTCAACCTCTCCGCATGCTCCTGGAGCGACCGCACCCCCACGTCCCCGTGGTTCAGCGCATCGATCCCCTGCACAGCCGCCGCCAGCGCCTGCACGGTCGTCAGACACGGCACCGACCGGGCCACCGCGGCCGTCCGGATCTCGTACCCGTCCAGGCGACCCCCCGTGCCGTACGGGGTGTTGACGATGAGGTCGACCTCGCCGTCGTGAATCAGCTGAACGATCGTCTTCTCGCCCTGAGGGCCAACGCCGTCCGACTGCTTGCGAACAACGGTCGCGTTGATGCCGTTGCGCTTGAGCACCTCGGCCGTGCCGGACGTGGCGAGCAGTTCGAAGCCGTGGGCGACCAGCTCACGCGCCGGGAAGATCATCGAGCGCTTGTCGCGGTTGGCGACCGAGATGAACGCGCGGCCCTTGGTCGGCAGCGGCCCGTAGGCCCCCGCCTGGGATTTGGCGTACGCCGTGCCGAAGACCGAGTCGATGCCCATGACCTCGCCGGTGGAGCGCATCTCCGGGCCGAGCACGGTGTCGACGCCGCGGCCCTGGATGTCGCGGAACCGCGACCACGGCATGACCGCCTCCTTGACGGAGATCGGCGCGTCGAACGGCAGCTCACCGCCGTCGCCGCGGGCTGGCAGCAGGCCCTCGGCGCGCAGCTCGGCGACGGTCGCGCCCAGCGAGATCCGGGCGGCGGCCTTCGCCAGCGGTACCGCGGTCGCCTTCGAGGTGAAGGGGACCGTACGGGACGCGCGCGGGTTGGCTTCGAGGACGTAGAGGATGTCCCCGGCCATCGCGAACTGGATGTTGATCAGACCGCGCACGCCGACGCCCTTCGCGATGGCCTCCGTCGAGGCCCGCAGGCGCTTGATGTCGAAGCCGCCCAGCGTGATCGGCGGCAGGGCGCACGCCGAGTCGCCGGAGTGGATACCGGCCTCCTCGATGTGCTCCATGACGCCGCCGAGGTACAGCTCCTGGCCGTCGTACAGCGCGTCGACGTCGATCTCGATGGCGTCGTCCAGGAACCGGTCTACGAGCACCGGCCGGGAGGGGCTGATCTCGGTCGACTCGGCGATGTAGGCGGCGAGGCGGGTCTCGTCGTAGACGATCTCCATGCCCCGCCCGCCGAGGACGTACGACGGCCGGACAAGCACCGGGTAGCCGATCTCGTCGGCGATGGCCTTTGCCTCGGCGAACTTGGTGGCGGTGCCGTGCTTGGGGGCCGGCAGACCCGCCTCCGCGAGGACCCGGCCGAAGGCGCCCCGGTCCTCGGCCGCGTGGATGGCCTCGGGGGACGTGCCGACGATCGGCACCCCGTTGTCCTTCAGCGCCTGCGACAGACCCAGCGGGGTCTGCCCGCCCAGCTGCACCACCACACCGGCGACCGGACCGGCCTGCCGCTCGGCGTGGACGATCTCCAGCACGTCCTCCAGGGTGAGCGGCTCGAAGTACAGCCGGTCGGAGGTGTCGTAGTCGGTGGAGACGGTCTCCGGATTGCAGTTGACCATCACGGTCTCGTACCCGGCGTCCGACAGCGCGAAGGACGCGTGTACGCAGGAGTAGTCGAACTCGATGCCCTGGCCGATGCGGTTGGGACCGGAGCCCAGGATGATGACGGCCGGCTTCTCGCGCCGGGCGACCTCGGTCTCCTCGTCGTAGGAGGAGTAGAAGTACGGCGTCTTCGCGGCGAACTCGGCCGCGCAGGTGTCGACCGTCTTGTAGACCGGGCGGACGCCGAGCGCGTGCCGGACCTCGCGGACGACGTCCTCGCGCAGCCCGCGGATCTCGCCGATCTGCTGGTCGGAGAAGCCGTGCCGCTTGGCCTCGGCGAGCAGGTCGGGGGTGAGTTCGGCGGCGGCCGCCAGCTCGTCCGCGATCTCCTTGATCAGGAACAGCTGGTCCACGAACCACGGGTCGATCTTCGTGTACGCGAAGACCTCCTCGGGCGTGGCGCCCGCGCGGATGGCCTGCATGACGGTGTTGATCCGGCCGTCGGTGGGCCGCACCGCCTCGTGCAGCAGCGCTTCCTTGTCACCGGGCTCGCCGACGAAGGTGAACTGGCTGCCCTTCTTCTCCAGCGAGCGCAGCGCCTTCTGGAAGGCCTCGGGGAAGTTGCGGCCGATGGCCATCGCCTCGCCGACCGACTTCATGGTCGTGGTCAGCGTGGAGTCGGCCTGCGGGAACTTCTCGAACGCGAAGCGGGGGGCCTTGACGACCACATAGTCGAGCGTGGGCTCGAAGGAGGCCGGGGTCTCCTGCGTGATGTCGTTCGGAATCTCGTCGAGCGTGTAGCCGACAGCCAGCTTGGCCGCGATCTTCGCGATCGGGAAGCCGGTGGCCTTGGAGGCGAGCGCCGAGGACCGGGACACGCGCGGGTTCATCTCGATGACGATGACCCGGCCGTCCTCGGGGTTCACCGCGAACTGGATGTTGCAGCCGCCCGTGTCGACACCGACCTCGCGGATCACGGCGATGCCGATGTCCCGCAGGATCTGGTACTCGCGGTCGGTCAGCGTCATCGACGGGGCGACGGTGATCGAGTCACCGGTGTGCACGCCCATGGGGTCGAAGTTCTCGATGGAGCAGACGACCACGACGTTGTCGTGCTTGTCGCGCATCAGCTCCAGCTCGTACTCCTTCCAGCCGAGGATCGACTCCTCCAGGAGCACCTCGGTGGTGGGCGAGAGGGTCAGGCCCTGGCCGGCGATCCGGCGCAGCTCCTCCTCGTCGTGGGCGAAGCCGGAGCCGGCGCCGCCCATGGTGAAGGAGGGGCGGACGACGACGGGGTAGCCGCCCAGCTCGTCCACTCCCGCGAGCACCTCGTCCATGGAGTGGCAGATCACCGACCGGGCGGACTCACCGTGCCCGATCTTGGCGCGCACGGCCTCCACGACGCCCTTGAAGAGGTCGCGGTCCTCGCCCTTGTTGATGGCTTCGACGTTGGCGCCGATCAGCTCGACGCCGTACTTGGCAAGGACGCCGTTCTCGGCCAGCGAGATCGCGGTGTTGAGCGCGGTCTGGCCGCCCAGGGTGGGCAGCAGGGCGTCGGGGCGCTCCTTGGCGATGATCTTCTCGACGAACTCGGGGGTGATCGGCTCGACGTAGGTCGCGTCGGCGATCTCCGGGTCGGTCATGATCGTCGCCGGGTTGGAGTTGACCAGGATGACCCGCAGGCCCTCGGCCCGCAGGACGCGGCAGGCCTGGGTGCCGGAGTAGTCGAACTCGGCGGCCTGGCCGATGACGATCGGGCCGGAGCCGATGACCAGGACGGACTGGATATCGGTGCGCTTAGGCACGCTGGCCCTCCATCAGGACTGTGTCCATCAAAGACGTGAAGCGGTCGAACAGGTAGGCGGCGTCGTGCGGGCCGGCTGCCGCTTCGGGGTGGTACTGGACGGAGAAGGCGGGCTGGTCGAGCAGCTGCAGCCCCTCCACGACGTTGTCGTTCAGGCAGACGTGTGAGACCTCGACGCGACCGAACCTCGTCTCGCTGACCTCGTCGAGCGGCGCGTCCACGGCGAACCCGTGGTTGTGCGCGGTGACCTCGACCTTGCCGGTCGTACGGTCCTGGACCGGCTGGTTGATGCCCCGGTGGCCGTACTTCAGCTTGTAGGTGCCGAAGCCGAGCGCGCGGCCGAGGATCTGGTTGCCGAAGCAGATACCGAACAGCGGGGTCTTCCGCTCCAGGACGGAGGCCATCAGGGCCACCGGGCCGTCGGCCGTGGCCGGGTCACCGGGGCCGTTGGAGAAGAACACGCCGTCGGGGCCGACTGCGTACACGTCCTCCACGGTCGCGGTCGCGGGCAGCACATGCACCTCGATGCCGCGCTCGGCCATCCGCTGCGGGGTCATGCCCTTGATGCCGAGGTCGATGGCGGCGACGGTGAACCGTTTCTCGCCGACCGCGGGGACGACGTACGCCTCCTTGGTCGCGACCTCCTCGTAGAGGCTCGTGCCCTTCATGTGCGGCTGGGCCTGCACGCGCGCGAGGAGCTCGGACTCGGCGGCGATCGCCTCGCCCGAGAAGATGCCGGAGCGCATCGAGCCGCGCTCACGGAGGTGGCGGGTGAGGGCGCGGGTGTCGATCCCGGAGATGCCGACCACGCCCTGCGCGACCAGCTCGTCGTCCAGGGAGCGCCGGGCCCGCCAGTTGGAGGGCACGCGCGAGGGGTCGCGCACGACGTAGCCCGAGACCCAGATGCGGCTGGACTCGTCGTCCTCGTCGTTCCACCCCGTGTTGCCGATCTGCGGGGCGGTGGCGACCACGATCTGGCGGTCGTAGGACGGGTCGGTGAGGGTCTCCTGGTAGCCGGTCATACCGGTGGAGAACACGGCCTCGCCGAAGGTCTCCCCCACGGCCCCGTAGGCGCGGCCGCGGAAGATCCGGCCGTCCTCCAGGACGAGTACGGCGGGAGCCTTGCCGGCTCCCCTTGTGGAGGTCGTCATCGTTCGGCGCCTTCCGTGCTGGGTGTCTTGATCATGGAGTTGATGGCGTCGACCCACTCGGTGTGCTCGGCCGCGTGGTCGGAGCGGAAACCGGAGTCGATCAGCTTGTCGCCGTGCGCCCAGGTCACCACGAGGAGTCCGCCCTCGGTGAGGACCTTGCCCGCGATGCCCTTGCCGAGCAGGGCCTCGCGGAGCGCGTCGGCGGGGATGAAGAAGTCGGTCGCCCCGGGGCGTACGACGTCCAGGCCCGCATCGGTCAGGGTGAGCTCGACCCGGCTGCGGGAGCCGAGGCCGTGGGCCACGATGCGGTCCAGCCACTGCCCGGCGGTGGTGGAGCCGTGGTAGCGGCCGCTCATCGTCAGTCTGGCCGCGCCGAGGTCGTCCGGCGCGCTGGGCAGCTCGGGCAGGTCACCCTGGAGGGTGCCGCGCCATTTCCAGCCCTCGCGCATCAGCCAGTAGACGAGCGCCACGAAGAGGGCGAGCCCGACGAGCCAGCCGATGCGCGCGGACCAGTCGGTGACCGCGGCCGACTTCTTCTCGTCGGCCAGCAGGATCAGAGGTGTCACGTCAGCTTCCCGTCCACGAGCGTCGCCTTGCCCCGCAGCCACGTGTGGGTGACACGGCCCGGCAGCTCACGCCCCTCGTACGGGGTGTTGCGGCTGCGCGAGGCAAAGCCCGCGGGGTCCACCGGGCCACGGTATTCCGTGTCGACGAGGGCGAGGTTGGCGGGCTCACCAGCCGAGACGGGACGGCCGTGGCCGGTGGCCCGTCCGATCCGCGCGGGCTTGACGGACATCCGGTCGGCGACGCCGGCCCAGGTCAGCAGGCCCGTGTCCACCATGGTCTCCTGCACCACCGACAACGCGGTCTCCAGCCCCACCATCCCCATGGCGGCGGCGGCCCACTCGCAGTCCTTGTCCTCGTGCGGGTGCGGGGCGTGGTCGGTTGCGACGATGTCGATGGTGCCGTCGGCAAGCGCCTCACGCAGGGCCAGGACATCGCGCTCGGTGCGCAGCGGCGGGTTGACCTTGTAGACCGGGTTGTACGACCGCACCAGCTCGTCGGTGAGGAGCAGGTGGTGCGGGGTGACCTCGGCGGTGACGTCGATGCCCCGGGCCTTGGCCCAGCGCACGATCTCGACGGATCCGGCGGTCGAGAGGTGGCAGATGTGGACGCGCGAGCCGACGTGCTCGGCGAGCAGGACATCCCGGGCGATGATCGATTCTTCGGCCACCGCCGGCCAGCCGCCGAGCCCCAGCTCGGCGGAGACGACGCCCTCGTTCATCTGGGCGCCCTCGGTCAGCCGCGGTTCCTGCGCGTGCTGGGCGACGACCCCGCCGAAGGCCTTCACGTACTCCAGCGCGCGGCGCATGATCACGGCGTCGTCGACGCACTTGCCGTCGTCGGAGAAGACGGTGACCCCGGCGGCCGACTCGTGCATGGCCCCCAGTTCGGCGAGCTTCCTGCCCTCCAGGCCGACGGTGACGGCGCCGATGGGCTGGACGTCGCAGTAGCCGTGCTCCTGGCCGAGCCGGTAGACCTGCTCGACCACACCGGCGGTGTCGGCGACCGGGAAGGTGTTGGCCATGGCGAACACGGCCGTGTAGCCGCCGGAGGCAGCCGCGCGGGTACCGGTCAGCACGGTCTCGGAGTCCTCGCGGCCGGGCTCGCGCAGATGGGTGTGCAGGTCGACCAGGCCCGGCAGCAGCACCTTGCCGGCGGCCTCCACGACCTCGGCGCCCTCGGCGGACAGCCCGCTGCCCACCGCCGCGATGAGCTCACCGTCGATCAGGACGTCCTGCGGCTCACCGCCGAGCACCTTCGCACCACGGATCAGGATCTTGCTCATGGGTCTTACTTCTCCTCGATGGTGCGGGCGTGGCTGACGGCGGGTTCGTTGCCGCCGAGCAGGAGGTAGAGAACGGCCATCCGGATGGAGACTCCGTTTGCGACCTGCTCGACCACGGTGCAGCGGTCGGAGTCGGCGACCTCGGCGGTGATCTCCATACCGCGGACCATCGGGCCGGGGTGCATCACGATGGCGTGCTCGGGCATCCGCGCCATGCGGTCGCCGTCGAGGCCGTACCGCCGTGAGTACTCGCGCTCGGTCGGGAAGAACGCGGCGTTCATGCGCTCGCGCTGGACGCGCAGCATCATCACCGCGTCGGACTTGGGGAGGACGGCGTCGAGGTCGTACGACACCTCGCAGGGCCAGTTCCCGACGCCGACCGGCACCAGGGTGGGCGGGGCGACCAGGGTGACCTCGGCGCCGAGGGTGTGCAGCAGGTCGACGTTGGAGCGGGCGACCCGGCTGTGCAGGACGTCGCCGACGATCGTGATGCGCTTGCCGGCCAGGTCCTGCCCTATCCCGGCGTCCCGGCCGACGAGCCGGCGGCGCATGGTGAAGGCGTCCAGGAGGGCCTGGGTGGGGTGCTGGTGGGTGCCGTCGCCGGCGTTGATCACGGCGGCGTCGATCCAGCCGGAGGTGGCGAGGCGGTAGGGGGCTCCGGAGGCGCCGTGCCGGATGACGACGGCGTCGACGCCCATCGCCTCCAGGGTCTGGGCGGTGTCCTTCAGGGACTCGCCCTTGGAGACGCTGGACCCCTTGGCGGAGAAGTTGATGACGTCCGCCGACAGCCGCTTCTCGGCGGCCTCGAAGGAGATCCGGGTCCGGGTCGAGTCCTCGAAGAAGAGGTTGACCACGGTGCGGCCGCGCAGGGTCGGCAGCTTCTTGATCGGCCGGTCGGCGACCCGGGCCATCTCCTCGGCGGTGTCGAGGATCAGGACGGCGTCGTCGCGGGTGAGGTCGGCGGCCGAGATGAGATGACGCTGCATCTGTCAGGCTCCGTAAGGCAGTTCACATATCGGGAGGTTACGGGCAAGCGTGGGCGCACCGGTGCGGTGCGGGCCCCTGGGCTTGCTACGGGGTCGGCTTCACACCGAGCAGCACGGTGTCGCGACCGTCCTCCTCGGTGAGCAGGACCTTGACCGTCTCCCGCAGCGACGTGGGGAGGTTCTTGCCGACGTAGTCGGCACGGATGGGCAGTTCGCGGTGGCCGCGGTCGACGAGGACCGCGAGCTGGACCGTGCGCGGGCGCCCGATGTCGTTCAGGGCGTCGAGGGCGGCGCGGATGGTGCGGCCGGAGAACAGCACGTCGTCGACGAGGACGACGAGTCTGCCGTCGATGCCGTCACCGGGGATCTCGGTGCGGGCCAGCGCACGCGGCGGGTGCATGCGCAGATCGTCGCGGTACATCGTGATGTCGAGCGAACCGACGGGCATCTTGCGGTCGGTGATCTCCTCCAGCTTGGCGGCGAGCCGCCGGGCGAGGAAGACACCCCGGGTCGGAATGCCGAGGAGCACCACGTCGTCGGCGCCCTTGGCGCGCTCGACGATCTCGTGGGCGATACGGGTCAGTACCCGCGCGATGTCGGACCCTTCGAGCACGGGCCGGGCATCGGATGCCGGAAGGTCGGGCTTTACCTGCTTGTCCATACGAAACGGACCCCCTTCTCCGCCTCACGGGACGGACCTTAAAGGACGTCGGATTTGCGCCATCCACGCTATCAGGTGCCAGAGAGGTCTCCGATCACCCCCTTGGCGTAATCGGCCATCGCCACCACGGAAGAGTCGGTGCGGACCATTCGGCTTGACGCGAGAGAGTAACGCTGCGTAACCTCACAGTGAGTTACCAGCCGCGCGGCGGGAACCAAAGGCCGGCCGCGTCGACACAGTGTCCGGGGAGCTATATGTCCAGCGAATACGCCAAACAGCTCGGGGCCAAGCTCCGGGCCATCCGCACCCAGCAGGGCCTTTCCCTCCACGGTGTCGAGGAGAAGTCCCAGGGTCGCTGGAAGGCCGTGGTGGTCGGTTCGTACGAGCGCGGCGACCGTGCCGTGACCGTGCAGCGCCTTGCCGAGTTGGCGGATTTCTACGGGGTCCCGGTGCAGGAGCTGCTGCCGGGCACCACGCCTGGCGGCGCCGCCGAGCCCCCGCCGAAGCTGGTCCTGGACCTGGAGCGGCTGGCCACCGTGCCGGCCGAGAAGGCGGGCCCGCTGCAGCGCTACGCGGCGACGATCCAGTCCCAGCGCGGTGACTACAACGGCAAGGTGCTGTCGATCCGCCAGGACGACCTGCGCACACTGGCCGTCATCTACGACCAGTCCCCCTCGGTCCTCACCGAGCAGCTGATCAGCTGGGGCGTCCTGGACGCGGACGCGCGCCGCGCGGTCGCCACCCACGAGGACGCCTGACCCCCACAACGCCTGAGCAGAAACGTGCCGCCGGGGCGCCCGGAACTCGATGGTTCCGGCCGCCCCGGCGGCTTTTTGTCATCGCACTTCGCGTGGCGGGCGGCGGCTGCACGCCCCACCAGGGGCGCGAGGCCGTGTCGATATGCGGCTCCGCCGCGTGGGCGCGAACGGCCCCACACGGCCCGCAGCCGCCCTGCGAACGCACCACCCACCCCATTGGGCACACAAACGCCGGAGGGCCCGCAGCGAGGCACGCTGCGGGCCCTCCGGCGTTTGTGTGGCTCACGCCTCCCGGCGCAGCGACGGCTTCAGCTCCTTCAGCCGCCCCAGCAGTCCGTTCACGAACGACGGCGACTCGTCCGTCGAGAACTCCTTCGCCAGCTGCACCATCTCGTCGAGAACGACCGCGTCCGGCGTCTCGTCGACCCAGATCAGCTCGTACGCCCCAAGGCGCAGGATGTTGCGGTCGACGACCGGCATCCGGTCGAGCGTCCAGCCGACCGCGTACTGGGCGATCAGCTCGTCGATCCGCCGCTCGTGCTCGGCGTAGCCCTCGACCAGCTGCATCGTGTATTCGCTCACCGGCGGCTGCCGGGTGTCGTCCCGGGAGAGCCTGATCCAGTCCGCGAGAACGGTCAGGACGTCGGCCCCGCGCTGGTCGCCCTCGAAGAGGATCTGGAAGGCGCGCTTGCGGGCCGTGTTGCGGGCAGCCACGGTTAGCTGTTCACCCGGCCGAGGTAGTCGCCCGTGCGGGTGTCGACCTTGATCTTCTCACCGGAGGTGATGAAGAGCGGGACCTGGATCTCGTAGCCGGTCTCCAGCTTGGCGGGCTTGGTGCCGCCGGTGGAGCGGTCGCCCTGGACGCCCGGCTCGGTCTCGGCGATGGTCAGCTCGACGGCGGCCGGCAGCTCGACGTAGAGCACCTGGCCCTCGTTCTGCGCGACCATGGCCTCGAAGCCCTCGATCAGGAAGTTCGCGACGTCACCGACGGTCTTGCGGTCGATGTGCAGCTGGTCGTACGTGTCCATGTCCATGAAGACGAAGTAGTCGCCGTCCATGTACGAGAACTGCATGTCGCGCTTGTCGACGTTGGCCGTCTCGACCTTGACGCCGGCGTTGAAGGTCTTGTCGACCACCTTGCCGGACAGCACGTTCTTCAGCTTGGTGCGCACGAAGGCCGGGCCCTTGCCGGGCTTGACGTGCTGGAACTCGACGACGGACCAGAGCTGGCCGCCTTCGAGCTTGAGCACCAGGCCGTTCTTGAGGTCGTTCGTGGAAGCCACGGTTGCGGAATCTCCTGGACTGACGTACGACCCCGGGTCACGCGCTACAGCGCGAGCAGCTCCTTGGTCGTGATGGTGAGTAGCTCGGGTCCGCCGTCCGCCTCAGGGCGTACGACGAGCGTGTCATCGATCCGGACACCGCCCCGGCCCGGGAGGTGGACCCCCGGTTCGACGGTGACCGGCACGCAAGCGTCCAGTTTACCCATGGACGACGGGGCGAGCTGCGGGTCCTCGTCGATTTCGAGTCCGACACCGTGTCCCGTGAGGGGCTGCAGCCCCTCGGCGTAGCCCGCGGAGTCCAGCACCTGGCGTGCGGCGCGGTCCACGTCACGGTAGGCGGCTCCCGGTACGAGCCCCTCCCGGCCGGCCCGCTGAGCGGCGAAGACGAGGTCGTAGAGCTCGATCTGCCAGTCGGCGGGCGAGGTGCCGATGACGAAGGTCCGGCCGATCTCGCAGCGGTAGCCGCGGTAGGTGGCACCGAGGCAGACGGAGAGGAAGTCACCCTCCTCGACCCGCCGGTCGGTGGGGCGGTGACCGCGGCGGCCCGAGTTGGGTCCGGTCGCCACGGAGGTGGGGAAGGCCGGGCCGTCGGCGCCGTGGTCGACCAGGCGGCGCTCCAGCTCCAGCGCGAGGTGCCGTTCGGTGCGGCCGACGAGGATCGACTCCAGCAGCTCGCCGAGGGCCTGGTCGGCGATCTCGGCGCCGATCCGGAGGTACGAGATCTCCTCCTCGTCCTTCACGACCCGGAGCTGCTCGACGGCGCTGCCGAGGTCGGTGAGGCGGATGCGCGGGGCGACCGAGGAGAGGGCTCGGTGCCGGGTCACCGTGAGGTGGTGCTCCTCGACGGCGAGGGCGTCGGCGTCCTGGGCGGCGGCAAGGTCGGCGGCGGCCACGGCGGGGTCACCGCCGGGTCCTTCGAGGAGGTGCTGCCGAAGGGCGTCGTCGGGGCGGGCCTCGGTGGGGCGGTCGTCCTGCGGGCCGGGGCTGACGAGGAGGTCCTCGCGTCGGCCGAGCAGCAGGACGGAGCCGGCGGGGGCGGCGCCGGCAAGGTATCTCACGTTGGCCGGGCGCGAGACGAGGGCGGACTGGCAGCCGGCCGCGTTGCATCGTTCCCTCAGCCTGGTTCGGCGGGTCACGTACACGTCTGACATGAGTCGAGCGTAGGAGTCGCGGGCGGTTTGTGCCGGTTGAGGGGAGCCGAGTGGGGTGGCGGGGCGCCGGTGTGGGGTGCGGGTCCGTGGGACTTTTCTGCGCAGTTCCCCGCGCCCCTCAAGTGACCGGTCGTCCTTCGGCTGCGGACCGGTGGGGCGTTCGCGCCCACCCGGCGGAGCCGCAGATCGATACGGCGCCCGGGCCGCCTTCTACCAGCTCGGTGGGCTCGCTATCGCCCGTGCCAGGACCTCGTCCAGCACGCGAGCCGTGCTCGGTACGTCCAGCTGGGAGTTGTCGATGATCGGGAGGCCCGAGCCGTACCAGCCCGCCATGCGGCCGTGGATACGGGCCACCTCCTCGTCGGTGAGGCGGCGGTTGCCCATGCGTTCGGCGTTGCGCTCCAGGACGATGTCGAGGCCGGGGAGGAGGACGACCGGGAGGAGGCCGGGGCCGACATGGCGCTTCCAGCCGCCGAGGCCGACGACCGGCCGGTCCGGGAAGACCGCGTCGTCGAGGATGCACGAGATGCCGTTGGCCAGGAAGTTGCGCGCGGCGAAGCCGCAGGTGCGGCGGGCCAGGCGGTACTGGGCCTCGGAGTTGTCGTTCCAGCCGGACTGGGGGTCGGCGAAGCCGGAGCGGACCCATTCTCGGACGTCGTCGAGGCTGATGTGAGCCGTGGGGACCCTGCGGTGGTCGGCCCAGTACTTGGCCACACTGGTCTTGCCCGCGCCCGCCGGGCCGATGAGCAGGACCGCCAGGGTGGTGGTGGTCGGGTCGGGCGCGGTGGTCGCGGCCGGGGGTGCGGTGGGGATACCCACCGGGGCGCCCGACGGCAGCGGGACATGGCCCGTGGCGTCGGGGGGCGGCGGGGCCGAGGGCAGGGGTGGTGGCGGCGGAACCGACGGCTGCGGGGGCGCGGCCGGTGGCGGCGGCACGGGCGCGGGGCCCTGCGGCGCTCCCGGATGGTGTGCGGCCGGCGGCCAGCCGGTCGGTCCCTGCCCCGGCTGATGGGGCGGCGGCAGCGGAGATCCCACTGCGTGCTGCATCCGGTGCCACTCCGTCTCGTCATGTGCGGCTGCGCTCGTTACCGAACGGTACCGCCCCCGGTCGTCGTTTGGTGAAACGGCCGGGGGCGGTACGAAGTGCCCGAGCCACCAGGCGAATCGGGCGGAAGGAACAGCTGCGGACTTACTGCCCGACCTCGCCGTAGGCGGCGAGCAGTACCGCCGGGTCCGGGCCCTCCAGGACGGTGGGCTTGGCGAGGCCGTCGAGGACGATGAAGCGCAGCAGGTCGCCGCGGGACTTCTTGTCGACCTTCATCGTCTCGACCAGCTTGGGCCACTGGTCGTAGCGGTAGTGCAGCGGCAGGCCCACCGATTCGAGGATCGCGCGGTGGCGGTCGGCTGTCGCGTCGTCCAGGCGCCCGGCCAGCCGGCCGAGTTCGGCGGCGAAGTGCATGCCGACGGCGACCGCGGCACCGTGCCGCCACTTGTAGCGCTCGTTCTTCTCGATGGCATGGCCGAGCGTGTGGCCGTAGTTGAGGATCTCCCGCAGGCCCGACTCCCTGAGGTCGGAGGAGACGACCTCCGCCTTGACCCGGATGGAGCGCTCGATCAGCTCGGCCGTGTGCGGGCCGGCCGGCGTGCGCGCGGCCTCGGGGTCGGACTCGATGAGCTCCAGGATCGCCGGGTCGGCGATGAAACCGGCCTTGATGACCTCGGCGAGCCCGGACACGTAGTCGTTGACCGGGAGGGAGTCCAGCGCGGCCAGGTCGCACAGCACACCCGCCGGCGGGTGGAAGGCGCCGACCAGGTTCTTGCCCTCGGCGGTGTTGATGCCGGTCTTGCCGCCGACCGCCGCGTCGACCATGGCGAGGACGGTGGTCGGGACGGCGATCCAGCGGACCCCGCGCAGCCAGGTGGCGGCCACGAAACCGGCCAGGTCCGTCGTCGCCCCGCCGCCCACGCCGACGACGACGTCGGAGCGGGTGAAGCCGGACTGGCCGAGCGCCTTCCAGCAGTAGGCGGCGACCTCGGCGGTCTTGGCCTCCTCCGCGTTGGGCACCTGGATGGCGACGGCCTCGTAGCCCTGCCCGGCCAGGTCGGCGCGGAGCGCGTCACCGGTCTCGGCGAGCGCCTCGGGGTGGATCACCGCGACCCGCTTGACCCTCTCACCGATCAACCCGCCCAGCTCACCGAGCAGTTGACGGCCCACCAGGACCTCGTACGGCTCGGTGCCCGCCGTGCCGCCGACCTGGATCCGGGTGACTGCCTCGCTCATGCTTCCTTCAACTCCAGTGCGTCCAGCGCTGCTTGGGTGACCTCTTCGGGCGTACGCCCGTCGGTCGCGACGACGGCCGAGGCGACCTCCTCGTACAGGTGCCGACGCGCCTCCATCAGTTCCCGCCACTGCCTGCGCGGATTGATGGCCAGCAGCGGCCGGGCCGCGTTCAGGCCGGTGCGCTTCACAGCCTCCTCGACGTCCATCGAGAGGTAGACCACCCGTCGGCCGGCCAGCAGCGCCCGCGTGTCCGCGTCGAGGATCGCGCCGCCGCCGAGTGCGAGGACGCCCTCGTGCTCGGCCAGGGCCACCTGGACCGCCCGCTTCTCGATGGCACGGAAGGCGGGCTCCCCCTCGTCGACGAAAATCTCGGCGATGGCGCGGCCCTCGGCGGCGACGATGTCCTCGTCGGTGTCCCGGTAACCGACCCCGAGCCGCTCGGCGAGCAGTCCCCCGACCGTGGACTTGCCCACGCCCATCGGTCCGACCAGCACCACCACCGGTGCGCCGGTCACCGGATCGCCAGGTTCTCGAGGTACGACTGCACGTTACGGCGGGTCTCGGGCACCGAGTCACCGCCGAACTTCTCCGCGACCGCGTCCGCGAGGACGAGCGCGACCATCGCCTCGGCGACGATGCCGGCAGCCGGCACGGCGGAGACGTCGGAGCGCTGGTGGTGGGCCTGGGTGGCCTCACCGGTGGACACGTCCACGGTCCGCAGGGCGCGCGGCACGGTCGCGATCGGCTTCATCGCGGCCCGCACCCGCAGCAGCTCACCCGTGGACAGGCCGCCCTCGGTGCCGCCGGCGTGGCCGGAGACGCGCCGGATGCCCTCGTCGGTGCCGACGATCTCGTCATGGGCCTGCGAGCCGGGCACCCGTGCCAGCTCGAAGCCGTCGCCGATCTCGACGCCCTTGATCGCCTGGATGCCCATCAGCGCACCGGCCAGGCGGGCGTCCAGCTTGCGGTCCCAGTGCACGTGCGAGCCGAGGCCGACCGGCACCCCGTAGGCCAGCACCTCGACCACACCGCCGAGGGTGTCGCCGTCCTTGTGGGCCTGGTCGACCTCCGCGACCATCGCCTTCGACGCGTCCGCGTCCAGGCAGCGCAGCGGGTCGGCGTCCAGCTTCTCGACGTCGGCCGGGGTGGGGTACACGCCCTTAGGGGCCTTCACGGAGCACAGCTCGACCACGTGCGAGACGATCTCGATGCCGGCCGTCTCCTTCAGGTACGACCGGGCGACCGCGCCGAGCGCCACCCGGGCCGCGGTCTCCCGCGCGGAGGCACGCTCCAGGACCGGCCGGGCCTCGTCGAAGCCGTACTTCTGCATACCGGCGAGGTCGGCGTGACCGGGACGCGGGCGGGTCAGCGGGGCGTTGCGAGCGAGTCCGGCCAGGATCTCGGGGTCGACCGGGTCGGCCGCCATGACCTGCTCCCACTTGGGCCACTCGGTGTTGCCCACCATGATCGCGACCGGCGAGCCGATCGTGAGACCGTGCCGGACACCGCCCAGGAAGGTGACCTGGTCCTGCTCGAACTTCATGCGCGCACCGCGTCCATAACCGAGCCGCCGCCGCGCCAGGTGGTCCGCGACCATCTCGGTCGTGATCGGCACGCCGGCGGGAAGGCCCTCCAGCGTCGCGACAAGTGCGGGACCGTGGGACTCCCCCGCGGTCAGCCAACGCAGCCTGCTCAACGATGCTCCTCAGTGCTCGCGCCCTGGTACTGCCCTGCGTACGCGCGTCCTCGCGTACGGCGACGGCCCGACCGGGTGCGCGGCCCCGGTCCGCCGCCTCCGATCCTCCCACGTCCGGGCGGTGAACCCGGCCGCCGGTCCAGCAGACGGACGCGGAGGTGGACGCGGAGGTGGAAGGGGTCAGCGCTCGGCGAGCGCCTTCTCCCCGGCCCGGCGCATGGCGTCCAGCGGCGCCGGGGCGCGTCCGGTCATCTGTTCGACCTGGAGCACGGCCTGGTGCACCAGGAGGTCCAGGCCGCTCACCACGGCTCCCCCGAACATGGACCAGCGCGCGGCCAGCGCCGTGGGCCAGGGGTGGTAGAGGACGTCGAAGAGGGTGGTGGGGCGTTCGGGTACGGCGGCGGCGAGGGCGTCGGTGGTGCCCGCCGGGGTGGTGGCGATGACCAGGGGGGCGTGCAGGGCCTGTTCGGCGTCGGCCCAGTCGGCGGTGCGGACCTCGACGTCGAGCCGCTCGCCCCAGTGCCGCATCTCGGCGGCGCGCTCCTCGCTGCGGACGTAGGCGACGACCTCGCCGGTGCAGATCCGGGCGAGCGCGGCCAGCGCCGAGGAGGCGGTGGCGCCGGCGCCGAGGATCGCGGCGGAGTCGATCTGTTCGATGCCGTGCTCCCGCAGCGCGGCGATCATGCCCGGGATGTCGGTGTTGTCCCCAAGCCGTCGGCCGTCCTCCGTGAAGACGACCGTGTTGACCGCGTCGACCGAGGCGGCCGTCTCGCTGATCTCGTCGACCAGCGGGATGACCGCCCGCTTCAGCGGCATGGTCAGCGACAGCCCCGCCCACTCCGGCCCCAGCTGCCCGAGGAAGCCGGGCAGCCGGGTCTCGTCGACCTCGAAGCGCTCGTACGACCAGTCGGTGAGCCCGAGTTCGTCGTACGCGGCCCGGTGCAGCACCGGGGAGAGCGAGTGGGCGATGGGCTTACCGAGCACGGCGGCCCGACGGGCGTCAGTGGCCCGAGTTGGCATTGAACTTTTCCTTGAGCTTCTCGAATTCGGCGTTGGTCTTGGCGAATTCGGTGTTGTTCACGCCGTCGGTCGCCACGAAATACATCCAGCCCTCGTCGGTCGGATTCATTGCCGCCTTCAGCGCTTCGTCGCCGGGGTTGCCGATCGGGCCGGGCGGAAGGCCCTTCTGGGTGTAGGTGTTGTACGGGTCCCGGTTGCTGTTGATCTCCGACTCGCTGATATGGATGTTGCTCGTGCCCTTCAGGTAGTTGAAGGTCGAGTCGAATTGGAGCAACTGGTTCGTCTCGGTGTTCGTGGGCTGGAGACGGTTGTAGATCACTTCCGCCATCTTGCGGAAGTCGTCGTGTGTCTTTCCTTCGGCCTGGACGAGGCTCGCGACCGTGATGAGCTGCAGCGGATTGTCCAGGTCGTACTTCTTGGCCTGTGCCGCGAGGTCGTAGGGGGCGTACTCCTCCTTGGCCGCGGCGACCATCTGCTTCAGGATCGTGTCGGGCTTCATGCCCTTCGCCGCAGGATAGGTGCCCGGGAAGAGGAAGCCCTCCAGCGGGTCCATGATCTTGCTGTTGGTGTTCGCGTAGCTCGGCAGACCGAGGCTCTTGTATTCGGTCTTCGCCACCTTCCTGGTGGTGCCCGAGGAAAGGCCGAGCTGTTTGTCGAGGGCCACGTAGACAGCCCCCGCGCGCTCGCCCGGGGTGACCACCACATTGGCCTTGCTCTTCGGGTCGAGCATCAGCTGCACGGCACTCGCGGCGGACATCTCCTTCTTCAGGAGATAGGCGCCTGCCTGAATCGTTTTTCCATCCGGGTTCTGCGACTGGGCGGCCACGAACGCGTCGACACTCTTGACGACGTCGGCCTCCTTCAGACGCCGGCCGATGTCATAGCCGCCCGCGCCCTTCGGGATCTCGACGGTCACCGAACCGTTGCCGCTGCCCGCGTAATCCGGCGCCGCGCCGAAACGATTTTGGTAGAAGTGCCAGCCGTAATAGCCGACCGTGGCCGCACCGCCGCCGAACACCAGGCAGACCACCAGACAGGCGCAGCCGTTGCGGCGCTTCTTGGCCCCCTTGCCGCCCTTCGCCTCCTTGCCGCGGCCACCACCGCGGCGCCCTTTCGGGTCGTCATCGTCGTCCTCGTCGTCGTCGGCGCCCGTGAAGAAGGGGTGCTGCTCTTCCTCCTCCTCGACGGCGGGCTCCGGCTGCGGTTCCGGCTCCGGGCGCCTGCGGCCGGGCGGCTCCGGCGGCGGGTACGCGTCCTCGGTGCCGTAGAAGTCGGGCTGCTCCCCGCCGTACGCCACCGGCTGCTGGCCGTAGGGGTCGCCCGGGTCGGCGGCGTAGGGCACCTGGCCGTGGGTGCCGGTCGCGTCCCAACCGCCCTGGTGGTACTGCTGCCGGGCATGGCCGGCGTACTGCTGGTCGTACTGCTGCTGGTCGTACTGCTGCTGGTCGTACTGCTGCTGGCCCTGTCCGTCGGCGTACTGAAGCTGCCCCTGCTCGTCGTAGTACGCGTACTGCTGCTGGGCGTGGTGCTGGTCGTACCCGCCCTGTGGGTGCTGGCTCCAGTCGCCGTACTGCTGCTGCGACTGCTGCGGGTAGTGCTGCGGCTGGCCGCCGTAGGGGGACTGCTGACCCACGTGGGCCTGCTGTCCTCCCCATCCGTCGTCCCCGTACAACGGGTCCTCCGGATGCCACGGTTCGGAGCCTGGGCCCCGGCCATACTCAGTCATCGATCCCCTAGAGCCGCGAGGCGGCGCATCACGCGGCTGGTGGGCCGGCTGACCGTTCCGCCTCTTGCTGTGCGGTGGCTGTTCGAAAACCATCGCATCGCGCGGAACGTTACCGTATCGCGATCAGATGACTACTTCGACGCCCTCGCCGGGTGGTTTACCTGACACCCGTTCGGATTCCAGCGCCTGCTGGAGGATGATCACAGCGGCGGCCTGGTCGATGACCGAGCGGCCCTTCTTGGACTTCACCCCCGAGGCCCGCAGTCCCTGACTGGCCGTCACGGTCGTCATCCGCTCGTCGACCAGCCGGACCGGCACCGGCCCGATGCCCTTGGCCAGCTCCTGGGCGAAGGCCCGGACCTTGACGGCGGCCGGGCCCTCGCCTCCCTTGAGGGAGCGCGGGAGTCCGACGACGACCTCGATCGGTTCGTACTCCTCGACCAGTTGCCGCAGTCGGCGGTGGGCGGCCGGGACGTCCCGGCCGGGGACGGTCTCGACGGGGGTGGCCAGGATCCCGTCGGGGTCGCACGAGGCGACCCCGATCCGGGCGTCCCCGACGTCGACGGCGAGCCGACGCCCTCTGCGCATCTTCTTACCGTTTCTTACTTGGCGGTCTCGGCCACGAGACGCTCTACGGCGTCGATGGCCTCGCCCACGGCGGCCGGGTTCTGGCCGCCGCCCTGGGCGACGTCCGGCTTGCCACCGCCACCGCCACCGAGCGTCTTGGCGGCGGTGCGGACCAGGTCACCGGCCTTGAGGCCGCGATCGCGGGCGGCGTCGTTGGTGGCGATGACCGTGAGCGGCTTGCCGTTGTTGACCGTGAACAGGGCGACCACGGCGGCGCGCCCGCCCTGGATGCGGCCGCGCACGTCGAGGACGAGCTTGCGCAGGTCGTCCGGGGTGGTGCCGTCCGGGACCTGCCCGGTCACCACGGCGATCCCGCGGACGTCCTTCGCGGAGTCGACCAGGCCGCTGGCGGCCTGCAGCACCTTCTCGGCGCGGAACTTCTCGATCTCCTTCTCGGCGTCCTTCAGCTTGCCGAGCATGGTGGAGACCTTCTCCGGAAGCTCCTCCGGACGGCCCTTGATCAGCTCCTGGAGCTGGGCGACGACCGTGTGCTCACGGGCCAGGAAGTTGTAGGCGTCGACGCCGACGAGGGCCTCGATACGGCGGACACCCGAGCCGATCGACGACTCGCCGAGCAGCTTCACCAGGCCCAGCTGGGCGGTGTTGTGGACGTGGGTGCCGCCGCACAGCTCCTTGGAGAAGTCGCCGATGGTCACCACGCGGACCCGCTCGCCGTACTTCTCGCCGAACTCGGCGATGGCGCCCTGCTTCTTGGCCTCGTCGATGCCCATGATGTCGGCGCGCACGTCCAGGTCGCGGGCGAGCACCTCGTTGATCTTCTGCTCGACGTCGGTCATCACGGCCGTCGGGACGGCGGACGGCGAGCCGAAGTCGAAGCGGAAGCGGCCGGGCTGGTTCTCCGAACCGGCCTGGGCCGCCGTCGGGCCGAGGGCGTCGCGCAGCGCCTGGTGGGTGAGGTGGGTGGCCGAGTGGGCACGGGCGATGGCGGTGCGGCGGCGCTGGTCGATCGCGGCGTGGGCCTTGGCGCCGACCGTCACCTCGCCGAACTGGACGACACCCTTGTGGACGTAGACGCCCGGGACCGGCTTCTGGGTGTCGCGGATCTCGACGACGGCACCGGAGTCGACCTTGATCCGGCCGGTGTCGCCGATCTGACCGCCGCCCTCGGCGTAGAACGGGGTGCGGTCCAGGACGATCTCGACCTCGTCGCCCTCGCTGGCGGCCGGCGAGGAGACGCCGTCGACCAGGATGCCGACGATCGTGGTCTCGCCCTCGGTGTCGGAGTAGCCGATGAAGTCGGTCTCGCCGGTCTTGTCGGCGATCTCGCGGTAGGCGCCGGCACCGGCGTGCCCGGTCTTCTTGGCCTGGGCATCGGCCTTGGCGCGGTCCCGCTGCTCCTTCATCAGGCGGCGGAAGCCGTCCTCGTCCACCGCGAGGCCCTGCTCGGCGGCCATTTCGAGGGTGAGGTCGATCGGGAAGCCCCAGGTGTCGTGGAGCAGGAAGGCCTTGTCGCCGGCGAGGACCGTGCCGCCGGCCTCCTTGGTCTCGGTGACGGCGGTGTCGAGGATGTTGGTGCCGGCCTTCAGCGTCTTGAGGAAGGCGTTCTCCTCGGCGACGGCGACCTTCTCGATGCGCTCGCGGTCGGTGACCAGCTCCGGGTACTGCTGCCCCATCATCCGGATCACGGTGTCGATCAGGTCGAGGACGACCGGGCCGGTGGCGCCGAGGAGGCGCATGTTGCGGATGGCGCGGCGCATGATGCGGCGCAGCACATAGCCGCGGCCCTCGTTGCCGGGGGTGACGCCGTCGCCGATGAGCATGACCGACGTCCGCATGTGGTCGGTGACCACGCGCAGCGAGACGTCCGAGCCGTGGGCGTCGCCGTAGGCCACACCGGTCAGCTCGGTGGCCTTCTCGATGACCGCCATCGAGGTGTCGATCTCGTACATGTTCTGCACGCCCTGCAGAATCATGGCGAGACGCTCCAGGCCGAGGCCCGTGTCGATGTTCTTGCTGGGCAGTTCGCCGAGGATCTCGAAGTTGTCCTTGCCGATGCCCTCGCCGCGCTCGTACTGCATGAAGACGAGGTTCCAGATCTCCACGTACCGCTCGTCGTTGACGGCCGGGCCGCCCTCGACGCCGAACTCGGGGCCGCGGTCGTAGTTGATCTCGGAGCAGGGGCCGCAGGGTCCGGGGACGCCCATGGACCAGTAGTTGTCCTTCATGCCGAGGCGCTGGATGCGCTCCTTCGGCACGCCGACGACCTCGTGCCAGATGCGCTCGGCCTCGTCGTCGTCCTTGTAGACGGTGATCCAGAGCTTCTCCGGCTCCAGGCCGTAACCACCCTTGTCCTGGGGCGTGGTGAGCAGCTCCCAGGCATACTTGATGGCGCCTTCCTTGAAGTAGTCGCCGAAGGAGAAGTTGCCGCACATCTGGAAGAAGGTGCCGTGCCGAGTGGTCTTGCCGACCTCTTCGATGTCGGGGGTGCGCACGCACTTCTGCACGCTGGTGGCGCGCGCCCAGGGCGGCTTGACCTCACCGAGGAAGTAGGGCTTGAAGGGCACCATGCCGGCCGGGACGAGGAGCAGAGTCGGGTCGTCCGCGATGAGCGACGCCGAAGGGACGACGGTGTGACCGCGCTCCTCGTAGAAGCTCAGCCAGCGGCGGCGGATCTCTGCCGACTCCATCAGTGGTCCTCATTCCGGTCGTACGAGTACGTCGTGTTATCGATGTACTTCGGGTTGCTGCGGTTGTTCTCGATGGCGGCGAGCCGCCGGGGCGCGGGGAGTTCGGGGTCCGCGTTGATACCCAGCGCGTCCCCCAGCTCTTCCTCCCGCTGAGCCATGTTCTCGCGGACGTCGAGCGCGAAGCCGATCGCCCGGTCCTTGATCCGGTGGCCGGTCTCCAGCGCCTTGTTCGCGGCGGTGGCGGCGAGGCTCTCGGGGGTCAGCTGCCTGAGCTTGCGGTTGACCTTGGTGGTGGCCCAGACACCGGCGGCAACACCGGTGGTGAACCAGAACGTACGGCGGAACATCTGCCTGGCTCCTACTTTCCCCGGTTCTTCCGCCGTGCGGCGGGCACGGTCCGGCCCACGATCACGGTACGCCTGGGCTCCCGGGCGGGCACGTCCGCCTTGCGGCCGGTCAGTGCCCGGCGCACGCCGTAGCCGAACGCCGCGACCTTGACCAGCGGGCCGCCGAAGGTGGAGGCGACGGTGGTCGACAGCGCGGAGGCGTTGGAGGTGACCTCCTGGACGTCGGAGGCGATCGCGTCGACCCGGTCGATCTGGGTCTGCGCGGAGCGTACGGCCGCGGAGGCGTCGGCGAGCAGCGGGACCGCCTGGTCGGTCACATCCGCCACGAGTTTGGTGGTCGCCTTGAGCGTCTGGGCCAGCCTCACGAGAGCCACCGCGAGGAAGGAGACCAGGATCGCCCAGAAGACGGCCACCAGGATCCCGGCCACCTCTCCACCGGACACTGCGCGCACCTGCTTCCCGCTCTTCCGCGAAATCAATTGAGCACTGAGCCTATCGCGCGGGGCGTCGGGCTCCGTACCGGATTACCGCGCGCGAGCGGCTGAGTTCCGGGAACCGATTGTACGGACTGAATACGGTTAAGTACGCTCCGTGTTCCATGCGAGGTCCTCAGCACCCCGGCCCTTCGGCGGACGGCAATCTGCCCCTGGAACTGACCGCGTTCGTGGGCCGCTCGGCCGAACTCGGCGAGCTGGCCCGGGCCCTGGAGTCCGGCCGGCTGGTGACGGTGACCGGGGTCGGCGGGGTCGGCAAGTCCCGGCTGGCGTGGCCCGGCGCCCCCCCCCCCCCCCCCCCCCCCCCCCCCAGGGGGGGGCGGGGCGCGCGGCGGCCACCGACCACAGAGAAGAG